>NZ_JBLKRT010000026.1:0-67718 GCF_047607445.1 Arthrobacter sulfonylureivorans
TACGCACCAACGTGGGGAGAGCCTTCGCCGAGGTAACGAGCCGCTGTTGCAACGCAGTGAAGTCCAGCCGGTCCTCGGACCAGATCACGACTTCGCCATCAAGCAGGCAGCCGGGAGGCAGCAGCTCGGCTGCCGCGTTGATCAGGTCCGGGAAGTACCGGGAAAGGTCCTTGCCCTGCCGGGACCAGATGGAAGTGTCATCCCCGTCGCGGGCGAGGACTGCGCGGTAGCCGTCCCACTTGGGCTCGTACCAGGCTCCGCCGGGTAGAGCCCCGGGGCCTGGCATTTTCCCCACGGCACGGGCCAACGCCACCTTCACCGGCGGTCGCAGACCCTCCGGCAGCCCGGCATCCATGCAGCCCACGATACAAGGAACGCCTTGGAGTCACTGGGCGGGGCCAGACGCTGAAATCTTTGGTTCGGGCGCTTCGCTTAATTCGAATATGTGTTCTATTTTTAAGGGATGGATCGGGAGGTGCCGGCGAAGCTGGCGGCCCGTTACACCAGGCGGGCCGAGCCGGTGTCGCTGACACCGGAGGAATTGGACTTCGAGCACTGCGACGTCACCCGGGTGGTGCCGGGTGTGCCGGTGTGGGCGTGGATCCGGTTCCCGGGTGCAGCCGAGCTGGTCGCCGGTGAGGCGTTCGGCTGGACGTCCCGGGCGGTACAGGTCACCTGGACCGACGGTGGGGTCCGCCGGGTGACCTGGGTCTGGGCGTCCGCGGTGCGGCGGCGGAACGATCAGGTACGGAACACGGCTTTGGGAGAGAGGACGGCGCAGGCCAATGACAGCGGTACAGGAACACACAGGCCAGAGAACGCTCAATGAGCCGGTCGACATCCGGTTCACACCCCAGGGGGTGCCGTTGGCCGTGCGCTGGCGGGGCCGGCTCTGGCCTGTGGCGGCCGAGCCGGTGCACTGGTTCAGCCGCTGGAATTGGTGGGAGTCCAACCTGCCGGCCGGGAAGGGGCAGGGCAACATTGTCGGCGTCGAATTCTGGCGCCTGCAGGTGCGCGCCACCTCAACGTCTCCTTTCCGGACGTTGGAGGTGCGCAAACACCCGGGGTGGGATGGATGGCATCTGGTCCACGTGTCCGACGAAACCTAAGACGCAAAGGCCCGGCTGGAGGCGGGCCCCCTTCATGGCGGCCCGCCGCGGCGTCGCGGCCGCCATGTTCTTGCGGCAACATGCCTCCGAACCTGCGGGGGTGAGGATGGGCCAGCACTTGTGTGCCGGCCCATCCCAGGGTTTCCCTCTGCAAAGGAAAATCTTTGGGTGCAGCGTCAGCGCTGCACAGTGTCACGGCTGCACAGGGTCAGTGCTCGTCGAGCCGGTGGTCTTTCACGGCGAAATCTACCGGTCCGGTCGCCGGGCCTGCAGTCAGCAGGCGCAGTTCCAGGATGTCTTCAAAGCCGCTCGCACCCGAAGCGTACGGCGTGCCGGACATCGCGGTGTCGCGGTTGCTACGCTGTCTGTTCAATCCGCTCAGAAAGGGTGCAAGAAATGGGCCTCAAAAATTTCTTTCAGCGCAAGGCTCCCGCCCCGGCACCTTCCAGCCCGTCACACTCAGTTGAGGCCGCCCAGAGCGGGTTTTCCTCAGCGGATCATGCGCAGGATCTTCGAGCTGCTTGGGACGAGCTGACGGAGGCAGCCCGAGAGTCGAAAGTGACCAATTTCCATGCATGCACGCGGACGGGGGGACCTTGGGCCGAAGACCCGACCGCAGTCCGGGCCATTGCCGCTACCCTCCGGGAACACCCCTTTGAGGGGCACCAGGACAGCTAAAGTTCCCTTCCCACTCTGTGACAAACGGGCGCAAGGCAGGACGGCGTGAGGTCACCGCAGAGGATGAGAAAGTCAGGCTAGCCCAGCAGTACAAAGCATCCGGCCTGAAGCCTGCCGACATAGGAAAGATCATCGGGGCCAGCCGCGCCACCGTGTACCGATACCTGAGCATGGAAGGTGCTTAGCCCGTGGATATTCACACAGCCACCGCAGACCAGATTTACCGGCACCTGTTGGACGTACAGGACAGGCTCAGTGAGCTAACCAGTGACGACAAGCTGACGCTGGAGCGGGACGCCGAACAGGCGTACGGCACCGCGCGACGTGCCGTGGAACAGGTGAACGGACACCTAGACCAGGCACGGCAAATACTGGCCAGACTGGAGACCAGAGACTAGAGCCGGCCGAGCAGTCGGCGCATTCACTCAGCCTGCTTCCTTCTCCAGATACAACTTGTACACGGCCGTGATGAAGGCACTACGTGAGGGGGCTTCCATCCGCTTCATTTTCTCGTCAATCCATCGGACCTGTTGATCGTCTAGGCGTACGTTAATCTGGATTCCTGCAGCACCTCGAGGTCGACGAATCCTGCGAGGCATCCCGGTCTCAGGCTGTTGGGGGTCGGTCTCAAAGGCTTTAGCCAGTGTGCGTTCATCGATCACGTCAAAGGCTTCTACAAGGAGATCGGCGTATGTGGTTTGGTGACTACGAACCATGTCTCTGACCTTCTCCAAGAGCACTGGAGGCAGATACACACCAACGTTGCGGATCGCGCCGCTTGCTTGTTCCGAAGATTTTGCCCGAGTCGCCTGGGCGGGTTTGGCTTCCTCCGGAGGTTCAGGAGCTAGAGCCTCGGGACCTGCTGGACGGCCGGGTACAGCAGAGACTGACTTACGTTTGGGGCTCAGCAGGCCTTGGAGGCTCGCTCCCCTTCCATCTGCGGTCAGGCTGGCAGGTGCAAACGCACCGGCCAGGCTCTGTCGCTCCGCGTTCACAGGTTTTCACTCTCAATCTGGTTGAGCCGGCGGAGGATCTCGCCGGTTAGCTGTTCATACTCTTCGGCCAAATCTCCCGCGCTTCGTGCAAAGAACTCTTCGGCGGGCTTCTCCCCCGCCCGCAGCGCTTTGAGGCGTTGCTTTTGGGCATCCGTTGCTGCGCCTTCGAGCTCGTAGAACAGAAGGCCCTTCTTGCGAGCGTCCGCACTGGCGCTTTCAAGATTTCGAATCCGGGTGTTAAAGACCGGGGCAACGTCTGAGAGCATTTCCTGCAAGCTATGGCGCACGCTGCGCTCAAGGCGGAGTGAACGGGGTCCAACACCGAATAGCACGACACCAGCCAGTTGAAGCGCCGGATTGCGCTCCCGAACGGCCATAAATCGCCGGGCAACGCGCTCCACACCGTCAAGGCTGGCATCGTCGGATCTTGTCGGAATGACGACCGCCGTGGAGACGGCAAACGCCCCTTCCACAAGCGTCCGCTCGCCAGGTGGAGTGTCGAGAAGGATCAAGTCGTAAGCTTCAGCGATAGGCGCTAGAACGGCGTAGAGAAGGTCGCCAAAGTCGCCGGCATCGTTACGCCCGGCCCGCGAGACCATGAGTCCCTGGATGTCTTCAAGGGCTTGCCCACCAGGGATCACGTCCAGGTTCTCTCGTACTTCAGTAAGCACCCGGGGGGCAGTGCCAGTGATGAGCGCATTAAACAGTTCCTGGCCGGTTTGCGGCTCATATCCAAGATCGCGTGCCAGATCACCCTGAGGGTCGAGGTCAACTAAGAGCACTTTTGCGCCCGCCAGCGCGGCGTAGCCGCCCACGTTTGCGACCGTAGTGGTCTTTCCGACTCCGCCCTTACCATTCGCGAGGGCGACCACCCTTTCAATGGCTTTGGAAGTGCTGGCTTCCCTCTCCGCCACAGCGTGTATTGAACGCGCCATATGAGTTCCTACTCT
Organism: Arthrobacter sulfonylureivorans; assembly: GCF_047607445.1. GTDB lineage: Bacteria > Actinomycetota > Actinomycetes > Actinomycetales > Micrococcaceae > Crystallibacter > Crystallibacter sulfonylureivorans_A. The sequence goes on from NZ_JBLKRT010000026.1 coordinate 3,733, forward strand.
CTTCCCTGCTCTGCCTTCTATCTTTGTCTCCGCTTGAAAGCTTATGGGTGGAACAGCATTATCCGGTGCAGCGACACTCGCTATTTTGCTTACCATTCGCATTGCTACCGTCCCCGCAAGATATAAAGCTGTTCAAGCAACTAGCGCAATAGCTGAATTTATGGCTATAGCAATAGCACTGGTTATAGCCTTATGCACTGCTGCTGGCGGTGGGGCTTCAGCTGACACACCTAAGATGCACGCGCATAGACCAAGCCGGCGATAGTTTGTTCTTCGTCCGGTGGTCCGCCGTATTGCCAGTAGGGATAGTCATCTGTGGCGGTGGCCAGGATCGGTTCGCGAGACAATGCTCGCTTGGTGAGCCACTGGTGCCAGATGACACGTTCTGCCCGGTAGCGTTTCAGTTGCGCTCCGATGGCTTCGAGGACTCCGAAGCGTTCCGCCAGGGCGCGGAGGCTCGTATCGGTGACGATCTCCCAGCGCCCGTTGACGCGGTTGACCATGTTCCAGGCGGCCATGAGTTCGAGGGCTTGGGCCACGGCTCTGGGGGAGAGGCGGCTGGCACGGGCTATCTCGGCTCCGGTCGGTGCCATATCGCCCTGTTCTATGGTTTCGTAGACGAACGCGGCCACGATGCCCAGCTCACGGAACACTGGGCGGAGAGCGTGTAGTTTGCCGGCCCGCCATGATCGCGTTTCTGCCCGCTCCAGGTATTGATCCGGGATCACCAGCTCATAGAGATCGGCACGCACGCCGCGCCCTTCGTTGGCCAAGCGGAGGAGCCGTATCTCACCGCTTGCCAGATCCCTAAGCTGTCGTGCCACGGTCGTTTCGTGTGTGCCGGTGGCCACAGCAAGGGAACGTACCCCAAATTCAATGAACCGGCTGCCGGCCTTAGACGCGGCTTCTCCCATCGCCCTCAGCAGCATCCGGATACCCAGGCCTGCCCGGGAACCAGCTAGAGAGTGCTCGTAAACTGCCAGCGCGTTTCGCCAGTTCAGCAGGTATTCGTACTCGGCAGGAGACTTCGCTTGCGGCAGCAGGGTTAATACTGGGGGGTGTGTATTAGGCGGGCTTGTGTAGCTTTTATGCCTAGTGTCATTCTCTGCCTCGTGGCCTTCGGTTTTCTTGCGGAGACCCTGGACGTAGGACACTGCGTTCTTCCAGTCCCGCTGTAGCGCTTTGGCCCGGTTCGCCGGGGAGTACCGGGAGTAGAAGGCCACCATGCCTGCCCAGATGTTTTGGTGCATGAGGCGTTGCACGTCGGTGAGGGCCCACCCAGCTGCCGCAGCGGAGGCGAGTACTCCTTGCCGTGCCTCTGAAGGGGAGTTGTATTTGCTGGTGTCGTAGTTGCCGCTGCGGGCTGTGTATTCCTTGTTCGGCTTAAGGGCTGTCGGGCCGCCGGTGCGGGGGATTGTTTCACCAGGTTCTAGCAGTTCAAGTGGCTCTGTGCGGCGTTGCCGGATGGCAGCCAGTTCCTCTTGGAGGTCCTCGCGCAGCTTGGTCCATGCCGGCCACTTGTTGCGATGGGCTTTGGCGATGTCGTAGGCGGTGTTCAGGCTCATGGTGAGCTTTTGGAAGCCGCCTCTTTTCCAGACGCTGCCCGGGACGCGGATGGCGCCCGTGGCGGCGTTCTCGTGGGGGCCGGGGTCGATGCTTGTGTATCGCTTGGCCAGGGCCTGGACGAATTCTTTGGCGTCGGTGAAGACGATTCCAAAGTTGAGGGGGACATAGAGGTGCCGGCCGCCGCTGGGGGACTGGTCCTCGATCCATCGCACCTCATTGGCGGAGAACCAGCTGCGCAGTTGCCGGTGGTCGTCATCGACTTTGTCCTGTCCGCCTCGGCTGACGTCAAGGTCAAGACAGAGGGTGCGGACCATCCCATCCCGACCGCATGTGCGGACCGCAGCGGGAAAGGACGGCAGAGCAGCGGAGAGTTCGCGCTCTCCGCTGTCCCTGTAGGTCTTGCCGCCGTCCTTCGACAGGCGCATCCACGGCCCTGAGGCTATCAAGGGTGCCAGGGCACGCCACTCCGCTGCTGCCTGGTCCCTCTCAGACAGCGACAGCGGATGAAGACCCACTTCCGACACGCCGTCGGGCGCGGTCGGCCAGGCGTCACCTATCGCAAATGGGTGTGCGTGTATGATGGAATCAACTCCATATGGAAAAGGGCATGAAAATACCCGGTATCTGTATGAAGCTCGCTGTTGAAGAGTCTTGGCGGAATCACAACAGCTAGCTTGGATAACTTCATAAGAAGGCCCGCATCCCGCGGGCCTTCTTCATTTAACTGGCGCGGCTGATAGGCAAAGCCTCCTGACCGTGCAACGTTTCAATGTCAATGGTCAATAGGTGATCATGCACTAAGGACGCGACGTAGTCGCTAACAGAGCAGCCATGTGCTTCAGCTATGGCGAACAGCTTCTCGGCATCTGCGAGAGGCATGCGCGCTCCAACGAGATGGCGGGCACCCTTGCTGCGTTGCCCACCCTTGCTGTGACCCTTGATAGCCATAGGACCAGTCAACATGTAACAGTTTCGATTGGCCCATATTGTTTGCGGCGTGTCGGTTGTATTTCTGTTCGTACGCACAATGTCACTGCGTCGCAGATTGGCTGGGCAGACCGGGTGTAAGTCAGAGGTGGCGCCATCGGGGTAGTCAGCAATTCGTATCCTCTTCCTGTGCCCGGCGCCTTAAAATCCGCTTGATAAGGTCAGCCCGAGGCGGGCCAGCCTCCTTCGCACGCCGCGTGACAAGCAGAGTTAAGAGCACCTTGGTATGGTTTGCCCTTGCCTGCCTAGTCCGGTCAGGCGCTAAATCAATACTACACATCACTGAAATAATTTCAGTGGCATGTGGACTGTGTGAGGACGGATGGCGAATCATTTGCTAGAACCTACGGAGTTGTCCCTGCGGACGATCCAGTCCTTGCAGCTGCCGACTTCTCCCACCCTGCCGCACCTAATCACCGCAGTAGAGCGGGCCTACGGCAAACCGTTGGAGTTCGATGAAGTAGCGGATGACGTGCTGGCGGACGGTGTCACCGGTCGGTGGATCGACATGCCTGACCGGGGGATCATTCAGTACCGCCGCGGTCACGCGTTCTGGTGCCGGCATGTCATTTTGCATGAGTTCGGGCACATTCTGTTGGGGCACCAGGGTGAACCAGCTGACGGCCTTGAGTCCGCAGGCTTCTTTTCTGGAGTAGGTAAGCGGCGCGGGATCAGTTGGATGTGCCGCCCGGCCGCCATTCCCTTGGGAGAGGCCGAGCAGGCGGCCGAAAACCTCGCCTATGCACTGGCTCAACGGCTGGTAACGGGGCAGGATGCCTGCGTCTCCGACGCAGAACGGATTTTTGGACTGTGATTCAAGCTGCATTCTGGCTGTTGGCTGTCGTTTTCGCGGCGCGCTTGTACCTCGTGGCGAGGCACAACGCATCGACCGCGTTCCTGGGAGCAACCGGTGTCGGCGTCGTGGGCCTCTTCTGTACCGGCCAAATCGTTCCGGAGAGCACGCTTGACGCTCTAATCGGGGGGACAAACTGGATCCACCTAGTGAGGAACCTTCTAGTTACCACAGCAGTGTGGCTGGTCCGGGACGGTGTGTTCAGCGCGCTGCCCACCGAAGCCGTGACCAAGCGCCGCGCGACGCACAGGCCGCTGTTCCTCGCCGCACTCCTGCTGGCAATAGTCATCCCATTTACCCTGCAGTCCTTCGTCCCGACTACGGATGCGTTCATCCCGGAAACCGTTCACCAGCCCGCGGTTTACGTCTACGCAACGGTCTACATGGTGATCCTTGGATGCCTGGGTCTGTCGGTCCTAAGAGTCAGCATTGGTCCGCGTGACAGCCGCACAGTACGCGCCAGCGCCACGGTGGTTGGTATTGGAATGGGCCTCATGGTTCTGGGCTGCATCGACGAGATCATCTACATGAGCCTCCGCTTTACCGGCTTCCAGGGTTCCCTTGCCAATGTGACGTTCTTGCTGTTCACGCCCCTCTTCTACAGCGGAATCTTGCTCACATCGTTGGGGCTCGGCATACCGCCAATGGTGCGGCTTTGGCGCAGGCTGGCTCTCGTGGATCGCTTCTGGATTCTCGTGCTTCATTCCAAGTTTCCTGCCGTGAGAAGTACCGGGAACGCGCCGGAGGCAGGTTTTTCATTTGCGCCCGACGTACTGGGTCCCCGCCCGTCCGAGCGGTTGTACACGCTGGTTATTGCCGTCGGCGACCTTCGCGCCGCGGGCCTGCAGGCAGCTTATTCCCCGCCAGCTGAGAGGGCGCTTCTCCTGGCTCAGCGGCGGTTGACCAACACACTCGAGCCCCTTGGGCTGGAGCTTAGGAAAAGGGCAGAAATTTAGGTGGCTACAGACACCCAATTCGCAGTCGTTACTCCTTCGGCGATGCAGCGTGTGGCGCGCGTTTCAACGGAGGTGGCGCAGCCGCCTCTCGTTCTCTCGCTGCTGCTCGTTCTCGCTGCAGTGCGTGACGGGGGAGGTGTTGCCGCCCTGCTCCCTGGGCTCGTGGCCGCTGTGACGATCTGCTTGGCGCCCCTGCTGGTGGTGGTGATTCTTGCCCGCAGCGGGAAACTCACGGATCACCACGTGGGAGATAAGAAGCAACGCCGTCCGGTGATGCTGTGGACGTTGGCATCAGCCCTTGTTGGGTGCGGAATACTGACATTGATCAACACTCCGGTGACTGTGTGGGCACTCATTGCTGGCATTCTCGGCGGCATCCTGGCACTCATTATCGTCAGCCCTTTCTGGAAGGTGTCCGGGCACGCCATGACGCTTGGAGGAGCGACGATTTCCTCGGCAATGCTGTTTGGAGTCTGGTCAATCCCGTTCGTGATTGCCGCGCCTCTGGTGTGTTGGTCGAGGGTGTATTTGAGGGATCACACGCTTTCTCAGGTGCTGGCCGGGTTCGTAACAGGCCTCGTCGTATTCGGATCGGCCTGCGTGCTGATTCTGAACTGACATAGTATTTTTTCTGAACGTTCAGGGTCCCCAGTTATGGAACAGCAGACCGGTACTACGAACGGCCTAGATGCCGCTCCGAGAGCAGGAAAAATGACTGAGGGCACCAACCCCATTGACAGCAGGACAGACCGTGAGGTCTTGGCGTCCAAGCTGCAGCTCCTTCTCGACATCGTGCATGCCAAGGATGCTGCCAGCTTCACTTACGAAGAGATCCGCGCGGGCCTGGCCGAACAGGGCTTCAATCTGACGAAGACGCGATGGCATCGGCTCCTGGCCGGCTCTCCGGACAACCGGTGGGACCCCGAGCTGCTGAAAGCTCTCGCATACTTCTTCGACGTGGACCCCGACTACTTACTGCAGCGCAGTGGCCCTGTCCCCGAGCGAGTGGAAGCCGAACTTCGGCTTATTGAAGCGTTGCGCATTTCAGAGGTCGAACATTTTGCTGCACGCGTCCTTGGGGAAGTGAACATCGAGGCCGTCCGCGCAGTAACTGATGCGCTGAGAAATCTCCCGGGCCGGACGCGCGGCGAAGGCACCACGCCCCACTGAAATAAATTCACTACTGAAATAATTTCAGTAGGATTGGTGCATGCGCCGCTACTTGCAGGCTGCCAGAAGCTGTTTTTCGGGCCCTCCTGACTACCACCACACAGCCAATGGCAGTGGTGGAGGTGGTGACAGAGGGCGCCTAGCCGCCTTCCGGGACCACGCCCAAAGCTTCGCCAAGCTTTTTGTAGCGCCGCAGGACCTCTTCGCCGGCCAGCAGGTACTGAACCCGCATCCCGTTCCGCTCTTCCGTAGCCGGCGGATCCTGGGTGGTAATGCCCTCGTCGGTGAGCAGTTGGAGATTGTGCTTTGCTGTCGCTACTCCGATATTGAGGCCTGCCGCCACTTCTCCCCGCGTTGCAGGACCGTTCTGCGCCAGGAATCCAATGATGGCCACCCGCGTCAGGTTCCCGAACGCGTTAATGACCGGCTCCAAACTGGCTGCGTTCTTCGGGTGGGCATACCTGGGCATACCTGCAATCTTGCCGTACTTGCGTGTGTACTCGCATAACAACCGCCATAGCGGCTAATTAAATTACCCGCTATGCTCGGTAAAAGTCAGTTGCTGTCATGTGAAGACAGATTCAAATTGAGGGAAGCAGGATGACCATGTTGCGGTTTGATGCCAACTGGCCTACCAGCTGCCGTGCAAGGGAACTGTCGTGATGCAGGGCAAGTCAGTAGGCCTTGTGTCGCTGATCGTGGTTCCCGGGCTCTTCTTTGGGTTCATCTTTTCCGTTCTCTTGATGTTCACGCCTGCGAAGCCCGTCGCAGCAGACTGCGGCCCGACCGTCTCCGTGACCATCAACGGTGACACCAAAGTGGACGGCTACACCCAGGAGCAGCTGAAGAATGCTGCGGCGATCATGGGCGCAGGCAAAGCTCTGAAGCTGTCTGCAAAAGGTCAGATGATCAGCGTCATGGTTGCCCTGGGGGAGTCGGGGCTGCGTGTTCTTGACCACGGCGACGCCGCCGGGCCAGATTCCCGGGGGTTGTTCCAGCAGCGCGGGAACGGTGCTTGGGGATCGTACGCGGACCGGATGGACCCGATCATCAGTGCGACGAACTTCATCAAGGCGCTGCAGAAGGTCAACGGCTGGGAGCTGCTGGAGCCGACCATTGCCGGTAACAAGGTCCAGCGCAACGCTGACCCGTACCACTACCAGAGGTACTGGCCCGAGGCCGTGAAACTTGTCCAGGCACTCTCTGACGGCAATTTCTCACTGGAAGGCAGCGACTGCGCGATTCCGGGACAATCCGGCGCCGGAGATGACTACCCGTGGAAAAACTCACCCACCTGGATGCAGGCCGGAGCGGGCGCAGCGGCCGCATCGCCGCTGGGCATGTTTTACCGCGAATGCGTGGACTTCGCCCTGTGGCGCGTGAACCAACAGATGGGATCGACCAGCGCACCGTTCAAGTTCCTCAACGGCAACTTCCGCCCGGACGGCCAGAAGTTGGGTTCGGCGCTGACGTGGAAGGCCGGCTGGGATGCCAAGGGCTGGCCCACCGGTTCCGTTCCTCGTGTCGGGGCGGTTGTCTGGTACGCGCCGGGGGCCGGGGGAGCGGACCCCACTTTCGGCCACGTCGCGGTGGTCAAAGCGGTCAAAGACAACGGCACCTACGTCGAAGAGGGCTACAACGGCAACCCGCCCCCGGATAACCACAACTACTACACCCGGACCGTCAGCAGCGATGTCCCTTCAGCCTTCCTATACCTGCCTACTCAAGAGGAGAGAACGTGAAAAAGTCACTGGGCTTCGTCGCGATGGCCCTGCTCTGCGCCGCGTGCGCCCCGGCAGCGAACACCACGCCGGCACCGGCTGAAACCACAATCACGCCTTCCGCGCCGGTTTCGTTAAGCGCCGGCAGTGGCCCGCAGGCTCCAGGGGGCACGGTGCCGGCCACGATCGGCATTACCTGGGACCAGGCCAGTAAGGACGCGGCCGTCGACGTTGCTGAGAAGGCCATGACCGACTTCGCCCGCCCGGGCGTGGAGGAAAAACAGTGGGCCAACGACCTGGCCCGCTGGCTCACGCCGCAGGCAACCGCCGATTACTCCGCCGTCGATCCCGCCAATGTCCCCGCCACTCGGGTCACTAGCCCCGCGACGCTGACGGTCGATGAGGCGAACGGCTACGGCGTTATGGCAGCCGTGCCGACTGATGCCGGTACCTACACCGTGCAGCTGCTCCGCACAGGCCCAGAGGCCCCGTGGAAGGTCAACCGGCTCACCCCGCCCACGTCCTAAACACCCGCACCTCACCAACCCCGTCAACGTAAGGAATCAGGTTTCATGAGCACGACTCCAACAGAGGTCCTGGCCTTCCCGAACATCAAGGCCATCATCAGCGACAACGGCACAGCCGAGGTCACCGTCGCAGGAAACTCCCGCGTCGTCCCTGCAGGGCAGACGCTGCAGGACCTGCGCGACAACGCCCTGGCCCTTGTCGTGGCCGAAGCCAGGACCCTGCAGCGCCCCGTCCGCGTCCGTATCGAGGATCCCGAAGGCCACGGCGAACTGATCGTCCACCCGGGCGGCAACGTCGAGTCCGTCTCCTACGAGCCCCGGCCCGGACGCCGCCGCATTGCCGTACCCGCCAGCACGCCCGCTGCAGCCACCGCCGAAGTCACCGACACCACTCCCGAGCCAACGTCTGCGGTGAAGGCTGAACCTGCCCAGCCGTCGGCGGAACGCCAGCCCTGGCCGCCCCTTGCCGTAGAGACACCGGCGGCCGAGGAAGCCGCCCCAGCCGAGGCACCCGCGCAGGCTCCTGCAACCGAAGCGCCGGTGACGCGGCGGAGCCTGAAGGAGACCTCCTTCCTGGTCAGCGCCCCCGTGCTGGAGCCCGCCACGCAGGGCTGGCGCGGGACCTTGACTCGCCTGGGCTTCCGGATGGATCCCTCAGCAGAGGAGCTGTCCGAGCGCGAAGACATCCGCACCGTCAGCCAGCACTGGCCCGGCCCGCGGACCATCGCCGTAGTCAACCGCAAGGGCGGGGCCAACAAGACGCCCACGGTCGTAATGCTCTCGGCGATCCTTGCCCGCTACAGCGGCGCCGCAACGGTGGCCTGGGACAACAACGAATCCCAGGGCACCCTGGGATGGCGGACCGAGAAGGGCGCCCACGACCGCAGCGTCCTGGACCTGATCGATTCCTCCACCGAGCTGCTGTCCCCGTCCACGAACGCGGCCGAAATCGCCAAGTTCGTCCACCACCAGACCGCCGACAAGTTCGACGTGCTGCGCTCGGACGAAAACGAAGAAGGCGACCACGAAGTCACCGCAGAGGAAGTGGACATCGCCCACCAGGTCCTCACCCGGTACTACCGGCTGGTCATCATGGACTCCGGCAACACCGCCCGGGCCGCCAACTGGCGGCGGATGATCGCCCACACCAACCAGCTCGTCGTACCCGTCACCGCCATCGAGGACCGTGCAGAAGCAGCCCGGCTGACACTGCAGACCCTCGAATCCCGTGGTGGCCACGACGCCGAACTGGCACGCAACGCCGTCGTGATCGTCTCCGAATCCACCGACGCCAAACGCAGCATGACCGGAGACGCCCTCAAGCGCGCCAAAGCCGAGGCTCAGCGGATCGCGGACGGCTTCGAGCCGTTCGTGCGCGCCGTCGTCCGTATCCCGTACGACCCCGCCCTGGTCAACGGGCCGATCCGTTACGAAGCGCTCCAGACTGCGACCCAGCGGGCGTGGCTCGCGGCAGCGGCCGCTGTCGCCAAAGGCTTCTAGAACGATCCCTACGGAACTTGAGAGTTGAGAGGAGGACCAATGCAACAGACCCTGAACCCCTGGGTTACCCGCCCCACGGCTGACGATCCGGCTGAGGAAACCCGCGCTGCGGCTGTCCCGCCGGCGGCGGTCATCAGCACACCGCTGCGGGGCATGATCGAGCCAGACGCGGCAGACCGGCTGGCGTCCCGCAGCATGGCCGGCACAGCCCGCCTCTGGGTTGTTGGTACCCATGGGGGAGCGGGTGAAAGCCGGATCGCTGACCTCATCGAATCTGCCCGTTCCACGGATCATTGCTGGCCTGTCCTCCCCAGCGGCGGCAGCCCGCAGGTGCTGCTGGTCTGCCGCGCAGACATGCGCGGCCTGACAACTGCCAGGAACGCACTCACCCAATGGGCGTCAGGCGCTGCCCCGCAGGTCGACCTGCTCGGCCTCGCCGTCCTTGCAGACGCCCCGGGAAAGACACCCAAAGCGCTTCGGGACTTCACCGCCCTCGTAGGCGGCGGAGCACCACGATTCTGGACTCTGCCCTGGGTGGACGCCTGGCGGCACACGGACACCACAGCGCTGCCAGCCGTCCGCGAATACCAACGCTTCATTACCGACGTGGCCGCCCTGGCCACGGCAACCACCCACTGAAAGGTCTCACCATGAACACGTTCACTGCACTCTCAACCAGCGTTATTCCCAACCCCACCCCCGTCGTCCCCGCGCAGGCCGGCGGTCTGTTGACCATCCTGAACTGGGCCTCCGGTATCGGCCTGGTCCTGGGCGTCCTGGGCGTCATCATCGTCGGCATCGGCATGGTCATCCAGCTCCAGCGCGGTGAAGGCGCACAGGCGATCGGCAAGCTCGGCTGGGTCCTCATGGGCTGCATCATCATCACCGGAGCCGCGGGCATCGTCCGCGCCTTCGTCTAAGCCAGCACCATCAACGGGAGGTTCTGTATGAGCCAGTCAACAGAGAGCACCACCGAAAGCAATCCGTTCACCAAACCCGGATTCATCATTGCGGCCGTGCTGGTGATCGCGCTGGTGGCAGCAGGAATTGTCATCTTCCTGCTCCCCAAAGGACAGAGTGACGCACAGCCAGCACCACCGGCTCCCGGAACCGGCAGCACGCCTGCTGCCAGCCCCAGCGCCTCTGCCGCTGGCAGCAGCGTGTGCGGTCTTCCAACCTCGACGGAAACGTCACTGGGCGCAGCACCGGAAACCAAATGGGAGCTGGTAGGAACGATGGCTGCTCCCACCGACCCACAAATTGGTCCGGGGAAGACAGACGCCCAGGGGATCAGATCTTGCTTCGCCCACACACCAAAGGGTGCGCTCTACGCGGCTGTGAACCTTTGGGCTCTGGGCAGCGACCCTTCAAAGGAACGCGCCATCGCCGAACAGCTCGCTGCAAAGGGACCTGGTCGTGAAGCAGGCATGAAAGCGCCCCAGACTCAGGCTCCCGCTTCATCAGTGAAAATTCAGATCGCCGGATTCAACGTCTCCTATGCGGCCAACCAAGCCGTCGTCGACTTGGCGTTCAAGGCAGACAACGGTGCGCTTGCCTCCGTTCGCACCACGTTGCTTTGGCAGGACGGTGACTGGAAAGGCGTCGTCGCCGATAACGGCGCGCCGCTGGAAGAACCGCGACAGATACGGGACCTGTCCGGCTTTATCCCGTGGAGTGGAGCATGAAACCCGCATGGAACCCCTTTGGGGACTGGGTTCAGGGCCTCGCAGATGATGCAATCAGCAACTTGGCGAAGTCCATCATGGAGGGAATGAGCCAGATGGTGACGACCCTGTCGACCTTCTGGGTCTCCATGCCAACGGTGAACCTGATCAGCGAGGACCGCACCGGAGCGAGCCCGGTGGTCTCCACAGTGAACAGCCAGCTGTGGCCATGGACGCTGACCTTGGCCGTCCTGGCAGTCATCATCGGAGGAATCCGCATGATTTGGGAGCAGCGGGGCGCACCGTTGAAAGATCTCCTACGCTCCCTCATCACCCTCACTGTGGTGTCCAGTCTTGGTGTGGGTGTCATCTCCATCTTGATCATCGCGGCGGACACATTCGCGGCCGCCATTATTGACCGATCCACCGACGGGAAGGGCTTCGCGGAATCGATGCACCTCCTCGTCGTAACGGGACAGACCGGTGTCGGGGCTTTCATTCTGATCGTTCTGGGCCTCGTCGGCTTGATCGCCTCCCTGGTTCAGATCGTTCTCATGGTCGTCCGCAGCGGCATGCTGGTGATCCTTGCGGGCATCCTGCCCACCACGGCCGCATTCACGAATACGGAGATGGGCAGGCAGTGGTTCCAGAAGGCAGTTGGTTGGACCATCGCCTTCATTCTCTATAAGCCGGCTGCCGCCATCGTGTATTCGGTCGCATTCCTGCTGATGGGCAAGACCAGCGGGAAGGATGCCCTGATTGGCTCCATCACGGGGTTCACGTTGATGATCGTTGCCCTGTTAGCCCTTCCAGCCCTGATGCGGTTCGTCACGCCGATGGTGGGAGCCGTTGCCGCTGGCAGTGGGGCAGCGGCAGGAACCGCCGTGGGTGCCCTTGCAACCGGGGCTGTGTCCATGGGCCGAGTTGGCAGTGGACGGGGCAATGCAGCGCCCACCCCAGCCAGCACCAGCAGCACAACCAGCACGAACACAGGCAATTCTCCCAAGGGTAGTTCTGGATCTTCAGGCCCCCGCGGTGGGGGAGGGCAGCCAACGCCTGGCTCTTCGGGTCCGGGCGGCGCCGCTGGCACCGCAGGCAAAGCGGGAGCTGCAGCACCGGCCGGAGGTGCTGGGGCTGCGACGGGAGCCACGGCGGCGGGCCCGGCTGGCATGGCCGTAGCGACAGGCGTACAGGTGGCGTCCAGGGCGTCAGAGGCAATCAAGACGACCGCGCAGGATTCAACCGGGGAGGGCCCCAGTGGCAGCAATTAACACCGAATACAAAGAACCGTCCTACGGCAACTGGCGCGTTCCGCGCTCAGCCGGCCTGGGCAACCTCGGCGCGATCGGCACCGCGATTGTCATGGTCGGCCTCCTGCTGGGCATCGTCAGCTTCGCCATCTGGGGCCTGATCGCCGGCCTGGGCGTCCTCGCGGTCGCCGGCGCCTGCGCCCTGCTGCTGACAGTCAAAGACAAGCACGGCCAGTCAGTAGTGGACCGTCTCGGTATCCGCATGGCGTTCAAGGTCTCGAAGTCCTCAGGGACGAATCTGTACCGTTCCGGTCCACTGGGCGTGACGGAGTGGGGTATGTACCAGCTCCCAGGGCTGGCTGCGAAGTCCACCCTTTACGAGTTCACCGACTCCTACAAGCGCCCCTTCGCCATGCTGCACGTGCCGGCCACCAGCCACTTCACCGTGGTCTTCTCCACCGAACCCGACGGGGCCTCCCTCGTGGACCCGGAACAGGTCGATGCCTGGGTCGCGAACTGGGGCGGCTGGCTCGCCGGGCTGGCCGACGAGGCCGGCCTGGACGCGGCCGCCGTCACCGTTGAGACCGCACCGGACTCCGGGTACCGGCTGCGCAATGAGGTCATGTTGAATATCGACCCGGACGCCCCTCAGTTCGCCAAGGACATGCTCCACGAGGTCGTCGAAACCTACCCGGAAGGATCAGCCACGGTCCGCGCCTGGGTTTCCCTGACCTTCAACGCCTCCCTGCGCGCGGGCTCGAAAAAGCGCACCCCGGAGGATGTCGCCCGCGACCTGGCCTCGCGGATTCCCGGTCTTTCGGCCCGGCTGCAGTCCACCGGCGCCGGGATCGCCCGGCCCATGTCTGCGCAGGAACTTTGCGAGGTCGTACGGATCGCCTATGACCCGCCCGCAGCGCTGATCATTGATGAGGCCCACGCGGCCGGCACCCCGGTGTCGCTGACCTGGGGCGAGGTCGGTCCGACCGCGACGCAGGCCAGTTGGGACGACTACCGGCACGACTCTGCGTTCTCGGCCTCCTGGACCATGACCGGGGCTCCTCGCGGGTCCGTGAACTCCTCCGTCCTCTCCCGGCTTCTGGCCCCGCACGGGGACATTGACCGCAAGCGCATCTCCCTGCTTTACCGTCCGATGGACTCCGCCCGTGCCGCAGCGGTAGTTGAGCGGGACCAGAACAACGCCAACGTCCGCATCACCTCGGGCACCCGCCCGACAGCCCGGGCGCTGGTGAATGCCCGCTCTGCTGTGCAGACCGCCCAGGAAGAAGCCCAGGGCGCCGGTCTGGTGAACTTCGGCATGGTCGTCACCGCCACGGTCACCGACAAGGAACGCCTGCCGGACGCCGTTGCTGCCATTGAACAGACCTCCGGTACCGCCCGCGTGCTGCTGCGCCGCGCCTACGGCTCCCAGGACACCGCGTTCGCGGCGTCCCTGCCCCTGGGGCTGGTCCTGCCCAAGCACAGCATGGTGCCCTCCGAAATTAAGGACGCCCTCTAATGGCCCGCATGAAGCTTTTGACAGCAAAGAAGTCAAAGACAGTAAAGACAGCAAAAGCCCCGGCAAAGGAAGCAGGGCCTGGCTCGCGGGGCTGGACCGGACGGGGCGGCGGCATGGCCCAGCTGCTCCCCTCCGTCCGGGAGTACCGGGGAACCACCGTCCAGGTCTGCGGACTGTGGCCGTTCTCTTCGGGTGCATCCTCGCCCATGATCGGTGTCCCGCTGGGCCGGCATGAGGAAACCCAGGCAACGGTGTGCTGTGACCCGATCAGCTGGTTCCAGCGCGCACGGCTGATTTCCAACCCGTCCGCGTTCATCCTCGGCAAACCCGGCCTCGGAAAGTCCACCGTCGTCCGACGGATGTTCATCGGCCTCTCGGCTCAGGGAGTCCACCCCCTGATCCTTGGCGACCTCAAAGGCGAGCACGTCAAAGCCGTGAAAGCCCTCGGCGGGCAGGTCATCAAGCTCGGCCGCGGCGTCGGATACATGAACATCCTCGACCCCGGCCAGGCAGTCGAAGCAGCCCAGCTGCTGGAAGACAGCGGCCACCACGAAGACGCCGCACGGGTCCGCGCCGACGCCCACGGCCGGCGGCTGACCATGGTCGTCTCGCTGATCACCATCAGCCGGAACAACCCGCCGACCGACCAGGAACAGACCATCCTGGACCGGGCCCTGCGGGTCCTCGATGACCGGTTCGACGGCATTCCGGTCCTGAAAGACCTGCTCGATGTAATCGTCTCCGCCCCGGATGAGCTGCGCCAGGTCGCGCTGGACCGCGGCGACATGAACATCTACCTCCAGGAAACCCGGGCACTGGAAGCAACCCTGCTGGGCCTGACCGGGGGCGGAAAGCTCGGCGAAATCTTCTCCCGCCAGACCACCAACCCGATGAAGCGGGACCGCGCCGTGGTCTTCGACGTCTCCAGCATCGACGAGACCGAAACCGACCTGCAGGCCGCCGTGCTGCTGGCCTGCTGGTCCTACGGATTCGGCACCGTCAACGTCGCCAACGCCCTCGCAGACGCGGGCCTGGAACCGCGCAGGAACTACTTCGTGGTCCTCGACGAACTGTGGCGGGCGCTGCGTGCCGGCAAGGGCATGGTCGACCGGGTGGACGCCCTCACCCGGCTCAACCGCTCCGTCGGCGTCGGGCAGATCATGATCTCCCACACCATGTCCGACCTGCTGGCACTGCCGGCAGAAGAGGACCGGATGAAAGCCCGCGGCTTCGTCGAACGCTCCGGCATGGTCATCTGCGGCGGCCTTCCCGCATCCGAGATGCCGCTGCTGACCTCGGCAATACCCCTGTCCCGGCAGGAACAACAAAAGCTGATTTCCTGGCAGGACCCACCCGCGTGGGACTCCCGTGGCATCGACGTCGAACCGCCAGGGCGCGGGAAGTTCCTCATCAAGGTCGGCGGCCGGCCCGGGATCCCGGTCCAGGTGGGCCTGACCTCGGTGGAGCACGGCCCGGACGGAGTCAACGACACCGACGGGAAATGGCACGGATCCCCGGAACCGATCCTTGACCCGCCCGCACCCATCGTGCCGACTGAAGGAGGCTCACTGTGAGCGCACCGAACCGCAAAGGCATGGGCCTCGGCGACGCCATCCTCGTATGGCTGGCCATCGGCTTTATCGTCGTCTTCGGCGGCGGCACATACGCGGCCGCACACATCGGCTCCTGGATGGCAGGCATCGACGCGCCGCCGGCGCACCCCATTGACCTGATCGCCGGGCTCATCAAGGGCAAGGTGCCCTGGCCCACCCAGTCCACCGTCGTCGTCTGCGTCATGGCCGGCCTGATCCTGGCCCTGGGCGTCGTCGTCCTGGTGGCATGGCGGCAGGGCGCCTCCAAGCGTGCCCGCGTGGACAAGGCCGCCCGCTACCTTGGCCGGGGAAAGTCCCTCGCCGCATTCTCCGACAAGGGAGCGCAGGCCAAGGCCGAACGGCTGGGCATCAAGGACAACCCCGGCATCGTCGTCGGCAAGGTCGTCTCCACCGGCCAGAAATTCGTCCAGTCCTGGGAAGACCTCAGCCTCGACATCTGGGGACCCCGGACCGGGAAATCGACCTCACGGGTGATGCCCGCGATCCTGGACGCTCCCGGCGCGGTGGTCTCGACGTCGAACAAGCGCGACGTCGTGGACGGCACCCGCGGCGTCCGCGAGGCCACGGCCCCGGTGTGGGTGTTCGATCCGCAGAAGATCGCCCAGGAAGAACCGGACTGGTGGTGGAACCCGCTCTCCTACGTCACCGACGAAGAGAAGGCGTACAAGCTTACGCAGCACTTCGCGGTCGGTTCCCGGGTTCCCGGGTCAAAGCCGGATGCCTACTTCGATCCCAAGGCCGAAGACATCCTGTCCTCGTACTTCCTCGCGGCAGCACTTGGCGATCTGCCGATCACGCAGGTCTACCTGTGGGTGACTGAGCAGGTCAGTCAGGAACCCATCGAAATCCTCCGTGAGCATGACTACGAGCTGCAGTACAAGGGCCTGGAGTCCACGCTGAAGCTGGCCGACAAGCAGCGAGACGGCATCTTCGGAACCGCCGAGAAGATGATCCAGTGCCTCAAGAGCCGCAATACGCTCCGCTGGGTCGCACCGACAGGCGGCGCAAGCGTCGCCAGTGATGGGCGACGGCAGTTCAACCCGCACGCCTTCGCCGCCTCCCAAGAGACCATCTACATCCTCTCCAAGGAAGGTGCCGGCTCCGCGGCACCGCTGACCACAGCCCTCACGGTCGCCATTGCCGAAGCGATGGAGGAACGGGCAGAGCGCAGCGGCGGCCGGCTGCCCAAACCTGCCCTGTTCGCCCTGGACGAGCTGGCCAACGTTGTTCGCTGGGCCGGCCTGCCGGATCAGTTCAGCCACTACGGATCCAAGGGCCTGATCGTTATGGGCATCCTGCAGTCCTGGTCCCAGGGCGTCGAGCTCTGGGGCGAGGCGAACATGCGGAAAATCTGGTCGGCCGCGAACGTGAAGGTGTACGGCGGCGGTGTCGCCGAAGAAGGCTTCCTGCGTGCACTCTCCGACCTGATCGGGGACTACAGCTACATCAACGTCTCCGTCTCATCAGGGAAATCCGGGTCCAGCCGCTCCCGTCAGGAGTCCAAGGAGCGCATCTTCGACGTCTCCAACCTCGCTGAACTCGACCGCGGCCGCGCGGTGGTCCTCGCTTCGGGGGCGCCGGCAACGCTGGTGCGCACACTGCCCTGGTACACGGGCCCGCACAAGGAAACCGTGGAAGCGTCCATCAAGAAGTACAGCCCGCAGGCGGAGGACGAACCAGTACCGGTGGCAGCGGCAGCGACCGCAAATCCATGGGTGACGGGGTAAGGGATTAGGGCATGGCGATAGAAATCGGACGCTTCGGTGAAACTCCCAGCCCAGACGTTGAGGAGGCTGGCGCTGATGCCGGAGAGCAGCAGAAGCCCCCGCAGTTGGTCTACGGCTCTGCCGAAGAGTTCCTGCACGAGCAGCTGCTCCCTACCTACGTCCGCGATGTCGACGGTCGGGCAGCGAAGTGGTGCATCGAATGGTATTTCCATCCGGAAGCTGTCTCCCGGGTGGAAGCGCTGTGGCGGGCTTGGGAACATCTCAGACTCGACGGTGCCACCGGCATGAGCGTCTGGTTCAAAGACCACGCAGACCACCACATGAGCGTGCTCCTCGACCCGCGCGGACCGTTCTACAAATGCGACATGCAAAAGCACCGCGAGCCCGAGCACCTTGAACCCAAGAAGGCCCCCGCAGGGTGGTTCCCGGACGTTAGGGCTCTTCCTGCCTGACAGTGAAAGAGTGCTTTTAGGGGCTCTTTACCGCTGTTGTCGTTACTCCCACTGACCCCTCACCCAGGGGCCAGCTTATGGAGGTGTGACCATCGGATATGGTGCACCTATGGCAAACCTCGAAGCGTGGTCAGATGAACCGATCAATGGCATTGAGGAGGATACCTTTGGTCGAAAGCGCTTCGCACAGCTCCTGGCGGAGGCGATTGATGAGGTTCCTATCGGAGCCCCAAGCACGGTGTTTGGCCTGGTAGGTCCTTGGGGAAGTGGGAAGTCGTCTGTGGCTTCGATGGTGGGAAAGATTCTTCCAAATAGTTGGGTCACGCAATCTTTCACACCCTGGGCAGCGTCAGGTACAGCTGCCCTACAGCTTGAGTTCGTCGCTGCACTCGATACCGCAGTGGGCGGGGGGCTTGCTGAGGATGATGCCACAAGAACTGCACTGCGTAAATACGCGAAGTGGGCCAGTCCGGTGCTCGCCGCTATCCCTGGAGTAGGCAAGGCCTTGAGCGGCGTCGGGCAACTAATAGTCGACGAGGCTACGGCCCGGCAACCGTGGTCAGTGGAGTTTGAAGCGCTTGCCGAACTCCTTAGGACGATGGGTAAGCGGGTTCTGATCGTTTGCGATGACATTGATCGCTTGGATGCAGTCGAGCTTCTCGAATTTCTTAAGGTCGTCCGCCTCCTCGGGAGGTTCCCAAACGTGCATTACTTAGTCGCCTACGATGCCGACACGGTGGAGGATCTGTTGGCTGCGGAAGGCATCCGCGGTCGAACGAGTTCTTTCATGGAAAAAATTGTGCAACACCCTTTCGAACTCCCTCAGATAGATAGAGCAACGCGGTGGAGACACATCTCGAAGGCAGTATCCAAATCGCTAGATGCCCAGGGTGTTCGCCTCAATGAATCCGGGATGGAGCGTTACCGACTCCTCATAGACACACTTACTACGGGCTTAGTAACTCCTCGTCAGATTGCACGGTACGAGAACCATCTCAATGTGCTAACCCAGCTAGTCCCTGGTGAGGTCGATTTTCTAGATTTCGCTGCCCTCGCCAACCTTCGTCTGAATCATCACGAGATCTATGAAGCGCTCCCGGAGTGGGCCCCTCAGTTGCGAGCAGGCTTCTGGCGCAGCGCTGACGAAGAAGAAGTGGAAGAAGGCAAAACGCTGAGTCCCGAGGACTGGATAAAGCTGTTCAGGGACACGTCACGTCGCGCCGATATCACGGGAGCTTGGGAAAGCGTCCGCTTTCTCTTTCCGAAGCTTCAGGACTGGCGCAACATCAACAAGCCGCCCCATCCGCAGGCGTTCTCCGACAGCCGCTACTCCGAGCGCTACTACAGCTTAGGTGTGCCGGAGGACGACATTTCCGACGTGATTGTGTCACGGGCGATCGCGTGGTTGATGGGAGTAGAACCTGATGACGCAGCTGAGGAAGCCCTATCAAAAATATCCAGCTCCGCGCACCCCTCAATCGCCCGTCTCGCTTTTGAGAAACTTCGCGAGCACCGTCAAGCGTATCTACAAGGGTTTGCAGACGGTCATCGAGTCACGAAGCTCGTCACGTTCCTGCTGTCCGAGTACCGGCGCTTAGAGGACAGTCGCAACGACCCGGAGACGGCAGTCGATCTCATTTTCGACTGGTTGGCTGCGGAAACTCTCCTCGGTTTTAGCACCGGAGAGCTCACCCGCGGGCAGCTCCTCGAGCTTTTCGGAGAGGATCTTTGCCTGACAATCCTGCATGCAATTAACAGGCCCTTGTTAGCTGGGCAGGACACACACAACGTCGAAAAGATGTTGCTTGATTTCGCCAACCACTTCCTCGATGCCCTCGACAGTCAGGAAAAAACTGCCCTCGAGCCGCTCGAGTCGTTGAGACTGAGGCTCTCGCTAATTTCAAGGGCAAAGGGTACAGAAGCTATCGCCGGGCTACTCGATCCAATTGTTGATGGAGACACCGCCCTGTTCGAGTCGGCTGCCATCGCAATGGTACGCACTGAAAGCTGGCACGGCGACGGCTCCGTTCGCCAAAACTTGAGCTTTGAAACTAAGGAATGGACGATCGCCGTGTCCGCCCAGGTTCGTGAACGTATGGCCGCAAGCCTCACGGAGGAATTTGATTCCCAAGAAATTGATTACGACGACATCGCTTCCCCCAATCGGCGGAGAGTGGCTATTCGTAGCGTTCGCTCCGAATTCAGGCCCGGCAAGGATGCGGCCAGCGGTTGATCCTGGCGCAGGGTTTTGCGGCAGCGTCGGCCGCCCGGGGGTAGAAACGGGCACTGATGCCCTGTCCTCATTTCAGGGCTAACGAGAGAGTCCACCCCTGCCTCGTTCAGCGCCCACTGATGCCCCGGTACGGGACTTTCTGGCTTTTGCCGCCGCCTTGCCCTTAGTAATGGCTGCACTGGGGTGTGTACCCTCGCTGCGCGCCGCAGTGAGCCGTCCGCGGATCTGAGCCTCACTGGCGCCGGTATTCTCCAGGGACTCCGCGAATTTTGCATGGTGTTCGGCTGAGCCGTAACCAGCAGCTGATGCGCTTTCTGCTTTGAGTGCCTGATCTTTGAATTGTGTGCTGTCGTTGCCTGTGACGCGGTTTACGATTTCACGGCCGACGCCTTCTATGCGGGAGAAGAGTTCCTTTTCGGCCCTTTCATACCGTTGCTCCATTAACGCAACTTGGGACCCCGTGAAGCCGCCCTCGGTGAGGAGCTTGGCCTCGTGCATCTCCTTGGCCGCTTTGACGAACTGGGGATCGTTGAAGTGGGATTCGCCGGTACCGTTGATATTCGCAGTGGTTTCTATCCGCAGCTGTTCGATGTCGGGACCGTTGATGCCGTCCTTGCCGATGAGGAACAGACGCTCCTTAATGTCGGCGTCTGCAGCCGCAGCAGCCTTGGGCGTTTTCGCGTTGTGGGCACGCTGCAGAGCCTGTGCCAGTTCGGGATTTGCCAGGTATTCCACGGGGACCTGGTGGCGCTCCATTTCAGGAGCCAGCTTCGTCGCCTGGGCTCGAAGTTCCTCTGCCTGTGCAGCTGCGATCAGCTGCACAGCTTTCTCGTGTTCGGCAGCAGCTTTCCATGCTTCTTCCTGGCTGCGTGCCAGCTCGTCCAGCCGGGCCTTCTCGGTCGCGATGGTCGCGATTCCTGATTCAAGGTAGGCGGTGTCCGTGCCGACGTCGTGTGTGTCGATGCCGTACAGGGCAAGGACTTCTTCACGGATCTTCGTAGAGGCTTCAAAGGCGGCGGGGTCGTGGTCTTTCCAGCCTTCAGCGACGGAGTGCGCCGTGGCGATGTCGGCCGGCTGTGCCTTGTCCCACCACTCGTCTTTCTGGACAGCTGCGAGGACGGCGAGGGCTGAACTGCGTTCAGCCGCGAGCCGCGACTGGGCTTCCTGCGCTGCCTGGGAGTCCAGGTGTTCCTGCTGCCGCTGGGCTTCCTGCCGGCGGCGCGCCAGCGTCTCGGCGATGCGCGAGGCGATCATCAGGGATTGCCGCATTCCGTTGTCGAGAAAGTCGTCGATGCCGTCTGATTCACTCATGGTGTTCCCCTTGCACTAGTGGTGTGATTCTTATCGGTCGAGTCCCGGCCCGGTGCCCCGGTTGGGTTGATAGGTCTTCGCCGGCGTGGCCGGCGTGGGTGTCGTGGGGACCACCGAACCGGGACGAATCGGAGCCATGCCGCGGCGCGCAATATCAACTGCACGGGGCGGGTTCGCAGCCGCTCGGGCGGGTTCCTGTTCTGCTCCTACGGGAACGGCCTTGGGCATCGTCGCAGTGAACGGTGCCAGCTGGTTTTCGACTACTGCCCGGATGCGCTGGGCTTCACGGGCACGGCCAGACTGGGCGTGCATCTCGTAGACGGCGAACGCGGTGTTGATGAGCTGAACCATGAGCGCCGTTTGCGCTGCCGTCTTGTTCTTGCTGGACGCTGCCATGAACAACATGGCGGCACCAGCGATGGACGGAAGTGCGACCGGTTTGCTGTACTGCCGGGGGTTACGCAACTGCGCCGTCCGGGACAGTTCCGCTGCTGTTGCGGCCAGTGGGCCGGGGGTAGGTTCGAGCCTGTAGGACCATGCGGCGAATGCGCCGGATACTTCCCTGGCTGCCTTCGCCCAGGTGGCATGATCGTCCCGCGGGATGCTGCGAAGTTGGTCCGCCAAAGCGGTCGCGTTGCGTGTGTATTCCACCCATGCCTGCGCCGGCGGTGTTGCGTTCTCCGGTCCTGTCCTTGAGACGGGCCGCTTGTTCCGGGCCGCTGCATTCCATTCCGCAGCGGCTTCCGTAGCGAGCTGGGGTGAGTCCATCCATTCCTGCCGAAGGGCACCCAGCCTCAGGTCCGTAGCCAGGGTGCCACCGCCGAACCAGATAGGCCGTTCCCCGTGCCGGGGACGTTCGGCAACGGAGTACCCGACGATAACGTCGGTGGTGTTCTTCGCGTAGCGCGGGCGCACCAGCATTCCGGTCTGACGGGCCCGCCGGACGAACTCTCCTTCGGTGGCCGAGGACGTGGCGCAGGCACGGACTTTGCGTGCCAGGGAAGCACGGTGCATTTCACGTTCATCGCGGACAGCGGTGGCCTTCTCAGCGCGGTCGTAACCGCGGGTGGCGTGCACCGTGGAGAGCTGTTCCAGCCCGTACTTAACCTCGAGCTCGCGGCAGGTTTGCTGTGCCCTCTTGTAGTCGCCATGGGTGGAGGCTTTCGTACCGTCTTCACGGACCAAAGACACGGCAATGTGGATGTGGTGGTTGCCGTTCTCGGAGGTCCCGTGGTTGATCGCGGCCCACCGGCAGCGGGCCTTTCCGCTGGTCTCGGTGAAACCCATGGAGTCCACGAAGTCGTTGGCGATATCGCCCCACTGCTGGTCCGTCAGCGCGCCTTCCTCGGCACGCAGACTCAGGGAGCAGTGCCACACGCTGGCGTCCTTGTAGCCGACGTGGATGCGCTCCTTCTTGGCCGCATCCCACTGCATGTCCTTGATCTGAACTGAGACACCGAAGACCTTGCGCGGGCGGTCAAGGTGCTTGGCAATGGCCAGGGCATCGTCCTTGTCTAGGACACCGTCGTCGTACCACGCCATGATCGCTGCGTCGCCGGCCACCAGGTGCGGTTCGGTGTGCGCGTTCTTCGTCTTATCCGCATCCGTCGATGCCAGATAAAGGATGAGGCCGGCCATGCGTGAGCCGCGGGTGATGTTCGGAATCATGGCCTACATCAGCCCATCAATTGCATCGTCAATCCGCATCGCTACAGAGCGGATATGCCGCAGCGCCTGGCTCGCTTCGGCCGGGAAATCACCGGTGGCGTTCGCCTGCCGCGCCAGCTGGTTGATGTTGTTCGAGGACCGGGCCAACAGGTTGTGCAGGGCCATCAATTCCGCAGCAATCGCGCGGCGTTCCGTGGGCGAATCAGAAGACTCAGACAGCGCCGAGGAGACCAACAGGTTCGGCACCGTCACCCGCTCCCTGGCAGCACGTGCCATCAGAGCAGCGTCTTCCTCGGCGGTGACCCACACATCCCGACGCTTCTTCGTACCTGCCGGCTTGTTTTCCCGACGGCGGCGGGAGAACCGGGAACGAGGCGCATTCTCTTCGGTCACTCGTTCCCCCAATCCTTTCAACCGGCCCAGCGCAGCGACCCCGGAGCCGGGGACCACACTGCCAAGTGTGCCCGACCGACAACCCCTTTGTCGAAAGGATTCACCACTTACACGGGTGTAAGTGTATAGCTTGCTCCGTCGGGGCAGATTTCGCGGGTCGGTCGGCCTGGGGGCCGTGGCCCTTCGGGAGATCTGGTCTGTCGTGCCGTCCGGTTAGGCTGGCTCCATGGCTACCCTCGATATTGAACAGACCCGCAACCAGGCCCGCGCACTCCTGGACTCACGCATCGAATCCGTCACCGCACTGGTGAAAACCCGCCAACGGATCACCGACCTCAAAGAACAGCTCGCCGAAGCCGAGCGCGACGATAAGCGCGCCTACGTGCGTGCCACCAAGGACGGCTGGAGCCCCGAGGAACTCAAGAAGCTCGGACTCGAATCCGGCGCGGCCAGCCGCCGCAGGAAAGCCGCCAGCCGCTCGGCCGACGACAATTCCGCGGCACGAACAGAGAGCATCACACCGGCAAACCAGTAGCATCTCCCCTCGCCCACCTGTGCACGGCAAAAGCTAAATCCTCCGGGCTTTTCCCGCACACACCTGGACGACGGGACCCAGCCGACCGGCTGCACACAACCGCCAGGTCACCACCGGACCCGACACTCACCACCGCGCCCCGGCGGTCATGCACAGCCTCCACTTCGGGGCGGTTGTCAGCGGCAGACTTTGCCACGGTCCAGGCCGTCCTGCGCCTGGCCCGCCGGCACGCTGGGCCGGCCGCTTTCAGCAGTGGGCCAACGTCGGCTGAGGCCCGGCGCAAACACAAGAAGGCCGGCACTCTTTCCAGGTGCCGGCCGGCCACAACCGCCCTGGTGCGGGACGGGGGGGCCTCCGGCACCAGCGCCCAGGGGTGCGTGGACAAACAGAAAAGGGCCGGCTTGTGGCCGGCCCTTTTCCGCTCCTCGGACAAAGGAAATCCGTGAACCGCACGTAGCGGAATGTTGTCTCGAAATCGGACGCCTGACTCGGCAAAGCATGGCGCCCGAAGGTCCCACCGGGTGCCTCTTATCCCGCCGGGAGCCGCGGCACTTTGTTGCTGGGTTGGTGGCCGCGTCGAACGGCGGTCCGCCGCCGGTAAGTGGCTGCCGTGGTTCGCACACGGGTGGACCGCCCGCCCATGGGCTCTTAGGCGGTTTCGTGTCCTTGTGCGGGTGCCGCGCTGTCGAGGATGACCTGCTCAACCGGCCCGTGACTGTCGTCCATGGCAAGAAGGCTCCGCTACAACTGGCCTTTACGCCTGGATGTCCGGGATGAACGCGGCCAATTCACCCGCTTTGAGGGCCGAAAGCGCCAGAGCCAGCAAGGCCGGGATCAATAAGTACGCCGGTCTGAAGATGTGCCCCCTTCTCCAGCGCGAAACAGCGACTACGGCAATAACCCCTGCGTAGGCTAGGGCTGCAGCGATCGTGAAGACCGTGCCTTCACCCCAAAAATAGGGCAGGCTCAGCACCAGAGCGACCACCAGCTCCCCGATACCTACCGAGCGCTGAACCCAAGGCTTGGGATTGTCTCCATAAAGGAAGGATGGGAATCGGAACAAGTTGCCGAGCCCGCTGCCCAACAGAAACGCCACGAAGGCAATGTGCGCGACAGCGACAATGTACTCGTAAAGGACATATCCGTCAGCGGCCACGACCATGGCGTGTTTCTCCAGTACTCGTTAGGGCAGGTTCTTTTGGAGGAACTGACGGCAACCCCGGGGGGTTCCGGTTTCCCGGGGAGTGGTAGCAACGTCACGGATTCGGCCGGCCCGGCTGTTCATGAGGCACTCTCGTCCAGTGTGCTCGAGATGAGTGCTTTGAGCGTGCTTTTTTCGGCAACGCCCAGGATGCGTGAGGCGACCCGGGTCTGTTTGTCCAGGACGAGAGTGGTGGGGACTGCCTGGGGTGGTACATGCTCGGTGAGCGCGAACAGTATCGAACCGTCGGCGCCGTCGAAGCTGGGGTAGGTGATTCCAAAGTTCCGCTCGAAGGCGGCGGCTGTGGGGGTCGTGTCGCGGACATTGACGCCGTAGAAGAGCACATCTTGGTCTTTGAAGTCCTGATGGAGGGCTTCAAGGTCCGGGGCTTCCACCCGGCACGGGGCGCAGGAGGCGTACCAGAAGTTCAGCACCACAACCTTCTCTGACCAGTCAGCGGAATTGATGGAAGTGCCGTCGTAGAGCTGGCCGCCCAGTTGTACAGGCTCACCCCGGTTTTCGGGAGCGTACTCGGAGACGGACCCGTCGCCGGCGATGTAGTTTTTGTTGTCGCCGGCTTTCGCCTGGGCTGCCAGCGGGTCCTGCGCGGCGCATCCGGTGAGCAGCAGCGCGGCGGACGCGGCACCGATCAGGAAGGTTCGCCGCCCCGGTTCCGATTCCGTGGAGAGGCTTGGGTTGCGGGTGTTCACGTGAGGGGTCCTTCCGGTCAGACAGGGGTGATGAAGGTTCCGGCGAGGTTTTGCAGCTGGTAGATCCACAGCGTCCAGACTCCCGAGACCATCAGCACGCCGACGAGGATGAGCAGGGCGCCGCCGATGATGTTGAACGGGCGGATATGGCGGCGGATGAAGCCCAGTGTCCTGGTCACCCAGTCCAGGCCCAGCGCCACGAGGATGAACGGAATTCCGAGTCCGAGGCAGTAGAGGAACCCAAGCAGGGCGCCGCGCCAGGCCCCGCCGGTGGTGGTGCTCAGGGCCAGGACTGCGCTGAGGGTTGGCCCCATGCAGGGGGTCCAGCCCAGTCCGAAGACGACGCCGAGCAACGGCGCGCCGGCGACGCCGGTTTTGGGTTTGAAGGAGAGTTTCTTGGTGGTCTGCAGGAAGGAGAACCTGCCCACGAGCACCAGGCCCATGATTACAACGAACAGGCCGAGGACACGGATCAGGATGTCCTGCCAGCGCAGCAGCCATCCTCCGATGGCGCCGAAGGCGGCGCCGTAGAGGGTGAAGACGGCGGCGAATCCGAGAATGAACAGACCAACGCCGGTGAGGACCTTGCGCCTGCTGTCGGGTCTGGCCGGGTCTGCCAGACCCGAGACATAGCCGAGGTATCCGGGCACCAGTGGCAGGATGCAGGGTGAAATGAACGAGACAGTCCCGGCGATGGCGGCCAGGGGCATGGCCACCAGGAGTGCACCGGATTGGACCATCTCGGCGAAGTATCCGCCAATTGTCATGTTGTTCCTCTAACATCGGGTAAACGTGCCGGCAGGAGATGGGAGGCGGCTCCGAAGAGGGTGTTTGCCACGTATTTCCTGTTCTCTATGGCGCGGGCAGTAGCGGAGGTGTCGGCTCCGCATGGAAGGCTGTTCCGCCTGAAACGTGAATGTTGAAGGCGCCGGAGTAAAATCGCCAGTCATACGGGCAGCCCGACCAGAACGGCCTTTGCTGCCTACGGGCTGCCGCCGTGTACTAGAGGCCGAAGGCACCGCCCTCGACGAGAATGACGACGCCCAGGCCAATGAGCACGATCGGGAAGAGGATGTGTTCCCACCGCTCGAGGACACTGGCAATGGGTCTGCGGGTGGCGACGTACTTGGCGGCGGCGACCAGCACTGCGACCAGGAGCAGGAAGATGACCGTGTATGCCGCCACTGCGGCCGGCCCGACATTGACGAACACGGGGACGTAGACGCCGATGTTGTCCCCGCCGTTGGCGAAGGTAACTGCCGCAACCGTCCCGATGCTGACCTCTTTGCCGGCGACCTTCTCCTCGTCGTCCTCCTCCCCGCCCCTCCAGGCCTTCCATGCCGCGTAGAGGCCGAGCGCCAGGGGGATGAGGCCGAAGTAGGGAATTACCTCCGGGGGCAAAAAGGTGCCCGCGCCCAGCGCCACGAGGACGGAAGCCACGATGATGCCGCCGAAGCCAAGGTACTGGCCGACGCCGATCTTCACGGTGGTGCCGCGAATTCCGGCTCCTCGGGCAAAGAACAGGGAGAGCACGATGATGTCGTCGATGTTGGTGGCCAGGAACAGGCCCGCTGCTTGTAGAACTGCTGGGATGAGATCCATGCTTCCTTCCGGTTAAGGACGGCCGATATGGCAATGCCGCTGCTTCAGGGGATCTGCGACAGCGGCCTGAGCCGTCGGGACAGGGTGGGACACAGGGGCGAAGCGACGTTGGCGGTCAGCCTTCGGCGGGTGTGCGCGCGCGCAGGAGCGTTCCGAGGATGAAGACCGCCACGCCCGTAGTGACGAAGACGTCGGCGAGGTTGAAGGTGGGGAACCAGCCGGTGTGCAGGTAGTCCACGACGCCGCGTCCATCGAGTCGGTCGATGAAGTTACCGGCTGCTCCGCCGAGCAGCATTCCCGCGCCGGCCCGGGACAGCCAAGTCGTGGTTGGTGCGGAAGTTAGGACGTACCAAGTCATCGCGGCAATGATCAGGCCCGTCGCGGCGATGATCACCCAGTCCGGCAGCGCCGCGCCGAGGCTGAAAGCGACACCCGGGTTGTAGAGCAGGCGGAAATTGACCACCCCTAGGTCGATGACTGTCCCCCCGGATAGCAAGGCCTCGGCCGCGGTCTTGACGGCCAGGTCGGCGGCTGCCAGAAAGGC
Organism: Arthrobacter sulfonylureivorans; assembly: GCF_047607445.1. Lineage (GTDB taxonomy): Bacteria > Actinomycetota > Actinomycetes > Actinomycetales > Micrococcaceae > Crystallibacter > Crystallibacter sulfonylureivorans_A. Next base: position 31,432 of record NZ_JBLKRT010000026.1, read on the forward strand.
CGCCCAGACCAGTAGCACGGTCCTGAGCCGGCGGTCCGGCCGGGAGGGTGTCCCGGCCGGACCGGCTGTTTCAGTGCTCACGCTGCCGGCTCCAACACCGGGGAAGGCTGACCGGCCGTTAGCCGGTTCCTGCGGCTGAGCCGGCCGGCACGGACGCCGTTGGCGATGACCACGATTTCGGCGAGCTCGTGCACCAGTACGACGGCGGCAAGCCCGAGGGCGCCGAACAGTGCCAGCGGGATCAGCACGGCGATCAGCAGCAGGGACAGGCCCACGTTTTGGAGCATGATGCCCCTGGTGCGGCGGGCGTGGTCGAGCACTTGGGGCAAATGGTTCAGGTCCTCACCCATCAGGGCGACGTCGGCGGTTTCGATGGCGACGTCAGTTCCCATGGCACCCATTGCGATGCCGGTGTCTGCTGTGGCCAGGGCCGGGGCGTCGTTGACGCCGTCGCCGACCATCGCGGTCGGGCCGCGCGACTTGAGCGTGCGGATGATGTCAGCCTTGTCTTCAGGCCGAAGGTCGGCGTGGACCTCCGTGATGCCGGCGTCTCGTGCCAGAGCGTTGGCGGTGATGGTGTTGTCGCCGGTGAGCATGGCGGTGCTGTACCCGGACCGGGTCAGCCGGGCGATGACATCGCGTGCCTCCGGGCGCAGTTCGTCGCGTACGGCTACGGCTCCGATGACCTGGCCGTCTTCCTCAATCAGCACGGCGGTGGCTCCGGAGTGTTGCATCCTCTCCACGTCCGCCCCCAATGTTCCGGGGTCGATCCAGCCGGGCCGTCCCAGGCGCAGTTTTCTGCCGTCCAGAGTTCCTTCCAGGCCGGCGCCCGGGATGGTGTCCACGTCTATCACGGCGGCCCGGTCGGGTGTCGCGGCGAGGATCGCGCGGGCGAGCGGATGTTCGCTGCGTGCCTCCAGTCCGGCTGCGAGGGCGAGCACATGCTCCCGGCTCGTGCTACCGGCGGTGGCGACGTCAATGACGGCCGGCTGGTTGCGGGTCAGGGTGCCGGTCTTGTCCAAGGCTATGGTGCGGATTTTCCCCAGTGTTTCGAGGGCGCCGCCACCCTTGATGAGAACACCGATACGGCTGGCCGCACCCACCGAGGCAACGACGGTGACCGGTACCGAAATGGCCAAAGCGCACGGTGAAGCGGCGACCAGGACCACGAGGGCGCGTTCGAACCACACGAGCGGTTCACCGACGATGAAACCGAAAACGATGATCAGCGCCGCAACAATCAAGATCCCCGGGACGAGTTTTTTGGCGATGGCGTCGGCGAGGCGCTGGCCTGGGCCCTTACGGGACTGCTCTGCTTCCACGATGTGGACGATCCTGGCAAGCGAGTTGTTCTCTGCGGTGCTGGTGACTTCGACCTCGAGCGGGCCGGTGCCGTTGATGGACCCGGCATAGACTTCGGTGCCCGGTCCGGCCTCGACCGGCATCGATTCCCCGGTCAGGGCCGAGGTGTCCAAGGACGTGCGGCCTGTAACGATGCGGCCGTCGGTCGCGAGCCGTTCGCCCGGGCGCACCACCATGCGGTCGCCCGGGATGAGTTCGGCCGGGGCGATAGTGGCTTCGGCGCCGTTTCGCAGCACGGTGGCTTCGGCCGGGACCAGGTCAAGCAGGGCGCGTAGGCCGCGGCGGGACTTGGCCAGCGAGTATTCCTCCAAGCCTTCCGAGATTGCGTAGAGGAAGGCGAGCATGGCCGCTTCCTCGATCTCGCCCAGCGCGACCGCGCCGACGGCGGCGATGGTCATCAGGGTGCCGACGCCGATTTTGCCCTTGGCCAGGCGCCGGAGCGTAGAGGGAACGAACGTCCAAGCGGCAATCAGCAGCGCAAGGACTTCCAGCGGAAAGGTTACCCACTCCGGGCCTCCGGCAAGTGAGGTGATCCATGCAGCCAGCAGCAGGACGCCTGAGACAGTCGCGGCTCGGATCTCGGTAACCTGCCACAAGCCTTCCGCTTCCTCCTCTCCTGCTTCCCCGGTTTCGGGCCGGTCGTCGCTGCAGCCACAAGCATCGCTCATCGAGCATCCTCCTTTAATGTCAGTGCGGCTGCATCATCGGTGACAGTGGTGGTCATCGGGCGCCCCCGCAGCAGCCGGGCACTGAACATGCAGGATCGATACACGGTTTGTTCTCGTCCACCGCAAGCGTGACTTCCACAAGGGCCTGCAGTGCCTTCCCCAGATGAGGGTCAGCAATCTCGTAACGGGTTTGCCGGCCTTCAGGCTCTGCGACAACAATCCCGCAATCGCGGAGGCAGGTCAGATGATTGGAGACGTTCGAACGGGTCAGGTTCAGACTGCGCGAGAGGACGGCCGGGTAGCTTGGTCCATCCAACAACGCCATGAGGATGGAAGAACGGCTCGGATCAGCCATCGCGCGTCCGAGACGGTTCATCACGTCCAGGCGGGAAGCAATAGTCAGCATGTACTGACCATACAGTAGCTACTGATCAATCATCAAAACCCGGCTTGGTCTGGACTAGGCCGCCCCTAAGCCGTCGCCCGCCGCAACAGAGGTCAGCGAGAGCTCTGCATCAACTGCCGGTGGACCGAGCGCAGGACCGAAACTTGATCGTGCGGTGGAAAACAGGTGGCGCAGACCCGTGTAACCAGCGTCATGGCAGGTTCCCGTTGCCCACGGGGGTAAATGTAGCCCCATTGTCCTGTGAGTGTTCGAGGCCACTGGTGGTGGCAACCCATATCTGCGTTGCTTCCTCGCTGCCGTTGCCGGCGGTCGCGGCGATGGCTGCGGGCTGGCCGCTGACGCTTCCGCGGGGCTGCCAGGTGCGTCCGGCATCCCGGCTGATATGGACGGTGTTGTCGGTGGCCACACCGGCGACCGTGGCGGAGTCCGCGAAGGCTGTGAAGACCAGCAGGGGCGCGTTGGCGGGCTGTTCCCAGGTGGTTCCGCCGTTGCCGGAGCGTTGGAGGCCCTGCTCGGTCGTGGCCAGGACGACGGCTCCAGTGGGAGAGCCAGCCAGGGCGAATGGCTGGAAGTCGGCCTTTATAGTGGTCCAGCTCCGTCCGTCCTTGGTCCGGCGGATCTGGCCGTCGTATCCGATGATGCCGTCCCGGGTGGAGGTCATCGCGTGGAAGTCGGATTCGCCTTGGCGCGAAAGCGGTTCCCAGGTTTCCCCGCCGTCGTTGGAATGGATCAGTCCCACCGGGTCGGGCAGGTCCGAGCCCGGGCCGGGATGGCCGGAGGCATAGTAGTGGCCGGGGTCGGCCGTGGTGGCGAAACCCATGAGGTCGATGGTGGGGCTGATCTGTTCGACGGGGCTGGCGGTGGCATTGAACAACCCGTTGTGGGTGGCCAGTAGAACGTGCCCGGTGTCCGGGTCAACGGTCATCCCGTGAATATGCCCATAGGGATTGGCAGGCGCCGTAGCGGCCGGCGGCGCGGCGGGTTGTGTGGGACCGCAAGCGGCGAGCAGGGCGACGGCTGCGACGGCAGCGAGGGCGCGGAGGGTGCGGGTGGTGGTGGTTTTGACGTGTGCTGCGGGCATGGCTGTATTACTCCGGTGAGGGCTGGGGGGCGTGAGCAGGCATGGCAGCGGCGGACCCGCCTTCGGCTGGGCTCCGCCGCTGCCGGTCGAGGGTCTAGAGGGTGGCGAGGAGGTCCTTCATTTCCTGGATCTCGCCTTCCTGGTCCTTGATGATCGTCTGTGCCAGTTCCACGGCCTGCGGGTTGGAACCCTGTTCGGCTTCTTGCTCGGCCATCTTCACGGCCCCTTCGTGGTGGGCGATCATTTGGGTCAGGAACAGTTCTGCTGCTTCGGTGCCCTGCGTGGACTCCAGCTTTGCCAGGTCATCTTCGGACATCATCCCTTCCATCGAGCCCATGCCGGCTTTCCCGGATTCGTTGCCGTGCATGTCGTGGCCTTCCATGGCGCCAGCGCTTTCCGAGGGCATCATGACCGGTTCGCCCCAGGCATCGAGCATGGCGGTCATCCGCTCGATTTCCGGTCCTTGGGCTTCCTTGATCCGGGTCGCCAGCTCGGTGATCTTGGGATCGAGACTGTCTTTGCCGAGCATGATCTCGCTCATTTCGACGGCCTGCTGGTGGTGCGGGATCATCATCTGCGCGAACATCGTGTCGGCGTCGTTGTGCTCGGCGCTGACCTCAGAGCCTGTCTGGGGTGCGGCGCCGGACTGTGTGGTTTGACCGGGGGCTGTTTGGCTGCCGGTATCGTCGGCTCCGCAGCCGGCCAGGGCAAGGGCGGCGGCGAGGGCGGCAGCGGGCAGGGTCAGGTAACGCTTCATGATTCTGGTTCCTTCAAGAGTTGCTTCGCTTTGGGAAGTCGTGCGTCTCAGATGCCCGACCGGACGGTGATGCCGGACAACGGGCAGGCACGACGGACCGAATGCTTGTGGTGGCGTTCGGCGCGGTTTAGGTGCGGCTGATCGAAAGCTGAATCAGTGAAGGAGGCTGCAACGGTGCGGTGTGTGCAGGGAAAATACCGGGCGGGCCGCGCAGGCCGGCAGCCGAGAAGAGCACCCCGGACGCGGGTTTGATCAAGCCGGCGGCGCCGACCATGAACAGTGCCAGCATGCACATGCTTGCCGCCATCTCGTGGTCCCCGCAGCCCGCGCAGCTCATCACTGCCGTCCCGGGTGCGCCTTGATCCGTCATCACTGAGGTGCCGGTGCCGGGATGGTGGTCGTGCCCTGTTTCGGGGGCGGCCGCCACAGCTGCTGCCGAGGCGGCGTTTCCCGGGTTGTGGCTGCCGATCCAGATGTGCATGCCCAGGATGCCGGCAATGATGGCAGTCAGCCCGAGCAGCAGCGCCCACTTCCGGGCACAGGAGGCGACGGTGACCGGGCGGGATCTCCCGGTCACCGTTCCCTGCAACGTGGCCGCGACGTACATGTCCCTCCAGCGTAGCCGCCCGTTTCCACCGGCTTCCAATCCAACTGCGGCCCGGACGGCTACCGGATCCGTTCCGGGTCCAGGTCAATCCGGCGCAGCAGCTGCGCGTTCAGCGCCACGACGATCGTGGAGATCGACATCAGGATCGCGGCGACGGCCGGGGAGATCGCGACGCCGGCGAAGGCGAGCACGCCGGCGGCCAGCGGCACGGCGATGATGTTGTAGCCGGTGGCCCAGATCAGGTTCTGGATCATCTTCCTGTAGCTGGCGCGTGACAGGTCGATCATCGACAGCACCGAGCGCGGGTCGTTGCCGGCCAGCACGACGCCGGCCGATTCCATGGCCACGTCGGTGCCCGCGCCGATGGCGATGCCGACCTCGGAGCGGGCAAGCGCAGGTGAGTCGTTGACGCCGTCGCCAACCATGGCCACCTTCAGCCCGCGCTGCTGCAGCTCGATGACCTTCTTGTCCTTGTCCTGCGGCAGCACCTCGGCGAAGACCTCGTCAATGCCCAGGTCTCTGCCCACGGCGTTGGCGACCTGGCGGGCGTCGCCGGTGATCAGGGCGACCTTGACGCCGCGCTCCTGCAGCGCCTTCACGGCTGCCCGGGACTCGCTCCGCACCTTGTCTTCCAGGGCCAGCGCGCCGATGATCCTTCCGTCGCGGACCACATGCAGCACACCGGCACCTCGGTCCATCCAGGCCTCGGTTTCCCTTGCGATGTCTTCGGGCTCGCTGAGGTTCAGTTCGCGGAGCATGTTCGGTCCGCCGACGGAGACCTCGGAGCCGTTCACTGTCGCGCGGACACCCCGCCCTGTGCTCGACGTGAAGGTGCTGCCGGACAGGCCCAGCCTGACCGCTCCGGGGTTCTGCGCTGCGGCCTTGACGATGGCTCGGGCCACAGGGTGTTCGCTGTCCGATTCGGCGGCCGCGGCCAGGGCCAGCAGCTCAGCCTCGGTGACACCTTGGACGGGGGCGACGGCGGTGACGGCGTGCTCACCTTCGGTTAGGGTGCCGGTCTTGTCGAACAACACCACGTCGATGGTGCGCATCCGCTCCAGCGCCATCCGGTTCTTGATCAGCACGCCGGAACGAGCGGCCCGTTCGGTGGAAATGGCGATGACCAGCGGAATGGCCAGACCCAGGGCATGCGGGCAGGCAATGACCAGCACGGTGACTGTGCGGACCACCGCTTCATCCGGGCTGCCCAGGATCAGCCAAGCAGTGAAGGTGATGATGCCGGCAACCAGAGCAAAGTAGAACAGGAGGGCCGCCGCCCGATCGGCCAGGGCTTGCGCTCTGGACGAGGATGCCTGGGCCTCTGCGACCAGGCGTTGGATGCCGGCAAGGGCTGTGTCGGAACCGACGGCGCTGATCTGCACCCGCACTGCGTTGTCCGTGGCGACCGTACCGGCGACCACGGTATCCCCGGTGCCGCGGCCGACGGCCTTGGACTCACCGGTAATCATGGATTCGTCGAATTCGGCTTCGCCGTAGATGATCCGCCCGTCTGCCGGCACCCGGGCACCTGAGCGAATCAGGACGACATCCCCGGTGCCCAGCGAACCGATCGGGACGGTGGTGACTGTCCCGTCGCCGTTGACCTTGTCCGCTTCATCCGGCAGCAGCGCGGCCAGCGCATCGAGGGCGCCCTGGGCGGAGCCGAGGGCGCGCATCTCCATCCAGTGGCCGAGCAGCATGATCACGATCAGCAGGGCCAGTTCCCACCAGAAGTCCAGGTCGAACCCGCCAATGCCCAGGGTTGTGATCCAGGAGGCGGCGAAAGCGACCGTGATCGCCATGGCGATCAGCAGCATCATGCCCGGTTGCCGGGACTTCAGTTCCTTCACCCCGCCCTTCAGGAACGGCATGCCCCCGTAGAAGAAGATGACCGTACCGAGCACGGGCGGGATCCACGCTGCCCCGGGGAACTGCGGGATTTCGTAGCCAAAGAGCATCCCGAACATCGGGCTGAAAAACACCACGGGGACTGACAGGGCCAGGGACAGCCAGAACTTGTTCTTGAACATGGCGGTGCTGTGCCCGGCATGTTCGCCGTGCGTGTGGACGGCATGCTCTTCGTCCACCGCAGAATGCGCGTCATGTCCGGCCGGCATGGCCTGCCCGTGCGTATCGTGATCGGTCACCGCCGGCCCATGGCCCTCATGGCCCGGGTCAAGAACAGGTTTCCGGGTGTGACCGGTCGAATCGTGGTCGTGCTGCGAATGCTCGGTGTTCATGACTCTTCTTTCATAGCCGGGCGGCGCCCTCACCGCCGAATGGCGGCGCTTCGGAGATCCGGGTCTTCAGGAAGTGATGAGTTCGTAGCCGGCCTCAGCAACGGCCGACCGCACCGCATCCTCGTCGAGGGGACGCGCGGCAGCAAGGGTGACAGTGGAAATGCCGCCGGGAACCAGATCGATCTGCACATCCCTGACCCCATCGAGTGCACTCAGTACTTCGGTGATGCTGGAGGCGCAGTGTCCGCAGGTCATGCCCGCCACGCGGTACTCAGCTGCAGCCGTCAGGCCCGGCGGCTGTTCTGGTTGCGGGTGCTCGGCTTGGTTCTTGGAACCGATGTCCGGCGCGCAGCAGGCGCAGCCGGAAGCGGACTCGGTTAGCAGGGGAAGTTCGCGGTCAAGGGGCGCGCTCATGGTGTTCTCCTCACACTTCATTCGTGATGGCCGCGGGAATCTGGAACGCCAGGCCGCAGAGGGGATGACGTTCCGCCGCCGCAGCGGTGAGGACCTTCACTGCGTTGAAGCCCTAAACGGGCCCGTGACGCTGGTTTCCGGTAACCTCCAGTTCTATACCCCCCAGGGGTATAGGTCAAGCCGGCCCCTCCGGCCTAGGTAGCCAGCACTCCAATAGTAAGGCTACTGTGCTTATGTGGCGGCCGACGCCCGTCGGCCTGCAACCCGACAAACAGGAGCAAGATCATGACGCACATCAGCTCAATGCTCGACACCTACCCCAAGGACCTGGGCGGAGTGGACCGTCAGAAACTCGCCGACTGCATAGCCGCCTGTTTCGAATGCGCCCAGACCTGCACCGCCTGCGCCGACGCCTGCCTCTCGGAGGACATGGTCGCGGACCTGACCAAATGCATTCGCACCAATCTGGACTGCGCCGACATCTGTGCCACGACCGGCAACATTCTCTCCCGCCACACCGGCTACGACGCGAACATCACCAAAGCCGTCTTGGAGGCCTGCCGGACGGTTTGCAAGGCTTGCGCCGACGAATGCGAACAGCACGCCGAGATGCACGAACACTGCAAGGTGTGCGCAGAGGCCTGCCGCCGTTGTGAAAAAGCCTGCGACGAGCTGCTGTCCTCCCTCGGACGCGGCGCCTCCGAATAGGAACAAACCCGGAACAAACCGCAAGCCTGCCGCCCCTCCCTGTCATCGAGGATGGGGCGGGCGTACCCTGTGAGACGCCAGATCCGGTGTACAGGCTGCTTTGGGTTGCCGACGTTTTTCTAAGGATCTCAAAACGCTGAAGTGTGGATGGAAGGACCATGGCTGAACGGATCCCGCTCCTTGAACGGTGGTTGCCCGGGTTTCCGGCCCGGTTGAGGATCCTGCCGTTACTCGCAGCTGCGCTCTTCGTGGCAAATGCTGGCATAGTATGCCTACCAGCCCAACACTCCCATGGTTCGAAGCCGGGGAATTTATACGCCGCTGCAGTCCCCGCTGTCGGCCACACCGATCCTTCAACCGCACACATACCTTGCGGCAGCGGCCACCAGTGCTGCACGAATCCCGCGGACAAGATATACAGTGAGCCGCTGTATCGGATAGCCGGCCAGCTGACCATGGACGCTCCCCGATTCCACCCGCTGCGGCCTGCCGGCAACGCCCCGGCAGGCGGACCGTCACCTCCTGCGTCCGCTGCCCTCTCATTAATCGGCATCGGCGTCAGCAGGACATAAACCAGCACAGCTATGCCTGTCTGCCTGGGGATTTCCAGGGCAGGCAGGCGCACTCCACCCTCCCTCCGGCAGCGGCCCGCTACTTTACTGTGGGCCCTTTTGGTCACCGTGTCCCCGGCGCCCTGGACGCTCGCCCTGAGCCGGCGTGCGTATCCGACGCGGTATTCCTGCCCTGTGGGAGCGTGGAAAAGACGCCCAGGCGACGATCACGAGGCTCTGAATTCTTGCTCCGGGAAACCGGACGGGAGGGCCCGGCGAAGCTCAGGGAAAGAGCCATGGACATAAGCAAAACACGACAGGCGATAACGGAATATTGCGCCTCTACCGGGCGCGCAGAAGACGAGGAGGCAAATCGATGACCATGAAAGACAAGGCGCGAGACGGAGCCGAGCACCACGACCAAGGGAAGTCCCATGGACCAAGGAAGATGTACCTACGGTTCGCGGCCATGATCCTGACCGCGATGGTCGTCATGTACTGGGTCATGTTTGTCGGTTCCTGGGAATGGTCCCACGTGCGTTTCAGCCAGAGCAGAATCTTCATGGCGATCACGATGGGCGGCACCATGGGATTGGTCATGCTCGCCTGGATGCTCAACATGTACAAGAACACAAAGGCAAACGTTGCGGTGATCGTCGTCAGCGTTCTGCTCATTGCAGGAGGTGTGTTCCTGGACCGCAGCCAGATAACCGTGAACGACACAGCGTTTATGCGCGCTATGATTCCCCATCACTCCTTGGCCATTACCCGATCCGAACGCGCCCAGATAAAGGACGTCCGAGTCTGCGAGCTTGCCGCCAGCATCAGCGAGGCACAGCGGCGCGAGATCCTTGAGATGGACTGGCTTATCGAGGACATCGAGCGAAACGGCGCTGCCCAGACCGCCGAGGAGGCCGACTCCCGCCCCGTCCCGGACTACCAGGAGGCTCCCGAACGGCAATGTCCTACCGACTGATGCCATACACGGCGTGGTCGAGAACAGTACCGTGGCCTCCACCCACAGCCTAAGTGAATCTTCTGGCTCGTAGGATGAGTCGCATAAGCCGGTCCTCCACCGCGACACTTACGGACCGCTCCCGGGCCGGGAAAGAAGCCATACAAGTACTGGCTTCTTAGATTCGCGTATACCCCGCCCGCAAAAAAGCCCGGTGAAGGTAGCCTAAACGCTACAGTTAGGGCATGTCCGCGCACATCATCGGCTACGCCCGCGTCTCAACCAACGAGCAGGACCTCACCGCCCAAAGAAACGGACTGGCCGCATTGGGCGTGCCCGACGACAGGATCTATACCGACCACGGGCTCACCGGCACCAACCGCGACCGGCCCGGCCTCCGTGAAGCCCTCGCCGCGGTCCGCGCCGGCGACACCCTAGTCATCACCAAACTCGACCGGCTCGCCCGCTCCCTACCCGACGCCCGCGACATCGTCGAAGAACTGACAAAAAAGAAAGTGAAGCTAAGCATCGGCGGATCCGTGCACGACCCGACCGACCCGGTCGGCCGACTCCTCTTCAACGTCCTGGCCATGGTCGCCGAATTCGAATCCGACCTCATCCGGGCCCGCACCCGCGAAGGCATGCAGGTCGCCAAGGCCAAAGGCCGACTCCGAGGCAAACAGCCCAAACTCTCCAAAAGCCAGGAAGCCCACCTCGTCTCCCTATATAAGGGAGGACAACACACCACCGCGGAGATCGCCGAGCTCTTCAAGGTCGCCCGCAGCACGGTCTACCGCATCGTGAAACGGACACCGGCCTCCTGATGCCGCAACAACGAAAGGTCTCGGCGCAAATGAAAGCCACACCCGCATGAGCAACTTCGACGACCATGCGCCGTGGCCGGACAGTCCGTGGCCGAACAGTCCGCGGGCGCACCGGCATCGTGCGGAGGTGGACCGGAAGTTGGCGCTGCTGGACGAACCGCACGTCAAAGACCTCAACGACTGGGTCCGGGACTTGAACCGGATGCGGGCCGGACATCAAGCGGCCGCCGAATCGCTGGTGCCGTGGTTCGATCCCAGCGGCGGCGGCATATACGCCCGAATCCTTTTCCTGCTCGAGGCCCCGGGCAGCCGGTCCTCAGCCTCCCGCGGCTCGGGACTGATTTCAATCGACAACAACGACGCCACCGCTGCCAACTGCTTCACCTTGGCACACGAGGCGGGCCTGCCCCGCCAGGCCTTCGCCCTCTGGAACATCGTGCCCTGGTATCTGCCGGACGGGCCCCGGACCCAGACCACCCGACTGGCTGACGTGCTCGAGGCAACGCAGCACCTCGAGACAGTCCTGGGCTTGTTCCGGCAACTTGACCTAGTCATCACTTTCGGTGCGCATGCCAGGACCGGATGGGAGCTGCTCCGGACCCGCTCATCCGGGATCCGCTCCCTCGACTGGCAGGCGGTCCCACATCCCAGCGCCACGAACCTCAACACCCGGCCCGAAAACCGGGCCGAAATCCTCTGTGCCATGAGGAACGCCGCTAAGACGACTTGGTAAGCGCAGCGTCCACTGGACTTCCTACCCCAGACCAGAAGTTTTCAGACACGGCGTTTCCGGCGGCGGCGGCTCGATTGCACCGGTAGGGTCCGGAGCATGGGGGTTTCGACGGTCCATCCCGGCAATCCTCTGGCTGCCGGCACTCATTGGCCTGACCGGATGTTTCATGTGCCTCGTAACTGATGGTGAACACGCCGACTCAACAAGATCGTTAAGGGACATAGTTAGGTGAATCGCCGGTCTCATAAGACTGCACTGAAATAGGACAAGGACAGTCGTCACGGTTGCGCATTGGGCGAGCCTGTCGTATCTGGAGGGTTTCGAGACCCCGGTCGGCCGTGAACGACCGCGGGCCGACCTTGGCTGGTCGACCCGCGGAAGTGCTGCCACCTACTGGAGTCGGGAAATTGCGCGCTGCAGGAAATCCTCGGTCGCCGCGAGGGCGCGGAGGCGCAGGGGGCTCTTCTTTCTCGCACGTTTGGAAACGATGGCGCGCCAATCTTCGCGGTGCTCGGCGATTGGAGTGCGGGTATCACCTACGGCAGTCGCGTTCTCGTAAGCACAGTAGGGGCCTGAAATCGCGGCCGAGTGCTCTAGGGTGTGCGTGGATAGGACGTGACGCAGCGGCGAAGAAGCGCCGCGGCCGCCCGGGTGGGCAGTGAGACTGACGAACTGTGCCAGCAGGGCAGCGCTGACACTCGCGGAGAGCGCGGCGACGTTCTGGCGGGAGGGAGCTTCGCGACGCGCTCCCGCGATATATTCCGGATCATCCAGCAGCCCCTGTTTATCGAGTGGAATGTCGCCGATAACGAGCTGGCCGAGGCACGCCATGCACGGGCGTCCTGGAACAAGCGTGTGCGCACGCCAGATGCCGTTGCGCATGCGCCCATCCGGGAAGGTGTCAAGCGCGATTCCGCCATCGATGACCGGAATGAGGTCAGTGTAGGCGAGTGCGTTCAGCACAGCTCGCGGCCAGGGGCGGTCGACACAGGAGAAGATGACGTCATAGTCGAGCGCCGGGCTTACACCGACGGGGTCGGTGATGCTGACCTCGTGACGTCGAATCTCGAACGACTCCGCGGTCGCGGCAGATTTCATCAGGCGCGCGGCTACTTCGACCTTGGACCGCTCGAGCGCGGCGTCGAGGCGTGTGGCGCCGATCATGCGGTCCAAGTTCACCGTTTCGACGGCGTCGTAATCCATCACCCCGACCGTCGCCAGGCCAGTCGCGGCGAGGCGCTGCGCGACGTCGAGGCCGACGCTACCGCCACCGACGACGAGGACGCGCAGGCGCGCAATTGAACCCTGCGTGCGCTCACCCCACGACGAGACCGTCCGCTGCTGGGAACGAGTCACGCGGGGGATCGGACGGATCTCATCGTTCCAGGTGACAGCGAGCCTCGAAGACACCGACCTCACGGATTCCGCCCAGGTAGGAGCGGTCCGATCGAACCAGAACCGGGCGGACCACGATGTGTCGCGACCGCCCAAGGTCATCCCTAGGAGTGGCGCTTTCGTAATCCCGCGGGCGACGCGCTCATACTCGGACTCCGTCTCCCGGTCCATGCCGCTAAGTAATTGCCAGCCGCGAGAGCCCGGATGGGAGTGCAGCAATGCGAGTCCGTGGCCGGCGGCGCGTGCCTCATTCGATGCGCGGAGCACATATCCACTGGTGAACGACGCGTTCCCGTGCACGTGTCGCTCGCCTTCTCCGGGGAAAATTACAGACTTGATGAGAGCGGTTGTGCGCTCCACGCCGGTGGAGAGGACGTACGTCGCGGCGAGCACGTCCTCCTGGCCATCTTGGCGGATGAGGTGCTCACGCATGGCCACTTCGACTTCACCAGTCATCGCTACGGAATACCTCATGTCATGCCGCCTTCCGGATTGCGATCGAGAGGAAGCCCCGAACGTGCCGGAGCCACGCCAGGGCCGGCGGAATCGACATGTCCGTGTAGCTGAAATCGCGGGAATGCCGCTTCCACCCAGGTTGGCAGTCGATTTCATCCATATTCGTCTCAGAGAACGTGACCGAGTCAGGAAGGTGGATCCAGTGAGGAGGGACCATAGGCCAGCTCAGCACCTCGGACATGCTGACGCCGGTCGTCACCGTCTGCCCGCTCAGGGCGCCGCCTACCGCGACGACGTCGTACAGGATGCGGGGTCCGTCGGCCCGGGCAGTGGCGCCCACGGCGGTCATGTCATTGATGAACTGTTGGGCCGGCCCGGTTAGGCCGGCCGCATCGCTCACGCGACCCCTCCGACATGCTTGGCGGTAACAAACTCGTCCCCGTTCTGAATTTTTACGATCTGCTCGTCGCGGAACGTCTCGGTGCCGCCGGCAGCCAGAATTCGGGCGAGGTCATAGCCTGTGGGGTCGACTCCGGCGAGGCGGAGCAACGCGGCGGCTGTCTGGTCGTCGTCGTAGCTGCTTTGCGGCTCGCCGTCGATGGTGAAGCGAAGTTTTTGGCGGGAGACGAACCGATCACCGTTTTTCAGGTTTACGATCTGGCCGTCGTGGATCTTCTCCTCGACCCCGTTTTTCTTGAGCCGGAAGAGGTCGAAAACCTTCGGATCCCGTCCTGCGAGGCGGAGCAGCGCAGCAGCCTCCTGGTCGTCATCATGAGTGGTAAACGCCTTGCTGTCGATAGAGATCCGCAGAGAGGTCGTTGCCTTGGGGGCCATTTGGGCCCTCCTTCCTTGTAGCTTGCTCCTACTTCCGGCTGGAAGCAGGTAGCCTATACCTGTCGGGTAAAGCCGACTCTACCATAAGTACCATTTACCAAAGAGGTAAAGCTTGCAGCTCGCCTGGATAAGTCCTCAGCTTGAGGACTTCTGTGTCTCGGGAGCGCAGCTACGCGCTGTCGCCGACGGTCAGGTCGCGGCGGCGGAGGATCTCCTGCACGTCGTCGCATACGCCCCACGGCTCGAAAACCTCGTGACGTTTCAGAGCGTCGGAATAGACGTCCACGCGGGGAATCTGGCGCTCTCGATCGAGGAGGTTGAAATGCATGTACGTCCCCTCAGTTCCGATGGGGTTCCCCGTGCTGTCTTAGATCGGGCAGCATTGCCCGACCACGCTTCTTCGCAAGCGCTACTCGTCCAGGACTTCCGTATTCGCGGCCGGTCAATCCTCCGACCTGCGATCTGAATCGAGACTCATGAACACGTATATCGCCACAGACGCCCAGTTCGACTTCGCCCCGCGGCCCGGTCGCCTACTGCAACGCGAGCTCGACGCTCGTGCGATCAGCCAAGCGCAGCTTGCCGCCCGCACCGGACTCAGCCCGAAGCACATTAACCTCGTCATCAAGGGAACAGCCGCGCTATCTCCCGACGTCGCTGTCACTCTGGAACAGGTTCTCGGGACGTCCGCCGAGACCTGGCTTCACCTGGAGGCGGCGCATCAGGCACATGAGGCGCGAAGGGAGAGGCACAACGCTCTCGCCGGATTCGTCGACTGGGCAAACTCTTTCCCCCGCCAGTTGCTTATCGATCGCAAGGTAATTAACGGGTCAGATTCCGGCCCAAACCTCGCGGCAAAACTTCTTTCTTTCTTCTCAGTAGCGTCTCCCAGCGCGTACGCGAAAACTTGGCTTGAGCCACAGGCGTCATATAAAAGAAGTCAGATCCATTCCATTGATCCAAACTTGACTGCCCTCTGGCTGCGCATATCGGAACTGCACGCTGCCGACCTCATCGCAGACGCTCCGATGTACGATTCCGCGAAGCTGCAGGCTGCGGCCGCCCTATTGCCTAAGCTCACAGTCAATGACGACGTAGGGGTGGCATTCAGGAAAGCGCAAAAACTTCTGCTAGACGCGGGCGTCGTTCTCGTATTTGTCCCAGAAATTCCAAATACTCGAATTAGTGGTGTATCGCGTTGGATCAACGGAACGCCAATGATCGCGGTGACGAGTCGATACAAGGCTCTCGATAGCCTGTGGTTCACGCTCTTACACGAAATCGCTCACGTACTTCTTCACCCGAAAAGAAGCACATTCATTGATGGGTTCAAGGCTGACGACGACGCGGACTCGCAAGAGACGGCCGCCAATACGTTCGCGGAGGACCATCTCATTCCACCGGCCTACAGGGCACAACTTGCCGCAACAACGACAGTGAAGGATATAGTTTCCCTCGCTAATATGCTCGGTGTTTCTCCCAGCCTCATTGCCGGACAGTGGGCGTTCAGAACCAAGACGTGGGGCGGGCCGATCGCGAAGCTACGCAAGAAAATCGATCTCGCGGAGTTGGTGGCGTAGACGAGGCCGAGATGGACAAGTGAAAGTTTGGTTCGCGCAAAGTGCGCCCACCAGTATTCTCCCGAGCAGTGGCCATGGCATGTAATAACCTGCCCGCGTCAAAACGTTAGGCTTGCAAGACATAGAATCGCTACGTTGAGCTGTGAAAGCCGCCATTTCCACTTAACAGTCGCAGCTCGGGGACGTCCAATGCTTGCCATGATGCCTCATCACATCAAACGTCCCTCTTTGTGTTTGTGAAACCAGCGGAAGTGAGACATATTGATGAGACAAGGCCCTCCTTCAAGAACCGCCCGCCCTCCCAAGCTGACTGCGAGAACCTGTCGTCTCAACAGGCGGTCCTTAACCGAGACGTGGACCGCGGGTAGTTGGCGGACGGTGCGCTGGAGTCGAGCCAGGCTCCTGAAGCCTGCTTCAAATTCAGCGAGGCTGAGAGTACCGCAGGCCACGGCGCCCTTGAATGACCACGCTCGGCGTGGCGCGAGATCGGTGTCGGATGTTCCCGGTAGCGTGGTAGACGGACTTGAAGAGAATTAAATCGCGCCCTCGGCGCGGAGGGGCGGCGACACCGATGGGGCGCAGACAAGCATGGCCATCTCGCCGCGGCGGCCGGCAGGTCGCCGCGGCTTCGTTGTGTCTCTTTCCTTCTCCCCTGAAAGCTCTCGGATGAGCCGTACGCTGACCCCGCACCAGGCGAAGTATTACGCCCATGAGCTGCAGCGCAGCTACGCGAACGACCACGTTGGCAAGCTCGCGGGGCTACTCTTCGACGCGCAAGTCGAGCCGAAGCCGCACCAGATCGACGCCGCTCTCTTCGCTCTGCAGACGCCGTTCTTGCCGGGCGTCATCCTCGCTGACGAGGTCGGTCTGGGCAAGACGATCGAGGCGGGCATTGTCATCTCTCAGTACTGGGCGGAGCGGCGGCGAAGCATCCTGATCATCGCACCGTCGAGTCTGCGTCAGCAGTGGCAGCAGGAGCTGTATGAGAAGTTCCTGATTCCCTCCTCGATCCTGGATCCCAAGTCGAAGGATGCGCTGCTCGCAGAATCCGGCTCGCGCGCATCTCAGGTACTGATCTGCTCGTATGAGTTCGCACTTCGCCACGAGGCGTCTCTCCTCAAGGCATGGGATCTCGTGGTCGCCGACGAGGCCCACCGACTGCGCAACTACTGGACAGGTAAGACGAAGGCAGCAGAAGCCGTCGCGCACATCGTTCGGGGCGCGCACAAGACGGTACTGCTCACCGCGACACCCCTCCAGAACAAGCTCGAAGAGCTGTATGGCTTGGTGTCGATCTTCGACCCCGGCTACTTCTACTCGCTCGATGCGTTTCGGGAACGGTATGTCAAGAACCGCGACCTCGGCGGCGATGACGATCTTGTTGAGCGGGTGGCGGCGCTCTCGAAGCGTACGCTCCGGCGGGACGCGGACAAGTACATCCACTTCACCAAGCGCCTGCCGCTCACTGTCGAGTTCACGCCGTCGCCGAATGAGACAAAGCTCTACGATCTGGTCAACGATTACCTGCAGCGCGATGAGCTGTTCGCGTTCGCGGGGTCGCAGCGCCACCTCTCCGCGTTGATTATCCGCAAGCGATTGGGATCTTCGACCTACGCCGTGGCCAGCACGCTTGAGAACATCGCCAATCGGCTCGCCGACGAGGTCGCCGCCGGCCAGCGCCGTGATGGCCGTGGCGGACTGGTCGCGGCGGACTTCGCAGTCGACGACGAGATCACGAGCGAAGAACTCGAAGAAGCCGAGGAGATCGAGGCCACCGTCGCGACATCGACGGGCTTCAGCGCTTCGTCCACCTCGGCACCGCTGGACGAGACACTCCTGCTAGCCATGAAGGCCGAGGTGGCGGAGTTGCGGGAGTATGCCGCGTTGGCGCGCTCCATCACCGAGAACCAGAAGGCCGTCAAGCTCGGCGAGGCGCTTGACCTTGGGTTCGAACGGCTCCGCGAGCTCGGTGCTCCGGAGAAGGCCATTATCTTCACAGACTCAACCAAAACGCAGGAGTACATCGCGCGGTCGCTCCGTAACGCCGGTCGTGGCGAGGGACTCGTGCTGTTCAATGGCTCGAACAACTCACCCGAGCAGACGGCGATCTACCGGGACTGGCTCAAGGCCAACAAGGACGGCGACCTGATCACCGGCATCGCCGCTGTCGATCGGCGCAAGGCACTCGTCGAATACTTCCGCACTCAGGGCACGATCATGATCGCGACCGAAGCGGCTGCCGAGGGCATCAACCTGCAGTTCTGCTCGATGCTCGTCAACTATGACTTGCCCTGGAATCCGCAGCGGGTAGAGCAGCGCATCGGCCGCGTGCACCGCTATGGGCAGAAGCACAACGTCGTGGTCGTGAACTTCTCGAACAAGGGCAACACCGCCGAGCAGCGGATTTTGGAGCTGCTCACCAACAAGTTCCAGCTCTTCTCGAGCGTGTTCGGGGCCAGCGACGAGGTCCTCGGTGCCATCGAGGACGGCCTCGACTTCGAAAAGACGATCAGCGACATCCTGAACCGCTGCAAGAGCGCCGACGAGCTGGATGCGGCTTTCAAGGAGCTTGAGGGCCAGTACGCGACCGAGATTTCCCGCGAGATGGCCACCGCCAAGGCCAAAGTGTTCGACAACCTTGACCCGCACGTTCAGGACCGTCTCAAGGCGTACGACACGCAGTCCGGTGAGGTGCTCAACAAGTTCGAGCGCCTACTGCTCGCCGTGACGCGGCACGGGCTGGAACGGTTCGCCACCTTCGAAGGCGACGGGCGCACCTTCGTGCTGAACGAATCACCTGTGAAGGACGCACCCACCGGACGCTACTTCTTCAAGTCGCAGCCCCTCGACAACGCTCACCAGTACCGTTACTCGAGCCCGCTGGCCCAGCACGTCGTCGATGCCGCCAAGGTGCACGAGACCCCGTCGCAAGAGCTGACTTTCTCGCTCGGCCAATCAGAACGCGTGAGTACCGCAATCAAGGCGCTCGAGGGCAGCAACGGCGAGCTGACCGTCAGCCTGGTCACCTTCCGCATGAAGGCCCGAGACGAGGATGTCTCCGAGTCCTACATGCTCGCTGGCGGCCTGACCGACGACGGGCGCTGGCTCGACGACGAGTACGTCGCCGACATTCTCGATCTGGCATGCACATCCATCAGCGAGCAGCCGGCAGTGATCGATGAGAGCCGCTTCACCACTTATCTGGACGCTCGTCGGGCTGAGCTGGAGAAAGAGGTGCAGGGCCGCAACTCCCGCTACTACGACCAGCAGGAGGAGCTGCTCTATCGCAACCAGCAGGACCGGAAGGCCGAGCACGAGGGCGCGATCCGCGACTACCGGGCCAAGGAGAAAGAAGCTCGCAAGCTCGCCCGCCAGGCGGACGACCCGATGGAGCAGCTGCGGCTCAAGAAGGAAGCCCGCAGGTGGGAGCAGCGTGCGGAGGAGGCCGACGAGGACTTCCGCGAGACGCGCAAGAAGCTCCGGGCTGAAGCGGACAAGTACCTTGATCTCATCGAGCAATCCCTCAAGGGAACCCAGGACGCAGAGCACCTGTTCACGATCCGCTGGCGGATAGCCGCATAGACCAGTGGCCATTCACGAACCCGCCGAAATTCGTTGATTTTATGAAAGAGATTCACTGAATGACTGCCGATATTTACGAAATACCATCCACCACTCCGAACTTCCAGACCGAGCTGGCAGCGCAGCTTGCCGATCTGATTCCCGAGGCCATCGCCGACGGCAAAGTGGATGTCGAGAAGCTCAAGGAGCTGCTCGGTTCGGATACCGCCGACACCAGCGAGCGGTTCGGCCTGTTCTGGCCCGGCAAGAAGCGGGCGCTCCGGGCAGCGCAGGAGCCGACGACCGCGACCCTGAAGCCCGACTTCGAGAACTCGAAGGAATGGGACACCACTCGGAACGTCTTCATCGAGGGCGACAACCTCGAAGTGCTCAAGATCCTGCAGAAGCATTACCACGCCAAGATTAAGTTGATTTACATCGATCCGCCCTACAACACCGGCAAGGACTTCGTCTACCCGGACAATTACAAGGAGGGGCTCGACACCTACCTCGAGTGGACTCGTCAGGTCAACGAAGAGGGCAAGAAGGTCTCGACGAACGCCGAGACCGAGGGGCGCTACCACTCCAACTGGCTCAATATGATGTACCCGCGCCTCAAGCTAGCGCGGAACCTGCTGACTGATGACGGCGCGATCTTTGTCAGCATTGATGATCATGAGGCGGCAAACCTGCGGCTGCTCATGGACACCGTATTTGGTGCGTCGAACTACGTAGGGGAGTTCGTTTGGCAGCACAGTATTCAGCCGAAGGGATACACGAACACAGTCTCGCTCCATCACAACACCCTCTTTTGCTACCGTCGTGGTGCGGCCTTCGAGTTGCACGCGCTGGAGCGCACTGCGGAGCACAACGTGAATTATCGCAATCCTGACAACGACCCTCGTGGACCGTGGCGGGCAGGCGATGTTCGGAATGCGTTGTACCGTCCGAACCTTCGGTATCAGCTGGCGACGCCAAGCGGAAAGGCCATAGACCCGCCCGAGAATGGCTGGCGCTGGAGCCCCGAAACAATGCAAGCGAAGATCGACTCAGGCGAGGTGAGCTTTAGCGCCGACGAATCGAAAATCACGCGGAAGATCTATCTCGACACTGTCGAAGGCCGAGCGGTCGAGTCCATCTGGTTTGGGCGTGAGGTCGGCGTTACTCGTGACGCGGCCCGCGAGCTGAAAGAACTCTTTGGTGGAGCCTTACCGTTCGACACGCCGAAGCCGACAAAGCTCATTGAGCGCATGATGCAGGTCGTCGGAGTGGGCGGTAACGACATCGTCCTTGACTTCTTTGCAGGTTCAGGAACGACTGGCCACGCAGTCATGGCGGCGAATGCTGCTGACAACGGGAGTCGCCGATTTATTCAGGTTCAGCTCCCAGAACCTGCCGATGAAAACTCCGATGCGCGCAAAGCCGGCTTTCTGGATCTTGCGGCTGTGACTCGAAAGCGGCTCGATCTCGCGGGCGAGAAGATCAGCGCCGATCCCGAGAATGGAATCGGCGAACAGGAACCAATCGATCTGGGCTTCCGCGCATATAAGCTCGCCGATACAAACTTCTCGAAGTGGAAAATCTCCAGTGACATCGAAGAGGACGCACTCCAGCAGCATCTGCTGCGCCTCCGAGACAGCGCCACCGACGATGCAACCGCAGACGAGCTGCTCACGGAGATCCTCATCAAGCAGGGTTACTCGCTGACGGAAGCAGTCTCTGCGGCAGAGGTCGCCGGCCTCAGCGTCCGGATCGTGCGTGACCGTGACGGGGACATCGGCGTGCTTGCTTATCTGAACGAGCACACGAAGCCGACGCTGGATCAGCTCCGCGCTTTCGTCGATGAATCTCCCACTCGCATCATCATCTTGGAGGACGCCTTCCAGGGAGACGATGAACTCAAGACCAACCTCGCCCAGCTCGCAAAGAGCAAGGGCATCGAACTCTGGACGGCGTAATGAGTGGGTCAGGGTTTCAGTTCGATGCCAGTCAGCAGTATCAGCTCGATGCGATCGCGTCAGTGGTCGACCTCGTCGACGGGCAGCCGCAGGATGCCGAGAAGCTCGTCACGACCCTTCGAGGCTCGGCTGTAATCGATGAGGCCAACCAGGCTGTGCTTGACATCGACCTGACGCAGGAGGTCGGCGCCGTTGGTAACAGCCTCGTGCTCGATCGCGATCTGATCCTCGCGAACTTGCAGCGGGTGCAGGATCGTAACGGCCTCGAGGTCGCGCCGAAGCTCTACGACGACGCGCTCGACTTCGACATTGAGATGGAGACGGGTACGGGCAAGACCTATGTGTACCTGCGCACGATCTTCGAGCTGGCGCAGAAGTACAACTTCACCAAGTTCGTGATCCTCGTGCCGAGTGTCGCGATCCGCGAGGGCGTCAGCACGAGCATCCGGCTCATGCGGGAGCACTTCGAGAATCTCTACACGAAGCACGGCATCACCTTCGACGCGTCGATCTACAGCGGCAAGAGTGCCGAAGAGGTGCAGTCGTTCGCGACGTCGACGAACGTGCAGATCCTGATCATGACGATCGACTCTATCCGCGGCAATGCCAATACCCGCATCATCCATCAGACTCGAGATAAGCTGAACGGGCTGCGCCCGATCGATTATCTGAAGGCGACCCGTCCGGTCGTCATCATGGATGAGCCGCAGAACATGGAGTCGCAGCTGTCTCAGTCAGCGGTGGGCGAACTCGACCCGGTCTTCACTCTCCGCTACAGTGCCACCCACAAGAAGCAGCGCAATGTGGTCTACCGGCTCGATCCGGTCGATGCCCACGATCTCGGGCTGGTGAAGCAGATCGTCCTCGCCGAGGTGCAGCAGCAGGGTGCTGACGCGACACCCTACATTAAGCTGGTCGAGGTTCGGCGCGAGCCGTCGTGGTCGGCACGGTTGGAGTTGTCCTGCCGTAAGGCCGACGGGTCGCTGGAGCGCCGTATCGTCAGCGTGAAGCAGCACCAGGAGCTCTCCGACGCGCGCGTCACCAACAACCCGATCTATGAGGGCTGGCGCATCAACGAGATGAGCATCGAGCCCGCCTACGTCGACCTCACCACGCACGGCCTCCTCTACCAGGGCGCAAGCATCGGCGCATCAGCCGGAGCGATCTACAAGGAGATGATCCGCGAGACCATTCGCGAGCACCTGCGCAAGGAATCGATCCTGCGGGCGAAGGGGATCAAGGTGCTCAGCCTCTTTTTCGTCGACAAGGTCGCCAGCTATCTGGGCGATGGCACGAACAATGAAGACGCGAGCGGGGACTTCGTCACTTGGTTCGACGAGGTCTTCGTCGAAGAGCGCGCTAAATCCGCACGTTATCAGGAACTGCTCCCGCAGGCGCCGAGCGAGCTTCGCCGCGCGTACTTCTCGCAGATCAAGCGCGGCAAGACCATGACGTACCAGGACTCGTCCGGTGCCACGAAAGCTGACGACGACGCCTACGAACTGATCATGCAGGCCAAGGAACGGCTGCTCGATGAGAACGAGCCGGTGCGGTTCATCTTCAGCCACTCGGCGCTGCGCGAGGGCTGGGACAACCCGAACGTTTTCCAGATCTGCACCCTGCGCGAGATGGGCGCGGAAGTTGAGCGCCGCCAGACGCTGGGTCGCGGCCTCCGCCTTCCGGTTGCGAAGACCCACGAAGGCTATGCCCGCGTCGCAGAGAGCGGCATCGCCACCCTCACCGTCATCGCGAACGAGTCGTACCAGGCGTTCGCGAAGAGTCTGCAGAAGGAGTATAAGGACGCCGGCGTCGAGATCGGGCGCGTGCGCCTGAGCGAGTTCTCCAAGATTGCGCTGCAAGACGCTGAAGGCGTACTCACCGATAATCTGTTCGGCTACCAGCACTCGGTTGAGGTGTGGAATCACCTCGACTCCCGTGGATTTATCGCGGACGGTGTTGTCACGCCGAAGTTCCAGCCGAACACGCTCGGTTTCAGTCTCGAACTCCCCGAACAGTACGAGGTGTACGAGACCGAGATCATCGCCTTGGTCGCCCGCGCGAACATCGGCAAGTACGTCAAACCGGTCAGCAAGCGTCAGCCTCGCGTTCTCAACAAGCAGCTCTACTCGACGCCCGAGTTCGAGGAATTCTGGGAGGCGATCAGCCGCAAGACGACCTACCGCGTGCGCGTCAGCCGGGACGAGATCATTAAGAACACGGTCAAAGCGATCAAGGAAGCGCCGAAGATCGACCCGCTGCGCATCCAGGTCACCCGGGCAGGTGTGAAGGTGCTGCGTGGCGGGGCGAGGGGCGAAGAGCTCGGCACCCGGTCAGCGGATCTCAAGGGTAGCTATGACCTGCCCGACATCATCACGGAACTCCAGGAAGCGACCTCCCTCACCCGCAAGACCATCGTCGACATCTTGCTCGACAGCGGACGGTTGAGCGAGTTCATCGGCAACCCGAACGACTTCATTGCGATGGCTAAGCGGGCGCTCCAGGGCGAGCTGGCCAAGATCGTGGTCGAGGGCATTCAGTACGAGAAGATCGCCGGTTCGGTCTATGAGCTGCGCGAGCTGCAGAAGGACGGCGCCGAGGAGAAGGAGCGCTTCCTCGACCAGATGTACAAGGTACAGCACACGCAGAAGACTGACTTCGACTACGTCGTCTTCGATTCTGATGTTGAGCGCCAGTTCGCCGAACTGCTCGACTCACGCGAGGACGTCAAGTTGTTCATGAAGCTTCCGGCCAAGTTCAAGATCGACACTCCGGTCGGGCCGTACAACCCTGACTGGGCGATTATCAAGCAGGAAGATGGCGAGGACCGGATATACATGATCCGTGAGACCAAGAGCACCCTCGATGACTCGAAGCTCCGCCCGACTGAGCTTGCAAAGATCAAGTCCGCAAAGCGCCATTTTGCAGCAATCGGCATCGACGACTACACGAGGTCCGTGCCAGGGAGCTGGAAGCTGTGAGCAGTGACATCGTCGGAGGGACCGTCTCGGCATCCGGCGCGGGTGCTCCCACCGCACTGCGGGACTGGATCACCACCAATCCCCGCAACACAGCCATCCATGACCACGGCTTCACATTGAATACCGGGTGGTGGAACGACAGGATCGTGGGCTTGCCAGGCGCACCGATTGCGGGAGGTTCCCGGAGCGCGCACATCACGCGGGCAGATCTCTTCGCGATGGCAGACCGGGCTCTGGCTGACGGCACCGGAACCGGCGCGCTGCAATTGCTCTGGCATACCCTCGTATGGGGGTCAGGTTCGGACCACCGGCGCGATCCCCGCCGAATCGCTTCAATACGCGAGAACCCCGAGGAACTCGGCAAACTACTCCGCGACGCTGCCGAGCGGGTGCGGACAGATGTCCGGGAAGCTTTCCTGATGCTGAAGCCGGGCCGCCCGGCGATCAAATTCCTCGGCCCGAACTTCTT
This sequence comes from Arthrobacter sulfonylureivorans, assembly GCF_047607445.1. Classification (GTDB taxonomy): domain Bacteria; phylum Actinomycetota; class Actinomycetes; order Actinomycetales; family Micrococcaceae; genus Crystallibacter; species Crystallibacter sulfonylureivorans_A. The sequence goes on from NZ_JBLKRT010000026.1 coordinate 55,969, forward strand.
TACCAAGTTTCTCTACTTCGCCGGCGGCGGGGACCCCACCCATCGGGCTTTGATTGTGGACCGTCGTGTACGCGAAACCCTGCACCGGGTCACCGGACACGACACGTTCCGGGCACAAGGGAATTACCGCTCTAGCAGCTATCTCGCAAGCATCGAAACCATGGAGGAATGGGCTGCCGACGTCTCAAGCCCCCAACGACGAGTCGCCGCGGACGAGGTGGAACGCTGGGCGTTTAGCGCCCGCTGAAGTCAGCCGATGTTCGTAGCTCTACGCCAAAGCGATACACACAACAGACGGCTCCGGCAACCTAGGCATCCCGGTCTGCCAAGCTCTCACCTGAACAGCCCGAGCAAGTTGCCTACCTCATGTCAGGAACATGTACGTCCGCGCGATTGCGCACCTTCTATCCAAAGCGAAAGGGCCGACACCTAGCTGTCGGCCCTTTCTGGGTTTCCCTCTGCAAAGGAAATCTGTGTTTCAGCGTAGCTGCATTGTTGTGCTGCCACGGGGCTTGGGATCGTCGTTGTTCCTGGTTCCGCGGTGGATTGGTTCTTGGGGGTGTGTCGCGTGGAGCGGCGGTCCGCCGCTGGTGAGTGGCTATTGTGTCTTGGCCTGGCGGCGGACCGCCCCACTTTTGGGAGGCTCCTGGACGGCGTGTGGGGTGGTGCCTTGCCGGGCGGTATGTCCTGCCGCCCGGCAAGGTGGTTTTATGCGGCGTCGGTGGTTGCTTCCTTGCCGCTGTCAATGATGATCTGCTCGGTCTCGGAGGCGGTGTAGCCCCAGGTGACCAGCTGATTGAGGTAGTCGCGGTGGCTTTGGTGCGGTGACCGCCATGAGTCCTTGGCAATGGTCTTTTCGTATCCTGCGCAGATCAGTGCGATCAGGGAGAACTCGGGCCGGGCTGTGGTGTTGGCGACGTGGTCGCGGAGGGGGTTCCAGCCCCAGCGTCCGGCCTTGTCGTCGGTTTTGGCTCCGATCATGTCTGCGGCAACTTCGCCCTGGTAGCCGGTGGCGGTCTCGGGGTGGTGGGTGATGGCGTGGACGGTGAAGTACTGCCATCCCTTCGGTGCCTGCTTCCGTGCCAGCAGGTTCTTCACAAACTCCCGGCGGACGAAACCAGCGGACTCCATCGCCTTGTTATTGGCGATAAGTGTTTTGCGTTCGGCTTTCTGCTCCTCGGTCATGGGGCCGGACTGTGCCTGACGGCCGCCGTCGTAGCGTTCGTGGCGCGGGGTGAAGCCGAGTTCCTTCCACCCATTGATGACCGGTTTGGCGGAGTGGTTGCCTTGCCAGTCGCGCTGGATGATGTAGGCGTTGGCGTCGTCCTCGGTGGCCGGTTCGCCGTCGGCCCGGTTCGCGGCCGAGACGTACAGGGCGTCTTCGTCGGCGTAGTGGCCCGCGTCCTCCACGATGGCCTTGCCCTGGCTTTCGAGTTCGGCGATCAGCGCGGCGCGGGCGGCGGCGATGTCCCGCTTGTCCCGCAGGCGCTGGGTGACGTGCAGGAGCATGTCGGGTTCGTCGGCGAGGACTGATTCAAGTTCCTCGGTCGCGTCGGGATCGTCTTCAATTATGTGGACAAGGCTTTGAGGTCAATGCAGGTGACTCACTCGGTTAGATGTAGCTGCAGATGCGATCCGATTCGCAGTTTGCAGAGGTGCCGGCTGAGACGGTGGCGTGAAGTCCGGCCACTGTTGCCCGGAGGGCGGTCAGCTCCGCAATCTGTCGGTCCAGGTCGGATAACTGGTGGGAGAGCAGGTCCTGGACGTGGGCGCAGGGAGCTTCTCCGGCGTCACGGAGGCCAAGAATTTCCCGTATCTGCGTCAGGGCGAGGCCTGCGGCTCGTCCGCGTCGGATGAACTCCAGCCTGGCCACAGAGTCTTCGGTGTAGTCCCGGTAACCGTTAGGGGATCTTTTGGCTGCGGGGAGAAGCCCGCTGTCCTCGTAGAAACGCAAGGTCTTTGTCGTCATCCCTGCCGCTGTCGCGGCCTCACCGATAAGCATGATCAACCCTTTCATCGAAGGCCGCCAGGGGTGGGCACCTTGACATTCCAGTTTAGGGGAAGGTTGAGAATGGGGGCAGAGCAGGTCTTCGACCGAAGGCCGGTAGATCGGCCGCCAGGGAGCCAGCAGCGCATTCTGGACGGCTGCTTCCCCTCCCATTTATAGGAGTCCCATGTCTGCACCAGCATTCGATTATGACCTGGCCATTATCGGTTCCGGCGGCGGCGCGTTCGCTGCGGCCATCCGGGCCACCAATCGCGGTAAGCGGGTGCTGATGGTTGAGCGCAGCACCGTGGGCGGCACCTGCGTGAACACCGGCTGCATACCTTCCAAGGCCCTGCTGGCCGCCGCCGAAGCCCGCCATGTTGCCCTGGACGCTTCTGGTCGGTTTCCTGGCATCAGCACCTCTGCCGGGCCGGTTGATATGCCCGATCTAGTCGGCGGGAAGCGGTCCCTGGTCGAATCCATGCGGTCAGAGAAGTATGTGGACCTCGCCGCGGACTACGGATGGAAGCTGCATCATGGGACGGCGGCGTTCGCCGGGACCGCGGCCGCGCCCGTTCTGAACATTACCGGTGCGGGTGGTACCACCGAGACAGTGAGCGCGGAACATTACCTGGTGGCAACTGGCTCCACCCCCTGGATCCCGGAGGTGGCGGGAATGGAAGAGGTGGACTATCTGACGTCCACGAGTGCGATGGAGCTGCAGGAAGTTCCCGCTTCCATGCTCGTGCTGGGCGGCGGGTATGTGGCGCTGGAGCAGGCCCAGCTTTTCGCCCGGCTCGGGACGAAGGTGACCATGCTCGTGCGTTCCAGGCTCGCCTCGTCCGAAGAGCCTGAAGCTGGGCACGCCCTCATGGGTGTCTTCGACGATGAGGGCATCCGAGTCGTCCGCCGCGCGACCGTGTCCTCAGTCGGCACCGATTCGGCTACGGGGGATGTGGTCGTGGACGCCTCCGTTTCAGGAGGGCAGGAGGAGTTCAGGGCTGCCCGCCTGCTCGTTGCAACAGGCCGGCGCCCTGTCACTGAGGATTTGAACCTATGCATGGTTGGCGTCGAGACCGGGGACCGCGGGGAAGTCCTGGTGGACGGGACCCTTCGCAGTACTAATCGGAGGATCTGGGCCGCGGGTGATGTGACTGGGCATCGGGAGTTCGTCTACGTAGCCGCCGCCCATGGGGCCCTGATGGTGGAGAACGCCTTCGAGGGCGCCGGGCGCGAGGTCGACTACCGGCACCTCCCCAGGGTCACTTTCACCAGCCCTGCTCTGGCCGCCGTAGGGATGACTGATAAGGAAGCGAATCAGGCCGGGATCAGGTGCATGTGCCGGGTTCTGCCGCTCAAATTTGTCCCGAGGGCCCTGGTGAACCGTGACACCCGCGGCTTCATCAAGATCGTTGCCGATGCCGACACCGGCCGGATACTAGGGATCACTGCGGTGGGTAAGGAAGCCGGGGACATCGCAGGGGCCGGGGTCTACATTCTGGAGGCCGGGATGACCGTTGATCAGGTCGCGAACCTCTGGAGCCCCTACCTAACCATGGCTGAAGGCATCAAGATCGCAGCCCAGTCCTTTACTACTGACGTCTCCAAACTTTCCTGCTGCGCTGCCTAGCCCGGAGACGGTCGGGCGAGACCCCTTGGTGAGGTGCGCGCTTTAGAGATCCTTCCTATCCCGGTGATGAGGTGGTGGGGTGTGTTCGGCCTCCGGCTCGAGGTCGTGGAGAAGTTGGTGGATGCGGCGTTGTGTTGCCTGGTGTCGTTCGACTTCACGGAGCCAGCCCCGATCCTGGGCATCGGCGATAAGTTCTTCCTCGCGGCCCAGTCGTGCCCTGAGCCTGGGGACGTATTCGCTTGTGGTGAGGAATTTCGGGCAGGAGAGCATGAGTTCACACTCGCAAGGCCCTTCAGCAGGCAATCGCAGGCAATGTCCGAGTTCGAGTTCGGTCTTCAGGAAATTGGTTTGCAGCCAATGAACGGACTCGTCGTCCAGCCTTCCGCTCATGAGAGCTTCCGCCGCTGGCCCTGCGATTCGGTTACCGGAAGCCAGTGCCTCCTCGTACTGGCGGCGTACTTCGGGGTCGGAGATCCTGCTGTAGATCATGGACATCGAAGCGCTCTTGTGACCGAGGATCGTCATGATGGTCTGAATCCTCGCTCCCCCTTCGGCGAGCTGTGTGCCGAGGGTGTGGCGCAGCCTGTGTGCGCTGACGGTCCTGGTTCCCTTGGAGTCGACAAGGCCGGCGGCGGTGCACGCCTTCTCAAAGGCGTCGTCGAAGAGGGTCGCCGATGACAGGAGTTTGCCCTTGCGAACGAAGATGTAGTTCTCCAACCGACCGGTGGTGGGATCACGCCGCGCCACTGCCTTCATCGTCTTGGCCTGGTTGATTATCTCCTGCAGGGCAACGGCCGCGTCAGCGTGAAGAGGGATGAGGCGTTCGGAATGGCCTTTGCCAACCGGGATCCGCAGCCTCGGGTGGCCGCTGGTATAGGTGTCGAGGCAGTCCCAGGTAAGTCGTCGGATCTCGTCCCGTCTGGCGCCGGACCACCGCAGCAGCAACAGCGCGGTCCGCTGCAATGGGTCGGTGAGGCCTTCTATCGCGGTCATCAGGGCGTCCAGCTCGTGCCGGGGCAGGTATCGGGGAACTGTCTCCTGCCTGCGAGGCGCGTCCCGGCTCGTGAGCAGCGGCCTACCGGGAACGTCCTCCCAGCCCCATATGCCGGTATCGCGACAGAATGCTCCGATGGCATTGATCTCGTGCTTGCGGGTGGTCACGTGCAACGGTTGGCCTGTGTTCTGACTCGGGTAGGTAGGTAGCCAACGGAGATATTCCTCAAGCAAGGCCCGGTCCAGCTGGGCCAGGGATGTGATGTCTGGGTGTTCACGACCGAGCCAGTTCACGAAGCGCCGCAATCCCTCCCTGGCGATCCTAACCGTCTGTGGGCGGTCGAACTGTGCCTCGAGCCGGGTGAGGAGATAGCGCTCGATGACGGCCCGGATCCGCGGCGGGCAGGGTTCCGGGAGCAGGTTTTCTTCCCAGCTCTCGCGGCGCCTCGTGCCGGCAAGCGGCGGGTCGGTGACCTGCCCGATGTTAAACAGCAGGACGTGCAGGCAATGGACTTTCGCCAGGTGAGCCCGAGCGAAGCGTTCGCCGGCGTTGTCGCCTGTCATCTGCCAAGGGGACTTTTGGTAGAGAGCGGCCCGGAGCTGAGCGAAATCCTCCCGTTGACCGAAGGACCGTATCTGCTCAGCCATATCAAACAGGTCCTCGGCGGTGATCGCCGTAATATCAGGGTCGCCGCGATGCAGCAGTAGACGGCCGATCGCCCAGGTGAGGTTCGTACGGGATGACTCGGGACGGTATCCCAACTCCGTCAAGCGCGTCGTGTGAGTCTCAAAGAGGTCCAGGTCCACTCCGAGCCCGTTGCCGCCGGCCTGGATGCTGAAAAGCCGGGCGTACTTTCGGACGAACAGGAACTCGTAATCCAGCCCAACGCCGTGCACGAGGGCCAGATAGACCAGATAGCCGCTTGCGTCAAAGGTATCCGTGCGCCCCGTGGCGCGAAGGGGTCCGCCGGTGAAGCCAGCCCGAACCAGAAGAGGCGCCCGGAACCACTCCTCCAGATCAGGCCAAGCCAGAACAAACCGGCGGTAGGCTGCCAGTCGCTGGTAGCGGGCCGCGTAGTGGGGGATATACGCCTTGACCCACGCAGCGTACTCGGTCTCCGTAGCATGGCGGCGTGCGGTGGGAACGGTTATCCGTGCAGTTGCCCGTGCAGCGGAGGTCAATGGAGAGCACCCAAGGCAGCGCGGTACTCGTCGCGGACCTGTGAGTCCGAAACTCTGGTGTAAATCCTGGTCGACTCCGGTGATGCGTGGCCCAGGCGTTGTTGGAGTGCCAACTCGCGCATGCCGGCTTCCCACATCAGGGTCGCGTGTGTATGACGCAGGGCATGTGGTGTCTTCTCGGGTGCCCGCAGTCCGAGCCTGTTGAGCCGGCGGGCGAACATCCGAACCAGTGCGTCGTACGAAAGCGGATCACACGATCGGACACCGCGGCCGCCGACGAGGAAGAGAAACGGGCTCGCTGATTGGGGAGGGCGTTCACGCATGACATATCGGTTGACGGCGTCCAGGGTGCGGGGTTCGAGCACATCAACGACGCGTTCTTGGCGGGATTTCCCTCTCGCTCCGCGTGGATGGTCATCGCGTTTGCGGATGGTGACGCGCCGGTGCCCGTACGATATGTCCTCAAGGTGCAGGCTCAACACCTCCCCGGGGCGCAGTCCCCCGTCAAGCATCAGCAGGACCATGGCCAAGTCCCGCAGGGAGGTCATGCTGTTGAGCAGGGCCTCAACTTCAGGTAGGGCCAAGGGACGCGGCAGTCTCAGCGGCAGCTTGACTCTAATTTGTCGCCGCATCGGCTGCTGCCTGCTTGCACCGCCCGTGAAGGGGCGGTGCCGCTCGCTCACCATGGCCAATGACCGATCAGGTTGTCGGCGCATGGGGTTCTCCGCGTCGAACATCTCGGCGACGATGGCCCACTCGTAAAAGCTCGAGACGGCCGCCAGCACCCGGGCAACAGTGGCTGCGGCCAGGAGCCGTCCCTCAGGACCGGTCATGGCAAGGCCAAGCCGCTGGGCTGATCTCCGGCTCGGGCGCTTCCTCAGCCAGCCCAAGAAGTTCAAAGCCACAGCGGGGCGGAAATCGTCCCAGTCCGTGCCGGTCTCCTCGAGGAATTCAAACAAGTTCTTCAGATCAAAACCGTAGGCAGAAGCCGTGTTCGGACTGCCTCCGGAATCCAAAATGTGTTGCAAGAACCTGCAGACTGGGACCACCGCTGACCCATCTGGATCCAGAAGCATCACGGCGCAAACCGTCCCGGATGACTTGGTCGTTACAACCCGCATCTGCGTCACCCTTCCAGTGCAACACCCCTTGGCTCGCACGACTGTGAGGCGCGCAGTGTCCACATAAGAAAGAATTCGGCCAGAATCAGGGCTTCTTCGATGGTGCACCCCCTGCCCAGGGCGGCGTCCCCGGCGGTGGTGGACTTGGCTTTCAGCGCGTCCTCAACGTTGATCTTGGTCCGCCCGGTTTTCTTGGCGATCTGCGCCGCTGACACACCGATCAGGGAGAGCTGGTGGTAGGCCTCGGCCTCGTCGGCCTCGGTCAACGCGGAGCGTTGGATGTTCTCGACCACTTGGGTGAGAATGCGTTCTGCTTCCTCGGGGCTTTCGGTGACCATGACCGGGATCTCGGGGCGTTCGGCTTCGACGGCGGCGCGGGTGCGGCGCTGTCCCATCAGGACGTGTACCGTGCCGTCGTCCTTGCGGTGTGCGATCACGGGCTCGAGCACGCCGTGTTCCTTGATGCTGGCCACGAAGGCGGGGGTGAGCGCGGCGTCCTTGCGGACGTTGATGTCGATGGTCAGGGTCTTGGGGTCGAGCATTTCCAGCGTGGGTGTGGTGTTCATGGTGTTGCTCCTTTTGCAGAGGATTCCGGTGGGTGGGGCGACCAATGGTGACCGGCCAGCTTCCCCTCTCCCCCCGTTGTTTTTTGGCTGCTGGCGGAGCTTGCGCAGCTGTGCCCGACGCAGGCCCGTCTACCGCAAGGGCAAAGGGGTGGGAAATTCCTGGAGGAAATAAGCGAGGCACGAGCGCCGGAAGGAAATTCCTGCCCCTGCAGGCCCCGACGAAGGAGGGGCTAGACGGGGTGGAGCGGGCACGTACGATCCGAAGGACAGCAGCCAAAAAACGTCGTAGACACACCAGGTTCAGGGACGGCGGAGCTCTGCGGAGCCGGCACTGGACCAACAGCCGGCCGCGCCAGCGGACGCCCGAATCAGTGCGAGCCCTGCGAGCACCCTCTTTGTCCAGCAGCCTGTTGGACTTTCCCCGGTGCCGGCCAGGGACCCGGGGCGGGTCCGGGGCGGCAAGGTGATGAGCGTGTGACTTTTCGGGATTGGCGGGCCGCCGCCGGGGACCACGGCGGCAGCTGCACCGTGCGGCGGCCCGCCCGAACTTCCGCCGGGACGGGCTGGTGGCCGGAGCTGAGCGGTCCGGCCACCATGGGTGCTGGTTAGGCGGCGTGGACGGTGTAGGGCATCCGGTACCGGCTGGGCAGTTCCGCGGCGGCTTCGGGCAGGTCTGCCGGTCCGTGGGCCTGCCCGTTCTTCCAGTGGAAGAATGCCTGCTCGGTGATCGCGTCCCACTGCCGGGCCTTGGTCCGGTAGTAGGTGGTTTCCACGTCGCCCTCGCAGTAGGTGGCGACGCCGAACAGGTTGCCAATGGAATCGGCGGTGCGGACGGCGGCGACCATGACGTAGGGCCACTGGCCAAGGTCCCAGCCCTCGCTCCCCCAGCTGGGAATGACGGCCCAGCCGTGTTCGGCGATGCGGTCCATCCACTCGTACCCGCCGTTGGCGTGGTAGTCGCGCAGGACCGGGGCACCGGTGATGACCTCGCCGGTATCGGCGGTGGTTACCGTCTCGGTGGTGATCGCGTTCATGGTGTTACTCCTTTTGCAGAGGAATGTGGCGGGTGGGGCGACCAATGGCGACCGGCCACCTTCCCCGCTCCCCCGTTGTTTTTTGGTTGCTGGCAAGCTTGCTTGCTCGGCGGCCGACGGAGGCCCGTCTACCCGGAGGGCAAGGCCGGGAAAATCCTCGGAGGAAATAAGCGAGGAACGAGCGCCGGAGAGGAATTTCCGGGGCGCAGGCCCCGACGAAGGAGGGGCTAGACGGGGTGGAGCGGACGCCTAGAATCCGTAGGACAGCAACCAGAAAACGTCGTAGACACAACAGGGCCAGGGGTGGCGGAGCTCTGCGGAGCCGGCACTGGACCCAACAGCCGGCCGCGCCAGCGGACGCCCACCAGGGTGTAGCGCAGCGAAACCCCCAGCGCGCCCCGCGCGCTGCTTCTGCGTAGGGTAGGCGCATGAATGATCCTGCCCTGCATGATGGTGGGCGCCCGGGCCGCGCGAGACGCGCTCCTGGGTGGGATTCTCTGCGGGTTTACCGGGGCCTGGCCGTGGTGTTCACGGTCGCTGCCGGCGGGGCGCTGGCGTTGGTGATCCTGGATCTCTTCATCGGCCGGCCGATCGCCGGCGACCTCTTCATCCTCACACTGAACAGCCTCGCGGCGGCCGTTTTCTGGCGGCATGCCCAGGCAAGATCCCGGGCATGAAGAAGGCCGGCACCTTGCGGTGCCGGCCTTCTCGTTTTCCCTTGGGCAAAGGAAATCTGTGGGGCAGCGTCTCGCTGCCAGGCCGTTAGAAGTTATGGTGCTCCTGGGCCCATTCGGTATCAACCGGGCCGGTGGTTTCGCCGGCGGTGAGCAGGCTGAGCTCGATGACGTCCTCGGCGATGCTGGGATCTGCGGGTCGTTCGTCGTCGGTACGGGTGTTCTCGGTGCTCATGCTCGCGTTCCCATGGTCGATGCAGGTTCGTTTCTCCACTGTATCGGGGGTTTCTGCCCGTTGGGTTGGTTTGGTAGCTGCGCTCGCGCGAGCGTATGGCGGCCGGAGGAGCGCCAGCGGGGGAGGCCGCCCCGCCACCGAAAAAAGCCGGCCCGGGTCCTGTGAGCCCCGGGCCGGCCTGTTCCTGCTTAGATCATGCGGCGCTTGTATGCGGTTTCGACATTCCGGGCGACCTCGGCAATTGAGCCGCGGTTGATGAGTTCCTGCATGAGGACCGCGAGCCGGAAGCCGGGCACGTCGTTGGCGGCGTGCTTGAGGTAGCGGGTGGCGCCGGTGGCGTTGCCTTTGAGCCATTCCAGCCAGCCCATCAGGGTCAGCATGGGTGCGCGCTGGCCGGTGGGGACTGCTTTCATCAGTTCGAAGGCCATGGCTTCGGCGCGGTCGATGCGGTCCCAGTCGGGGCGGCCGGTGAACTTGCCGAGCATCACGTCAGCGAAGCTGCCGTTGTGGGTGGTGATGGTCTCCCGGAACATGAAGTCCCGGATGAACTTGTTCTGGAACGCGGCCGCGAGGTCCCGGGCGCTTTGCCCGTCCGGGGTCGCCGAACCGTCCAGCAGCACCGCCCACGCCGCGCAGGCCGCCTCGGTCTGGGCTTCCGTGCCCTCGGGCGTTTCGACGCGCAGCGCCCAGGTTCCCAGCAAAGCCGGGTTGTAGACGTCGACGTCGGTGGCGCTGCCCATGTAGGTCAGGGCTGCGTTGGCTTGGCTGTCGGTGATCTCATCCAGCGGGTTGTGTTCGTCGGTGCCGAATTCGGCCCAGTGGGTGGAGGTGACAAGCCAGACGTTCCGCACGGGCATCCGGGCCGCTGCGAGTTCGTTGACCAGGGCCGCGACGTGCGCGGCGTAGGGGTAGCCCTCCGGGTCTTCGTCGGTGTAGACGATGACGTAGGACGCGGTAGCTTCCTCGTCGTTGGCCGCGTGGCTGGTCAAGGTCTGCGCGTAGGGCACCGGTTCGGCGTGCTCCGGGGCGTCCACCCGCAGGGTCGCGCCCAGGGCGCCCGCCCGGGCGGTGAGGACGACGAACGACTCTGTGGGTTTGCTGCCCAGCAGGTGCGGGACGGTGGCGAGCAGGTCGGCGGGTCCGGTGAGGTTTAGTTTCTCGTTCATGGTGTTGCTCCTTTTTGCCCAAGGATTTCGGTGGGTGGGGCGGCTCAGGTGACCGGCCAGCGTCCCCTCTCCCCCCGTTGTTTTTTGGCTGCTGGCGGAGCTTGCGGAGCTGTGCCCGACGGAGGCCTGTCTACCCGCAGGGCAAGGGGCGGGAAATTCCCGGAGGAAATAAGCGACGAAGGAGCGCCGCAGGGACATATCCTGCACCGCAGGCCCCGACGAAGGAGGGGCTAGACGGGCTGGAGCGGGCACGTACGATCCGAAGGACAGCAGCCAAAAAACGTCGAAGACGTGGAAAAGGGCCATGGATCCCGGAGCTCTGCGACGGAAGCCCTGGCCCCAACAGCCGGCCGCGCCAGCGGACGCCCACCAGGGCGTAGCGCAGCGAAGACCCAGGGCTTTTAGGGGCCCGGGTTATGCCCATTGGCGGGCAGGTGGAGCCCTCCGCACAGCTCAAAGCTGTCCCCACTGGGTATAACCCGGGTCCTCGAAGCGGTTATCTACGGCATTCTTTCTTCCGCGGGATGGGTCACCGCTGCCGGATCCAGCTCCGGTCGGGCCCTCAGGAAGCGTACGGCGTGCCGGAAGGATGTACCGGACATCGCGGTGTCGGCCGAGACTTCGACGACGAGCGGTTCCACCAGGGTCAACTCGGTTTCGCCGGCGTCCGCGTTGAACCGGTCCAGCACCGTGGATTTCACCCGGTGCGGCCAGGGATGTTCCGGGCCCGCTGCCTGAAGCTGCGATCCCAGGAGTTTCGCGGCGGCGGCCTTCAACGGCGCCGAGCGTCCGACGATGCGCAGCTTTCCGTCGACGGGCAGCCCGACGACGATCGACTGCGGCCTGGCGATTGGACCGATCACCGCTGCGCAGACAACGTCTGCTGAGTGGCGGCTCTTGATTTTCTGCCACTGCCGCTGGCCGCCCTCATACGGTTGGCCTGCATCTTTGATCATGAGCCCTTCCAGGCCCAGGGCGGGCAGTTCCTCGAACCATGTCGCGGCTGTTTCCGGGTCACTGGTTCCGGGGCACAGTTCGAGGCCGCCGGCCCAGTCTTTCGCGAGCTCTTCGAGCAGCCGCCGTCGGACCCGGAACACCTCGCCCCGGAGGTCGTGTCCTGCGATAGCGAGCAGGTCGAAGGCGACGAAGTGGGCCGGCACCT
>NZ_JBLKRT010000027.1:0-65386 GCF_047607445.1 Arthrobacter sulfonylureivorans
GTTCATTTGCTGTTGGTGGATGCCCACCCCGGTGCCCGTCCGGTGCCGTTCGCGTCGCACAAGCGGCCGTTGTCGCTGGTGGCCTACCTGGACGCCGATGGCAACATCACCGAGGAAGGCCAGCAGGAACTCATCGGTTTCGTTCGCGAGGCCTGGCGCTTCGCCGGGCAGCACCGCGCCGAAGACATGCTGGCCTTCTGCACATCCGCCATCCGCGAGGCCGGCAATGGCAGGGCCGTGCTGGACCGGGTCAAGGCGGAGGCCAACGTCACGCTGCAGGAGCTGACTGGCCCGGAAGAGGCCGGCATGACCCTGGTGGCAGTCCGTCGCTGGTACGGCTGGGGATCGGGCACCGTTCTGGACCTGGACATCGGCGGCGGCTCATTCGAAATGGCGATGGGGCATGACGAACAGCCGGACCTGGCTGTTTCGGTGCCGCTGGGCGCCGGCCGGCTGACCCGGCAATGGCTGCCCGAGGACCCGCCGAGCGTGAAGAGCATCAAGGAACTGCACAGCTACATCCGTGAGACCATGGCTCCCGCCGTGGCGGAGTTCGCCGCCTTGGGCCGGCCGGACATGGTGGTGGGAACGTCCAAGACCTTCCGCTCGCTGGCCCGGATTGCCGGAGCCGCTCCCTCGGCGGCGGGCCCCTACGTGCGGCGCGAATTGCACCGGACCGACTTGTCCCTGTGGGCCCGACGACTGGCGGCCATGCCGGTCAGCGACCGCGTGAATCTGCCGGGGGTTTCGGTGGTGCGGGCGCCGCAGCTGCTGGCGGGCGCGATGGTTGCCGAGGCAGCGATGGAAATGTTCCGGATCGAGACACTGCAGATCTGCCCGTGGGCGCTGCGCGAAGGCCTGATCCTCAAACGCTTCGACCACCTGCTCTATGACAGCGACGCGCCGGTTAGCCCGGTGGGCACCATGCTGGTGCAGAAGGCGGTGGAGCCGGCCCCCGCCGTCGAAATAGTGGGAAGCTCGCAGCGCGGCAATTGACTGGCTCCGCAGTTCGTGGACATGTGCTGTGACGGCCGACGGCGCTGCCTTCACGGGTCGAAATAGGGCGGCGGGTTGAGAACAATGCTGCTCGTGCTGGAGCTCAGCGCTCCACAATTACGGAGCTTAAAAGGCGGCGCCGGCGAACATTGCGGTCGGTTGGGGGAGTCAACCGCTGTTCGCCGGCGCCCGGACCGGACCAGCAGATCCGGTCCATCATCACTCGCACCTTGATGAGGTCTTATAGACACTAGAGGGCGAAGTTGGGATAACCCCCTTAAGAACCTGAAAAGCAGCTGTGAGTTGTTTTTCGCTGTCCTCCGGCGCCCACGTTCAGCGGCCCGTTCAGCGGCCCGTTCAGCGGCCTGTGCGCGGTAAGCGCCGGGGCAGCCCCACGTGATTCAATGGCAGACATGACTGCTGAAGCCACTGGAACGTCATCCACCCGCCGCACCGTCTTCCTGGGCTGCGGCTCCATGAGTGAGGCCATCCTTGTGGGCCTGCTGTCCGCCGGAACGCCAGCGGGCCACGTGACGGCAACGGTGCGCCGCGGCGAGCGCGCCGAGGAGCTGCGTCATCGTTACCCGGGCCTGACGGTGCTGGCCGAGAATGACGACGCCGGTGCCAACGCCGCCGCCGTGCAGGGCGCCGACGTTGTAGTGCTGGGGGTCAAGCCGGTGGGCATTGCCGACATGTGCCGCAGCATCGCCTCGGCGCTGGATCCGACCACGGTGGTGGTCTCTGTGGCGGCGGCAGTCACTATCGACACGATGGAAGCGGCGCTGCCGGAAGGCCAGCCGCTGGTGCGCAGCATGCCCAATACGCCGCTCAAGGTCCGCCGCGGGGCCGTCGGCATCTCGGCGGGCAGCCATGTGACCGATTCCCAGCTGAACGCCGCCCGTGAGGTGTTCGCCGGAGCTGGCACCGTCGTCGTCGTTCCGGAGGAGCAACTGGACGCGGTGTCCGCGGTCAGCGGTTCGGGTCCCGCCTACGCGTTCTATCTGGCCGAAGCGATGGCTGCTGCCGGGGTGGAGCTGGGGCTGGACCCGGAGCTGTCCATGACGCTGGCCCGTGAAACGGTGGCCGGGGCTGGCATCATGCTTTCCGAGCAGGACGCTGACCCGGCCGTGCTGCGCCGCAACGTCACCAGCCCCAATGGCACCACGGAGCGGGCCATCGCCGCTTTCGATGAGGCCGGCCTGCCAAAGATCATTGCGCGCGGCGCAGCGGCCGCCGCGGAACGGGCGGCCGAACTGTCCCGCGAGCTGGCCTGAGCCGGCCGTCCAGCGGGCGGCAGCAGCTGCGCGACCGGTCCCCGCGCCCGGCTCGGGGGATGAGTCAGGGCCGCGCCAGGGCCAAGCCCGGATCAAGGCCGTGTCAGGGCTCTCTCAGGGCCGCGCGGCGAAGCGTTCCAGCAAGTCCACGTGGCCGGAGACAATCAGCATGTCCCGGCTGGATACCTTGGTTTCAGGACGCGCGTAGGTGAAGTCTTCGCCGGGGGATTTCACCCCCACCACGGTGACGCCGTACTTGGAGCGCACCTGTGACTCGCCCAGGGTGAAGCCCTGCGTTTCCTTCGGCGGGTACATCTTCACTATGGCGAATCCATCGTCGAACTCGATGAAGTCCAGCATGCGGCCGCCCACCAGGTGGGCCGCGCGCCGGCCGGCGTCTGCCTCGGGGTAGATCACGTGGTTGGCGCCGATGCGGGAGAGGATCTTGCCGTGCGAGGGCGTGATGGCCTTGACCCAGAGGTGTTCGATGCCCAGGTCCACCAGATTCACGGTGATCAACACCGAGGATTCGATCGACGTGCCGACCCCGACAACTGCCGCGCTGAACTCTTGGGCACCGAGCTGGCGCAGCGCGTCGATGTTGGTGGCGTCCGCCTCCACCACATGGGTCAGTTGGCCCGACCACTTCTGCACCAGGGCCGGATCCCGTTCGATCGCCAGTACCTCGCGGCCCTGCCGGACCAGCTGTTCAGCGGTGGAGGCGCCAAACCGGCCCAATCCGACGACCAGCACGGGCGCATTGTGGGCGGGGCGTTTGTTCGATGCGGACTTGTCAGCCAATGATCGGCCTCTCTTCTGGGTAGTGGAACAACTGGCGCCGTTCGCGCAGCGCCAACGCGGCGGCCAGGGTGATGGTCCCGACGCGGCCCGCGAACATCAGCGCGCAGAGCACGTATTTGCCCTCCGGGGGCAGCTCGGCGCTCAGGCCTGTGCTCAGGCCGCAGGTGGCGAACGCGGAGATGACTTCGAACAGCACCCGGTCCAGGGTTGCGCCGGTGAGGGCCAGCAGTATCCCGGACGCGACGGCTACAAAGGTGGCGCCCATGACGATCACCGAGATGGCCACCCGCATGGCGCCCTCCGGAATGGTCCGGCCGTGGATCTTCACGTCCCGGTCGCCGCGGGCCTCGGCGACGATGGCCAGGAACACAATGGCGATGGTCGTGACCTTGATGCCGCCGGCAGTCGACGCGGACCCGCCGCCGGCGAACATCAGGGCGTCGGTGAACAGCATGGTGGTCGGCTCCAGGTTGTTCATGTCCACCAGATTGAAGCCGAGCGATCGGGTCATGACGGAGGCGAAGGCGGAGTGCAGGACCTTGTCCCAGACGGTCATGCCGTCCAGCGTCGCCGGGTTGTTCCACTCCAGGGCCCCCCACACCAAGGCGCCGACCACCAGCAGGATCAGGGACACTTCGACGGTGATCTTGGTGTGCAGGTTCCATTTGTTGAAGCGCCAGCCACGCTCCAGCAACACCATCACCACCGGGAAGCCGAGGCTGCCCAAGAAGCCTCCGACCATCAGCGGAATCAGGATCCACTCGTCGGTTTCGTAGGGAACCAGCCCGTCCGTGTGCGGGGTGAAACCGGCATTGTTGAAGGACGAAATGGAGTAGAAGATGCCGTGCCAGGCGGCCTGGGGAAAGGATTCGCCAAGCATCAGGAAGCGGGGGAAAAGCACCAGGGCCAGGATCACTTCAATAATGACCGAGGTGGTGATCACGATCCGCAGCAGGGTACCGACTTCGCCGAGACGCCCGGCGTTGCTCATGGCTGATTGGGCGATCAGCTTGCCGCGGACACCCAGCCGCTTGCTCACCATGAGCGCCAGCAGCGAGGCCAAGGTCAGCGTGCCCAAGCCGCCGATGAAAATGGCCAGCAGGATGACGGCTTGGCCCAGGAACGTCCAATGGACGGCGGTGGAAACCACGGTCAGGCCCGTGACGCAGACCGCGGAGACCGCGGTGAAGAAAGCATCATATAGCGGGGTGATTTGCCCGTCCCTGGCGGCCGCTGGCAAGGACAGCAGCCCGGTGAACACCAGGATCACCGCCACGTAGACGATCAGGGCCAGCCGCGCAGGCGAGCTGTTGGCGACGCTGTCCACGAAGTCGCGGAGCGTGCGCAGGAGCCAGAATCGTCCGTGCTCCTGCTCGGCCAGCCACGACGGCTGCTGTCTGGTCATCCCGATCGCTTCTGTCCGGCTCCGAATCGCTGATTTGTTCCTTGCAGTAGTAAATCATCAATTACCCGTGCGGGCGCCGGACGAATGCGTGCCGGAGAGCGGTTTCGCGTAGCCTGTCTGTGATGTCAGCTACCCCAGTTCCCCCGGTTCCCACTTTGGCGGTGTGGAGCGACTCCCTCTTGGCCTACAATTTCGGCGCTCACCACCCCATGTCCCCGATCCGGTTGGAGCTGACTGCGCGGTTGGCCGACGAATACGCCATCTTCCACCGGCCGAATGTCACTTTGGCCGCGGCGGAGAGCGCCGGGGACGCCGAGTTGGAAACGGTCCACGATCCGGCCTACGTCGCAGCGGTAAAGGCGGTCAGTGAAGACCCGTCGGCGGTGGATGAAGCGCGCGGACTCGGCACCGAAGACGATCCGGTGTTCGCCGGCATGCATGCCGCCAGCGCCCGGATTGCAGGCGCCTCGCTCCAGTTGGCGTCCGCCATTCTGGACGGGTCGGCGCTGCATGCGGTCAACTTTGCCGGCGGCATGCACCACGCGGCGCGAGGCAAGGCGAGCGGGTTCTGCATCTACAACGACTGCGCACTGGCCATCCAACGCCTGCTGGACGGCGGCGTGCAACGGGTTGCCTATGTGGACGTTGATGCCCACCATGGCGATGGCGTGCAGTCGATTTTCTACAACGACCCGCGGGTGCTGACCATCTCCTTGCATGAGACCGGTACCCACCTGTTTCCCGGAACGGGTTTCGCCAACGAAAGCGGCGGCGCAGAGGCGCTGGGCAGTTCGGTCAACGTAGCCCTTCCACCCCGGAGCGGTGATGCCGCCTTCCTGCGCGCCTTCCACGCGGTGGTCCCGCAGCTGGTCAGGGCCTTTGCGCCCGAAGTAATCGTTAGCCAGCATGGCTGTGACAACCACGCCCGCGACATGCTGAGCAGCCTGCGCCTGAGCATTGACGCGCAACGGCAGATGATGCTTGACATGGCCGATCTGGCCCGCGAGGTCGCGGACGACCGGTGGATCGCCACCGGCGGCGGCGGCTACGACGTCTTCAACGTGGTCCCGCGGTCCTGGACCCACATGCTGGCCATTGTTTCCGGCCGGCCCATCCCGTTGCACAGCGAGGTGCCGCAGTCCTGGCACGAGTACGTGGAGGTGCGGTACGGTCAGCAGGCTCCGCTGTACATGGGCGACGACGCCGACCTCTGGTGGCGTTCCTGGGAAGTCGGTTATGACCCGAACGACAGCGTGGACCGCACCGTGATGGCTACCCGCAAGGAAATCTTCCCGTACCACGGCCTGGATCCGTGGTTCGACTGAGCTCTCCTCTCTTGTCCACTGTTGGTGTTCCGGCGCGCATGGTGTAACGATTTCGCTGTCTGCGGTTTCCGAACAGCCGCCGGGGGTGCCCGGCGGGCATATATGCGATTAGGGTAATGGAATGGCCATCGATGACGTCTTTGCAGTGATTGCCGAAGGTACGCGCCGGGACATACTCGGTTCGCTTCGCGACGGAGATAAGGCGGTCGGCGAGCTGGTCGAAGAACTCGAAGTCAGCCAGCCGACCGTCTCCAAGCATTTGAAGGTGCTGCGCGAGGCCGGCTTGGTGTCCATGCGCGCCCAGGGGCAGAAGCGGTACTACTCGCTGCGGACCGGGCCACTGCAGGATGTGGCCGAATGGATTGTCGGCTTCGGTGTCGAAGTGCTGCCCGCGGCCGAGCCGGTGGCACCGGTGGTGGCGGCCGCCGTCGTTGCTCCCCAAGAGCCGGGACATGCGGTCTCCGGACGAAGCCTGGAAGTTCCGGTGCCGGCCAACCTCAGCCGGTCGCTGGGGCAGGCCGCGAACAAAGCGACCACCAAGGCTGCCGACCTCTTTGCGCATCTGCCCAAACTGCCGCGCCGGCGCCGCGGGTAAGCGTGACGAGCTGCCGCGACGGCGCCGCGCGTAAGTGCGACGAGCTGCCGCGCCGGCGCCGCGGGTAAGCGCGACGAGCTGCCGCGCCAGAGCCGCGGCTGAACGCTCGCCGGGGATGGCCGGCACCGGAGGCCGGGCGGTGATGACTCACACATTCTGTCTCCGCATGCTTGTTCCCGATGCGGGTGTCCGCCCGCACATTTCGCGCACGCCAACGCTGCGCGGGGCCGGAATTATAGGGCCGGGCGCGGTACAACAGCCGGTATCACCGCGGCGCGGCCGCGTTACGGGGCACTTCAGCGATATGTCAGATGTGTTTCTTGGTTCCCGCCTCGGTGTGGTTTTCTTTGTGAGGGCCTGAAGCAAGTTGAGTGCCCCAATACGTCAGCTAGGGAAGGGACGCACCCATGGATGCCCATCTGCTTGAAGTCCGCGACGAAGTCTTCCGCCGCAATCCAGGCGAAACGGAATTCCACCAGGCCGTCAACGAAGTCTTTGAAACCCTGGAGCCGCTCTCCGCCCGGCACCCCGAATACACCGATGCCGCCATTCTGCAGCGTATCTGCGAACCCGAACGCCAGATCATCTTCCGGGTCCCGTGGATGGACGACGCCGGCAACGTCCAGATCAACCGTGGCTTCCGCGTCGAATTCAACTCCGCACTCGGCCCGTACAAGGGCGGCCTGCGGTTCCACCCGTCGGTGTACCTGGGCATTGTCAAATTCCTGGGCTTCGAGCAGATCTTCAAGAATGCCCTGACCGGCATGCCCATCGGCGGCGGCAAGGGCGGCTCGGACTTTGACCCGCGCGGCCGTTCCGACAACGAAGTGATGCGTTTCTGCCAGTCCTTCATGACCGAGCTGTACCGCCACATTGGCGAATACACCGACGTTCCCGCCGGAGACATGGGCGTGGGTACCCGCGAGATCGGCTACCTGTTCGGCCAGTACAAGCGCATCACTAACCGCTACGAGTCCGGCGTGCTCACCGGCAAGGGCACCGGCTGGGGCGGTTCGCTGGTCCGGCCCGAAGCCACCGGCTACGGCGCCGTGCTGTTCGCCCAGGAGATGCTCAAGACCCGGGGCCAGAGCTTCGACGGTCAGCGCGTGGTGATCTCCGGTTCCGGCAACGTGGCGATCAACGCCATCGAAAAGGCCCAGGCGCTCGGTGCCAAGGTGGTCACCGCCTCCGACTCCGGCGGTTACGTGGTGGACGAAGCCGGCATCGACGTCGAACTGCTGCGCCAGATCAAGGAAGTTGAGCGCGGCCGCATCTCCGACTACGCCGAGCGCCGCGGCGCCGGCGTCCACTACGTGGCCGAGGGCAATGTCTGGGACGTCGACTGCACCGTGGCCCTGCCCAGCGCGACGCAGAACGAGTTGGACGACAAGTCCGCCCGCCGCCTGGTGGAAGCCGGTTTGGTTGCGGTCGCCGAAGGCGCCAATATGCCCTGCACCAGCGAAGCCGCCGCCATCTTCCAGGAAGCGAATGTGCTCTTCGGCCCCGGCAAGGCAGCCAATGCCGGCGGCGTGGCCACCTCCGCGCTGGAAATGCAGCAGAACGCCAGCCGCGACGCGTGGAGCTTCGAGTACACCGAACAGCGGCTGACGGACATCATGGTGGGCATCCACGACCGCTGTGCCGAGACCGCCGACAAGTACGGCATGCCCGGCAACTACGTGGCCGGCGCCAACATCTCCGGCTTCAAGAAGGTTGCAGACGCGATGCTGGCACAGGGGCTCATCTAGTCCCGCTGACCCGGCAAAAACCCACTGCACGACGACGGTGCCCGCCCTGAGGCGGGCACCGTCGTTTTGGTCTCGGTGCGGAACTGTAAGCTCGGTCCATGGTTCAGACACTGATCGGGCTGGATATCGGCGGCAGCAAGACGCACGGTATCCGGCTGGACGACGGCCGGGTGGTCGCCGAAGCGACGGCGGGCAGCGCGAACGTGCAGAACGCCAGCCCGGCCCAGGCCGCCGCTGCCTTGTCCGAGGTGTTCGGCCGGCTTGGCGCGGCCCGGATCGCTGCGGTCTACGCCGGAGCCGGCGGCATCGACACCGACGGCGACGCCGCGGCGCTGCGCGCGCTGCTTGCCCCGCTGGCCCCCGGAGCGGCCATCCATGTGGTCCACGACACCCGGCTGGTGCTGGCCGCCGGCCACCGGAGGACCGGAATCGGCGTGGTGGCCGGTACCGGATCGTCTGTGTGGGGCGTCAACGACGCCGGCGAGGAAGCCCGTGCCGGCGGTTGGGGGCACCTGCTCGGCGACGAAGGCAGCGGCTACTGGCTGGGCCGGGAGGCTGTCCGGCATGCGCTCTCCCGGCTGGATGCCGGCCTGCAGCCGGATCGGCTGACGGCGCTGCTGTTAGCGGACTGCGGACTGCGGAAACCCGTGGACTTGATCGCCATGTTTCACTCGCCGCAGACCGACCGGCGGTTCTGGGCGGACAAGTCCCGGGTGGTGGTGGCCGCCGCCGAGGAGGGCGAAGAGCCGGCTGCAGGGATTATTGACCGCGCAGCGGCCGACCTCGCCGGCCAGATCCGATTGGTGGCGGCCCGGCTCGGCTTGGCCGGCCCGGTGGTCCTTGGCGGCGGACTGGGAGCCAACGTCCAGCGCTTCCAGCGGTCTGTCGCTGCAGCGCTGGAACCGCACGGCATCACCGAGATCCGTCCGCTGGACCGGGAACCGGTCTTCGGCATCGATATCCTGGCCGGGCTGGCCTCGCCGGACGCGGCCAGGCACCAGTGAGTGCACCGCAGCGGCGACCGGCGGAACCCGCCGGGGAGGCCCGATCCACCGGCGTCACATTCGGTCATGTCGCGGGTGCCGGTTTTCCGGCCCCGGAGCATGCGGCGTAGAGTGCCGGTATGACGACTCGTTGGTATGCGTATTTTGCGTTGGCTCTGGAGGGGCCTGACGTAACCGCTTAGCGCGTACGCATATCAACCTTCAGAGCCAACAGGGCAGAGATGATTCTCTGCCCTTCGCCATTTCTCCGGCGGGTTCTGTGGTCCCGCCGCCAACAGACGGGACACCGAACATGAATGCACCAGCCAGCCGCCTCCTGGAAGCGTCCGCGCAGCCCGAAGCGACAGCGCTCCGCGCAGGCGACGGAGTCGGCGAAACACCTACGCCGCGCGGCACCAATAACCTGCGGGTGAGCAGCTTCAAGCCGCTGCCGTCGCCAGCGGAACTCATGGCCGAGCAGCCGCTGACGGCTGGGGCGGCCGCCGTCGTGGCCCGTGGCCGGGAGGAAATCCGCGCGGTCATGGACGGCGTGGACGACCGGCTGCTGGTGATCGTCGGTCCATGCTCCATCCACGACACCGAGGCCGGCCTGGACTATGCGCGCCGGCTGGCCCAGGTTGCGCGGGAACACCGCGAAGAATTGCTGATCGTGATGCGCACCTACTTCGAGAAACCGCGTACCACCGTCGGCTGGAAGGGCCTGGTCAATGATCCCCGCCTGGACGGATCCCACGACATAGCCGCCGGGCTGCGGCTGGCGCGGACCTTCCTGCTGGAGGTGGCCGAGCTGGGCCTGCCGGTGGCCACCGAATTCCTGGAACCGATCAGCCCCCAGTACTTGGCGGACCTGGTCAGCTGGGGCGCGATCGGTGCGCGGACCACGGAGAGCCAGATCCACCGCCAACTGGTGTCCGGCCTATCCATGCCGGTGGGATTCAAGAACGGCACGGACGGCGGACTGCAGGTGGCACTCGATGCCTGCCAGGCCGCGTCCGCGGCGCAGACTTTCCTGGGGATCGACGGCGACGGTCGTGCCGCTCTGGTGGCCACCGACGGCAACCCGGACACCCACTTGATCCTGCGCGGCGGCAAGACCGGCCCGAACTACAGCGCCGAGCATGTTGCAGCCGCCTCCGCAGCGCTGGCGGAGGCGGGACTGAATCCGCGGCTGATCGTGGATGCCAGCCACGCCAACAGCGGCAAGAGCCACCACCGCCAGGCCGAGGTGGCGCTGGAGATCGCGGCGCAACTCGAGGCAGGCGGCAGCGCAATCGCCGGCATCATGATGGAGAGCTTCCTGGTAGGCGGAGCGCAGAAAATGGATGTCGCTGAAAACGCTGACGGGGCCGGCCTGGTCTACGGGCAGAGCGTGACGGACGCCTGCATGGAGTGGGATGTGACCGCCGACGTGCTGGCGCAGCTGGCAGCCACGGCCCGACATCGGGGAGCAAGCGCCGCCCCGCGGACGCAGGCCGTGCAGCAATAAATCACTTACGCTACAGTGGCCGCTTTCACTTTCGCCACAACAGCCTCTAAAGTATCTAGGAAGAAGGTTTGGGGCAGGGCAAGGCGGCACGCCGTCGTCGTTGCTTACAGTAAAGGAACAGTGCGAAATGGCTGACGAGAACAACTTCTCGAATGTGCGCTTCTTGACGGTGTCGGAAGTGGCCGCAGTCATGCGCGTGTCCAAGATGACCGTTTACCGGCTGGTGCATTCGGGTGAGATGCCTGCCGTTCGCTTTGGACGTTCCTACCGGGTGCCCGAATCGGCCGTGGAGGAGTACTTGCGCGGTGCGGTGATCGACCGGGAAACCGGCACCGCCTGACATCCGGACAGCGGCTCCGCGGCCTTCGGCGGTCAATGACGGGTGCGCGGAAGCTGTACCCTGTTAAGGAACGTTTTACGTCATCGTCGGAAAACCGTAAGTTGGCGTGTGCCCCCGCCGGGCACCGGCAGCGCGGAAACTATCAGTGAATGAGGGACTCGTGGGTTCAGTTATTAAGAAGCGCCGCAAGCGTATGGCCAAGAAGAAGCACCGCAAGCTGCTTCGCAAGACCCGCCACCAGCGCCGCAACAAGAAGTAGGACCGTTTACCGGTTTACAAGCTTCCACGGTCCGTCAGGAAACTGGCGGACCGTGTGCGTTTAAGTCACTTGTTTAAGCCGCGTGCCGGCGGAACCGGTTTACGCCGCGCCACAGCCCGTAGACTGCGCCCGCGCCGGTGGCGGCCTTGAGCCCCAGCGTGGCCGCGCGGCGACCGCTGCGGAAGTCATAGACCGGCCAGTTGTTCTCCCGGGCGTGCCGGCGCAGCCGGGTATCCGGATTGATGGCCACCGGATTGCCCACCAGGGTCAGCAGCGGAACATCGTTGTAGGAGTCGCTGTAGGCCCAGCAGCGTGCCAGGTCGAGGCCCTGCCGGGTTGCCAGTTCTTCGACCGCAACGGCTTTGGCCGGCCCGTGCAGGATGTCCCCGACCAGCCGTCCGGTGTACGCCCCGTTCTCGAGTTCGCCGACCGTGCCCAGCGCTCCGGTCAGGCCCAGCCGGTCCGCAATCACGGCGGCCACTTCCACCGGGGTAGCCGTGACCAGCCAGACCCTCCGGCCCACGCGCAGGTGCTGGTCTGCCAATGCCCGGGTGCCGGGCCAAATCTTGGACGCGATGACTTCGTCATAGACCTCGTCGCCCAACTGCTTGACGTCGTCGCTCAACAGGCCGGTGGCCAGGGCCAAGGCCGTCTCCCGGATGGACTGGATGTCCTTCAGACTTTCGCCGCGCATCAGGAACCGCGCCTGCTTGAAACCGAAGCTGGCAGCGTCCCGCATCCGGAAGGCGCCCCGCTGATACATCTTGCGGGCCACGTGGAACAGGCTCGCGCCGCGCATCAGCGTGTTGTCGACGTCGAAAAATGCGGCCTCCGTCCCCGGATCGGCGGAGACCGAGGCTCGCTGTGCATGGCCGGCGGCGGACTTGGACATACTTCGAGTCTAACGAGGCGCCGGGGATTCCCCGTTCACCACCGCCGACGGCTACCGTGGAAGTTATGAACGGATCCGAGCGCCGCAACCACGAATTGGTGCTGCTGACTAAACCCGGCTGCCATCTGTGCCAGGCGGCACGCGAGACGGTGGGCACCGTCGCGGGGGAGCTCGGTGTGCCCTGGGCGGAAAAAAACATCCTGGAAGACCCGGAGCTGGAGCGCCGCTTTGTGGAAGAGATCCCGGTGGTCATGATCGACGGCGTGCAGCGGGATTTCTGGCACATAGATGCGGAGCGCCTGCGGCGCCTGCTCACGCAGTAGCTTCTACCGCCCCGTTGTCATCGGAGTTGGAGACCGGCGCGGCGGAGCTTAATCTAAGGGAACACCAGCCTTGGCAGGACAACCGCCGGGGCAGCCAGGAACCGGAACGGCGCCAAACAGCCTGCCCGGAGCCCGCAGCAGGCATCGGAGCGAGAACAGTGACCCACCTCCCGGACATCGAGGCGGCCAAGCCTTCCGGTCAGGAGATCCCGCCGGCTGCGCTGGCACGCCTGACCATCTACCTCCGGGTGCTGAATTCGCTGATGGCCGGTGGCACGGAACGCATATCGTCGGAGCAGCTGGCTGAATCCGCCGGGGTCAGCCCGCCCACCCTGCGCAAGGACCTGTCCTACCTGGGGTCCTTCGGCACCCGCGGCGTGGGCTACGACGTGCGCCTGGTCAGCCAGGAGATTTCCGCCGCTTTGGGCCTCCTGCATGAGTGGAAAGTCGCGATCGTCGGCGTCGGCAACCTGGGCAGGGCGCTGGCCGGTTACTCCGGTTTCTCCACCAAGGGGTTCGGTGTGGTGGCGCTCTTCGACGCGGACCCGGCCGTGGTCGGGTCCGAAGTGGCAGGGCTGCGCGTCAGTCCCATCTCCGAACTGGAAGCCGTCCTGCGCCAGACCGCGGCCAACATGGCGGTCCTGGCGGTGCCTGCCGGCGTGGCCCAGGGACTCTGTGACCGGCTGGTGGCTGCCGGAGTGATGAGCATCCTCAGCTTCGCACCAGTGGTGCTCCAGGTGCCGCCGACCGTGCAACTGCGCAAGGTGGACATGGCCACCGAATTGCAGATTCTGGCCTACCACGCACAACGGGCGCAGGAGACGGAGGACAACTCCGAGTCCAGCGCCCGTCGCTAGCCGGCGTGGAACAGCCCGGCCGGTTGGCTTAGCGGCCGTAGATGCCGTACTTGTGCGCCTTGGTGGCCTGGAAGAACTGGTTCGATGCCGGCAGGAACAGCAGAACGATCGCCGCGATGCCCAGCAGCACGGACAGCGTGCCGAACCAGATGTTGAAGAGCCCAAAGAGCGACAGCGCGGCAAACACGGTGCCGGTGATCCGGGCCCAGTTCTTGCCGGCCTTTACGCCGAAGGCCACCAGCAGGTACAGGCCGACGGCGATCACCGCGGTGACGACAATGATCACTCCGGCCGTGCCACTCATCATCTGCGACAGTTCGGCGTCGGAGAACTGACCACCCTGCTCGCCGAGGGCTTCGCGGACTGACGGATCCTGGAGCACCGCCGCCATGGTCCCATCCAGGTTGGACAGCTCGGTCAGCATCTCGATGGCGGTCAATGCCGCCGCCGCAATGATCAGCCAGAACGCGATGACCACTTCGCGCGGACGCGTAGGTTTGGCGCCGACCTGCGGCTGGCCGCTCGGGTAACCGTACTGACCCGGCACGGCGTTCTGGTAGCCATACGGCTGCTGCCCGTACTGCTGGCCATAGGGAGACTGGCCCTGCTGTCCCTGGCCGTAGGGCTGCTGACCGTACTGCGGAGCGTTCTGCCCATACTGCTGGCCGTATTGCGGGGCGTTCTGCCCATACTGCGGCTGATCGGAGCCCGGCTGCTGCGGGGCGTTCTGCCCGTACTGCGGCAAATTTTGGCCGTACTGAGGCAAGTTCTGCCCGTACTGGGGCTGTTCCTGGCCGTCGGGCCGGCCTTCCCCGTCACCGGGCTTGTTCGGTTCGTTCTGTGGGGTGCTCATGGCCGGATCCTTTTCATCTCATCCGCGGCCGGGGCCTGCGAGCCCGGCCGCCGGGGCGCGTGGAGGCTGTTACTGCAACACTACAATGCAGTCCAGCGCCGTGTCGGTCGCCCTGAAGGATGATTTTGGGGCCGCCGGAAGGGGATTCGCGGCATGGGCCGGCGGCCGGTCTTTTGGGCATACCGGCCCGGTTTGAGACACTGGTAAGCATGCCCGAAGCCACTGTCCATCTGCTCCGCCACGGCGAGGTCCACAACCCCGACCGTGTGCTTTATGGCAGGCTGCCGAGCTTCCGCCTGTCTGAGCTGGGGCAGGAGATGGCCCGCCGCGCTGGTGACTACTTTTCGGAGCGCCGGAAAGAGGGCGCCACCATCAGTTATCTGGTGGCCTCGCCGCTAACCCGGGCGCAAGAGACCGCCGAGCCCACCGCGAAGGCTCTGGGCCTCGAGATTGTTACCGATGAGCGGATCATCGAAGCCGAGAACCACTTCGAGGGCTTGGCCGACATCCGCTCACACCTGCGCGAGCCCCGGTACTGGCGGCGCCTTTACAATCCCTTCCGGCCGTCCTGGGGGGAGCCGTACGCGGCGCAGGTGGCCCGAATGCGCGAAGCCATCGACGACGCCCGGCGTCATGCCGTTGAGTTCGGCGGCCCCGGAGCCGAGGCGATCCTGGTCAGCCACCAGCTGCCCATCTGGGTCACCCGACTGGCCAGCGAGGGCAAGCCGCTCTGGCACGATCCCCGTCGCCGGCAGTGCACGCTGGCGTCAGTGACCTCCCTGGAGTTCGACGGCGGGCGGCTCGCCGCGGTGCGCTATGAAGAGCCCTGCTCCGATTTGCTGCCCGGTGCGGCGAACCTGCCGGGAGCATAATAGAATTACTACGCGTTGTAGAAGTGGGATGCCCTCAACCCCACGAAGAAGAGTGTGACTGTGACTGCCGATAACCCCCGATTGTTCGACCGCCGTACCGTGTTCAAGGCCGGTGCGGGGCTGCTTGGTGCCTTGTCGCTGGCGGCCTGTTCCGTGGAGGACCCGTTGGCGCAGCAGGCCAACGCCGGAGACAACAAGAACTACATCGCCGGCGACGGATCGGTGACCGAATATGCGCCCGGTTCCCGGGGCGAACCGGTGCAGCTGACCGCCAAGCTCTTTGACGGCACCCCCGTCGATGCAGCCGACTGGGCCGGCAAAGTCACCGTGCTGAACTTCTGGTACGCCTCCTGTGCACCGTGCCGGCTGGAAGCCCCGGACCTGCAGGCCCTCAGCGAAGAGTTCGCCGACGGCGCCCAGTTCTACGGCGTCAACATCCGTGACGAGCGGCCCACCGCCGAGGCCTTCGAGCGCAACTTCGGGATCACGTACCCCAGTTTCATGGACAAGGACGGCGGCATCCTGCTGGCCATGACATCCTATGTGCCGCCCCAGGCCGTGCCCACCACGCTGGTGCTGGACAAGGAAAGCCGGGTCGCCGCCCGGATCCTGGGCGTGGCGGACAAGGGCACGCTCAAAGCCCTGATCAAAGACGCAGTGGCCGCGTAGCCGTGGGGTGGGCGACGGCCTCGCTGCCGATGACCTTGGGGGGCGCCTTCGGCGACACGGTGCTGAACGGCTCCGTGCTGCTGGCCATCCCCGTGGCCATGCTGGCCGGCCTGGTCTCCTTCCTGTCTCCGTGTGTGTTGCCGCTGGTTCCCGGCTACATGGGCTATGTCACCGGCCTGACCGGCGTGGACCTGGAACGGCAGCGCCGCGGCCGGATGTTCGCCGGCATCGGCCTGTTTGTGCTCGGCTTTTCCATCGTCTTCGTCTTCATCGGGGCGGTCTTCGGCCAGCTGGGTGCCTGGCTGAAGGGCAGCGACGCCGGCTGGATCACCCAACTGCTGGGCATCGTCGTCGTGCTCATGGGCATCATTTTTATGGGCGGACTGTCCTTCTTCCAACGGGACCGTAAGATCCACTCCCGTCCGCCTGCGGGGCTATGGGGTGCCCCGGTGCTCGGCATGACGTTCGGGCTGGGCTGGGCGCCGTGCATTGGCCCCACCTTTTCCGCGGTCCAGGCGCTGGCGTACTCCGGCGGCGCGGATGCGGCGAAGGGCGCGTTCCTGGCCTTCGTGTACTGCCTCGGCCTGGGCATCCCGTTCCTGCTGATCGCGCTCGGTGTGCGGCGGGGGATGGGCGCCATGGCGTTCTTCCGCAAGCACCGGCTGTTCCTGCAGCGGTCGGGCGGGGCCATGTTGGTAGTTTTGGGCCTGCTGATGGCCACCGGGCTCTGGGGGGACTGGGTGACGCAATTGCAGGACTGGTTTGCAAATGAAGTGAGGCTCCCGATCTGATGAGTCAGACCCCCGACGGCGCTCAGCGCCATGACGACGCCGGTGCACCCGCCCCGGACGGACCGGGCACCGGTGGCGGCAAAGGCCGTGCGGTGACCGACCGCAACCGGAAACGGGACGACGTCGCCGTTCCCGCGCTGGGCTTCCTCGGCATGCTGCGCTGGGCCTGGACCCAGCTGACCAGCATGCGCACCGCGCTGTTCCTGTTGCTGCTGCTGGCGGTGGCAGCGGTCCCGGGGTCGCTGTTCCCGCAGCGCCCGGCCAACCCCGCCGTGGTGACGCAGTACCTGACCGACAACCCGGAGGTCGGGCCGTGGCTGGACCGCTTCCAGCTCTTCGACGTGTACTCCTCGGTGTGGTTCTCCGCCATCTACCTGCTGCTGTTCCTATCGCTGATTGGCTGCGTCATCCCGCGGGCCATCCAGCACTACAAGGCCATGCGGTCCCAGCCACCCCGGACGCCGCGCCGGCTGTCCCGGCTTCCCGAGTACGGTTCCATGGCGGTCCCCGCCGAAACCGGCCTCTCGGCACGTTCCGCGGTCGAAGAGGCCGCCCGACTGCTGAAGCGCCGCGGCTACCGGGTGGACGTGCGCGACGCGGACACCGACCGGCCCTCCGTCGGCGCCGAACGCGGCTTCGCCAAGGAAATCGGAAACCTGGTCTTCCATACCTCGCTGATCGGCGTACTGGTCTCGGTGGCGATCGGTGGCCAGTTCGGCTACACCGGCCAGCGGGTTCTGGTCGAGGGCGAAACGTTCGTGAATTCGCTGATCGGCTATGACAGTTTCAACCCGGGGACCGGCTTCACCGAGGACCGGTTGGACCCGTTCTCCCTGTCGCTGGACAAGTTCGAGGTGGTATTCGACCGCGAATCGACCACCCATTACGGGCAGCCGCTGGACTTCACCGCCACCATGTCCGTGCGCGAGCCGGGGGAACCCGCAGAGCAGCAGGTCCTGAAGGTCAACCATCCGCTGACCATCGGCGGCAGCAACGTCTACCTGATGGGCAACGGCTATGCCCCGGTGGTGACCATCCGGGACGGCGAGGGCAACATCGCCCACCAGGGCCCCGTCGTCGCCATCCCCAACGACGGCGCCTACACCTCCACGATGGTGATCAAGGTGCCGGACGCGAAGCCCGAACAGCTGGGCTTCGTGGGCTTCTTCCTGCCCACGGCGATGGAAGGCGAGGACGGGGTGGCCTACGGCAGCGACCCGGACCCGATGAACCCGCGGCTCTACCTGAACTCCTACTATGGCGACCTGGGCCTGGACAACGGCGATCCGAAGAACGTCTTTGTGCTGGACACCAGCAACCTCACCGTGCTCAATGACCGCAACCAGGACAGCGGCGGCATCGAGCTCGCCGCCTACGAGACGAAGGAACTGCCCAACGGAATGGGCAGCATCACCTTCGACGGACTGGTGCGCTATGCCGCGCTGGACATCCACCATGATCCGGGCAAGCTCGGGGCCCTCGTCTTCTCCTCGCTGGCAATGGCCGGGCTGGGCGCCTCCTTGTTCATCGGGCGGCGCCGCGTCTGGGTCCGTGCCGGCACCCACGACGACGGACGCACGATGGTGGAGTGGGGCTTGCTGGCCCGCGGCGAGGACCACCGTCTGGCCCTTGAAGCAGCGACCATCAGCAAACTTCTCCGCGACCAATGGCTGACGGATGCCGGCCCACAGGCGCACAATAGCAAGAGCGCCGCCGGCGTTGACAACTCCTAAGGACACCTCTTCCCATGCCCACGATTGACCAAACACTGGCCCAGTACAGCGAGCTGTTCATGCTGCTCGGTGCGATGGCGTTCACCGTCGCCTTCATCGCCTTCTGCTGGGACCTGGCGAAGTCCAGCAAGACCATCAAGGCCGTCGAGGACCGGCTGGCCGCCGAGCATGCCACGGCGGACTCGGCAGTGCTGGTCGGCGCGGCCGGAGCCACCGCCGGATCCGCTGCGGGCCGGGCCGCCGGCGGCAGCGCAGGGCAGGCGCACACCGTCGAAATGGCCTCCGACTCGATGAACTACGGCAAGGAACGCCGGGCCGCAGCGCGCATCGGCGTGGCCCTCACCGTGCTGGCGACCGTCATCCTGGCCGCCGGTGTGGTGACCCGCGGGTTGGCAGCGCACCGGGTGCCGTGGGGCAACATGTACGAATTCTGCACCACCGGCGCGCTGATGGTGGCGGTTGTCTACCTGATTGCCCTGACCCGCAAGGACCTGCGTTTCCTCGGCTCGTTCGTGATCGGGCTCGTGGTGGTCATGCTGATCGCTGCCACCATCGGATTCCCGACGCCGGTGGCCCACCTGATCCCCGCCCTGCAGAGCTACTGGATCATCATCCACGTCTCGGTGGCGGTGCTGGCGTCCGCGCTGTTCACGCTGACCTTCGCCATGTCCGTGCTGCAGCTGATCCAGGGCAACCGTGAGGCCCGCGGCCGCGCGGGCAAAGCGGACAACCTGGCTTTCATGCGCTTGGTGCCCTCCGCGCTGACGCTGGAGAACGCCGCCTACCGGATCAACGCGGTGTCCTTCGTGTTCTGGACTTTCACCCTGGTGCTCGGCGCTATCTGGGCCGAAGAGGCCTGGGGCCGCTACTGGGGCTGGGACACCAAGGAAGTCTGGACGTTCGTGATCTGGGTGGTCTACGCAGGCTACCTGCACGCCCGCGCCACCCGCGGCTGGACCGGAACCCGCGCCGCATGGCTGTCCATCGTCGGCTACCTCTGCGTGGTCTTCAACTTCACGATCGTCAACGTCTTCTTCGCCGGCCTGCACAGCTACGCCGGGGTCTAGCTCCTTACCGGCCCGGACAGACGGGTATGCCCGCCCACCTAGCGGGCGGGCAGGCGGGGAAGCAGCCCCGCCTCCCTGACGGGCGAGAAAGCCGTCTGATCCAACGGGTGCGCCGGGGAATCCCGCCCGCCTCTTCGGCCTGCGGTGTCAAGCGCCGTGCCGGCAGGTGTCCACACCGCCAGTCTCCATAAATTAAGAAGGCCCGCAGCTCTGGATTCACGCAGAGCTGCGGGCCTTTGTCGAAACCCGGGTCTCAGGGCTGATTAGCGCGGACCGTTATCCGGATCGTCTTCGCTCAGTTGCCGGCCGTCATGGGTGGCAGGCTTGTCCTCGTTGCCGTGCGGCCGGTCCTCGCGTTTCTTCGGTTCCGGGTCGCGCTTCTTCGGCTCCTGCTCACGCTTTTTCTGTTCCTCTTCGCGCTGTTTGGCGCGGCGCTGGGCATCAAGAGTGCGGAGGAACGCAATGTCATCGTCCGGAGCAGTCGGGCGGGGCGCTTGCTGGGGTTGCCGGCCGCCCGCGCGGGGACGCCCCCACATAAACCACATCAGGGCGCCGATCAGCGGGACCAAGATGATGGCCAGGATCCATCCCGGTTTTGAGATACTGCGCACCTCGTGGGGCCGGGACCGAATGCACTCGATCAGGGCATAGATCACCACTGCGAGAGCCAGTACCGCGAGCAGGATAAAGAGACGGACCATGCATTAATTGTAGGTGAGCACTGCGCTGGGGACTGCGGAAACCGTAGGCCGTCCGTGTGATCTCGCGGGCAGCGTAAACTTGAGGGGTGGCATTTTGGAAATTCAGCGCCCTGCGGCTTGGCATCATGGCCGTCATCTTTGTTATCTGCCTGTTCCTGAGGCTGGGCGTCATCTACTCCGCCCTAGCGGCCGCGGTCATGGGCTGGTGCATCACCTACCTGTTCTTCCGCCAGATGAGGGACGAAGCCGGGAGGGCACTCGCCAGCCGCTTCTCCAAAGGTGTGGCGGCACCGCGGACCTCCACGGAGATCTCCGACGCGCTGGCCGAGGACTCCGCCGTCGAGCAGCATGGAGAGCTGCGGGTGGATTCGGACCGCAAGCCCAAGCCTGCACAGCAGCCGGCGCACCAGCAGCCAGCCCAGCAGAAGCCGGACGAACCCAGGTCCACGGACCAGAGCTAGCCGGATCCCGCGGCTAGTTCGGCCACGGCACCCTGCGTTGACTGCAGGCGGGAGCCCACAGCACCGCCCTACATGATCGTGCTGAGCACCAAGCCCAGGCCGAAGGCGACGGCGAAGCCCAGATTGATCAGGCCGGTCTGCTTCAGTACCGGTATCAGGCTCTCGCGCTTCTTACCCTTGAGCATCAGCCAGCAGGGCGTGAGGCACGCCGGCACCAGCAGCAGGACCAGCAGGATCCAGGGGAATTCGTAGACCAGAATCAGCGGCAGCAGGAGAGCCACCGCCAGCATCATGACGTAGCTGATGCGCGCGGCCTCGTCGCCCATGCGGACTGCCAGCGTCATTTTCCCGACTTCGCGGTCGGTGGGGATGTCGCGGACGTTGTTGGCCATCAGGAGGGCAGTGGCGATCAAGCCGGTCCCGACGGCGCCGATGAAGGACGGCCAGCTGACCTGCAGCGCCTGGGTGTAGGTGGTTCCCATGGTGGCGACAATGCCGAAGAACAGGAACACATAGACCTCGCCCAGCCCGCGGTAGCCGTACGGGTTGTTGCCGCCGGTGTAGCCCCAGGCCGCAATTACGCAGCCCACGCCCACCAGCAACAGCGGCCAGGTTTGGGACAGGATGATCAGTGCGAGTCCGGCGACCAGGGCCAGCCCGAAGCTGCCGAAGGCGGCGGCCTTCACCGCTTGCGGCGTGGCCAGCCCGGAGCCGGTCAGCCGCAGCGGTCCGACGCGCACGTCGTCGGTGCCGCGGACGCCGTCCGAATAGTCGTTCGCGTAGTTCACCCCCACTTGGAACAGAATGGCCACCAGCGCAGCCAGCACGGCCAGCAGTGGCCGGAAAGACCCCAGCTCATAGGCGGCCGCGCTGCCGACGATCACCGGCGCGATCGACATCGGAAGGGTGCGGGGCCGTGCCCCTTCGAGCCATTGCCCGGCTGTAGCCACTGTGGAAGATCCTTACCTGTGGGGGACTGGTACATCATCGGCTGCGGGCGTCCGCAGCAAGGTTCTATTCTCGCCCATGGGCAGCGCTGGACCGTGCAGCAGGCGGAGCGGGAGTGCCGGATGTCACGATCGCGGCGGTTCCGCCCCAAGCTGCTCTTCGCCGGGCAGCGCGGCTCCCGCCGCCGACCGGCGCAGGATCTCCGCCACAGCCAGACGGTCCGGTTTCCCGTTGGACAACAGCGGCAGCGCATCCAGATGCACAATGTGCCGCGGGACGGCCGGACTTCCCAGTGCCGCGCGGACGCCCGACTGGATCTGGTCCGCGGTGGCGGTTCCGACGACGGCGGCGCACACCATGGTGCCCCACTCCGGGTCCGGGATTCCCGCCACCAAAGCCGCCCGTACCTCCGGGAGCCGTTCAATCGACTCGGCGACGGCGGCCGCCGAGACCTTGACGCCGCCGGTGATCAGCACATCGTCCGCACGCCCGCTCACGGTGAGCGCACCGGCGTCGTCGATCTCACCCAGGTCCTCGGTGCGGAACCACCGGGTGCCGCCGGACTCGCTGAAATGTGCCGCGGTCAGCTCGGGGTTCTCCAGGTAGCCGCCGGCCACCACGTCGCCGCCGATCAGGACCCGGCCCTCTTCGAGCTGCAAGCTGACGCCCTGCAGCGGCACGCCGTCGTACACGCAGCCGCCGCAGGTCTCGCTCATGCCGTAGGTGCGCACTATCTTCAGCGAATGCTTCACCGCCTCGGCGCGCAGCGCCGCCGGCATCCGCGCCCCGCCCAGCAGGATCGCGTCAAAGCGGCGCAACGCGCTGATTGTTTCCGGCGCCGGGGAGGAGAGCAGCCGGTGAAGTTGGGTGGGCACCAGGGAGGTGATCCGGAACCGGTCGGTCAGCGCGGAGGCGGCGTCGGTGAACGCCTGGGCGGTGAAGCCGTGGGACAGGTCCATGGCCCCGGGCCGGGTGCCGGCGTAGAGCGAGCGGACCAGCACCTGCAGGCCGGCGACGTAATTCGGTGCCAGCGTCAGCAGCCACTGGCCCTCGCCGCCCAGCCGCAGCGCGGTGCCCATCGACGACGCAGCCAGCGCGTCGATGCCCAGCATGGTGGCCTTGGGCGTGCCGGTGGAACCCGAGGTCCGGACAATGGCGGCGGTCTCCGGAGCCAGTCCGGGCGACGTCACCGGCAGCGGGGTCCCATCGGCGGCGATTTCGACGGCGGGACCCTCGCCGCCCAGCGCTGCCGTCAGCGCGGTCAGGGCCGGCTGGATGTCCATCCCTGCCGCCTTAGAAGTAGTAGGGGAACGCAGACCAGTCGGGGTCGCGCTTGGCCAGGAACGCTTCCTTGCCTTCAACGGCTTCGTCCGTCATGTAGGCCAGCCGGGTGGCTTCACCGGCGAAGACCTGCTGGCCGGCCAGTCCGTCATCGGCCAGATTGAAGGCGAACTTGAGCATCCGGATGGCCTGGGGGGACTGCCGGGCGATGTCCGCGGCGTACTCCAGCGCCACCTCTTCGAGGCGCTCGTGGTCGACCGCCTCGTTGACCGCGCCCATGCGGACCATGTCCTCGGCGGAGTATTCGCGGGCCAGGAAGAAAATCTCGCGCGCCGCCTTTTGGCCAATCTGCCGGGCCAGCAACGCCGAGCCGTAGCCTGCGTCGAAGCTGCCAACAGTGGCATCAGTCTGCTTGAATTTGCCGTGCTGGCGGGAGGCGATGGTCAGGTCCGAGACCACGTGCAGCGAATGCCCGCCGCCGGCAGCCCAGCCGTTGACGACGGCGATGACCACTTTGGGCATCGTGCGCATCAACCGCTGGACTTCCAGAATGTGCAGCCGGCCGGCACGGGCAGGATCGATGGTCTCCTTGGTCTCTCCGTCTGCATAACGGTAACCGTCACGGCCGCGGATGCGCTGGTCTCCGCCCGAGCAGAACGAGTGGCCGCCGTCCTTGGCGGAGGGGCCGTTGCCGGTCAGCAGCACCGTGGCGACATCCGGCGTCATCCGCGCATGGTCCATCGCCCGGTAGAGCTCGTCGACCGTTCCGGGCCGGAAAGCGTTGCGCACCTCCGGCCGGTTGAAAGCGATGCGCACCGCGGGCAGATCACGGATCACGTTCCCGTCGGCGTCGCGTTCCACCTGGCGGTGGTAGGTCATGTCCTGGAATTCGAAGCCCTCCACCACACGCCAGCGCTGCGGGTCGAAGAGGTCGGAAACCTTCTCCGGCTGCTTGGACTGTACCTCGCGGCCAGTGCTCTCGGAGTTGGTGTTGGCTGGGGCAGGGGTCTCGGAAGTCACTCTTCGAGTTTATCGTTGCGGCTGTGTGGACCTTCTGCCGAGACTTTTGCCAGGTCTACTGTGCCGGGAACCGGCCCGTAAATCCGGTCCTGGGCTGAGACCGGTGCCTCCACTGTGGCGGTGCAGGCCCGGGACTGCCGCTCCCCAAGGCAGGTTCCCGCGGCATTCCGCGCTGCGTGGCAGGCAGCTCCGCGGAGGCCGCAGGCGCGTGCTGGCTGCGACAAAATTTTTTCGGCGATGGGGGTTGCAGGTGAATGCTAAGCATGCTTTGCTTACAACGTAAGCAACCTTCCCGAAGAGGTCACCAAAGCCACGGTGAACCCTTCACGGCCTCCCATCAGATTGGGGCCGCAGCCCGCTGAGGATTGGGAACCACGGCTGGCAGCCTTGCTGGCCCGACCGCCTCGCGGTGCGGCAGAACCATCAAAACCATCATTGCGCCCGGTACACACCCGTGCCTCCGGAGCGTTCTCGCCGCGGCTAAGCCGGGGCAGGTGGGATCAATAAGGAGATGAGAAATGATCGCCAAGGATAAAATCGACCGTCTGGTCGGCAGCAGCGCCAATGTGATCGATTCCGAAGGAAGCAAGATCGGTTCGCTCGGGGAACTCTACCTCGACGATCGGACCGACGAGCCGAGCTGGGCCACGGTGAAAACCGGATTGTTCGGCATGTCCGAGAGCTTCGTCCCGCTTGACGACGCCACCGCCGAGGGCGGGGACCTCCGCGTGCCCTACACCAAGGATCAAATCAAGGACGCTCCGCGGGTGGACCCGGAGGGGCATCTGGAACCGGCGGAGGAGGATCGTCTCTACCGCCACTACGGCTTGACCGCAGGTACCGCCGGCACTGGGCGCACCGCGGGCACCGCCGGGACCACCGGCCTGGCGGACAGGGGTGCCGCGGGCACTGCCGGGACGGCGGGCCTGACGGACAGGGGTACCGCGGGCACTGCCGGGACTGCCGGGACTGCCGGCCTGACGGACCGGGACACCGTGGGCACCACCGGGACCGCTGGCAGGCGCGACACAGACTACGACGCCTCTCGTGCAGGCGGCACGGACGATGCCATGACCCGTTCTGAGGAACGGTTGCGGGTGGGCACCGAAGCGCAGGAAGTCGGAAAGGCCAGGCTGCGCAAGTATGTTGTCACCGAAAACGTCACCCGCACCGTCCCAGTCCAGCGTGAAGAGGTGCGCCTTGAGCGTGAACCGATTACCGGCGCCAACAGGGGTGAGGCGCTCTCCGGGCCCGACATCAGCGAGGCGGAGCACGAAGTGACCCTGCATGCGGAAAAGCCGGTGGTGGACAAGGAAACCGTCCCGGTTGAACGCGTCAGGCTGGATAAAGAAACTGTGACGGACCAGGAAACCGTTTCCGCGGACGTGCGCAAAGAAGAAGTAGAGGCCGACGACGAGGTGAGGGGCCGCAAGGACCGCTAACCGCCGGAAGTTGGTCGGGGTCCCAGGGGATTTGCCTCTGGGACCCCGTGCTGTCCGGCAGCCGCGCTAGGAAATGCAGAACTCGTTGCCCTCCGGGTCGGCCATCGTGTGCCAGCCGTGTGGGCCCTGCGTCTCCGAGTACAAGAAGGTGGCGCCACGTGCTTCCAGCCGCGCCCGGACCTCGTCCTTGTCTTCCCCGGCCAGACGGACGTCCCAGTGGACCCGGTTCTTGACCGATTTGGACTCCGGAACCGGCTGGAACAGGATCCGCTGCCTGGCTTTGCTCTCCGCTTGTTCCGGTGGGCAGATCGCCGCGCCGTCCTTCCATACCCGGACGTTATTGTGCACGATGGTGTCCGCGTCGGTGGCGAAGCCTTGCTCGATCATGCTGGTGATGAAGTCCTGGTCCGTAGGTTCCACCTCCCAGCCCAGCGTTTCCGCCCACCAGTCGGCCTGGGCGTGTGCGTCCTTGCAGTCAACTGCCATTTGAATGTCATACGTCATGGCGTTGAGCGTAAAGGTTCCAGTCTGTCTGCGGTAGGGGAACACGGACAGCATCAGACCTCAATGGAAACTGCTGACGTCGGGCCGCACGGCTTCTCGAAGTCACACCCGCTCTCCACTAGGCTGTTGGCAGACCAACGACTCCTGCCGAAAGAGCCAACGTGGGCCATCACCTTGAACTAGTCCAGCACATCAACGCGCCGGTCGAGGCGGTCTGGCGCGTCCTGACCGACATTCCTGGTTCTGCCCGGACCCTGAGCTCCATCACCCGTGTGGAGATCATGACGCCCGGCGACTACGCCGAGGGCTACCGGTGGCGCGAGACCCGGAAGATGATGGGCAAGGAAGCCACCGAGGAGATATGGGTTGCGGACGTCGACGCGCCGACCTCCACCACGGTCAAGGCACACTCCGGCGGAGCCGACTACACCACCCGGTTCACGCTCGCGCCGGCAGACGGCGGCACCCGGCTGACCATGTTCTTTGGTGCCGAGATGGACAATCCTGGAACTTTCGCCAAATTGATGCTCGCGCTGTTCGGGAAACTGGGGCTGAGCATCACGCGCAAGCAAATGGCCAGGGACCTGGCAGAAATCGCCGCCAAGGCCGAGGGCCGGGACCCGGCTGCCGCGTGACGCCGGAACAGGAACGGCAGAAGCGTATGTCCGGCACGATCGACCCCCACGTCGCACTCGACCGCACCGGGCCGGGACAGCCGGTGCTGCTAATCCGCCAGGATTCAGCCACAGTGCCGACCGGCTGTGGCGCGCCCTCACTGACGACGACGAACTGTCTTTGTGGTTCCCCTGCCGGGTCAAACTGGACCTGAGGACCGGCGGCACCATCCACTTTCTGTTTCCCGGGGAAGAACCGGACGCCGGCCAAGTGCTGGAGGTGCTGCCGAAACAGGTCCTGGCGTTCAGCTGGGACCAGGAAGTCCTGCGATGGACGCTGGAGCCGGCGGGCCCGGGCCGCAGCACGCTGGCGCTGGCCAATTCACTCCAAGACCCCGCGTGGGCAGCGAGAGTGGCAGCAGGCTGGCATCAATGCATTGAACATCTGGGGGCGTTGCTGGACGGCCAGCCGGCAGGTCAAGAGCCCAGCCGGCCGATCGACGAGCTGGTGGAAAAGTACAGCCGCCTGCTCTAGGCCGCTCCACCTGCCCCTGCCTCCTGGCGCTGAACCGTACGGCACCGACTCGGCTGCCTCCTCTTCACCGCTGCCGTCACATCAGTTGACCGGCCCAGAGCCGCGTGGGATTCTTTATAGAACGGTCGGTCGGTAATCTCTGCTGTCCCTGACAGCGAGCGGCCGCTCATCGTCACGTGATCGATCAAGCGCGAGGGATTAATTCTATGGCTGAGGCATTCCTGATTGGCGGGGCGCGGACCCCGGTTGGCCGCTATGGAGGCGCACTGTCCGCAGTCCGTCCGGACGACCTGGCGGCGCTGGTCGTCAAGGAAGCCGTAGCCCGGGCAGGCATCGATCCGGATGCGGTTGAAGAGGTCATCCTCGGCAACGCCAACGGCGCCGGCGAGGAAAACCGCAACGTGGCCCGGATGGCCTGGTTGCTGGCCGGCTTCGCCGACCACGTTCCCGGCATTACCGTCAACCGCTTGTGTGCCTCCGGCCTGAGCGCCATCATCCAGGCCTCCCACATGATCAAGGCCGGTGCAGCAGACATCGTCATCGCCGGCGGCGTGGAATCGATGAGTCGGGCGCCGTGGGTGCAGGAGAAGCCGGCCAAAGCCTTCGCCAAGCCCGGCGAAATCTTCGACACCTCCATCGGCTGGCGCTTCGTTAACCAGCGTTTCGCCAAGGGCGACCTCAGCCGCGGCGGCAAGATGACTTACTCCATGCCGGAGACCGCAGAGGAAGTGGCCGACGTGTACGGCATTTCCCGCGAGGATGCGGACGCCTTCGCCGTCCAGTCCCACGAGCGTGCCATCGCAGCCATCGAGGCGGGCAGGCTCAAGGAAGAAATCGTCCCGGTGACGGTCAAGGGACGGAAGGGCGACACCGTCGTCGACACCGATGAGGGACCCCGCCCCGGGACCACCATGGAAGTTCTTGCCGGGCTCCGGCCCATCATCAAGCCCGACGGCGTGGTCACCGCGGGCAACTCCAGTTCGCTCAACGACGGCGCCTCGGCGATCGTGATTGCCTCCGAGGCCGCTGTGAACAAGCT
Organism: Arthrobacter sulfonylureivorans; assembly: GCF_047607445.1. Classification (GTDB taxonomy): domain Bacteria; phylum Actinomycetota; class Actinomycetes; order Actinomycetales; family Micrococcaceae; genus Crystallibacter; species Crystallibacter sulfonylureivorans_A. Next base: position 27,836 of record NZ_JBLKRT010000027.1, read on the forward strand.
CGGTCTCACACCCCGCGCCCGCATTGTCGACGGCGCATCAGCCGGCGTCGCGCCGGAAATCATGGGCATCGGCCCGGTTCCCGCCACCCGCAAGGTGCTGGACCGCGCGGGCTGGAGCATCGATGACCTGGGCGCGGTGGAGCTCAACGAGGCGTTCGCCACTCAGTCGCTCGCGGTACTGCGTGACCTGAAGCTGGATCAGGGCATTGTGAACAACGACGGCGGTGCCATCGCTTTGGGCCACCCGCTCGGTTCCAGCGGCTCCCGTCTGGTGGTGACCCTGCTGGGCCGGATGGAACGCGAGGGCGCCCAGCGCGGCCTGGCCACCATGTGCGTGGGCGTCGGGCAGGGCACATCGATGATCGTCGAGCGGGTCTGATGCTCTTCGCCGACTACTCCTTCAGTACGCTGCGTGTGGACGAGCGGGAAGACCGCGTCCACGTGACGTTGAACAGGCCGGAAGTCCGTAACGCCATCGACCAGGCCATGGTGGACGAACTGCATTCCGTGTGCGCCGTGCTGGAGCACCAGCCGCGGATCCTGATCCTGTCCGGTACCGAATCCAATGGCAAGGGCATCTTCGCCTCCGGTGCCGACATCTCCCAACTGCGTGAACGGCGCCGCGACGACGCGCTGGCGGGCATCAACTCCACCGTTTTCCACCGCATTGCCCGGCTCCCCATGCCGGTCATCGCCGCGCTCGACGGCTTCGCCCTCGGCGGGGGAGCGGAACTGGCCTACGCCGCCGACTTCCGGATCGCCACGCCGTCGGTCAAGATCGGCCAGCCGGAAACCGGGCTGGGCATCATGGCCGCAGCCGGAGCCACCTGGCGCCTGAAAGAACTGGTGGGGGAGCCGCTGGCCAAGGAAATCCTGCTGGCCGGCCGCATCCTGGACGCCGAGGAAGCGCTGGCCGCGCGGTTGGTCACCGAAATCCACGAGCCCGCCAAACTCATTGACGCCGCGCATGCGCTGGCGGACCGGATCGGCAAGCAGGACCCGCTGGCTGTCCGGCTCACCAAGACCGTGTTCCACACCCCGCGCGAGGCGCACCCGGTCATCGACACCGTCGCCCAAGGCATTCTGTTCGAATCCCAGGCCAAATTCGACCGGATGCAGTCGTTCTTGGATCGGAGCGCCGCCAAGAGCGCTGCCAAGAGCGCCGCCCAGCAGAACGAATCCAAGTAAGCGAGATGAATCCCGTGCAGACCATTCCCAATAACGTAGGTGTCCTCGGCGGCGGCCGCATGGGCGCCGGCATCGCCCATGCGTTCCTGACCGCGGGAGTCGACGTCGTCGTGGTGGAGCGAGACGACGCAGCGGCCCAGGCTGCGCACGAGAGGGTGGCGGGTGCCTTGGCCAAGAGCGTGGAGCGCGGCACCACCGAGGAGTCGCTGGATACGCTGACGTCACGGCTGTCGGTGTCTGTTGACTACGCATCGTTCGCAGCCTGCGGTCTGGTGGTGGAGGCGGTGCCGGAGGACTTCGACCTCAAGTCCACCGCGCTGAAGGCCGTGGAAGCCCAGCTTTCCCCGACCGCCTGGCTGGCGACGAACACGTCCTCGCTGTCCATTACCAAGCTGGCCGATCAACTGCAGCGCCCGGCCAACTTCTGCGGCCTGCACTTCTTCAATCCGGTGCCGGCGTCGCAGTTGGTGGAAGTGGTGCTGGCTCCGGAGACTTCGGAAGAGCTCGCCGCCGCCTCCCGGAGCTGGGTCGAGGCACTGAAGAAGACCGCCGTCGTCGTCCATGACGCGCCGGGCTTCGCCTCCTCGCGACTGGGCGTGGCCATTGCGTTGGAAGCCATGCGGATGGTGGAAGAAGGCGTGGCCTCGGCGGAGGACATCGACGCCGCCATGGTGCTGGGCTACAAGCATCCGGTGGGGCCGCTCAAGACCACCGACATTGTGGGCCTGGACGTGCGCTTGGGCATCGCCGAATACCTGCACTCCACGCTGGGGGAGCGGTTTGCTCCGCCGCAGATCCTGCGGGACAAGGTGGCCAAGGGGGAACTCGGCCGCAAGTCCGGCAAGGGTTTCTTCGACTGGGAGAAGTGACCGGACCCCCGGACAGGGATCATACGGGTGCAGCCTGGCCGCCGGCCGGGCTGCCCGCGTTTAAACTCGCCAACGCCGACTTTGAACTGGCCAGCGCCGACGCCATAACCGGCCCACTCCTTCGTGGCGCGCCACGGTTGTAGGCTGCTGGGATGGCGCTGTTCGAACCGCTGACACTGACCGGCAGCCTGGTGAAGCTGCAGCCTTTGCGCGTCCGGCACCTGCCTGAGCTCGAGGAAGCGGTGCGCGATGGCGAACTGTGGAACCTCTGGTACACGCGGATCCCGTCGCCGCACACCATGGAATTGGAAATCCGGCGGCGGCTGGAACTCCAGGACCAGGGCCGGATGATCCCGTTTACCGTGCGCCGCCTGTCCGACGACACCGTGCTGGGCATGACCACGTTCTGCAATATCGACGAAGCCGCGCCGCGGGTGGAGATCGGCTACACCTGGAACCGGGCCAGTGCGCAGGGGAGCGGAACCAACCCCGACAGCAAGCTGCTGCTGATGGGCCATGCCTTCGAAACCCTCGGCTGCTGCGCGGTGGAGTTCCGCACCGACCGGATGAACCGCCAGTCCCGCGACGCCATCGAGCGCCTGGGAGCCCGGCAGGACGGCGTGCTGCGCAGGCATACCAAGATGCCCGACGGCCGGATCCGCGACACGGTGGTCTACTCCGTGCTGGACTCCGAGTGGCCGGACGTCAAAGCACGGTTGCGGAAACGGGTAGACAAGGAGCGTACGCCGTGAGCGGCCGGACCCAGGGCCACAGACCGGCCGGTTCCGGCGCACCTGCGCCAGGTTCCTTCGCGCCCCCGGTTGGCACCGGCGCACCGGTGTCCGGCTCCGGTGCCGCGGCGGCCGGCGACCCCGCCGTCGCACGGAAGCCAAGCAGCATCCTTGCCGGTGCCGTCGGCTGGGAAGGCGCGGTCAATGCCCGCCGCGTGGCAGGGGATATCTTCCGGATGGGCCGTGCGGAGTGGCTGACGGCCGCCGGCTGGCAGCAGGCGTACGACGACGGGGTACGCACCATTGTGGATCTGCGGAACCCGGGTGAACGATCGCGCCGTCCGACGGATCCAGTGGTTCCGCCGGCGGCTCTGGAAAGGTTCACGGTGCTGAACCGGCCCACGGAGGAGCCCGGGCATCCGGAACTGGCAGCCAATGCGCCGTATATGAACCATCCGCGCTTCTACTTGGACAACGTGAGGATCTTCCCGCAACTGATCGCCGAAGTTTTCCGCACGCTGGCACAGGCGGAAGGTGCCGTCGTCGTCCATTGCTCCGCCGGGCGTGACCGTACCGGGCTGGTCTCCATGATGCTGCTGCAACTCGCCGGAGTGCCCGCCGGACAGATCGCCGACGCACATGAGCTGGGCATCCGCGGTATCAACGACTGGCATCGAATCAGCCCCTACCGGCATCCCGTGGAGAGTTACATCAGCGGCGACGAACTGGAAGCGCGCGTGGCCGACATGCGCGGATCATTGCTGCAGGTGCTGTCCCAACTGGACGTGGAACCGTTCCTGTTGCGCCATGGCCTGGCCCGAAGCGACATCGAGGCCCTCCGCGCCCGAATGGCCGGTTGACAGCAACGTTCCCGGAACCTTCGCGCCGGAACCTTCGCGCCAGAGCCTCCGCGCCGGCAGCTCCGCGCCAGACCGTCGGCGCAGGGGCTGAGGCGCGGCTGTCAGGGCTTATTCAGCGTTCCGGTCGCGCCGGGGGCCGTGACCTCTTGCCTTGCCGAACCAGCTGTCCGACACTCAGGGAGCCAAGCAAGTCTTAAACGGTTATCCGGAGGTTGATGTGAGGCTAAAACGTGTGATTGCTACAGTCGCCCTGGGCGCAGTGCTGCCCCTGGGGTTCGCAGCGAGTGCGGTGGCCGAACCGCAGAGCAAACCTAACGGGCCTTGGCCGGGCGAGAACCCGTCCAGTCTGGCCGCCATTCATAGCTACGAGCAGTTGTGGTCCACGCTGGAGAGCATCGAGGGCCGGGCCAAGGGCACGTTCGACCTGTCAGCGGCGCCGCTGACGAGCAATACCGGTCGGGAAATCCCGGTGGTCACGATTGGCGACGGACCCACAGACGTCATGTACATCGCCAACCAGCATGGCGACGAATACGTGGTTTCCGAGGCGATGATCAGTCTGATCAGGAGTATTTCCGGCAACAACGCAGAGGCCCGCGCCATCCGTGAGGCACTCACCGTGACCATTGTGCCCCGCGTCAATGTGGACGGGTTCGACGCCGACGTCACGGACCAGGCCGGAAACACCACCCCGTGGCGGCAGAACTACGACCCGAGCTGCACCGAGGCGCCGTGCGACCCGTTCTATCAGGTGGGCCGCGGCTATGACATGAACCGCTATCACTCCTACAGCGACAACGCCTACGACCACCCCTACCTTGCCGGCGATGACAACCTGAACCCGGTTCCCGAAGCGATCGCCATGCGGTTGCTCTGGGACGAACGCCGGCCCGATCTGGTGCTGGACTTCCACCACCAGGGAACGTACGTGGACGACGACGGGCGGATGATCACCGGATCGACGATGTGGCCGAATGCAGTGGAAGAGGCGGAAGCTCTCGGCATCGCGGACGAGTTCGCTGCAACGATCGAAAAGTCCCAGCGGGCCGTTTCGGTGATGCTCAGCGAGCTGGACCAGTACGGCTACGCCAACATCACCCGTTATCCGAGCACCAGCACACCCGGCATCGCCCGCAACGCCTACGGTCTGCTGGGTTCTGCCTCGGTGCTGTTCGAAATGCGCGGAGGGATTGACGCCAAGTCCAACGGGTACATCGCCAAGACAGCCGAGGTAGCCGGCAAAGCGGTCCTCAAGGCGGTTGCCGATGGATCATGGGAAACCGCCAGCCTGGAACCCGTCGAAAACCTGCGCGAGCGGGGCGAACCGATCGGGAACCCGCACGAATAGCACCGTCCCAGCCCGGTCCGTATTGTCGGCGGGCTAATGGACCATTCGCTACGTACCCCGCCCGGTAGCTCATCCTGCCCGGCGGGGTACGCCGTTTTGGTCCTGCGCGGCGGCGGGCGATGGTGCCGCGGCCTGCGAGCTGCACCGGAGAGGGGCTGTGCGCGGCAGCACGGTCATGTAGTCTAGGTACGTTACCGACCGACCGTTCAGTATTTTAAGTTCCCGTCGGACATCCGCGACCAGCGTCCGGCCGAGGGAAGAGAAAGGGCTGTCAACGATGACCTCTACCGCCGTTGATGTCGAGATTGTTCCCAGCTATATCCAAGATGCATGGTGGACGCCTGCGGGCAATGTTTCCGGAACCGAGGTCCGCGATGCCAGCACCGGCGATGTGCTGGCGCGGGTCAGCACCGACGGACTGGACCTGGCCGCCGCCGTCGAACACGGCCGCAGCGTCGGCCAGGCCTCGCTGGGGAAGCTCACGTTCCACCAGCGCGCGCTCAAGCTCAAGGAGTTGGCACAGTACCTGAACGCCCGGCGTGAGGTGCTGTATGAGGTCTCGCACCGCACCGGTGCCACCAAGATCGACAACATGATCGACATCGATGGCGGGATCGGCGTGCTGTTCACCTTCGGTTCCAAGGGCCGCCGTGAACTGCCGAACTCGCAGATCGTGGTGGATGGACCGGCCGAGGTCCTGGCCAAGGACGGCTCCTTCATGGGCCAGCACATCTACACCCGCATTCCGGGTGTGGCCGTGCAGATCAACGCCTTCAACTTCCCGGTGTGGGGCATGCTGGAGAAGTTCGCCCCGGCCTTCATCGCGGGTGTCCCGACGATCGTCAAGCCGGCCACGCCCACTGGCTACGTCGCCGCCGCCGCGGTGAAATTGATCATCGAATCGAACATCCTGCCGGCCGGCTCGCTCCAACTGATTTCCGGTTCTGCGCGCGACCTGCTGGATCACCTGGACTACCGCGATGCGGTGGCTTTCACCGGGTCCGCCTCCACCGCAAACCTGCTGAAGTCCCACCCGAACGTGGCCCAGGGTGGCATCCGCTTCACCGCCGAAGCGGATTCGCTCAACGCGGCGATCCTCGGCCCGGATGCGGTGCCGGGAACACCGGAGTTCGACGCGTACATCAAGTCGCTGGTCACCGAAATGACCGCCAAGGCCGGCCAGAAATGCACCTCCATCCGCCGCGCCATCGTTCCCCATGACCGCGTCCAGGACGTCGCCGAGGCCGTCCGGGCCCGGATCGAGCAGCGTGTGGTCGTCGGAGACCCGCGGGCCGAGGGCGTGACCATGGGCGCGCTGGCCTCGCTGGAGCAGCTCAACGACGTCCGCGCCGCGGTCCAGGCCATGGTCGACGCCGGCGGCGAACTGGCCTACGGGACGCTCGACGCGCCGCAGGTTACCCGCGCCGACGGGACCGTGGGGGACTCGGAAGGGGCCTTCATGGCTCCGGTGCTGTTGACGTGGGCGGACGCGGAAGCGGAGGCCGTGCACTCGCTCGAAGCCTTCGGGCCGGTCTCTTCCGTAATCGGTTATCAGGATCTCGACGACGCCGTGCGGCTGGCCGCCAAGGGCGCGGGATCGCTGGTGGCAACCGTGGCGACGAACGACCCGGAAGCCGCGCGCGTGCTGGTGGCCGGAATCGCCGCGCATCACGGCCGCGTGCTGGTGCTCAACCGCGAGGACGCCAAAACGTCCACCGGACACGGGTCACCGGTCCCGCACCTGATTCACGGCGGCCCGGGCCGCGCCGGCGGAGGCGAGGAGCTGGGCGGCATCCGCTCCGTACTGCACCACATGCAGCGCACCGCCATCCAAGGATCGCCGAACATGCTCACGGCGGTCACCGGGGTGTGGCATACCGGCGCCGACCAGAACTTCGACGACGTCCACCCGTTCCGGAAGAACCTGGCCGAGCTGAAGATCGGCGATGCCTTGCGCTCTGAACTGCGCCAGGTCACGTTGGAGGACATCACGGCGTTCGCCAACGAAACCGGCGACACGTTCTACGCGCACACCAACCAGGAAGCCGCGGCCGCCAATCCGTTCTTCCCCGGCATCGTGGCGCATGGCTACCTGCTGCTCGCCTGGGGCGCCGGTCTGTTCGTGGAGCCCGCGCCGGGCCCGGTGCTGGCGAACTACGGCCTGGAGAACCTGCGCTTCATCACCCCGGTGGCCGCCGGAGATTCGATCCGCGTGACGCTCACCGCCAAGCGGATCACGCCGCGTGAAACGGACGAGTACGGCGAAGTCGCCTGGGACGCGGTGCTGACCAACCAGAACGACGAGATCGTCGCGACCTACGACGTGCTCACGCTGGTGGAGAAGTAGCCGGAGCCCCACCTGCCGCGTCCCCGGCGGCTTCGGCCCCGGGGACCGGCGGGTAGTAGACCGCCGTGTGCCAGCGCCAAAAGGCGATCAGCACCAGCAGCACCGTCGCCCCGTTCAGCAACTGGGAAGTCGGCGGACTGGGAAACACCAGCGACGTGGCCAGCTGCACCACGGCGAAAGCCAGCCACAGCCACCACGCCTCATAGATGCGGTGGGCCAAGCCCAAGTACACCACCGTGACCACTGCCCCGTAGAACGCCTGCAGCACCAGTACGGTCAGCAAGCCGCCTTCCAGTGGAAATCCCGCCTGGACGTCGCTGGCCATGAACAACAAGGTGGCAGCGGCGAAGGCCAGCAGGGCCACGCCCCAATCGCGGCCGGTCGCCCGGCGGACCTGCACCGCGGGCAATGCGGCGCCGTCGGGGGAGAGGGCCACTGCCGCGGTGCGCCAGCGCCAGGCACCGTAGCAGGGCAGCAACAGCGCCACGACGACGGAGGCGTTGATGAAGAACGCGGCTCCGCCGTCGAAATTCGGGATGACCAGCAGCAGGAAGACCATCGCTTGCTGGACCAGCAGCACCGGCCAGGCCCAGCGCGTGCGGAGCCCGAACAGGAAGACGGCGAGCAGTCCGACCAATGCCTGCAGATGGCCCACGGAGACCAGCGCGCCGGCAGAACCGTCCGGGACCTTCAGCGCCATGATCCAGTCCATGCTGCCGGCCTCCGCGTGGCGGCTTACGCGGTCCGGCCCGGGGCGCCGGTGCCGGGTGTGGCGGGACGGCGGGGGTGTGCTGGCGCCTGCCGATGTTTGCTCCGCACCGGCCGCCGCATCGCGTGCTGCCAGGTCAGGTAACCGAAGACCTGGAGTGCTGCAGCGACCGCGCTATACACCGGGAACCAGACCGGTGCGTTCTGGAGGGTGGAGAGGAACATGGTGGCCAGCGAGAGCGACACGCCCAGCCACCAGGACTGAATGATCCCGTGTGCGAAGCCCAGGTACATCACCGCCGGAAGGGCGGCCAGCAGTGCATTGAACAGATACAGCGGGCCGATCTCCGCCACCGGCGTCACGCCGGCGAACGCGTTCAGGAGATACAACAGCAGCAAGAGGCCGGCGCCGACTCCCCACTCACGGCCGTGCGCCGTCCGGAGCGGCACATGGACGCCTTCGCGCCGGTACTGGGTCCATTTCCAGAGGCCGTAGAGGGCGGCAGCCATCACGAAGATCGTGCTGGTGTTCAAGCGTCCGTTGGGGATGCCCGTCGCCAAGAGGACGGCGGTGGTGGCCACCGGCAGCAGCCACGCCCAGAACACCCGGTAGGAGAACAAGACAATGGCCGCAATTGTGAGCGCCATGTTCAGTGCCGGCACCCACCAGGACACCCCATCCATATCGATCACGTCCCCATAACGCCGACTGGTTGACGCCAGCCTAGCAGGCGCGGAGCGGGAATTCAGCAGGCATTTCTGGTCCGATTAAACGGGTCCTAAACGGTCCGGCCGGACCAGTCGTCACGAGGGGACGGAGGGGCGTGGGTCAGGCGATCACGCGGGCCGCGGCGGGCAGATGGAGGCCATCGAACACCATGGCGATCAGGTCGTCGGCGAGCTTCTGCGGCGACAGCGGACCGCCCGGTTTGTACCATTCGACGATGGAGTTGATGGTGCCGAAGAGCAGCCGCGCAGTGATCCGCGGGTCGATGTCTCCGCGGAGCGACCCTTCCGTTCGGGCCGCGTCCACCAATTCGGCGACGGTATGGTCGAACGTGCGTCGGCGCTCCAACGCGTCACGTTCGATCTCGGTGTTGCCGCGCAGGCGCAGCAGAAGGGTCACATAGGGGAGTTTGTCGCAGAGGACCTGAACGGTGCCGCGCAGCACGTACTCCAAGCGGGCATCGGCCCGGCCGGTGGAAGCCGACGGGTTTTCCAGCACGGCTTCCAAGCTGCCCAACGCTTCTTCCAGGGCCAACCGCAGGAGGTCGCCCTTGGACGGAACGTGGTGATAGATGGCGCTCTTGGAGATCCCCAGGTTCTCGGCGAGGATGCCCATCGACGTGGCCTCGTAGCCGTGCTTGTTGAAGACGCCGACGGCGACGTTCAGCACCGACTGCTGGTCGTAGCCCGGGCGGCCGCGGCGAACTGTCTCCTGGGCCTTTGTCTTCACCATTGTTCTATTCTCCCACGACCGTTAGGTCGGTAATGCGTGCGGCAGGTGCCCGGCCAAGCCGGGCACCCGCCGTCGCGCGTCGGTTAAGAGGTTGCCGGGACCGGTCAGTCGTTGTCGCGCAGGTCGTAGACCCGGCGCAGCTTTCCGCTGGAACGGGCCAGGGTGCCGGGGTCGGCGACCACGATCTTGCAGCTGGAGCCCACGTGGATTTTGATTTGCCGTTGCAGCTCGCGGGACGCTTCGACGGCCATCGCAGCGGTGCAGTCCTCGCGGCGCTCAATCTTGACGGTCAGCTCGTCCATCCGGTTGGGCCGGGTGATCTCCAGCTGGAAGTGCGGGCTCAGGCCGGGGATGCGCAGGGCGATCTCTTCGATCTGGGTGGGGAAGAGGTTCACTCCGCGCAGGATGATCATGTCATCCGAACGGCCGGTGATCCGGCCGATCCGGCGCATGTTCGGGCGGCCGGTGCCGGGCAGCAGCCGGGTGAGGTCGTGCGTGCGGTAGCGGATCACCGGCATGGCTTCCTTGGTCAGCGAGGTGAACACCAGCTCGCCGGCCTGGCCATCGTCCAGCACCGCGTCGGTCAGCGGGTCGATGATCTCCGGGCGGAAGTGGTCCTCCCAGATGGTGGAGCCGTCCTTGTAGTCCACGCATTCACCGGCCACGCCGGGGCCCATGACCTCGGACAGCCCGTAGATGTCGCAGGCGTCGATGTCCAGCTTGTTCTCCAGCTCGTGGCGCATCTCGTCGGTCCACGGTTCGGCGCCGAGCACGGCGACTTTCAGGGACGTCTTGGCCGGGTCGAGTCCGGCGCGCTCCATCGCGTCCACGATGGTCAGCAGGTAGGTGGGGGTGCAGAGGATGGCGTCCGGTTCGAAGTCCTGGATCAGCTGGATCTGCTTCTCTGTCTGGCCGCCCGACATGGGGATCACCGTGCAGCCGAGCTTCTCCGCACCGTAGTGGGCGCCGAGTCCGCCGGTGAACAGGCCGTAGCCGTAGGCGTTGTGGACCTTCCAGCCCTTCTTCACGCCGGAGGCGCGGATGGAGCGGGCGAACAGCGTCTCCCAGTTCTGGATGTCCTTGCGGGTGTAACCGACGACGGTGGCGCGGCCGGTGGTGCCGGACGACGCGTGGATGCGCGCCACTTCCTGCTGCGGCACGGCGAACATGCCAAACGGGTAGGCCTGGCGCAGGTCTTCCTTGTCCGTGTACGGGAACTTGGCCAGGTCAGACAGTTCCTTGAGGTCTTCGGGCCGCACGCCGGCGTCGTCGAACTTCTTCTTGTACATCGGCACCCGCTCGTAGGCGTAGGCGACGGTGTGCTGCAGGCGCTGCAGCTGCAGGGCTTCCAGTTCGTCCCGGCTCATCAGCTCCTCGGGGTCGAGGGTGTCCTCGGCGGCGGGAGTGGTCTTGCGGGCTTTGGTGCCGGTGGTGGCGGTCATGGAACGGTCCTTCGATGCGGGTCGGGCTGTAGTGCTCGGCGGGTGGCGGTGGGCGGCGGGGTCAGGGCGTGGAGGGCTTGCGTGCAGGGTTGGGCACGGTGCGGGAGCGGCCGCGGAACTCGAGGAGCACGTCAGCGCCGCCGTGCGGATTCTCCTGCGTGACGGTGATGTCATACAGGCCGCTGCGGCCGGTCTGGTTGACCAGCCGGGCGTTGGCGGTCAGCAGTCGGCCGGCGAATCCGGGGTTGAGGAAATTCACGTCGACGCCGGAGGCTACCGTGATGGTGCTGCCGTCGCCGTCCGGGTCGTTGCACGCCAGCGCGAAGGCCACGTCGGCGAAGGCGAACACCATGCCGCCCTGGGCCATGCCGAAGCCGTTGAGCATTTCCTTGCGGAGGCGCATCTGGATGACGACGTCGCCAAACTCCGCCTTCAGGACTTCCACGCCCATCCACTGAGCGGCCTGGTCGTCGACGAAGGCCGGATGCATGGGTCGCTCTCCGGGTCGCAGAACGTTACTGTCAGCCGGATTGTCGAGGGAAGTATCGACGTCGATGTCCGTCATGGAGGCCCCTTGCTTTTAATACCGAATGTTCATTAGGTAATCCTGAAATGTGACTCAAGTCAAGACGGGCCCGAGGGCTCGGGCAGCGTAAACCAACGGCATGGGCCGGCGTCGCCCGCTGACACGTGAGACGCCGCCGCGCTGGCGCTAGACCAGTTCGGTGGCACCGATCGCATCGAGGGCGTAAGCGTAATCCCACGCCCGGTCCTTCCAGGCCTCATACCGTCCGGAGGCGCCGCCGTGGCCTGCCTCCATTTCGGTCTTGAGCACAATCGGATCAGACCCGGTTCCGGTCTCCCGTAGGGCCGCCACCCATTTGGCCGGCTCGACGTAGAGCACCCGTGTGTCGTTGAAGCTGGTTACTGCAGCGATCTTCGGGTAGGCCGCCGCCCGCACGTTCTCGTACGGGGAGTAGGACTTCATGTAGGCATATACCTCCGGATCGGTGATCGGGTTGCCCCACTCCTCCCACTCCAATGCCGAGAGCGGAAGGTCTGGATCCAGGATGGACGTCAGGGCGTCCACGAACGGCACCTGAGCCACGATCGCCGCGTACTTCTCCGGCGCCAGGTTGGCAATTGCGCCCATGAGCAGGCCGCCGGCCGAACCGCCCATCGCTGCGATCCGGGCCGGGGCCGCCCAACCGGAGGCGGCCAGCCAGTCGGTGGCGTCCACGAAGTCGGTGAAGGTGTTTTTCTTGCGCAGTTTCTTGCCGTCGTCGTACCAGTGCCGGCCCATCTCGCCGCCGCCGCGCACGTGGGCCACCACGTAGACCACGCCGCGGTCCAGCAGCGAGAGCCGTGCGGTGTTGAAGGCCGGATCCATGCTGACTTCATAGCTGCCGTAGGCGTAAACCAGGGCCGGGTTGCTGCCGTCGCGCTGCACCGAGGCCCTGCGGATCACCGAGAGCGGGATGTTGGTACCGTCGGCCGCCGTGGCCCACTCGCGTTCGGCAATGTAGTCGGCCGGGTCGTAGCCGCCCAACACGGGCGTTTCCTTGCGCAGATGCAGCGTGCCGGTGGCCAGCTCATAGTCGTAAATCCGGGGTGGGGTCAGGAAGGAGGTGTAGGCCAGCCGGATCACCGGTGCCTCGTAGTCGGAGCCGCCCACGCCGGCTGTAAACAGTTCCTCGTCGAAGCTCGGTTCCGCCGGGGCTGCCTGGCTGTCGGTTCCCAGACCGGCCAGGGGCAGTACCTGGACACGTTCGATGGTGTCCTTGCGGATCGACAGCACCACGTGCGTGGAGGTGACGCCTGCGCCGTTGACCCGCACCCGGTCATCGTGTTCCAGCACGGTGTCCCAGTGTTGCGCGCCCAGCGGCTGGGAGAATTCAGTCAGGTCGGCCAGCGAGACCATCGAGTTCACGGCGTCTTTATTGTGCGTGAGCAGCACTTTCTGCACGCCGTCCAGCAGGAACGGCTCGGCATCGTAGAGCACCCGCTCGCTGCGCGGGATCAGTGTTTGCAGTCCGGAATCCGGCTCGGCGAAGTCCAGCAGCCGGGTTTCGGAGTATTCGGAGCATCCGATTCCGATCACCAAGTGACGGCGGTCGGAGGAGAGCTCAAAGCCCAACCACATGGCCGGATCGTCTTCCTGGTAAATCACGACGTCGGAGTCCACCGAGGTGCCGATGGTATGCGCCTTGATTTGGTACGGGCGCCACGACTCATCCACCACGGTGTAGAACACGCGGCTGCCGTCGGGGTCGAAGGCGAGGGAGTAGAAGACGTTCTCCACGACGTCGTCCAGCAGTACGCCGGTGTCCAGGTCCTTGATCCGCAGGGTGAAGCGCTCGTCGCCGGCGAAATCCGCGGCGTAGGCGTACAACCTGCCGTCCTTGGTGACGGCCGAGCCGCCCAGCGAGAAGAACGGCTTGCCGTCCGCTTCCGCATTGCCGTCCAGCAGGATCTGCTCGCCGGGTACCGGCTGGCCGGGTTCAACCTGCGGGGGAGTCCAGTCTGCTGCGCGATCGCCGGTGTCCGAGGCCCGGACCCGGCACTGGATCCCATACTGTTTGCCCTCTTCCATGCGGCCGTAGTACCACCAGCCGTCCTTCCGTACCGGGACGGACAAGTCCGTTTCCTGCGTACGGGTCTTGATCTCGTGGAAGATCGCCTCACGCAGCGGCTGCTGATGCGCCGTCACGGCTTCCGTGTAGGCGTTTTCCGCCTGCAGGTGGGCTACGACGTCCGGATCCTCCTTGTCCCGCAGCCACTCGTAGTTGTCCACGAAGGTGTCGCCGTGGTGGGAGCGCTCGATGGGAACCTTGCGGGCCACCGGCGGTTCGGGCAGCCGGGCGGGGGAGGAGACGTTGGCTGTTTCGGCGGGGGAGTGCGTCATGCCACCAATATATAGAGCGGGCCGGCCCGGCTGGGCTGGTTTGGCTGAGGGTGGAAGAGCGCAGCCGCCGGGCGTCAGCCGGAGAGGCGGTGGAGCCAGACGGCCACGGGAACCATGATCACGGCGCCGATCACCAGGCACCAATTGCCCAGGAATGAAATCCAGGCAGCGCTCCGGCCGGACTCTGCCCGGTCTGGGCCTGTGGCTGCGCGCGGATCCAGCACAGGATCGGGGTCAAGGTGGCGGGAGAACTGTCCCCAGAGCGTGGTCGCGAGGGTCAGCAAACCGCCGCCGATCGCGACCGGCAACGCCGGAAGTTCGGCAACCACCGCGTCGCCGAGCAGCAATCCCGCGACCACGAGCAGGGCACAGACGGCGGCGCCCAAGGCCGCGGCCTGCCACGCCTTCAGCCGCACGACTGTCCGGAGGTTGAAGGCAACCAGCGGCAGTACCAGCAGGAAGGCAGCGGCCACCAGGAGGTGGAATCCGCTGATCTCGAAGGACTGGCCTTCGCTGGCCGGCCCCGCGGCAGTGATCAGCGCCATGAAACCGAAAAGTCCTACGAGGTTGACCGCGACGACGGTGAAGAGGCCCGTGGGCTCAGGCTGCTCCAATCCCAGGCTGCGGGCATATTCCGTCGGATCCCCGAAGGCTTCCTCCGGGCTTTCACCGCTGTCCGCCAGATGCTCGCTGGCGGTGGCCGCGGCATCACCGATCCGTACCCCGCTGACATTCAGCAGCCGCAGTTCCAGGACCATCTTGTCCAGCCACTCTTGTTCGGTGTGTGTCTGCGTCATGGCTGCTGCTCCTCGTTCTTCAGGTGTGCGTGGACGATGCCGGTGAAAAGCCGCCACTGGGACTGCTGCCGTTCCAGTTCGGCCAGGCCTTCGGTGGTCAGCCGGAAGTACTTGCGGCCCGGCCCGCCTTCGCCCGCCCGCCACTCGGTGGTCACCAAGCCGGCAGATTCCAGCCGGGTGAGGAGCGGATAAAGCGTGCCGCCCTTCACCGCGCCAAGTCCGGCCGCTTCCAGGGCAGTGGCAATGGCGTAGCCGTAGGTGGGACCTGGCTCCAGTGACTTCAGGACGCACAGGCCCAAGACGCCCCGCATCCATTCGGCGGGCCATGACTTCTGCTGCATGACTAGATAGTTGCACTAACTAGTCTGTCTGTCTAGTGGGGATCCGGCGGTGAGGGCGCACATCGCCTCCCGTGGGTCTTGACACGGGGGATGCCACCGAGCAATTTCAACGGACGATTCGTCAGCCGGCGCGGTCCGTTTTCCGCGCAGTTGCAAGGGACGGGGCCGGTCGGACAGGGCGGTACACGGAGTCGTCAGGCAGTTTTGCCTCTTGCCCCGCGAGCATTTCTCGTGTGTATTGAGGACAACTGGACAGAAGGGAGAAAGCAAATGCGTGGAAGCAACCTCATTTGGACAATTGTGGGCGTCCTGGCAGCGATTGCCCTGATCATTTGGATCGCTTCGGCCATCTAGATCCATCTCTTCACGAGTTGACGATGAAGCCTCCACCGCAGGTCGGTGGAGGCTTCATCGTGTGTCGGCGCGGATTGTGCTCACGAAGGACAGTAACTATTTGCTGGGCGTGCCATGGCCGCTTCCATCCCAGCCTTGACGCTCCTGCGGGGCCCCTATATCCTGAACGAACGGTCGGTAATTATTTCGCGGCCGGACTACGTACAGTGAGGTGACCATCGTGGCAACGCAGACCGACGCCGGCGACCAGAAGTTGCACGCCGTGCCGTCCGCTGAGGACGAGGCCGGACAGGCCTACTTTGACAAGATCATCGCCGAGGATTCCCGGATCGAACCCGCCGACTGGATGCCGGAGAAGTACCGCAAGACGCTGACCCGGCAGATGTCCCAGCACGCGCACTCCGAGATCATCGGCATGCAGCCGGAGGCCAACTGGATCACGCGCGCCCCCAGCCTGAAGCGCAAGGCCATCCTGATGGCCAAGGTGCAGGACGAGGCGGGCCACGGGCTCTACCTCTACTCGGCCACCGAGACGCTGGGTACCCCGCGCCACGTGCTTAATGAGCAGTTGATGTCGGGCAAGGCCAAGTACTCCTCCATCTTCAACTACCCGGCGAACAGCTGGGCGGACATGGGCGCCATCGGCTGGCTGGTCGACGGCGCCGCTATCGCCAACCAGGTGCCGCTTTGCCGCGCCTCCTACGGTCCGTACGGCCGCGCGATGGTCCGCATCTGCAAGGAAGAGTCCTTCCACCAGCGCCAGGGTTTCGAGATCCTGCTGGAACTGGCCAACGGCACCCCGGCCCAGAAGCAGATGGCCCAGGACGCGGTCAACCGCTTCTATGCCCCGGCGCTGATGATGTTCGGCCCGACCGACACCGATTCGCCGAACTCGCAGCAGTCAATGGCCTGGAACATCAAGCGCTTCTCCAACGACGAGCTGCGCTCGCGGTTCGTCGGCATGATCCAGGAGCAGGTCAAGGTCCTGGGCCTGACCCTGCCGGACGACGAGATCCGTTACAACGAGGAAACCGGCATGTGGGAGCACGGCGAACTCAACTGGGATGAATTCTACGAAGTGCTTGCCGGCCGCGGCCCCTGCAATGCACAGCGGATGGAACGCCGTCGCGAGGCACATGAGAACGGCGCCTGGGTGCGCGAAGCAGCAGCCGCCTATGCGGCCAAGAAGGCACAGAAAGCACAGGTGGCCTAAATGGCAACAGGAGACCAGACCTCAATGGCGCAGCCCGTCAAACCGGCGCCCGAGGAGACCTCGGCATTGTCGGACAAGCAGCCGTGGCCTTTGTGGGAAGTTTTCGTCCGCTCTTCGCGCGGGCTCTCCCACGTGCATGCAGGTTCGCTGCACGCTCCGGACGCCGAGATGGCCGTCCGCAATGCCCGGGACCTGTATACCCGCCGCAACGAGGGCGTTTCGCTGTGGGTTGTGCCGGCGTCGGCCATTGTGGCCAGCGATCCGGACGCCAAGGGCGAATTCTTCGAATCGCCCAAGGGCAAGGATTACCGCCACGCCACGTACTACACGAAGAGCGAAGGGGTGAAGCACCTGTGAGCGGCGAAAGCGCTACCCGGATCACCCCGGGCAATGCCCTGCGTCCGGAAGACATCGCGCAGCAGGTGACCGAGGGCAACAAGGCCAGCGAGGACGTCGCCGAATACGCACTGCGTTTGGGCGACGATGCGCTGATCCTGGCCCAGCGCCTGGGCTGGTGGATCTCCCGCGCGCCGGAGCTGGAAGAAGATGTGGCACTGGGCAACATTGCCCTGGACCAGATCGGCCACGCCCGGTCCTTCCTGACCTACGCCGGCTCCGCCTGGGGCAAGTCCGAAGACGATCTGGCCTACTGGCGCGGCGAGAGCGAGTTCCGCTCCAGCTACCTGGTGGAGCAGCCCAACGGCGACTTTGGCAGGACGATTGCCCGCCAGCTGGTCATCGCCGCCTACCAGCACGAACTGTATTCGCGGCTGGTCGATTCACAGGACGAAACCTTGGCGGCCATCGCGGCCAAGGCGGTCAAGGAAGTGGACTACCACCGCGACCACGCCGAGCAGTGGACTGTGCGCCTGGGCGACGGCACGGAGGAGTCGCACCGCCGCATCGCCGCGGGCTTCACCTCGGTCTGGCCGTATGTGCAGCAGCTGTTCGAGGACGACGACCTGATCGACCGCCTGGACGGCATCGCCGTGCGGCCCTCGGAACTGCGGGCAAACTTCGATGCCTACATCGCGGCCGTTTTTGCCGAGGCCACCCTGGAGGTCCCGGACGTCCAGCCCGCGATGACGGACAAGACCCGCGTCAAGCACAGCGAACACTTGGGCTACCTGCTGGCCGAAATGCAGGTGCTGGCCCGCGAACATCCCGGCGCCACCTGGTAACAGGTGCCGGTCCTTTCGGAACAGGTCCTCTTCGGAACAACGGAGCAATTCATGTCCACAAACACCGCGCAGCGGCCAGCTGAAACCGAGGAAACCCGCGTCTGGGACGTCGCGGCCACCGTTTGCGATCCCGAGATTCCGGTGCTGACCATCGAGGACCTCGGAATTCTGCGGTCCGTGTCGGTGCTGGATGAAACCGACGACGGCGGCCGGCCGGCTGTCGAGGTGACCATCACCCCGACCTACTCCGGCTGCCCTGCGATGGACGCCATCAGCGAGGACGTCGCCAGCGCTTTGGCAGCCGAGGGGTATGCCGACGTCCGCGTGAAGCTGGTGCTGGCCCCGGCCTGGACCACGGACTGGATGACTGCCGAAGGCAAAGCGAAGCTGAACGAATACGGCATCGCGCCGCCGTCGGGCTCCGCACCGATCCGCACCGGACCGGTCAAGGTGGGGCTGAGCGTGAAGTGCCCGCGCTGCAATTCGCTCAACACGCGCGAGCTCTCCCGCTACGGCTCCACCTCCTGCAAGGCGCTGTACCAGTGCAATGACTGCCACGAACCCTTCGACTACTTCAAGGTGCTTTAGATGACTACTTCCACCACGGAGGCCCCGGCGGCCAAACGCCGCGGCACGTTCCACCCGCTGTCCGTCGCCGAGGTCCGCAAGCTCACCGACGAGGCCGTGGAGGTCACGTTTGCCGTGCCGGAGGAACTGCAGGGGCAGTTCGACTACGTGCCGGGACAGTACGTGGCGCTGCGGACCACGCTCCAGGAGCAGGAAATCCGCCGCAGCTACTCCATCTGTGCCGAGCCGAAGCCGGGCGAGATCCGCGTGGCTATCAAGCGGGACATCGGCGGCCTGTTTTCCAATTGGGCCAACGACAACCTCAAAGCCGGCGACGTGCTGGACGTGATGAGCCCGGCCGGCGCATTCATTTCCAAGCACCAGATGACGGAAATCAACCATCCGGAACAGATCAATACCGACGTCGAGGCCACCTTCGTGGCATTCGCCGCCGGCTCCGGTATCACCCCGGTGATTTCGATCGCCCGGACGGTGCTTGCCGCCAACACAAACGTCAGGTTCGACCTGGTGTACGCGAACAAAGCCGCCATGGACGTGATGTTCGTGGAGGAGCTGGCGGATCTGAAGGACAAGTACCCCACCCGCTTCGCGCTGCACCATGTGCTCTCGCGCGAACAGCGCATCTCGCCGCTGCTCTCCGGCCGGATCGATGCCGAAAAGCTCACCAGCCTGTTCGACAGCGTGTTGCGGACCGACGACGTGGACGAATGGTTTCTCTGCGGCCCGTACGAACTGGTGCAGCTGTGCCGCGACACCTTGGCCGAGCGCGGCGTGCCGGCGGACAAGATCCGCTACGAACTGTTCTCCACCGGCGAGCCGACCAAGCCGCAGGGCAACATCGGCCGCCCGGTACAGGTGGACCCCAGCGCGGACAACTACGACATCACCTTCACCCTCGACGGGCTGACCGGCAAGGTCGCCTCGCCGAAGCACGCCCGCGAGTCGGTGCTCAACGCGGCGCTGCGGGTACGCCCCGATGTGCCGTTCGCGTGCGCCGGAGGCGTCTGCGGCACCTGCCGTGCCAAGGTGGTTTCCGGGACGTTCACCATGGAGGAGAACTACGCGCTGGAACCGGACGAGATCGAGCGCGGCTACGTGCTCACGTGCCAGACCCACCCGACCAGCAAAGAAATCACCGTCGACTACGACGCCTAACGACCGGTGATCGACCAAGCGAGCTGACGATACCGGCGGTCGACCGGTCTCTACTCGGCGCTGGCGCGCCTCCGTCGACCACCGGCGCCAGCTGACGATATCGGTGGTCGACCAAGTGAGCGCCAGCGAGCGCGCGGAGACCATGAGCGCGTAGGCTTCCGGTGATCGACCAAGCTTGCGAGCTACCCCGGTGATCGACCAAGCTTGCGAGCTACCCCGGTGATCGACCAAGTGAGCGCCAGCGAACGCGCGGAGATCCGGTAACCGCGCCACCCTGAGAGGAACTACGGATGAGCATGATCGAACTGTCCATCGAGGACAACGTCGCCGAAGTGGTGCTGAATGCGCCGGGAAAGATGAACGCCCTGGACGAGCAGGCAGTCGTGGATCTGGGCAAGGCGTACGACGACGCCGCTGCCGCCGGCGTCCGTGCCCTGTTGCTCCGCGGCGAGGGCCGCGGATTCTGCGCTGGCCGCGACATCTCGCAGGTGGATCCTGCCACTGACGATGCCTACGGCTACCTCTCCGGTGTGGTCACCCCGGTGCTGCGGAAAATGGCGGAATTCCCCGCACCCACGTTCGCCGCCGCGCAGGGGGCCGCGCTCGGCGTCGGGCTTGGCCTGCTGATCGCCACGGACGTGGTGTACGTTGCCGATTCGGCGAAGATCGGTTCCCCGTTCGCCAACCTGGGCGCAACGCTGGACTCGGGCGGGCACTGGCTGTTCACCGAGCGACTCGGCGCGCACCGCACCCTGGACCTGATCTACACCGCCGAACTGATGAGCGGCGAAGAAGCGGTCCGGGCAGGGCTGTTCAGCCGCGCCATGCCCGCGGACGAACTGCTGGAAACCACGCGGGGAATCGTCGGCAAGGTCGCCCAGGGCGCCACCGGTGCATTCCGTGCTTCCAAGGAACTGGTGGCCAACATCCGCGACCAGCGGCTGGGCCTGTGGCTGGCCACCGAAGAGGAGAACGCGGCCCAGGGCCGGCTCTGCAAGAGCGACGACTACGCCGAGGGCTTCAAGGCGTTCCAGGAGAAGCGCAAGCCGGTCTTCAAGGGCTGAGGTTCCCGCTCCTGCCAGAGCTCGCCCGCTCTGGCAGGATGGCTCCATGAGCGCCACACCGACCGCCGCAACGTCGGCTGACTGGACCGTTGCCATCCCGGACCGCGAACTGTTGTCTGCGCTGGGGCCACTTCCCGCCGGAATCACGGCCGTCCCGTGGGATTTCGACGGCGAACCGGACGGGGCGCAGGTGGATCAGATCGACGTCGTGGTGCTGCCGTATCCTGATGCGGCAGGCGCCCTCCCGCACCTGGCCAAGCTGAAAAACCTGAAGCTGGTGCAGGCCCAGACCACCGGCGTAGACGGAATCGCCGACGTCGTGGGTCCGGATGTCGCGATCGCCAGCGCCGCCGGCGTGCATGCAGCCTCCACCGCGGAACTCGCCGTCGGCCTGATGCTCGCCTCGCTGCGGGGAATCGACGTAGCCGCTCGAGACCAGCCAGAGGGCCGCTGGCGCCATGAGCGTCGGCTCTCCTTGGCCGATAGGAAGGTCCTGCTGGTAGGCGTGGGCGGCATCGGTATGGAAATCGCGCGCCGTCTGGAGCCCTTCGAGGTGCAGTTGACCCGGGTAGGGACCCATGCCCGGGACGACAGCGATGGCCACATCCACGGCACCGGGGAGTTGGAGCAGCTTGCCGCGTCCCACGATGTCCTGGTCGCCATTACGCCGCTGACCGACGCCACTCACGGACTGATCGACGCCGCAATACTGGCCGCTCTTCCGGACGGCGCGCTGGTGGTCAATGTTGCCCGCGGGCCGGTGGTGGACACGGACGCCTTGACCGCCGAAGTTGTCTCCGGCCGGCTGAGCTGTGCGCTGGATGTCACCGACCCCGAGCCCCTGCCACCGGACCACCCGCTGTGGCGGGCCGGCAACGCGCTGATCACTCCGCACCTGGGCGGCGACACCACAGCGTTCGAACCGCGGATCGTCCGCCTCCTGCAGGATCAATTGGCAGCCGTCGCAGCCGGCCAGACACCGCAGAACCTGGTGCAGCCGGGGTGTTTCCGCAATAGTTCCAGCTAGCTTCCACGGTGGTGGGCCGGGGGCTGGACAACCACGGCGGGGCGCGAGCACGATGGAGGCGGCGCGTCGGGGCAGCCGCCCAGCGCCGGAGGAGGGGTGACCGATGGGCATCATCGTGGCCAACATGTTCCTCACCCTGGACGGTGTCTACCAGGCGAAGGGCGGGACCGATGAGGACCCGGAGAACGGCTTCGGCTATGGCGGCTGGCAAACGCCGTTCTTCGACGATGAATCCGGAGAGGCGATGGGCGCCGTCATCGACCGCATCGACGCGCTGCTGCTCGGACGGAAGACGTACGACATCTTCGCCGGGTATTGGCCGAATGTCGGCGACGACTCTCCGATCGCCGCGAAGTTCAACGCGGCGCCGAAGTACGTCGTCTCCACCAAACTCACCGAGCCGTCATGGGCGGGAACCACGGTCTTGCCCCATGCGATGGCTGCCGCGCACCTGCGCGAACGGCATGACGAGGTGCACCTCTTCGGCAGCGGCGACCTGTTGCAGTCGCTCTTCACCGAGGACGTGGTGGATCGCCTGAACCTGTGGCTCTATCCGCTCACCGTGGGCAGCGGCAAACGTCTCTTCGGCTCCGGCACGATTCCGGCGGCGTTCCGTCTGGTGGGACCGGCCCGCACCTTCGAGAAGGGCGCGGTGGCGCTGGTCTACGAGCGCGCGGGCGAAGTCGAAACGGGCAACATGGACGAGGTTGTGGCGGGCCGGAGCGACGACGGCGGCTAACACGAACGACCGACCGCTGACGAGGCCGTGAGCACGGCTCAGCGGGTATCCAGGTCTTCGAAGACCAGGAATGTCTGGGTGTCCAGAATGCCGGGCATCGACTGGATCTGGTCGAAGATGACCCGGCGCAGATCCACGTTGTCCACCGCGCGGACCAGCAGGATGACGTCGAAGTTCCCGCCGACCAAGGCGATGTGATGTACCTCCGGGATGGCCCGAAGCGCCTCGCGCAACTCGCGCCAAGAATGCTGCCGCAGCTTCAGCGTCACATAGGCCGAGGCCTTGAGGCCCGCCTTGATCGGGTCCACCAGGGCAGTGAACTTGGTCAGGACACCGGCTTCGGTCAGTCGCGAGATCCGCGAATAGGCGTGGGCCCGGGAGATGTGAACGTTTTCCGCCACCGCGGTGACCGAAAGCCGGCCGTCCTTGGTCAGCTCCGCCAGGATCCTACGGTCAATCTCGTCCAGCTGCTGGACTTTCACCGCGGCGCTCTCTGCCATACGTCTACACCTCGTGGGGTTATCCAGCTCACAGTAACAATTTGTCTCCAAGCGTACGGCTGATTGCGCAAATTTTCCACGCTTTCCCGGAGAAGTGGATACGAAAAGTATCCCAATCTCATACTAAAGCTACACAGTTTCTTCAGGCAGAGGCGGCCGCGGTACGGCCGGACGACCTGGCTGAAGCGGCAACACCGCTGCGGCCGACCAAGGATTTCGAGGGAGACACCATGACTATCTCAACCGGTAACCCGATCGAGGGATCGATGGCCGATCCGTCCCGCCGCGCCGGCATGGACGATCCGGTCACCGCCGAGGCCTACATGCTGCCCTCCGGCGAGCCCGTGCAGCTGGTGGATCCGGACGGCCGGCACGTGCACAACGACAAGTACCCGCTGCCCGACGGCGACGCCCTGCTGAAGGCCTACCGCGAGCTGGTGGTGGGCCGCCGCGTCAACGACCAGGCCAACGCTCTGGTCCGCCAAGGCCGGCTGGCCGTTTACCCGTCCTCGCACGGGCAGGAAGCCTGCCAGGTAGCCTCCGCGCTCTGCATCGGCGGGAACGACTGGATGTTTCCGACCTACCGCGACACCGTGGCCGTGATTGCCAAAGGCGTCGACCCGGTGCAGACCCTCACCCTGCTGCAGGGCGACTGGCACGGCGGCTACGACCCGTACGAGCACAAGGTCTCGATCCAGGCCACGCCGCTGGCCACCCAGTTGCTGCACGCGGTGGGCGTGGCCCACGCGGCCAAACTCAAAGGCGAGGACACCGTCGTCGTCGCGCTCTGCGGTGACGGGGCCACCAGCGAAGGCGACTTCCACGAGGCGCTGAACTTCGCCGCGGTGTTCCACCTGCCCGTGGTCTTCTTTGTGCAGAACAACCAGTACGCCATCTCCGTTCCGCTGAACAAGCAGACCGTGGCGCCGTCGCTGGCACACAAGGCCATCGGCTACGGCATGCCGGGCGAGCGGGTGGACGGCAACGATACCGCCGCCCTGCTGGCCGTGCTGGGCAAGGCAGTGGACCGCGCGCGGGACGGCGGCGGCCCGGCCCTGGTGGAGGCACACACGTACCGGATGCAGTCGCACACCAACGCCGACGACGCCACCCGCTACCGTACCGACGACGAAGTGGCCGAGTGGACGCCCAAGGACCCGCTGGTCCGCCTGCGGGCCTACCTCAAGGAGCTGAACGTCCTGACCGAAGAGCTGGAAGAGGAGATCGCCGGCCGGGCCGAGACGGTTGCCGCCCAGATGCGCGACGGCCTCAACGCCGAGACCGAAGTGGACCCGGAGGACCTGTTCCGGTTCGTCTTCACCGAAAAGACCAGCCAGCTGCGCGAGCAGGCCGCCATGCTGCGCGAAGAACTCTCGCGCGAGTCGGCCTGACCGCCGCCCACCGAAGGACACACCATGAGCACAACAATGACGTTCGCCAAGGCGCTGAACACGGCACTGGCCGATGAAATGGAAGCCGACGGCTCCGTCGTCGTCTTCGGGGAAGACGTGGGCCCGCTGGGCGGGGTTTTCCGCATCACCGACGGGCTGACGAAACGATTCGGCGAGGAACGCTGCTTCGACACCCCGCTGGCCGAGTCCGGCATCATGGGCATGGCCATCGGCATGGCGATGAACGGCCTGCGCCCGGTGGTGGAGATGCAGTTCGATGCCTTCGCCTACCCGGCGTTCGAGCAGGTGGTCTCGCACGTGGCCAAGATGCCGAACCGTACCCGCGGCAAGGTCAAGCTGCCGATGGTCATCCGGATTCCGTATGCCGGCGGCATCGGCGGCGTGGAGCACCACTGCGACTCCTCGGAGTCCTACTACGCGCACACTCCCGGGCTGACCGTGGTGGCGCCGGCCACGGTGGAAGACGCCTACACCATGCTCCGCGAAGCCATCCGCTTCCCGGACCCCGTGGTGTTCCTGGAGCCCAAGAAGCTGTATTTCTCCAAGGAGCAGCTGGACCTTGAGGCCCTGCAGTCGCGCTGGGGTACCCCGGCGCTGGACCGGACCGACGGACCTGAGCCCACTGCAGCGCCTGCGGAAGGAGGATTCGGCCGCGCCGTCGTCGCCCGCGCCGGAACCGACGCCACGCTGATCACCTACGGTCCGTCCGTGCCCACCGTGATGAAGGCCGCGGCAGCCGCCGCCGAGGAAGGCCGCTCGCTGGAGGTCATCGACATCCGCTCCATCGTTCCCTTCGACGACGAGACCGTAATGGCCTCCGTGCGCAAGACCGGCCGCGCCGTCGTGGTCGCCGAAGCCCCCGGTTTTGCCTCGGTCGCCTCCGAGATCGTGGCACGCGTGCAGGAACGCTGCTTCCACTCGCTCGCCGCCCCGGTGCTGCGCGTGACCGGTTTCGATATTCCGTACCCGGCACCGAAGCTGGAGCACTTCTACCTGCCCAGCGTGGACCGCATCCTGGACGCCGTGGACGAACTGCAGTGGGAGGACGCTTAGCCATGACGCGACAAGTATTCAAGCTGCCGGATCTGGGTGAAGGCCTGACCGAGGCCGAACTGGTCAACTGGCTGGTCAAGGTGGGCGACGAGATCCGCGTGGACCAACCGGTGGCCGAAGTGGAGACCGCCAAGTCCATGGTGGAGGTGCCCAGCCCCTACGCCGGGACCGTCGCCGTGCTGCACGGTGCCGCCGGGGACACCCTGGATGTGGGCAAACCGCTGATCTCGGTGGATGCGCCGGGTTATGTGCACGACGACGGTGCGTCGGGTTCCGCGGGATCCGCACCGCAGGCGGGGGAGGCCTCTGGCAGCTCCGCGCCGCCTGCCGCCGGGCATCCCGACGGCGAGGCCTACCGGAACGAGGAACGTGCCGGCATCAAGGAACCCGCACATCAAGAACCGGCCCATCACGAATCGGCAGAGTCCGGTTCCGGCAACGTGCTCATCGGCTACGGAACCCCCGGCGGATCGGCCGGCTCCAAGCGCACCCGCAGGCCCAAGGCCGGCCGTGTCGCCGGGTCTCTGCTCGGCGCTGGCGCGCCTCCGTCGACCACCGGCGCCCCGGTGGTCGACCGGTCTCTGCTCGGCGCTGGCGCGCCTCCGTCGACCACCGACAGCGCCCCGTTGTCGAGTGCCCCGGTGGTCGACCAAGCGAGCGCCCCGGTGGTCGACCAAGCGAGCGCCAGCGAGCGCGTGGAGACCCGCGTGGAGACCCGCGTGGAGACCCGCGGCTCGGCGCCACTGGTCATCTCGCCGTTGGTCCGCAAACTGGCCCGGGACGGCGGCCTCCGTCTGGCCGACATCTCCGGTACCGGCGACGACGGGATGATCCTGCGCAAGGACGTGGAAGCCGCGCTCGCCGGCGCCCGTACCCCGGTGGTCGACCAAGCGAGCGCCAGCGAGCGCGTGGAGACCCGCGTGGAGACCCGGACCACCGAAGGGGCCTTCGGCGCCGACGCCCGCACCGGTCTCGGCATCTCCGCCCGCACGCCGATGAAGGGCGTCCGCAAGACCGTGGCGCAGGCGATGTCGCGCAGCCGCACCGAAATCCCCGAAGCCACCGTCTGGGTGGACGTGGATGCCACCGCGCTGCTGCAGATGCGGGCCGACCTCAAGCGGCGCGACCCGGAGAACACCCCGGGGCTGCTGGCCTTCATCGCCCGGTTCGTGCTGGCCGGACTGGCTAAGTACCCGGAGCTGAACACCCGGGTGGAAGGCGAGGAGATTGTCGGCTTCGACGGCGTCAACCTTGGCTTCGCCGCCCAGACCGACCGCGGGTTGATGGTGCCGAGCGTCCGCAACGCCCACAAGCTCAGCGCCCGCCAGCTGGACACCGAGATCAGGCGGCTCACCGCCGTCGCGCGTGACGGCAAGGCCACGCCCGCCGAGCTGACCAGCGGTACCTTCACGCTGAACAACTACGGGGTCTTCGGCGTGGACGGCAGCGCCGCCATCATCAACTACCCCGAGGTGGCGATCCTCGGCGTCGGCCGGATCATCGACAAGCCCTGGGTGGTCAACGGCGAGCTGGCCGTCCGGAAGGTCACCGAACTGGTGCTGGCCTTCGACCACCGAGTGTGCGACGGCGGCACGGCCGGCGGCTTCCTGCGCTACGTCGCGGACGCCATCGAAAACCCGGGCAGCGTGCTGGCGGACCTGTAGCCGCTGTCCCCGCAGGCCGGACACATGCAACCGCTGTCCCCGCAGGCCGGAGCCTGAACCGGCCTGCGGGAGAGCCGCAGAAATGCCCCTAGCTGGCCATTCCGCAGGACGCTACGCTTAGGCATGATCACTCTGCCAGAGGCGTATCAAAAGTACCTCTCCGGGTTGTCTGCACACCATGCCGAGGCGCTCCGGCCGGTGTTCCTCGAATCGGCAGCCGAAGGGGAACACGGGATCATGATCCGGGGAATGGGCTCCAAGCACGTGCAGGCGTTCGTCGACGACTCCGTGCCGTTCGGCGAAATCCGCGAAGTGCTCCGCAACGTCCACGAGTTCTGATCGTTGGGGCTTGAGCGCGTGGGCCGCGGCCGGTAGCCGCGACCCGGTCTCTTCCTGTGCCTGTCCCCCTTCCCTACCTGTCTCTTTCGTGCCCGTCTCTCCGCGCCGTCGTTCGGTGGAACGGGCCGGCGCGGTACGGTAGCAGGAAAAGGCTGTGCCATCTGCGCGGCCAGTGTGCGAGGCGATGGAGGGTGACGGCCGGATGAGCGATGCCGCCCGATCAGAGGACAGAACCGGCGAACGGGTAGAGACCGTACAGGTAGCGCCCGGAAACTATGTCATCCGGACCTCGGAGTACCTGCTCAACACCGGGCTGGTTGTCGGCACGAACAAGGCCCTGGTGGTGGATACCGGCGCCGGCCCGCGCCAAGCCAAGCGGATCTACGCCGCGGTGCGCCGCCTGACCAAGCTGCCGCTCGTCGTCGTCAATACGCATTTCCACTATGACCACGTCTTCGGTAACGACTACTTCGCAGCCCAGGGCGTGCAGGATTTTTACGCGCATCGCAGTTGCGCGCACGACATCGCGGAGAACGGCGCGCTTCAACGCGCAACTGTCGCGGAGACCGAACCGGAAATGGCGAACGCCCAGGGCGAGCACACCGCGATCAGGATCCCCACCCGACTGGTGGACACGGAGACCACCGTCGACCTGGGCGGCGTCAGCGTCAAGCTTTTCCATTTGGGTTTGGGCCACACCGACGGCGACCTGCTGGTCGGCTCGCCCAGCACCCTGTTTGCCGGCGACCTGGTGGAGCAAGGCGCACCGCCCGCGTTTGAAGACTCCTACCCGCGCGACTGGGTCGAAACACTGCGGCGGATCTCCGGCTTGCGTCACGAGTACGACGTGCTGGTGCCCGGCCACGGCCAAACGGTCAGCGACGCCTTCGTGAAGAACATGTGCGAGACCATGGCCCTGGCCGTCCGGATGGGGGAGCAGGCCAGCCGTGACACCCCTGCGGACGCCACCAAGGCCATCCCGATCCTGCCCTACGGCCCGGTGCAATCCCGCGCACTGCTGCAGCGGCTCAAAGCCAACAGGTGAGCGGCACAAGCGACTTCAGCCTCCGCCAGATAGCGCTACCGGCATTCGGCCCCTCGGTGCTGTATGGCGTGGGCATGGGCGCCATCGCCCCGGTCATCGCGCTACGGGCTCACGACCTTGGAGCCAGCTTTGCGGTGGCCGCGCTGATGACCACCGTCGTCGGGTTGGCCTCGCTGCTGACCAACCTCCCGGCGTCGTCCCTCACGGCAAGGTTCGGCGAACGAAGTGCGCTGGTCGCGGCAGCCGTTTGGGCGATGGCGGCCATGGTGCTCGGGGCCACCGCCACCAGTTTGCCGCTCTTTGCCGCGGCGATCTTCATGGTGGGCATGGCAGGTTCCGTGTTCAACCTGGCCCGGCAGTCCTACCTGACCGCGGCCGTGCCGCACCACCTGCGCGCCCGCGCCATGTCCACGCTCGGCGGGACCCACCGGATCGGCATCTTCGCCGGCCCGTTCCTGGCCGCTGCGGCCATCGCGCTGGGCGGTATCCCGGCGGCGTTTTGGCTGGGCGCTGCGACCATGGTGCTGGCGGCCGCGCTCTCGCTGACCGTGCCCGACTTCGAGCCGACAACGACGGCGGTGCCGGGCGCGCCGCCCGTGACCATCCGCAGCATCTTCACCCGCCACTGGCGGACCTTCGCCACGGTGGGCGTCGGAGTGATGCTGGTAGGCGCCGTCCGCGCCTCGCGGCAGGCCGTGCTTCCGCTCTGGGCCGCGAATCTGGGTCTGGATGCCTCGTCGGCGTCGTTGATCTACGGCTTGTCCGGTGCCGTTGAAATGCTGTTGTTCTACCCGGCGGGGAAACTCATGGACGTCAAGGGCCGGATCTGGACCGCGGTGCCGTGCATGGCCATCATGGCCGCGGGGCTCATCTGGATCCCATTCACGGCCGGCTTCACCGCGCTGCTGCTCGCGGCGCTGCTGATGGGCGTGGGCAACGGGATGGGCTCCGGGATCGTGATGACGCTTGGCGCCGACTATGCGCCGGCGGCGGGACGGCCACAGTTCCTGGGCCTGTGGCGGCTGGTCACTGACACCGGCATCATGGGCGGTCCGGCGCTGCTTAGCGCGGTCACCGCCCTCGTGTCGCTCTCCGTGGGGATATGGACGACGGCGGGGCTCGCCATCCTGGGAGCGGTCGCCTTGGGATATTGGATCCCACGGACCCGGCCCGCGGAAGCTCCCGAAGGTATCACCCGGGCCCCAACGCGTCGGCGCGGCAGCCCGGCCGGGTGACGGGCAGGTAGCCGGAGCCGTACCCCGAGCGGCTAGCCCGCGTTGTTAACTTGGGGAATCAGGCGGACGGTTTTCGCTGTCCGCGTCCCAGTCCAGGTCGGCACCTTCGCGGATCGGCAAGGCCTCGATCGATGGGTCGGACACCAGGGCCTTGATGAGCTCCCAGCTTCCGGCCACGATCGTCGAGTCCCAGTCGATCTCCGTCACCAGCACCCAGCTGTGGTCGTCCGGCCACAAGATGCTAGGTGACTGTGGAAAGGCCGAACCATCTTGCCACGGTGCGTCGCCGGGCCACCCGCGTCCGGCGAAGGACTGTATTCCGGCGCTGAACAGGTAATAGGCGCGGTCCGACAGGTGCAGCACCGGGCCGTTGACAACATCCTGAGGCAGGATCCCGGAGCCGGGCCCTCCGTCAGCCACGAAGTATCCCGAGGCAGCTGACGTCGGACCGTCGGCGGGTTGACGGAGCGGCATCGCTGCATCGGACGCGGCGAGCACGGCAGATCCGGCTGAGCTGGTCAAACCGCCCCAGCCTTCCCACACAGCTGCGACGCCCTTGGTGGGCGTGGTGGTGTGGTCGGCGAGGTGACCGGCCACAGCGGCGAGGGTTCCAGCGTCGAGATTGCCTGGCATGGGCTCGAAATAGCGCCAGCCGGCGGCATCGAGCACGTCGTGTCCGCCGTCGGGCGGGGAACCGATGAGACGGTGGAACTGTGCCAGCGGGTGCATGACGGTCCCGAAAGCCTCGGCCACCGTGCTCCACGACACCTGTTCCGAAGTGACATCGAATTCCGAACTGACATGGAATTCACCGGCGCCAGCGCCTGCCATTGTGTCCCGGCTGGTCTGTGCCTGCCCGGGCTGGGCGCCCTGATGCACCGGCCGGTCGCGTTCGGCCGGATGGAAGATCCGAGCATAGGCCGGGTAGCCATGCGGCACGGCCACGTGCATGGTGGACGACCCAGCGGTCAGCCGGGGAATCAGCCATCGACCTTGTTTATCGTTGAGGAGGGCCTCCATCCCTACAGCCTATTCAGCGGATGCACTCCGCGGCGCCAACGAGGCGCCGGCCCGTGGTGCCGGGATCTCTCTTGAGTCAGTGCCTGCGGGACTGAAAGCCGAACAGCCACGTCAGCAGGGCGCTCAGCAGCATGCCGGTGCCGGTGATCAGCCCCATTCCTGCCCAGAAGAAGAACGGGATCCTGCCGTCGCCCGGGACCGGCGCGGCTCCGATCTGTTGGGCCAGCAGGTAGAGGCCGGCGGCCACACCTATCCCCAGTACCGCCAGCAGCCAGCACAGCCGCGGCCACCAGACGGATGCCGCCCAGAAACTTCCATAGCCTGACCAGACGTTCCAGTCGTTGCCGCGCCGCAGCACGAACGGGCCGGCAGCCAAGGCCCAGAAACCTGCCACCAGGAAGGCCGCCACCACATCGGCCGGCCGATGCCAGCCGTTGATCAGCGTCGCCGCCCCGGCCAGCACGGCATATAAACCGCCGCCCGCCGCTGCAAAGGGGCGCCAGCGCGGCGAGACCACCAGGAAAATGGCCAAGGCTGCGGCCGCTGCGATCGTTGTATGCCCGGACGGTAATGAATTGTGTTCCAGCGTGGGCACGCCCCGGTCGGGTCGGTCCAGGATGAAGTTCTTGAGGATCCAAGTGGTGGCCGCCGACGCCGCGACCACCCCGACGCCGATCACAGCGGGGACCCACCGCCGTCGTACCAATGCCACCACCAGCAGCACGGCGGCCGCCACCGCCACCGAGACATCCGGCAGCAGGTCCAGGAAATCCAGGAACACGCCGCGACCCAGCCGCCAGCCGGCCTCCGCCTCCGCCCACGCCGATTCATCCGCGAACTGGCCGGTGGTGGTCCGGACGAAGGCGTAGTAGTTCAGCGCAAACGCGCCCGCGCACAACAGCGCACCCAGCCAGAAGAGGGCAGGAGCGTGCGCAGCCGGACGGCGGGTCGCGGTCCGGGAGCGGAAGCTGGAACGCTGCGAAGTCATCGATTCAAGGGTCGCACATAATACTGACAGGATCCGGGGAAGCGCTGGCAGCCGTACAGTGGGATCGATGATACCCCACCAGCTTCCAGACCCCTCCCGGCCCCACGAACTGCCCGCGCTTGCCGATCTGCTGGCCACCGCGCGCGTGGTTTCGCTGCCAATGAAGGTCCGCTTTCGCGGGGTGATGGAGCGCGAAGTGCTGCTGCTGGAAGGCCCGGCAGGGTGGGCGGAATTCTCGCCATTTCTTGAGTACGACGACGCCGAGGCCGCCGCGTGGCTGGCCGCTGCGGTGGAGGCAGGCTGGCAGGGATTCCCGCCCCCGGTCCGTGACAGTGTGCCGGTCAACGCCACGGTTCCCGCCGTGGCGCCGGAGCAGGTGCCCGGGGTACTGGCCCGTTATGACGGTGCGCGAACGGTGAAGATCAAGGTCGCCGAGACCGGCGAGGACATCGACCAGGATGTGGCCCGGGTAGAGGCGGTGCGGGCTGCTGCTCCCGACGCCAGGCTGCGGGTGGATGCCAACGGGGGATGGGATGTTGCGGCGGCCGTTGCTGCCCTGACCAGGTTGGCCGAATACTCGCTGGAGTACGCAGAGCAGCCGGTGCCGGAGATAGCCGGGCTGCGGGACGTCCGGACCGAACTGCGCCGGCGGGGTATTGACACGCCCATCGCCGCGGACGAAAGCGTGCGCAAGGCGGCCGACCCGATACGGGTGGCCCGTGAAGAGGCCGCGGACCTGATTGTGGTCAAGGTGCAGCCGTTGGGTGGAGTGCGACGGGCGTTGGACATCGTTGCGCAAGCCGGCCTTCCCGCCGTCGTCAGCTCTGCCTTGGATTCCTCGGTGGGGATCCGCGCCGGGGTAGCCCTGGCAGCGGCGCTGCCAAAGCTACCCCACGCCTGTGGCTTGGCCACGGTATCCCTGATGGACGGTGACGTGGCCACCGATTCGCTGGTACCCGTGGCCGGACAGCTGCCGGTGCGTGAGGTCGCGCCGGATCCGGTGCTGCTGGACCGCTTTGCCGCCCCGGAGGACCGGCGGCAGTGGTGGCTGGATCGGCTGGCGCGGACCTACCGCCTGCTGGAGGGGTGATCACCCGGAGCCAGCCTCCGATCAAAAACGTCCGAAGCAGCCGGTAGCGTGAGCATATGGGCAGCGAGGACATCAAGCTCGAATTTCCGGTTTCGGGTCAGGGACTGGTGATGGATCTTGGTGTTCCGGCGCGTCCGCACAGCTCGCTGCTGGAGGCGCTGTTGCAGCAGGTCCTGGTGGATGCCCTCCTGCAGCGCTACGGCTTCTCGCCGGAAGATACTTGGGGCAGCCCCGCGGGCACAGGTGCTGTCGATCCTGTAGCGCGGGAACATCGTGGCACCGAGACCGCAGTCCCGCTGGACGGTAGCGCGGAGGCTCCTGATGCCTTCTCATCCTCAGCCGCAGAGAGCTCCGCGGATGAGCCCGTGATACCGGAGGACGGCGCAGGTATACCGTCCGAGCTGGCACAGCTTCTCGCTGCAGTGGATCCTCGGACGCTTGACGATGCGCAGGCCATTGATTATTTGAAGGCTGCCGCTCGGGTGGAAGCCTGGGTCCAGTCGTGCCAGGTGCAGGCACTGGACCGCTTCGCGCAACTGCGGACCGGGCAGGGCGGGAACCGAGATCCGGAAGGCTTCTCCAGGTTCGCGCCGCAGGAGATTTCGGCGCACCTGTCCACCGGCGAGGCTGCGGCGAGGACCATGTTGGCAGACGCCCGCTACATCTGCACCCACTTGCCGTCAACGCTTCAGGCCGTGAGCAGTGGTGATCTGGACCTGGCGCGGGCCAAAGTCATGGCCAGAGGCTCCGCCGACCTCCCGGCGGATAGCCTCGAGGAATTCGAAGCGGCAGTGCTTCCTGGCGCCGGCAACATCACCGTGGAGTCCGTGAGGTCGCGGGCCCGGAAGATGCGTGACCAGCTGCACCCGGAGTCGTTATCAGAGCGGCACCGACGGGCGAACGAGTCCCGGGACGTGCAGTTGACGGATCAGAACGACGGCATGACCGAACTATGGATCCGCCTTAGCGCAGACAAAGCCCATCTGGTCTTCGACCGGATTCAATCCACCGCACGTTTCCTCCAAGGGCCCGGGGAGGAACGGACTTTGCCGCAGTTGCGGGCCGATGTGTTCTCCGACCTCCTGCTGGACGCTGAGGCTCCGGCTGCGGCGCCGGTTGCGGAACTGGACGTGAAACCTAGCCCGGCTCCGACTGGGGAACTGGATGAGGAACCGGATGTGGCATTGGCCGCCCGCACCGAGCTGGTTCCTGAACCGGCACGGGGGAGACCAGATAGAAGTGCGGGACTGGGGATGCTGGTCACGATGCCGCTAAACACGCTGCTGGGACTCAGCGAGGAGCCTGGAGATTTGGCCGGACACGGGCCTATTCCACCGGACATGGGCAGGCAACTGTCTCAATTGGCGAAATCCTGGTTGTTGGTGCTCACGGATGACCAGGGCCAGGCCATCGCAGCAGCTCGGAAGCTGCGGATCCCGCCCGAATGGCTGAAGCGACTCGTCCGCGTCCGGGACCGACACTGCCGCTTCCCCGGTTGCCGCCGGGCTGCGCAGTACTGCGAGATCGATCATGTGATTGCGTGGCAGGTCGGCGGGCTGACCGTACTGGAGAATCTGCAATGCCTGTGCGTTGCGCATCATGCGGCGAAGACCGCTGGTGAATGCAGTGCGGAGGCAGGTCCCAACGGTGAGATCACCTGGACGACGCGAACCGGCCATCGCAAGACCACGTTTCCGGACGAAGGCTGGGAAACACTCCTGCCCCGCGCTGCCGGTGGCAGAGCCGGGGACGGGAAGCCTCGACGCACCCTCGGCGCCATTGAACTGCCCGATGAGGGGGACCCCGATCCGAACGCGCCGCCGCCGTTCTGACTCTGCCGTTGTATTGCACCTCGGTGCTCCACCGGGGGGAACCCGGGCATCGGGTGGGTGAGGTGTTTTGCCCGGTGTTGGCCAAGAATTCACCAGCGCTCAGTCTGCCGGTCAGTTTCGATCGAAACGCTGAAGGAGGGAACCGACCGACTGAATGTGGAAGGCGAAATCGTGACCGATACCAAGAAGCGCTACCTGCCGATGCTGGGCCATGTGTCCGGGAAGCGCAGCGCCGTGACCTGCGCGCTCAAGTGCGACAACGCCTGTGCCAAGGGTGTGTGCAATACCTCCGAGAACAACTACTTCCGGGACATCGTCTCGGCTGAGTACTCCCGGCGCCGGATGATGGGACTGGGCGGCGCCGGCGCGCTGGCGTTGATGTTCGGCGGCGGGGCTGCCGCCGAGGCGCAGGTTGGGCTCGCCCCGGCTGCCAAGGCCGGACAGGTCGCAGGGAACCGGAGCAAGCTGAAGTTCGACGGCATCACGGCTGTGCCGAACAACGTGGACGACGTCGTGGTCCCCAAGGGCTACAACTGGAATCCGGTGATCCGTTGGGGCGATCCGCTGTTCCACGACACCCCGGAGTTCGACCCGGAGAACCAGACGAAGGCGTCCCAGTCGGGCCAGTTCGGCTACAACAACGATTACCTGGACATTATCGAAATTCCGGGCAGCAAGGGCAAGCGCGCGGTGCTATTCGCCAACCATGAATACACCAATGAGGGCATCATGTTCCCGCCGGACATGCCGGTTGAGCGCCAGCGCGAAGTCGCGATGGCTGCGCATGGTCTGTCCGTGGTGGAGCTGGAGCGCAAGGGCAAGGGCCAGCCGTGGCGGTACGTGCGCGGCGCCCAGCTGAACCGGCGGTTCCTGATGGACACCGAATACGAACTGACCGGCCCCGCTGCTGGCTCAGACCTGCTCAAGACCCAGGCCGATCCCACCGGCCGCTCGGTGTTCGGCACCCTGAACAACTGCGCAGGCGGCACCACGCCCTGGGGCACCATCCTCTCTGGCGAAGAGAACTTCAACCAGTACTTCAAGGTGTCCGCTCCGACCGCGGAGCAGCGCCGCTACGGCCTCACGTCAGCCAACCCGTCGCGCGGCTGGCACCTTCCGGAACCGCGCTTCGACACCGACCGTCCCGAAGGAAAGAACGAAGACAACCGGTTCGGCTGGATTGTAGAGGTCGATCCGTTCGATCCCACGTCCACTCCGCGCAAGCACACCGCCCTGGGCCGTTTCAAGCACGAAGGCGCCAACGTGACCATCGCTGCCTCCGGCCATGCGGTGTCCTACTCCGGCGACGACGAGCGCTTCGACTACCTGTACAAGTTCGTCTCCAAGGGCAAATACCGTGAGGGCGACAAGAAGCACAACATGACGCTGCTGACCGAGGGCGACCTGTTTGTGGCCAGCTTCAAGGGCAACTCGCCGCAGAACCAGATCGACGGTTCCGGCGTGCTCCCTTCCGACGGCGCGTTCGACGGAGCCGGGCACTGGATCCAGCTGACCCGCGACGGCAAGTCCCTGGTGCCGGGCATGGGCATCGACCAAGTGCTGGTCTACACCCGCCTGGCGGCCGACGCGATGGGCGCCACCAAGATGGACCGGCCGGAGGATGTTGAGATCAACCCGGCGACCGGCAAGATCTACATGGCCTGCACCAACAACACCTCCCGCACCCGTGCACAGGCGGATGAGCCGAACCCGCGCGCGAACAACCGCCACGGTCACATCGTCGAAATGACCGAGACCGGCGACCAGACCTCTACCGAGTTCACCTGGAAGCTCATCCTGGTGGCCGGCGACCCCGCGGCGGACGAGTCCGTCTACTTCAGCGGCTATCCGGCAGACCAGGTGCAGCCGATCTCCTGCCCAGACAACCTGGCCTTCGACGCCGCCGGCAACCTGTGGGTGTCCACCGACGGCCAGCCCGGCACCATCCAGCGCAACGACGCCCTGTTCCGCGTCACGCTGGACGGACAGGAGCGCGGCAAGGTGGAGCAGTTCATGGCCGTCCCGATCGATGCCGAAACCTGTGGCCCGCTGATTCACGACGACGACGGTTTGGTTTTCGTTGCAGTGCAGCACCCGGGTGAGGACGGCAGCTGGGGTGCCCAGCGCTCGTTGTTCCCGGACTACGTCCAGGAAGGCCGACGCCCCAAGCGAGGCGACGCCGCACTGCCCCGCCCCGCAGTGATCCAGATGTTCAAGGGTAAGAACGGGCACGTGAAGCGCTAGTCCGTCACAGCCGAGAGGCGCCGGGCTGAACCTCCTGTCGCGACGGGAGCTAACAGACGGCCATGTCCACCCGGCCATGTCCACCCGGACATGGCCGTCTGCTTACCATGAGGGGGTGACTGCGCAGCTGAGCTCGATGGAAGCCGCCCGACTGGCCGTGAAGGCCTTGGTCTGGGGCGGCGTGCGCGACGTCGTCGTTGCCCCCGGTTCCCGCAGCGCCCCGCTGGCCTATGCGCTCGCCGAGGCGGAAACCCGGGACGAAGTGCGGCTGCACGTGCGCATCGACGAGCGCGGGGCGGCGTTCACCGCGCTGGGGCTTTCGCTGGGCTCGCTGCGTCCGGTCCCGGTGGTCACGACGTCCGGAACCGCCGTGGGCGAGTTGGTGTCGGCCGTGATGGAAGCCAACCATGCCGGAGTGGAGTTGCTGGTGATCTCCGCCGACCGTCCGGAGGAAATGCGCGGGACGGGTGCAAACCAGACCACGGTCCAACCCGGCCTTTTCGGAATCCACGTGCGCTCTGCCGTCGACATTCCGGCCG
Organism: Arthrobacter sulfonylureivorans; assembly: GCF_047607445.1. GTDB lineage: Bacteria > Actinomycetota > Actinomycetes > Actinomycetales > Micrococcaceae > Crystallibacter > Crystallibacter sulfonylureivorans_A. Next base: position 65,113 of record NZ_JBLKRT010000027.1, read on the forward strand.
GCGACGATCCGACGGATGCGATCCGCACCAGCCTGCTCAACGCCAAAGGGATCCCGCTGCCTCCGGCCCTGGACGACCTTCGCGCGATGGCTGCCACGCCGTCGCCGGGACAGCCCACCGCGTCGCCCGATCAGGGCCCGCATCACGGCACGGTGGGCCCGGTGCATATCAATCTGCCGTTCCGCGATCCGCTGTTCCCGGGCCCAGAGCCGGCACTTGCAGCGAAAGAGAGCGGGCGGCAGGAGGGCATCGTGCCCACCGCAATGGACGGGCG
>NZ_JBLKRT010000028.1:0-64384 GCF_047607445.1 Arthrobacter sulfonylureivorans
CCGCCGGTCCTCCGCGAACCCTGCCGCGCGGGCAGCGGCGGGGCCCGCCGGTCCCCGCGAAGCTGCCGCGTGCGGGCAGCGGCGGGACCCGCCGGTCCTCCGCGAACCGGCCGTGCGCGGAGCACCCCACCCGCGCAGACCGGGCGCGCACGCGCGGGTTCGCTGGCGGGTGCAGGTCTTTGAGACAATGGACCAGTGAATCGTGCATCGCTGGAGAAGCGCCCGGATGAAGTAGCCGCCATGTTCGATGACGTGGCGCCGAAATACGACCTGGTCAACGATGTGCTGTCGATGGGGCAGACCCGCCGGTGGCGCCGGATCGTGGTGGATGCGGTAGACGCCGAACGTGGCCAGAAGGTCCTGGACCTGGCTGCCGGAACCGGCACCTCCAGCGAGCCGTATGCCGACGCCGGCATCCATGTGGTGGCCTGCGATTTCTCGCTGGGCATGCTGCGGGTGGGCAAGCGTCGCCGCCCGGACATCGACTTTGTGGCCGGCGACGCCACCAGCCTCCCGTTCGCGGACAACTCCTTCGACGCGGTGACCATTTCCTTCGGCCTGCGGAACGTCAGCGATCCGAAGCTGGCGCTGCGCGAGATGCTGCGCGTCACCAAGCCCGGCGGCCGGTTGGTGATCGCCGAGTTCTCGCAGCCGACCTTCGCGCCGTGGCGGACCGTGTACACCGAGTACCTGATGCGGGCGCTGCCGGCGATTGCGTCCAAGATCTCATCCAACCCGGCGTCCTACGTCTACCTGGCCGAGTCCATCCGCGCCTGGCCGAACCAGGACCGGCTGGCGCAATGGATCACCGGCGAGGGCTGGCAGGACGCGGCCTACCGCAACCTGTCCGGCGGCATCGTTGCCGTCCACCGCGCCACCAAGCCCGGCCGAGAGGACGCCGCCAACACGCGGGCGCAGGCTGAGCTGAAGCACCAGAGCAGCAGGCGCACCCTGTAGCCATGTCAGTTCTGATTGTTGGGGCCGGCCCGGCAGGAGCCACAGCGGCGTACTACCTGGCCGCGGCCGGTGTTGATGTGACGGTGCTGGAGAAGACCGCCTTCCCGCGCGAAAAGGTCTGCGGCGACGGCCTGACGCCGCGTGCCGTCCGCGAGGTGCAGCTGCTCGGCCTGCCGCACGAGGAATCAGCCGGATGGCGCCGGAACCGCGGGTTGCGGCTGATCGCCGGCGGACGGGAGCTGGAACTGCCCTGGCCGGAGCTGAGCGATTTCCCGGACTACGGGCTGATCCGCACCCGGCTGGGCTTTGACGAGGCACTCGCCCGCCACGCCGAGTCGGCCGGCGCCGTGGTGCTGGAACGCCATTCCGTCTCCACCGCCCTCAGGGACGACGCCGGACGGGTCATCGGCGTGCGCGCCAACCTGCTGGACGAGCGCGGCCGCAAGACCGGCGAAACCAAGGACTTCTTCGCCGACGTGGTACTCGCCGCGGACGGCAACTCCACCCGCACCGCGCTGAGCCTGGGCATCGAAAAGCGCGACGACCGGCCGCTGGGTGTGGCCGTGCGCACCTACTTCACCTCGCCCCGGCACGACGACGACTGGATGGAGGGCTGGCTGGAACTGCCCGACGCCGCCGGCAATCCGTTGCCCGGCTACGGCTGGGTATTCGGTGTGGGGGACGGCACCTCCAATGTGGGCCTGGGCATTCTGAACTCGTCCAAATCCTTCGGCAAGCTGGACTACAAGCAGGTGCTTCGCGAGTGGACCGCCGCAATGCCGGCGGACTGGGGTTTCACCGAGGAGAACCAGGTCGGCGAGGTCCGTGGCGCGGCCCTGCCGATGGGCTTCAACCGGACGCCGCACTACAGCCCCGGCCTGCTGCTCCTCGGTGACGCCGGGGGCATGGTCAGCCCCTTCAACGGCGAAGGCATCTCCTATGCGATGGAGTCCGCCCGCTACGCCGCTGAGCTGATCGCCGACGCACATGACCGGCTATCCGGGGCCGGCGGCCAGCTGCTCAGCCGGTCCGGATTCGACGCCGCGCTGTCCACCTACCCCGGAATCATCCGCGACCAGTGGGGCAGCCACTTCACCCTGGGCCGGATCTTCGCCCAGCTCATCGGCAAACCCGCCGTCATGAAGGTGGCACTGCGAACAGGAATGCCGGTCCCGCCGCTGATGCGCTTTGTGGTACGCATGCTGGCCAACCTGACAGACTCAGGCGGCAAGGGATTTGAGGATAGAGTTATTCATCTGCTGGAGCAGCTCACGCCGCCGGCATCCAACCAGACTGGCGGCAACAAGCCGACCAGCCATACCGCCCCGACGATTAGTTAGTGTTGAACCGTGACTGACGCTAAACCGAGTTGGACTCCTGCCGGCCAGAACCCGCCGGAGTCGCCGGAGCTGGATACAGCAACCGCCGCCCTTGCCACCAGCTTGAACCTGCCGGCGGGATTCGACCCGGTGGCCCAGGATGCCGTGCTCGGTCCCGAGGTCTCCACCGCACTGGCCCGGGTGGAGAAGCAGCTGCGTGCAGCCATTGCTCACTCCGATCCGTTCGCCGACGCCACCAGCCGCCACTTGGTGGAAGCCGGCGGCAAGCGGATCCGCCCGCTGCTGACCATCTTGGCCGCGCAACTGGGGAACGGGGCGGTCCCCGACGTGGTGCAGGCCGCCGTCGTTGTTGAGTTGACGCATCTGGCCACGCTGTACCACGACGACGTGATGGACTCCGCCCCGTACCGGCGCGGCGCCCCGACCGCGCACGAGGTGTGGGGCAATCAGGTGGCCATTCTGGCCGGTGACCTGATCTTCGCCCGCGCCTCGCTGCTGGTCTCCCAGTTGGGTCCGGAGGCCGTGGGCATCCAGGCCCGGACTTTCGAACGGCTCTGCCTGGGCCAGCTGCACGAAACCGTCGGTCCGCGCGACGACGAGGACCCGGTGGAGCACTACCTGTCCGTCATCGCGGACAAGACCGCATCGCTGATCGCCACCTCCGGCCAGCTGGGCGCCATGTTCTCCGGCGCCGGCGAGCAGGCCGTCAACGTGATGCTGGAGTACGGCGAGAAGGTGGGCGTTGCCTTCCAGTTGGCCGACGATGTCATCGACGTGACCGGACTGAAGGCCAAGTCGGGCAAGACGCCGGGAACCGACCTGCGCGAAGGCGTACCCACGCTGCCGGTGCTCTTGCTCCGAAAGGCAGCGGCCGACGGCGATGCTACCGCCGCCTCGGTACTGGCACTGGTGGAGGCAGACCTGAGCTCCGACGAGGCCCTGGCCGAGGCCGTCACCGCGCTGCGCGCACACCCGGTCACGGCGCAGGCCTGGTCCATCGCGGGCGAGTGGGCCGACGCCGCCAAGGCGTCCCTGGACCCGCTGCCGGAGAGCACGGTGAAGTTCGCGCTGACGGCCTTCGCCGAAGCCGTCGTCGACCGCGAGGTCTAGTCCCACCCCCGCACAGATCGCGTCCCCTAAACTGACCCGATGAGCATAGAACAGGCCCTGTTGTCCTTTGCTTTGGTGGCCGGTCTGCTGACCTTGGTGCCGGGTATGGACACGGCGCTGGTGCTCCGTTCGGCCGTCAGCCAAGGGCGCGGCAGAGCCTACGCCACCGCGCTGGGCATCAGCACCGAGGCCCTGGTCTGGGGAATTGCGGCGGCGGTCGGGGCTTCGGCCCTGCTGGCCGCCTCGGAGACAGCGTTCACGGTGCTGAAGATCGCCGGCGCTGCCTACATGGTCTGGCTGGGCGGCCGGATGCTCTGGAAGTCGTTCCGGAGGCCGGACCCGCACGTGGCCGCCGTGGCGGAACCCGAAGCTTCGGCATCGTACGCCAGGGCCTGGTTCACCGGGGTGGGGACCAATCTGCTGAACCCGAAGGTCGGCGTGTTCTACATGGCGATGATCCCGCAGTTCATTCCGCCGGATGTCTCGCCGGCGTTGATGGGCACCGCGCTGGCCCTGGTGCACAACCTCGAAGGACTGCTGTTCTTCTCAGCCATCATTTGGGGCACGCATGTTGCCCGCAAGTGGCTGCGCACGCCGGCGGTTGTGCGGGCGATCGACCGGATCACCGGGACCGTGTTGGTCGGCTTCGGCGTGGCGCTGGCGGCGGAAGCCCGGTAAGAGAAACCACGGAAGCCCCGTAAGAGAACCACGGAAGCTCCGCGGGCCGCCGCGGCTCCTCAGCCAGCCAAGTGAGCGGGTTTAGTCTTCGTCCTCGTCGCCGAAGACCCACTCGAACATGTCGAAGACGAACTCGCTGAAGGTGGCCTCTTCGCTCTGCCACCGGGGCTTTGGCCCGTTCGTGCGGATCCAGACAATGGGGTCCGGCACGTCCAGGTGCTCGGACTTGAAGCCCCAGTTCGCTTCTTCGTCCATCTCGTCCAGGAACAGCAGGTAGCCGTCCTCGATCTCAAGTTCATCCGGGTCGAAGAAGAAATCGTGGGCTTCCATCAGGTCCTCGCAGCCGCCCAGCGCGTGGTAGAACTCCACCAGCGCCTGCGGAACCTGGAACTTGTGCTCGCCCAGCTGCCCTTCCAGCTCGTCATAGGAGATGCCGTCGTCTTCGGTCCACGCCCGGTCCAGGTACTTGGGCACGAGGGCACGGAACTTGTCCACGAACATTTCGGGCATGGTTTCTCCCTGGAATGGTTGGTCGGAGGGCTTGGCTACCATCCTATGTGGCCGCCCCGACTGGCTCGAACCGCTCGTGCTGAGCTTCACCCGATGTCCGACCCATCACTCCCGGCGCCGGGTGGCCAGCCCTGGGTAGTCGATCACGATGCCGTCCGAGTCCACCACCATCTCGGCGCTGAAGTCGCCGGAGCTGAAGGTGACAGCGGCAGTCCCGGTGCCGTCGTCGTACGCGCGGGAGCCGCTGTAGATCTTTTGCCGGCCCAGTACCCGCAGGCTGGGCATCTCCACCCACGCCACCGTCAGCTCTGCGGCGGACTCCGCGTCGTGGACCAGCCCCAGCCGCAGGATCGGCATGGTGTTGGTGGCCGGGCACAATCCCAGGTCACAGTCCACCGCCCCGGTCAGCGACGCCGGGTCGACGATGCCCGGCTCCGGCAGGTCGGTGTCCCCGGAGACCTTCGTCGCCGCGCTCCAGCTGCCGTCCGTGGCACGGTCCAGCACCAGGTACCTGCTCCAGCCCCTTCCGTGCACGGAGACCGTGAGGTTCTCGGTGAACCAATTGTCGGTGGTGGTCAGCGACCAGCTTGCGGCGTAGTCGGCGGTGCGGGAGGCGCCGTGAGCGCTGAGCCGTTCGGGCTCCAGATTGATGGTGGCGGTGTCGGCGCGCTGCGGATCGTCCGTTCCCAGCCAGGTCACCGTGCGGCTCTCGTGCGTCTCGTGTCCCATGACCCCCAGCCTTGTGCCTGCGCCCGGTTCTGACAAGGGGTCGGCGGCAGCGGCACGGCCGGCGCAGAGCGGCGGCGGCACCGGCACCGGCCGCGGCGGCCGGCGGCGGTGGCCGGGCTCGGGCCTGGGATTAGCCTTGCGACGCCGCGTCGGAGCCCAGCCGCCGAACCGTCAGGGCCAGCCACAGGTGCACCCGGTCCGCGGTCAGGGCAGGGTCGTAGCCGGTCAGTTCCACAATCTGGGACAACCGGTAGCGAACCGAGTTCCGGTGCAGTCCCAGCTCCTCCGCCACGGCGGCTACCGATCCGTTCAGCTCCAGGTAGGTCTGCAGCGTGGACAGCAGGGCGGCATCATGCGCGGCGTCGAAATCGGCCAGCGGATCCAGCGCTTCCGCCGCCAGGTCGCTCAGCGGCACGTCTTCCGAGGCCAGCAGGAGGGACGTCAGAGAGAGCCGCTGCGGCCCGTTCAGCCGGCCGCCGCGGCCCACGGCTTCCTTGGCCTCGAAGTAGCTCCAGCGCAAGCCGTTCGCCTGGGCGTAGCTGCCGCCCACGCCCACCGTCGCGGTGAGGCCCGCGCTCTGCAGGTAGGAGCTTAGCTCCCGGCCCAGCGCTTCACCCGATTCGGTGGCCTGCACCACCAGCACCAGTCGGTCGTCGACCAGACCGGTCACCACGCCGTCGAAGGAGGCGGGCAGCGGCAACGTGGGCAGCGCGCGGCGCTGGGTTCCGGCCACCTGCACCATGATGACCAGTTGCCGCCGTCCGGCGTCAATCCCCACATTGCTCAGCCGCAGTGACGCGTCGCCGCCCTGCAGCACGCCCCCCACCACATCCAGCAGCACCTGCCCCACGGAGCGTCGGTCGGTCGCGCGGCGATGGGCCTGGTTGCTTAGTTCCAGGCTGATCAGGCTTTGCGCATAGTCCACGATGGCGTTGCGTTCGTAGGGCTCGGCCAGCGCCAGCGTGCAGCGGTCCTTCAGGCCGGTGGCAATCGGGACCTCGTGCCATCCACCGCGCCCGCCGCCGGTCCCGTAGATCTGGGTGCCGTATTGGGAAAGCACGACGTCGGTGCCCACCATCGCGGCGAGCTTCCGCAGCAGCGCGGGGAGACCTCCACCGCCCAGCAGCGAGGCCGCCAGCGCCTGGTGGTCCTTGAGCAGGTGCTCCAGCCGGTTGTAGTGGTCGGCGGAGATCGCATCGGCCACCATCTTGCTGATCGCCACGAATGGGGTTTCGTAGGGCACCTCAAAGACCGGCAGTTCAAGCTCGTTGGCCGCGGCCAGCACCCCCGGCGGGACCTTGCGATGCGTGAGCCCGAGCGCGAAGCCCATGCCCACTGCGCCCGCCTGGTGGACGCGTGCCACGAATTTGCGCTGCGCGGCCGCGGTCTTCTGCCGCAGGCCGGTAGTCAGCACCACTTCGCCGCCGCTCAGGAAAGGCAGCGGATCCTCCAGTTCGGTGGACGCCACCCAGGTGATGGGCGCGTCGGGGTCGCCCTGCGCGGTGCCAACCAGCGACAGGTGAAGCGACGGAGAGGCGAGAAGGTTGGCAAGAGTGACAGCCATGTTCCCATTGTACGATTCAGTGTTGTGCAGGTGCACTGTGACGCAGGATGCAGATGCCGTTGCGCAGAACCGCATCATTGCTGGGGACAGCACCTGCTTTAGGGCGCGCAATGCCGGACAGCGGCGGTTGGACTTGGTTCCGCGGTTTCCGGGGTTGGCAGGGCGCCACTAGGATGGTCCGCGGCGTAACAGCCGTCACAGCACCGAATTCCCTACACTTTGAGGTCCATCAATGAGTTCCCCTTCACCGCAAGCCGCGCCGGGCGTCAAGCCCAAGCGAGAGATGTGGTCCACACGCAAGGTGTTCATCCTCGCGGCGATCGGCTCTGCCGTTGGCCTGGGCAACATCTGGCGCTTCCCGTATGTCGCCTACGAAAACGGCGGCGGCGCCTTCATCATTCCGTACCTGGTGGCTCTGCTGACCGCCGGCATTCCACTGCTGTTCCTGGACTACGCCGTGGGGCACCGCCACCGTGGATCCGCACCGCTGGCGTACCGCCGACTGGCCCGTGGCGCCGAAGGACTGGGCTGGTGGCAGGTGGCGATCTGCTTTGTCATCTGCGTGTACTACGCGGTGATCATCGCGTGGGCCGCGATGTACATGATCTTTTCGGTCACCGAAGCGTGGGGTGACGACCCGGCAGGGTTCTTCATCGGCTCCTTCCTGCAGGTGAGCGAGGACGTGAACATCGGCTTCGATTTCGTGCCCATGGTCCTGATCCCGCTGATTGTGGTCTGGGCTGTGGTCCTGCTGGTGCTGGCAGCGGGGGTGCAGAAGGGCATTGGACGGGCGAACATCATCTTCCTGCCGCTGCTGCTGGTCATGTTCCTCATCTTGGTAGTTCAGTCGCTGTTCCTGCCGGGTGCCGCCGACGGACTGAACGCCCTGTTCACTCCGGACTGGGGCGCGCTCACCAACACCACGGTCTGGGCCGCGGCCTACGGCCAGATCTTCTTCTCCCTGTCCGTGGCCTTCGGCATCATGGTCACTTACGCGTCCTACCTCAAGCACAAGACGGACCTGACCGGCTCCGGCTTCGTGGTGGGCTTTGCGAACTCCGGCTTCGAGATCCTGGCCGGCATCGGTGTTTTCGCCGCGGTGGGCTTCATGGCCTTCAGCGCCGGCGCCGAAGTCGGCGATGTTGCCGCCGGCGGCATCGGCCTGGCGTTCATCGCGTTCCCCACCATCATTTCCGAGGCGCCGCTGGGCGGACTTCTGGGCGTGCTGTTCTTCGGTTCACTGGTGTTCGCCGGCTTCACCTCGCTGATCAGCATCATCGAGGTCATCATCGCGGCGGTGCAGGACAAGTTGGGGATGGGCCGGGTCAAGACCACCTGGTGCGTGGGCATCCCGCTGGCACTGATTTCCATCCTGCTGTTCCCGACCACCACGGGCCTGAACCTGCTGGACGTCACCGACGCGTTCGTCAACAACTTCGGCATCATGGCGTGTGCCCTGGTGACCGTGCTGCTCGTGACCTACGGCTTCCGTAAATTGCCGCTGCTGGGCCGGCACGTCAGCGAGGTGTCTTCCATCAAGCTGGGTCTGTGGTGGCGGATCATGGTCGGGATCGTCTCGCCGATTGTGCTGGGCTACATCCTGATCAGCGAAGTGATCAAGAGGATCCAGGAAGGCTACGGCGATCCGGCCATGCCCGACTGGTTTGTCGGTGTCTTCGGCTGGGGGATGGCCGGCGCGCTCATCGTCGTGTCCTTCCTGCTCTCGCTGATTCCGTGGGGCAAGAACTCGGCCGCCAACGATCCGGAACTCGATTCCCCAACCCTTCAGGAGGCACAACGATGAGCACCGCAGCGATCGTGATGTTGATCATCGCCATCATTACCGTATGGGGTGGGTTGGCCCTGGCCCTGATGAACCTCACCCGCCACCCTGAGGACGACGGCGCCATGCCGGCAGAGCACGCACCGGAGCTCTGAACCAGCTGCCGTTTCCCCGGCGGTGTCCTCCGACCGTGCGGCCGGAGGACACCGCCGTTCGACGTGTTGGCCATTTGCACGGCGGAATGGAAGATTGGCTGTGCGGGGCGCCATAGGCAGCACCCGAACGGAAACCGTAATCTCGCTGTAGAGCACGGCTTCCCTTGGCACGCGCTGTTCGACGGCTGAACGACCTCCACCGCGGCCGGGCACCGTCGCGACTTGAGTGCGCCGGGCGTCCCGACTGCCGGCGGCATCCCACCACAACGTGAAAGGCACACCATGACCACTCAGACGACCCAGTACCGGCTGGAACAGAAGCGCGACGTGTCCGCGGGCTTCCCCGGCCCCAAGTCCGCTGAACTGGCCTCCCGCCGCAACGCGGTGGTGGCCGGCGGTGTCGCTTCCAGCGTTCCGGTCTACGTGGCCGACGCCGATGGCGGCATCATCACCGACGTGGATGGCAACTCGTTCATCGACCTGGGCTCTGGCATCGCCGTCACCAGCGTCGGGGCCTCGGACCCCGCCGTCGTCGCCGCAGTGCAGGAGCAGGTAGCCAAGTTCACGCACACCTGCTTCATGGTCAGCCCGTATGAGAGCTACATCGCGGTGGCGGAGAAGCTGGCCGAGTTGACCCCGGGCGACCACGAAAAGCGTTCGGTGCTGTTCAACTCCGGCGCCGAAGCCGTGGAGAACGCCGTGAAGGTGGCGCGCATCGCCACCGGGCGCACCGCCGTCGTCGCTTTTGATCACGCATACCACGGCCGCACCAACCTGACGATGGGGCTGACCGCCAAGGCCAACCCGTACAAGTCCAGCCCGGCCGGCAGCTTTGGCCCGTTCGCCCCGGAGATCTACCGGGTGCCGATGAGCTACCCGTACCGGGAGGAATCCGGCATCGCCGGGAAATTCACAGGCGAGGACGCTGCCCGCCGCGCTATCACCATGATCGAGAAGCAGGTGGGCGCCGAGAACGTGGCAGCCATCCTGATCGAACCGATCCAGGGCGAGGGCGGCTTCATCGTACCGGCCGAGGGCTTCTTGCCAGCGCTGGCGGCGTGGGCCAAGGAGAAGGGCGTGGTCTTCATTGCGGACGAAGTCCAGTCCGGATTCTGCCGCACCGGTTCCTGGTTCGCCTCCGAGCACGACGGCGTGGTGCCCGACATCATCACGATGGCCAAGGGCATTGCCGGCGGCATGCCGCTGTCCGCCATCACCGGCCGCGCCGAGCTGATGGACGCCGTGCACCCGGGCGGCCTGGGCGGCACCTACGGCGGCAACCCGGTGGCCTGTGCCGCCGCACTGGCTGCCATTGAGACCATGCAGGCGCAGGACCTGAGCGCCCGGGCCCGCCACATTGAGGAGCAGGTCATGGGCCGGCTGCGGAAGCTGGCCGAGGAAGTCGACATCATCGGCGACCTGCGCGGCCGCGGTGCGATGCTGGCGATGGAGTTCGTCAAGCCGGGCACCGGTGCTACCACCAAGGAGCCCAACCCCGAGGCCACTAAGGAAATCGCCGCCGCCTGCCTGCAGGAAGGCGTCATCATCCTCACCTGCGGCACCTACGGCAACGTGGTGCGCCTGCTGCCGCCGCTGGTCATCGGCGACGAACTGCTGGCCGACGCCCTCGACGTGCTGGAAGCAGCCATCCGCAAGGTCGCTGCCTAGCCCGTCGCCACGTCCCGCCGGGGCGGCTGCCGGTTCCCTTCGTCCCTCGGGACAAGGGACCGGGAGCCGCCCCGCGGTCGTTTCCACACGCCCCAGGCGTGCGGCCGGAAGATACGGCTCGAGCCTGTTGCCGTAGGCCCTCTCGGACTAGAGTCGGAATCATAGTCGGCTCTTGGCTGCGGATGCGCCGGCGCCGTCGCATCCGCCGGCTGATGGACACGGACAGGGGTTGTCGCATGCGCTATGTGGTGGGTTACCAGCCGGACGAACGCGGAGCCGACGCCGTGGCACTGGCCGTCGCAATTGCCCGGACCCAGGGAACCGGGCTGGACATTGTCTACGTGGTGGCTGACAGCGCTCCTTATGCAGCGCTGAACCCCGAAGGCAAGCGAGTCAGCGCCAGCGAGCAGGACGTCGTCACCGCACGCCGTGAGGCCTTGAAGCTGATTCCGTCCGATGTGCATGCCGAATTCAAGGTGCGGGCAGCCGACTCTTTCGCCGAGGGGCTGATCGCCGCCGGCGAGGAATCCGGCGCCCGGCTGATCGTCATCGGAGCCAGCAGCAACAGCCTGTTCAAGCGCTTCACGGTGGGCAGCGTGGCAAATGCGCTGCTGCATGCCTCGCCGATTCCGGTGGCGCTCGCTCCCCGCGGTTATCAGCGGACGGAGCCCTTGACCCGGCTGACCGCATTCATCGGCGAGCGGCAGGGGGCGCAAGCCGCCCGCGATGTGGCCTTGAACGCGGCTTCGCGCCGCGGCCTGCAGTTGCGGTTGGTCTCCCTGGTCTCGCTGGACACCCGTGAAGACTCGGACAGCGGCGAAGCGATCCACAGCGCCCACCTGCACGCCAACTCGGTCCTCGCCTCGGCCGCCACCGAGTTGCCCCCGGGCAAGGCGACCGTGACCGTGGCGCACGGTCGCAACATTGAAGAGGCCATCGACTCGCTTGATTGGGACGACGGCGAACTGGTGGTCATGGGCTCCAGTCGACTGGCCCAGCACAACCGCCTGTTCCTCGGCGCCACCGCGCACAAGGTCCTCCGCTCACTGCCGGTGCCCATGGTGGTGGTCCCGCGGGAAGTGGACGGGCTGCGGGACTAGCGTTCAGCCGGGCTGCCAGACTCCAGAATCGACTTGATCCGCGCCAGGTCCTTGCGGTTGGCCTGCTTCATCATGAATCCGACGAACGGAGCGAGGAGCCGGGAGAAACCTGCTGGTTCGCCGTTGTTCCGCAGAGTCATGAGCGTGCGGTTGACCCCCGCCTCGGTCCACTCGTAGGTAGTCTGCATGGGAAAGGGACCCTGGGCCGTCCGCATGACCAGTTTTTCGGCCGGACGGAACTCTACGACCTGATCGGTGTAGCAGAGACGGCGGCCAAGGAAAGCGGCTTCAAAGGCAACGCTGGACCCTACCGACAGAGGCCCGGCGGTCTCCCAGCGGACGAAATCGATATTCTGGTACCACGCGGGGGCGTTGTCCGGGTCGGCAGCATACTCGGCAACACGAACCCGTGGAACGTCGATCACGATCTCGGTAGTGACGTCAACCATGCTTCATGGTCCCAAACCAGAGGCAGACGGGCCAAACGTCTCCGGTCAGAGCCTGCGATCATTGGTGCGTCCCGGATCAGGCCGAAGGTCCGCGCCATCGAGGGCTTTCAAGAACTCCTGGCGCTCGTCGTCGTCGATGACCAGCGACATCTGTTGCTCCTGGGGCTGGGCGACATGCCGCGGTCCGGTGTAGGTGGTTCCCAGGTAGAGATTGTTGAGTGCGCTGCCGGAATCCGCCATCGGACCGGTGACACTGTTCTTGCGTCCCAGGAGTAACCGGACCACTACCGCCAGGACGCCGAGGAGCATCAGTCCTTGGATGCCATACCCCGCCCAGTCCGGGCAGCCGGACAAGTGCAGGCCTGAGATGGCCAGGATGATCCCGAAGATCGAGACCACTGTAATGACGTCGGTTCTACGCATTGCCCCTGCCCCGTGCCTGACGAATCGAACGTGTTTCGAACAGGCTACCTTCGAGATAAGCCGGTGGGGAGGAACCCAGACTGCCTAATGATCGTCCGCTTGGAACTCAGGACGGGCGTTGGTTACTAGTGACGGTCGGCGCGGCACCTGCCTTGCCGTAGAAGCGGCCCTCATGGGTCTTGACGGCCGCCACCAAGACGAAGCTGAGGCTGACAAGCAGCGCCCAGGACCCCCACTTGCCCACGTGCACCATCTGCCAGATCTGGCCTTGGTCCGGGTACTGCCAGGCGCCCAGCAGGGTGGCGGCGTTCTCGGCAACCCACAGGAAAAAGCCGATGAGGACAAAGGACAGGCTCAGCGGCATGGCATAGCTGCGGGCCTCCACGGTGAAGGTCACCCGGCTGCGCCAGAGCACGATGACGAAGCCGGCGGCAATCACCCAGCGCAGGTCCGGCAGATAGTGGTGGGTGTAAAAGTTGGCGTAGGCCGCCACGGCCAGTGCCGCAGCCGGGACCCATGGAAAGCTGTTGATCCGCAGGTCGAAACGGCGGAACGCCTGGCAGATGTAGGAGCCGACAGCGGCGTACATAAAGCCGGAGTAGAGCGGCACTCCCGCGACCTTGGACCAAGCCGCCTCAGGGTAGGACCAGGAGCCCATCTGGACTTTGAACAGTTCCAACGCCAAACCCACCAGGTGGAAGCCGAAGATCACTGCCACCTCGCGGCCGGTTTCCAATCGCAGCAGGTAGAACGCCGCGGTCAGCGCCAGCCCGTACACCAGCAGGGCATCGTAGCGGGGGACCGGCAAAGGCACTGCCGTGCTGACCGCAAGGCCCACGAAAATCGCGGCCGCGAAGAGGCAGCATTGGATCTGTAGCCAGGCGAACCGGAGCAGTTGGACCAGGGCTGAGGCCACGCGCCGGAACGCCGGCAGCGGCCGGACAACCGCTGCAATGCCGAGGCCGCTCACTCCTCAACCCATTCAAGCAAATCGCCGGGCTGGCACTCCAACACCCGGCACATCGCATCCAGGGTGCTGAAACGCACGGCTTTGGCCCGGCCGTTCTTCAGCACGGCCACGTTGGCGGGTGTCAGCCCCACGCGTTCGGCGAACTCCCCGACGCTCATTTTTCGTTTTGCGAGCTCGACGTCGATGCGCACCACGATCGGCATCAGATCACCGCATCCATGTCGCTCCGCAGGGTGATGGCCTGACGCAGCACGGCCCGCAAGACCACCAGCAGCAAGGCGAGCACCGCGCCGGCCACCACAAACAAGAACAGGAGCAGCGGCATACCGGGGTCATTGGCATTGAATCCGACGAACAGGAAAACGCCGACGAGCAGTGTCCAGGCGGCGACCACGGCCCACACAATGACATCCACCCAGGACAAGGACGCCTTGCTAAAAATCCGGTCGTGCTTGACCAGCGTGAGCAGTTTCCAGGTACTGACAATCACAGCCTGCACGCACAGCAGCTCCACAATCGAAAACACCGTCAGGGGCCACTGCAGGTAGGCCAGCTGCGGTGATTCCGCTGCCATGTGGGCGAATTGGCCCGGCAACGACATCACTTGGAACAAGAGGAGAAGGGCGAAGGCCACCACCAGCAGGATCCTCAGGGCGGTGACCGCCAGATATGTCTTTCGCATCCATCGAGTATCGCTTCTTTCCTATCGAATTTCAATCGATAGCGATCGGTCTGATGCGGCCGGGCCACCACACCCCGCCCCGTCACGTGCTTGCCGAATCGACGGAATGCGTGATCTGGCGGTGTACTCAGCGCTGTCAGTCGTCCGAGTGGAAATTGTGCTCAAGATAAAACCGGCAGCCACGTTGGAAGTCCCGCTCAAGCGGCCTCAATTCCCCGTCGGCGACCGGTTCAAGGACAGTTGTTTGCCATAATCTGTCCGGGTCCTCGACGTACTTTTGGTAAAAGGGTAGCGTTCCCCAGTCAGTGGATAGTTGGAAATTGGCCGCGCCTTCGGCGACGCTGGCCTCCGCAACATATACTCGGGGTCTCGGTCGCACCGGTGCTTTATTCGGCTGAAGTACCGCAAGCGCCCAGACAAAATGTCAAGCAGTCGCGCACATCAACCGCGGAAAAACTGCCTGGCCCATGAAATCGATTCTAAAGACGTCACAGTGGGGGACGGGCGGGCATGCGCGATGCTCGATGGCTGCAGAGCGCAACGCGGATGCTTCCGGAAACTACTGCTCAAGAACTCGGCCTTGTTGGGCAGCGCGGCACAGTTGCTCTTCGCGTTCTTCCGGCGAAAGGGCCTGCCACGCGGCGGTCTGCGACCGGATCGCGGCCTCGGGCATGCCCATGGCCTTCATTTCCTCCGGTGTCACCATGAGGCTGTTCTCCGGGCCAATCATGTTCTTTTTGTCGAGATCCCCGCCGGGACCTTCGGCATAGTCCGCAGAGCACTCCGTGAAGGGTTCATACAATTTCGTCCCCGGATCGTCTGCCGGAAATTGAACCCCGGGTGCGGGACTGGCAGAACCCGCGTCCAGTGTGGACAGCGGCACGTCGGCAGATGCCCCGGCGACGGAAGGCCCGGGCGGTTGCCCGCCGGACAACGTGGAGAGCCCGAGAGCGAATCCCGCGACTAAGAAGAGGACAGCAGTGGTCCCGATAGTGGGCTTCGTTTTCAACAGATTCCCCGGTTCGCTTAAGCGCCAGATCAGGCGGCGGATTTGTGAATTTAGTCTTAGGCTAGCCGATTCATTCACTAATTCCTTGAATCACAGATACCAGGCGTCCGGCGCAATTTCCCTTGTTGGACGGCATTGCAAATACTGAAGTCTCCGGCCCTTGACCGGGAAGGCAACCGGCAACTTATTCAAACAGCGACAATTGTGTAACTTTCCCGCTGACTGCCTGCCCTGGCCGCCGGATCAACGGCCCGCCGATGGTAGCCTCCGTCACAAGCGGGAATTGTTGCAGGCATTGTCCTGGATGCCCCGCAGTCTCGTGCGCCGCGGCGCGCATCATCTAGAGGGGGATCTGCATGCGCGTTCTGCGCCGCTACGTCTTTCCGGTGGCTTGGCTGGCGATTTTCGCGGTCATCGCCGTCGCACTGTTCAAGCTCGCCTTTGTGGACGGCATGCGCGCCGAGGCGGTGACAGAGCACCCAACGGCCCAGTTGGTCACACCCAGCGTTCCGGCAACGCTGGGGACCGTGACCAATGTGGTGCAGATCGAGGGTTCGGTGGCCAGCGACCCGGCCGTGGCCGTGCGGAGCACCGCCGAAGGGACGGTCAATTTCCTGTTTGTCGACGCCGGCGCGAACGTGTCCAAGGGCGACCCGCTGTTCCAGGTGCAGAAACTCGTGGAACCTGACCCAGCCGGGCTGACGGTTGAGGTGGACCCGGACGAGGAACCGGCCCCGCCGCCAGCCCCGGTCTACACGTATGTGAACGTGGTGGCCCCGGCAGCGGGCAAGCTCACCGAACTGACCGTGCTGGTGGACCAGCAGGTCTCGGTCGGTGCGGACGCCGCCACGATCTCGCCCGGCACGTTCTCGGTCACCGGAACCTTGACCGCCGACCAGCAGTTCCGGCTGCTGGACCGCCCCAGCTCGGCCACCGTGACGGTCAACGGCGGCCCGGCGCCGTTCGACTGCAAGGCAGTGACCGTCGGCGAGGCGCCAGACGGCGGCCCGGACCAGGCGCAGGTGGCGCCTGCGGCCATCGGTCCGTTCGGTCCGGAAGCTCCGGCGGCTGCGGCAACCGGCACGGTCAATTGTGCGGTGCCGGCAGACGTCAAGGTGTTCGCCGGCCTGGGCGCGACGATCGACATCACCGCAGGAACCGCGGAAAACGTCGTGGTCGTCCCCACCACGGCGGTCCAAGGATCCGTGGACACCGGACTGGTCTGGCTGGTGGAGGACGACGGCGGTGCACCAGTGGAGCGCTCCGTCACCTTGGGCCTCAACGACGGCATGCAAGTGCAGATCCTCGACGGGCTCGCCGAGGGCGACATGGTCCTGCAGTTCATCCCGGGAGCTCCCGGGGAGCAGATGATGCCCGGGATGGAAGGCGACTTCGGGATGATCGGCGGATGAGTGCCGCGGCGACGGGCACACCGCTGCTGGAATTGCACGGTGTGACCCGGAGCGTACACATTCCGGACCGCGACCCGCTGCACATCCTGCAGGGCATCGACCTGAGCATCAGCGCCGGGGACCATGTCTCGATCCAGGGGCGTTCCGGATCGGGTAAATCGACGCTGCTGAATATCCTCGGCCTGCTGGACGTGCCCACCACTGGCGAGCTGTACTTCGACGGGCGGCCGGTTTCTTCCATGGGGGAGAAGCAGCGCGCCATCGCCCGCGGCGCCCAGGTGGGGTTCATCTTCCAACAGTTCAACCTGTTGCCCGGCCGCACCGCGTTGGAGAACGTCATGACGCCCCTGCTGTATGCGCGCGGCAGCCAGTTCTGGCAGCGCGAACGGCTGGCCGCGCGGATGCTGGAGCGCGTCGGGTTGGGCGATCGGCTGCGCGAGAAGCCACACAAGCTCTCCGGCGGCGAGCAGCAGCGGATCGCGATTGCCCGGGCGTTGGTGCGGTCGCCCCGGCTGATCCTGGCCGACGAACCCACCGGCGCGCTGGACATCGACACGGGGCAGAAAGTGATGGCGCTGTTGGACGAAGTGGCGCTGGAATCGGGCGCGGCGCTGGTGACCATCACCCACGACGCAAATGTTGCGGCCCTGGCCCAGCGGCACTACCGGCTAAGCGATGGCATCCTGAACGCCCCGGAGCTGGCGGCATGACCGGAATGGTAGCCCTGCTGGTGGAAGCATGGGCCGAGCTGCGCATCCACAAAACCAGGATCCTCTTGGCGCTGATTGGGGTGGCACTGTCGGTCGCGGCGCTGACCACCGTCGTCGGGCTCGGCAACATGGCACGGGAAGGCATGGTGCAGGCGCAGGAACAATCTGGCGGCCGGGCGGCCACGGTGTCGGTGGAAGTCTTCTCTGCGACAGGACAAGAGGACCCGGCCGTTCTGCAGGCTGCCTTTGACGGACTGGTGGAGCGCTACGCGGTGGAGTACGCGAGCCGGCGGACGTTCGCCCAGGTCCCGTTCCAGTTCCCGCACGGCGTGGTGGGGACCGAAACCACGGTGGTGGACAGAAGCTACGGCGAGATGCGGCGGGTGAACCTGGCCGGCGGCCGCTGGTTCACCGAGGCCGATGCCGCGGCGCTGGCACCGGCGGTCATCATCAACGAAGCGTTCCACCGCCAGTTGGGCGGACCGGACCTCACCGCGAACCCCGTGCTGCAGATCTTCCAGCAGCGGCCGATCGCGGCCAGGATCGTGGGTATCACGCCGGATGGCTACGAGGGCGCCATGCCTGCGGCCATGATGCTCACCTCCCAGTACGAGCGCTGGGGTTTGGGCGGCGAAGGCGGGCCGCCGCCGGCCTTGGAGATGTGGGTACCGGTTGACGTTGAGCCGGCGCTGTCGGCTGCGATGACCGGCGATCTGCAGGCCCAGTTCCCCGACGCCCATGTTCAGATCCACCGCAGCGACTACGCGGCGTGGGGCGACCCCTTCGAAGGCATCCAGTGGGCAGTAGGCGGCATCGCCGGCCTGGTGCTGCTGCTCGGGGCCGTAGGGCTGCTGAACATCTCCATGGTCACGGTCAAATACCGAGTGCGGGAAATCGGCATCCGCCGCAGCTTCGGTGCGACGTCGGGGCGTATCTTTTTCGGCGTCATGCTTGAGTCAGTGGTTGCCACTTTCGTGGCCGGCGTGATCGGGGTGATGCTCGCCGTCGCAGTGGTGAAGAGCCCGTGGGTCCAGGAGCTGATTGCCCAAGGCATCAGCGAACTGCCGCCGTTCCCGGTGGAAGCCGCGCTGATCGGCATTGGCGCCGCCACCGCGGTCGGAGCGCTGGCCGGCCTGATCCCCGCGCTGGTGGCCGTCCGCGTGAAGGTGATCGACGCGATCAGGTACTAGCTCGAGCAGGTACTAGCGCGATCGGATACTAATGTGTCTGGGCCGGGGCGGGCGTGGCGCCGGCTTTGGGCGCCCTCTTGAGCGCCACGACCATGTCCGCGGTCAGGATGGCCAGGGAGAGCCAGACCAGGCCGAAGCCGATCCAGCGCTCCAGCGGCATGGGCTCGTGCAGGAAGACGAGGGCGGTGATGAACTGCAGGATGGGTGCCAGGTACTGCAGCATGCCAACCGTGCTGAGCGGCAGCCGGCGGGCGGCGGCGCCGAAGAACAGCAGCGGCAAGGCGGTGATCAGGCCGCTGGAAGCCATCAGCCAGAAGTGGCCGGGGCCTTCGGAGAGCAGGGTTGCCTGGCTGCCGGCCATCAGGACGAGCATGATGACCACGGACACCGGGGTCAGCACCAGGGTTTCCACGCTGAGGCTGGTGACGGCGTCCACGCGGCCGCCGACGCGATTCTTAACCAGGCCGTAGAAGCCGAAGCTGAGCGCCAGAATCAGTGCGATCCACGGGACGTTGCCGTACCCGAAGGCCAGTACCAGCACCGCTGTGAACGCCACGCCCATCGCGACCCACTGTGCCGGGCGCAGTCGTTCCTTCAGCAGGATGACTCCGAGCAGCACGGACACCAGCGGGTTGATGAAGTACCCCAGGGAGGCTTCGATGGCGTGGGCGTTGAGGACCGCGAAGGTGTAAGTGAACCAGTTGACGGCGATGAGCCCGGCGGCCAGCGCCAGCGTTCCGAAGGTGCGCCAGTCGCCCAGCGCGGACCGGAAGGTGCGCCAGCCGCGCAGCGCCGTGATCAGCAGGAAGCAGAACAGCAGCGACCAGACAATGCGGTTCGCCACGATCTCCAGCGGACCGGCCGGTATCAGGGCGGTGAAGTAGAGCGGGAGGAGGCCCCAAAGCCCGTAGGCGGCGAGCCCGTAGGCCATGCCCGCGCCGGTCTCGCTGGGGCTGCGGCCCTGTTTGCGGAACCGGCCAAGTCCGCGGCGGGCACCGGCCTCGGCAACCGCGGCAGCAGGGGCAGAAGACTGGGAGGAGGCACCGCCGTCGTTCATGGACACGCTGGGACAACCTCCGGTCACGTGGATCTATTCCGCTTGGGCGGATGTTCCCAACGCTATCCCGGAGCCCATGCCGTGATCAGAACTTGGTCAGAACTTTCCGCCGGCCAGTTTGCCAACCAGCTCGGTGAACTCGTCCAGCGGATGCTGGCGGCCGCCGGAGGGGTCCCGGTGGTAGGTGACGGCGAGCGACTGAAGCGGCGGAACGCCCACCAGCCGGGCGCGCTCGCCGGCCGCGGCCAACGCCTGCTGCGGGCCGAACTGCTTCAGCGACTCCGGCCCAAAGAACGCGCAGGCCGGGACGCTGACGCCGGTGAAGCGGGCAGGGAACGCGAGCCGCTCCAGCAGCATGGTGTGGCCGGCCAACGCGGTGCGGGCGTGCGCCCGGTGCATGGCTGAACCGAACGAGGCCAGTTCGTCCTCGGTGAGCGGATCCACCGATTCGCAGAACAGCTCCACTGACTCGTGCACCCCGGTGGCGGAGCGGGTCACCGTCAGCACGCCGATGGACGGCACCTCGGTACCCGCGCGGGGCCGGCCGACCACGATGATGTTGCTGGTCATCGGCGCGGTTTCGTAGCAGTAGCGGGTTAATGCAGCGATATCCCACGGTTCGCTGACCGGCTCGTGGATGCCCCAGCCGGCAGGTTCGGCACCGGTGAGCTCGCGGAACAGCGCCGCGGTGAACTCGCCGATCCGGGTCGCTTCGCTGGCCGGATGCAGGATCTCGCCGCGGGCCTGGACCACGCCGTCGGACCCGCCCGAAGCCTGCAGGTAGTCCGGTGCGAGCTGTTCCTCGGCGGCAAAGACGTCCCCGTTCCAGCGGTACTGCTGGCCGGTGAAGCCGTTGTAGAACGTGCCGTCCGCCGTACTGGCCATCCAGATGCAGCCCTCGCGCTGCAGCAACTGGTACAGCGGCAGGGTCAGCTTGCTGGCGCTGGGCGTCATCACCACGAACTGGCGTTCCGATTCGCGCGCGGCCACATAGGCGCGGGTGAGGGCGGGGGACAGGAAGGCCAGCGGCTTGTCCTGGAAGACGACGGCGGTGCGCTCGGTGTGGAAGTCGAACGCGGAGGCGTGCATGGTCATCCCTGTTCTCCAGTTCGTTCTCCGGATCCGGGCAGCTGGTGGCCGACGACGACGCCGCGGCAGCGCACCGCGATGTTCTGAGCCAGCCGGTAGCCCAGCGATTCGCCGTCCGGAATGCCGTTGCGGATGGTGATCTCTTGCCACCACAGGTCCTGGTGCTCCGGTGCTTCGAAGTCCGGGTCGTCGGAGAAGACGGACGGGATCGGCGCCCCTTCCACCGCGTCCACGGTGGCGCCGGCGAGCAGCCGGGACACCTCGCCAGGCACCCGGATCAGGCGGGGAAGCTCGACGGCGAACATGGTGGTGCCGTTGCCGTCCTCGACTTCCAGCAGGGTGCTGTCGGCGGCCAGCCGGACGTACTCCTGCGGGACCACGGCCAGCAGCGAGACCATGACCACGTCCTGGTCCGGTTCGTCGAGCGCGACGACGGTCAGCGTGTTAGACATCGGCGGTTTCCTCCAACGGGGTCCACAGGGTCTGCACGGTCTGCACCGGCCCGCCCGCGCGGACCAGCAGGCCGCGGCCGGGCGGCAGCCGGCGGGCGCGCACGTTGTTCAGCAGGCCGCCTTCGGAGCGGTCGCCGGAAAGGATCAGGCCGGTGCTGCCCGAGTCGCGCAGCGCGGCGAAGAACTGCTCGTACATGCCGCGGCCGGCGCCGCGCACGCGGCGGGTGAGGATCACGTTCAGCTGCAGTTCCGGGCCCATCGGCAGGTACTCGATGAGTGACCGCAGCGGTCCGGCGCCGCCGGCGGTGAGGATGTCATAGTCGTCGGCCAGCAGCACGATCCGCGGGATGCTGTCCGGCTCGCCGATGCTGTCCTGCATTGCGTCGCCGCCGGCGGTCCGCTTGGACAGCTCGGAGGCGATGGCGTTGGCCAGCGGTTCGGCCTGCGCGGCGCTGGGGGCGTAGCCGCCCAGATAGGCATCCGGCACCACGTCGGCCAGCGCCCGCCGCGGATCGAAGACCGCGAAGACCAGGTCCCGGGACGGATACTGTGCCACCAGCGAGGAGACCAGCGAGCGGACCAGGTTGGTTTTGCCGGACTGCTCGTCGCCCATCACGATCAGGTGGTGTTCGCCGCGGACCACATCCAACATTTCCGGGCCGAGGTCGGTCTCGCGGAGCCCCAGCGGCAGCAGGCCGGGCAGCGGCGGGACCTCGATCTCCGCGGCTTCCACCAGTTGCGGCAGGATGCGCACCCGCATGGCGCGGGCGTCGGTGGAAGCTGCAACGGCGGCCACCATGTCCCGGGTGCCCTGGGTGGCGGTGTCCGCATCGGCCACGCCGTCGATGCGCGGCAGCGCGAAGTGGCCGAACAGTTTCGCTTCTGTAAGCGCCCGGCCCGGCCGGTCCGCGGGCATGGTCTCGGCGAGTTTGCGGCCGTAGGAGGAGTCCGCCGGGTCGGCCAGCCGCAGCTCGATCTTGGTGCCGAAGAAGGACTGCTGGGCCAGCCGGATCTCGTTCTGCCGGTTGACGGTGGTGACCACGTGGATGCCGTAGCCGCCACCGCGGGCGATCAAGGCGTGCACGGCCGGTTCGATGTCCTCGAACTCATCGGTGAGCAGACCGTAGCCGTCCAGCACCAGCACGATGTCGGCGCTGGGAAGTTCCGGGATCCTGCCTTGCGCACAGAGTTTGCGCAGCGTAGCCAGCGAGTCCACCTGGTACTTCTCGAAGACGTTCTCGCGCACGGTCAACATGGCGAGGAGTTCCTCCACCGTGCGGCGGACCACCTCGCGGTTGGTGCGCACGGCCACGCCGCCCACATGCGGCAGGCCTTCCAGCGGAATCAGCGAATTGCCCATCAGGTCCACGCAGTAGATGCCGACCTCCTGCGGACTGTGGGTCATGGCCAGCGAGGCGGCGATGGTGCGCAGGGCAGTGCTCTTGCCCGACTGGGGGCCGCCAATAATGGCCACGTTGCCGCCCGCTGACTTGAGGTCCAGCTCCCAGACGCCCTGCCACTGCTTGGCCGGGTCGTCCAGCAGGCCAATGGGGATCTTCAGCGAGCCGCCGGTGGTGAGTCGGATGCCCTGGCTGGTGCTGGTCACCGAACCGGCGGCGGCGTCCAGCGCCACGGCGGCGGGCAGCGGCGGCAGCCAGATGGGATCCACCGCGCGCGGGAACCGGGCCAGGGTGTCCATCAGCGTGGACATCACGGTGGGACCGGTGGTCCGCTTGGACGCTCCGGTGCGGGCCGGCTTCGCGGCGGACTGGCCGGCGTCTTTCGCCTTTTCCAGGCTGGCTGCGTAGGTGGGCATCGGCAGTACCAGGGGACCGTCGTCGTCGGTGGTTTCCTGCGTGACCTGGACCTGGACCTGGACATCTTCCAGCGGGCCGGACACATAGCCGGCCTTGAACCGGGTGTAGACGGTGGTGTCCACCTTCAGGTAGCCGAAGCCGGGCACCGGCGGCAGGTGGAAGGCATCCGGGGTGTCCAGCACGGTGCGCGACTCGGACTCGGAGAGGGTGCGCAGGCCGATCCGGTATGACAGGTAGGTTTCCAGGCCGCGCAGCTTGCCGGATTCGATCCGCTGGCTGCTCAGCAACAGGTGCACGCCGATGGACCGGCCGATCCGGCCGATGGACAGGAAGAGGTCGATGAAATCCGGCCGGGCGGTGAGCAGTTCACCGAACTCGTCGATGATCACCACCAGGTGCGGCAGCGGCTCCATGGCCTCGCCGCGGGCCAGCCGTTCCTGCCGGTGCAGCTGGTAGTCGGTGATGTTGGCGATGTTCCCGGCGGCCTTGAGCACTTCCTGACGCCGCACCACCTCGCCGTTGAGGCTGGAGTAGATGCGCTCGATCAGGCTGGCGTCGTCGGCCAGGTTGGTGATCACACCGGAGACCTGCGGCGCCTCGGCGAACGGCGCGAAGGTGGCGCCGCCCTTGAAGTCCACCAGCACCATGGACAGCAATTCCGGCGGATGCGTGGCCAGCAGCCCGAGCACCAGTGACCGCAGCATTTCCGACTTGCCGGAACCGGTGGCGCCGACGCAGAGCCCGTGCGGGCCCATGCCGAACTGGGCCGATTCCTTCAGGTCCAGCAGGGCGGGCCGGCCGCGGTCGTCCGGGCCCAGCGGGATGCGCAGGAAATCCACTTCGCTGCGCGGTTTCCAGAGCCGCCTGATGTCCGCTTCATCGAGCGCCGGGCTAAGGCCGAGCATCTCCAGGAAGCTGTCCGAACTGGCGGCTGTATTGTGTTCCAGCGAGTCCGCCGAGAGCCGCATCGGTGCCAGCTCGCGGGCCAGGGCCTCGGCGGTGGCGACGGCCAGGGTGTCCAGGGTGCCGCGTTCCTCGACCGGTTCCACCGGATCGTGGCGGTAATTTTGGATCAGGAATCCCGCGTCCGACGGCGGGGCGCCGGCTTCTGCGGCAACGGCGCCTGCCGTGCCGCTCGCCGTCCGGGCGCCGTGCCCTGGGGTGCGGCCTGCCTTGGCCCGGGCACTGGCCTGGCTGCGTTCGGCCTGCGCCCGGTAGCTGCGGGAGCCGACCGGGCCGCTGTGGGCGGCCGCGCCGTCCTGGCTAACCCGCACGCTGACTTCACCGGGCTCCTGGCCGCGGTCGGCCACCAAATACACCACGGTGATGCCTAGTTGGGCGAGCCCGGCGTGCCGGTCCGGCAGCACCAGATCTTCCGGCAACGAGCCATAGCAGTCGGCCAGCACCAGCAGCCGGGGCAAGTGCTGGCTGGCGCCCTTGAGGTTCTTGGACGATTCGGCGGCCACCACGGCGCGGCGGTTCAGCTCGTCGGCGAGCACCGCACCGAGCTCGTCGACGGAGCGGGCCATCCGGCGCACCGGACCGGTGACATGGGTCTGCTTCTGGTCGGCCAGATGCGGCAGCCACAGGGTCCAGTCCCAGTCGCGCAGCCGGTCCTCGCGGGCCGCGATGCCCACCTGCAGGTCTTCCGGCGAGTGGAAGGCGCAGGCCTCGATGAGCAGGTTCCGGGCGGCGCTCAGCACGAACTCTCGGGAACCGATGATGCTGACATTGCCGGCCGAGTCCAGCGGCAGGGTCAGCGGCAGGTCCGGCGACCTCTCGTAGCGTTGCTGCAAGATCCGCACTTCGTTGTCCATGAACGTGTCGCGTTGCGCGGTTGCGGGGCCCTGCTCGTTGACGGTGATCTGCCGGCTGATCCGCTCGCCGGAGCCGATCCGGACCTGCAGGAAGTCTTCGTTGCCCCGGCGCCGTTCCCAGAGCCGCCTGGTATTGCGGACGATGTCGAACAGGGCGGTGGGTTCCGGGTTGCTGGTGCGGGCCGTGGTGATGGTCCGCTGCTCGTCGGTGCGCAGCGTGGTCCGGGATTCCTCCAGGTACTCCAGATAGCGGTCGCGTTCCTCCGCCCGGGTGCGGGCCGCCCGGCCGCGCTGGCCCAGCATCATGATGATGGATGCCACCACGGTCACGATCATAGCGATGGCGCCGACGGCGGCCAGGCTGTTGCCGCGGAAGAGCATCATCACGGTCATGGACAGGCCGGCGCCGAGCAGCGGGATCAGCGCCATGGCGTTCATCCGGCCGGACTTCTCGGCCATCGGCGGCGGAGCTTCGAGGCTGAACGGCGCAGCCTCGCGGGCCGGGGCGGTGGTGCGGGCCGGCCGGTGGATGATCTTCACGCTCATCGGCCGGTGTGCTCCATTGCCAGGGCCAGCGCGGTGGAGGCGAGCTCCGCCGCCTGCAGCCGGACCGCACGGGACATCAGTCCGGGATCGAACTCCACGCCGCTGGCCAGATGCCGGTCGTAGCCCAGCGGCAGCACGGTGAGTCCGTCCCGGGCCAGCGCCTTGGCTTCGGACATCGGGTCCAGCGGTGCCTGGGCATCGGTCTGGGTCAGCACCGCCAGCAGTCCGGTGCCGGCCAGCGCAGGGGTAGCCGCCCACGCCGCGGCCGTCCGGCGCACGTCCTGGACCCCGGCCACCGAGGCGGGGGCCACCAGCACGGCCACTTGGGCGGCACCGATGGCCCAGTTGGTGTCCGGATTCTCGCCCGGGCCGGTGGCGCAGTCGTAGACGGCCACCGGGCAGTAGCGGGAGATGCTCTGGCCGGCTGCAGAAAGCGCCGCGCTTCCGGCGTGTCCGCCGAGCGTCCGCTCGCCGGCCACCCACAGATTGTTACCGGCGGCTGCCAGCAGCCGGCGCAGTCCGTCGGCGCCCGCGGCGGGCTCCTGCTGCAGCGCGGAAGCGGCGGCGTCGATGGCCGGTGCGTCCGGCACGCCGAGGCGCAGCGCCAAGGTGCCTCCGGCGGGCGCCAGGTCCACGGCGGCAATGGTGTCCTGCCGTGCTGCGGCATAGAGCGCAGCCAGCAGCGCCGCCGTCGTGGTCTTGCCGGCTCCACCCCGGCTGCCGATCACTGCTATCCGGCGCCCCGTGCTGACGGCGGCCTGCGCGCCGGCGGTGGCGGCGACCAGCCGCTGCGGGTAGTCGTCGGAGGACACCAGGCCCTTCGCCGCACGCGCGGTGCGGACCAGCCACGGCTCTCCGGGGCGGCTGCGCAGCCGGCGGCGGCGTTGTTCGGCATCGGACTCGAACGGTCCGGCTCCCTCCGGCCCGGCAGCCGGTGCCGGTGAGCTCCACGGATCAGCCGCAGGTGTTACACCCGGGATACTGGCGCCTGACCGGGCGCTCTGGAGACCGGCTCCCGACGGGGCGCCCAGCGGCGCGCTGCCCGGATGAGGCTGGCCTGCGGTGAGCCGACCCGCGGTGAGGTGGCCTGCGGCGGCTTGCTCCCGCGCGATTGAGTCCCTGCGTGAAATCGGTTCCATAGGTCGGTCCCAGCCTGAGTCAGTCGAAGGTGGTCAGCAGCGATGCGAAGACGCCGAACAAGCCGATGACCAGCGGGACCGAGGCCAGGATGGCCAGCGTCTCGAACCGGTTGGCGAGCAGGCGCAGTTTCGCCGCGGAATGGTCGGCCAGCGTCACGGTCAGCGAGATCACGACCGCGACGGCCAACACCAGCAGGCCGGCCGCCACCAGCCAGCCCTGGGTTGGGGCGAAGGCCAGCACCGAACGGGCCAGCGCCAGCGTGCCGACGGCCGCGGCCAGGTAGAGCGCAATGCGGTCCGGGGCGAGCGGGAAGGCACGCGCCCGCAGCCCGGTGGCCAAGGCCAGGCATCCGACCAGCGGC
Source organism: Arthrobacter sulfonylureivorans (assembly GCF_047607445.1). Taxonomy (GTDB): domain Bacteria; phylum Actinomycetota; class Actinomycetes; order Actinomycetales; family Micrococcaceae; genus Crystallibacter; species Crystallibacter sulfonylureivorans_A. Next base: position 26,719 of record NZ_JBLKRT010000028.1, read on the forward strand.
ATAGTCCAGACCTGCCACTGGGTGTCCGTGCCCAGAATCCACAAGCCGGCGGCCACCGAAAGCGCCACCAGGGCGGTGCCCAGGCTGAGCCCGCGGTGCGCGGAACCAATCGCCACATGCACGTCCGTGCGTCCGATCCGGCCGCCTTTGGCCCGGCGGTCGTCCAGTGTGGCCAAACCGGAGACGGACAGGGCGATCTGCGGCAGCAAACCCAGGGTGGCGCAGCTCAGCAGCGCGGCAACGCTGGCGGCCTGCACCGGAGTGTCGAACAAGGCCAGCGACGCGGCCCAGAACAAGGTGAGCAGGGCCAGCAGGCCGGCAGCGGACAGCAAGGCCCGCGGCCGCCGCGAGATCAGGCCCGCGCAGACCAGCGCCACCGCGCTTACCGCTGCGGCCAGCAGTACGTGCACCCCGGGGCCGGCCGGCAGCCGCAGCACGCCGCCCACAGCCAGCAGCCAGCCGGTGCCGACCAGCAGCGGACCCAGCACCGTGGTTGTGGCCCGGCCCAGATAGATGCCGGCGCCCAGCAGCACTGCTGCGACGCCGAAAAAGACCGCGGCGGCCGAGCCGGTGGACACGCCGTCGAGCAGCACGTGCACGCCCAAGTACAGTCCCGCGGCGGCGAAGACGGCTCCGGTGGCCCTGCGGACCCGTTCCGTCCAGCGGCCGCCGATGTCCTCGGTCTGTTCCACCACGGCGTCGGTGATGTCGTAGACCACCGGCGCGGGCGGCGCCTCGGACACGTTCACCAGCCGCAGCATGGCGCCGTCGGCAATCCCGGCGTCACTGAGCGAGGCGTCCTCGCGGACCGGGTCGCCCGCGGGAGTGATCAGCGTCTTGACCGAGACGGCGGAGGTCGGCTGGTCGTCCAGCAGTTCCAGGATCTGCGGCAGCAGCAGGCCGGCAGGGGTCTGCGACGGCAGCAGCACATCCACATGCCGCTGCGGCCCGGCCACCGTGACGCGGGTAAAGGTTTCGGCCATGGTCAGGCGGCTCCTGAATGCGGGGTGAGGTCGAGACGGAAACCGGCGCCGCCGTCGTCGTACGTTGAATCGCTACTGAGCTGGAGGACGACGGCGGATGCGGCGCGCTGCTGCTGTTGCTCCCGCAGGTCTTCGAGCAGGTTGGTCACAAACGAATAGCCGACGCAGACGGCGGCGATCACCGCGGCCAGGGCCACGCTGAAGAAGAAGGTCCGCACGCTGGACTTCCACCGGCGCTGCAGCGGATTGTTGCCATAGAGCAGGGCGGTGGTCAGGCGCGCCCGTCGGACAGCCACGGACTCGATGAGCTGATTGTCGTAGTCGTGCGCCATCTGTCTCCTCCCACGCGGTGCGGTTTCCGGTTTGTCGCTTCTTGAGCTTATCGTTCCAATTGATGGACAAATCCGCCCCGGACCCGCGCAGGATGGGGAGATGTACCCATTAACTCCGATTGACGCCGGTGCCGGCCAGCGCGTTCCATGGTAAAGGCGGGGAACCGCCTCAAGACAACCGACCGGGCGGCAACCCGGCATTCGGCGGACGAGCCATGCCCGCCGGCACAGCGGCAGCGACAGCCCCGAGGGGGCACGGAGGTGGAGCAATGAGCGGCAACCAGTTCATCAAGATGGAGAAGAGTGCGTTCGTCGACGCCGGCAAGGCCAGCGCGGCGGCCGACACCGAGCTGCAGGCCCTGATGAAGGAACTCGAGGCCGTCCCGGAGCCGATGCGCAGCAATACGGCCGGTGACTTCTGGGAGAAGTTCAAGGGCATCATGGGCCGGGCCAACATGGTGGCTTCCGGACTGCAGAAGTCGTTGGTGTCCATCCAGCAGGGCCAGTCCGAGGTCAACACCACCATGCAGCTGGGCGAGCAGCAGCAGGCCGACGACGCCGACGCCACCGAGGGCAAGGCCGCCTGGGACGACGCCGTCTTCCGCAACCGCGGCTAGCGCTCCCGCCGCATCGCGCGGCAACCGGCCGCGAGCGGCCGCAGCGTCCAACAGACGCACGCACCGATCAGAGACTTTCCGGCCAAGGCCGGGCATGAGGGAGGAAACATCATGGCAGACCAGAATTCATTCGCCTTTTCGGACGGCGGAGCATCGCAGGCCCAGGACAACCTGGACCGGGTGAAGAAGAAGCTCAACGCGCTGGTGGAGACCCGCAAGAAGGACGCCGCGGACCTGCAGGCCAAGTTCCAGGCCACCGACATTGCCGAGCAGTACGACCGGGTGGAGCAGGCCTGGGCCGACGCGGGTATTGCTTTCGCCGGCATCATGGCCGACGTGCACAAGCTGCTGGAGGACGCCAAGAGCACCGCGGGCAGCACCATCAAGACCGCCGGCGGGAAGATCGCCAACATCTAGCACTGCCGCACTTTGCAGGCACCGGGCAATACCCAGGGCATGGGCAACAACTAGTACGGAAGGCGGACAGCAGTGGCACTCGACGGCTGGGACATCGACCCCACCAAGGTCCAGGCGATCGTGAGTACCGCCAGCGGGCGGACCGAAGGCTTCGAGAAGGACTTTCCGGCACTCGGCACGGAATTGTCCGAGATGGCCGCAGCCTCCAAATCCGGTCCGGTGATGGAAGCGCTCAACGGCTGGGCTGAGAAGACCGTCCAGCCGGGGCTGGAGAGCGTCGGCGGCCGCCTGCAGACCACCTTCCAAGGGACCATGGACGCGGTCAACGCCTACGTCCTCGGAGATGCCAGGATGGCCGGCGACGCGCAGGACCTGATCGGCACGTTGCCCGAGGACGATCCGTCCACCCGCCCGCACAGCCCTCACGGTCCGGTTCCGCAGGCACTCTGAACCGGGGGAGGGCGGAGAACCGGGGAGGGCGGACGCCGGCGTCTCCGGCCACTGTCCGCCGGAAACCCGCACCGCCGCACGTCGCTCGCACCACCACACGTCTCTCGCACCACAACTCGCACCACCTAAGGGGAATCAATGACGGCCTGGGATCCGTATGCCGAGGCATACCCGCCGCGGCCCGACGCCGAACTGCTGCGCACGCACGCCCGGGCGCTGGATGAGACGGCCGAGGGCATTATCGACGCCGTCGAGCTGATCGAGAGCGACTGGAGCGGGCTGGAAGCGGTCTACAAGTCGCCGGAAGCGCCCCAGGTCTATGTTGCGGTCAAACCGGTCAAGACCACCGCCGAGGAGATCAAGGCCGACACCGCCGCCATCAAGTCGGCCATCGAAACTTTTGCCGACTGGGCTGACACCTTCAAGGCGCGCTATGACGCGCTGGTGGTCCGCTGGCACGGCGTACGGTCGCGGATTGCCAGTGAAGGCGACGACTGGCGCAAGGAAGAGGACCTGGTCAACGACGACAACCAGCTCCTCAAGGACGCCAACGCGCTGGCGGCCGAGCACATGGCGGCCGAACGCGCCTGCCACAATGCCATCACCGCACTGTACGGCGGCATCACCCTGGTGGAGACCACGCAGGACGGCCCGGGCACCGGGCAGCAGGCTTACGGTTACTCGGCCGAACAACTGGATTCCGCCACCGGGGAAGGGCACATTCCCTGGGGCAAGCCCACGGAGTGGGACAAGCCGTGGTACCGCGATGCCTGGGACGGCGTGGTGTCCTTTGGCAAAGGCGTCTGGAGCGGCATTACCGGCACGGTGACCGGCCTGTGGAACATGGTCAACTTCACGGACGGGGAAACTTTCGCGGCAACCTGGAAGGGCATCGGCCAGATCGCCCTGAACGTGGCCATTGTCTCCAGCCCGGTCACCGCGGTGGTGGCCGAGAAGATCGGCGGCCCGGGAACGGTCAAGAAGGCCGGCGAGGAACTGCTCGCCGTCGGCAAGGCAGCGATCCACTGGGATGACTGGCAGCGCGATCCGGCCTACGCGGCCGGCGCCACCGCGTTTGATCTCTCCGCCATCCTGCTCACCGCCGGCGGCGGAGCTGCCGCAAAGGTCGGCGGCGTGGCCAACAAGGTCACGGCCGTCAGCCGGGCCGGCGGTATGGCCTCCAAGGTGCTGGACTTCTCCGGCCTGACCAAGACGGCGGGCGTCACCACGCGAGCCCTCGACTTTTCCAGCAACCTCAAGTTCACCGCCATCGACGTCACCACCAGCGGCTTCAAGACGGTCAGCAACACCGTCCGCCCGTACATCAGCACCGCCGGACACACCATCACCGACGGGCTGCGCCACGCCTCCACCGGCCTGCGCACCGGCATGGACAACCTCACGACGTCGGTGCGCACCAGCGCTGATAACTTCGCCAATGCGCTGGGCGGACCGCGCGTGGCTACCGCCGGCGGCGGCTTCACCACGCCGCACCGGTTCGACGTGGAGATGCCGTCCAGCCGGAACTCCAACAGCACCATGAACTTCGACGCCGACGGGCCCAAGCCGCCCTCCGGCCAGTCCGGCTACAACCTCCCGGACCGCTCCGCCCCGCCGCAGTACGGCCAGCGGATCGAAACCCCGGAGACCAACGCCGGACGCGGTTCCGCGCCGGAGACCGAGGCTCCGCGAGTCGCTTCGGACGCGGACGCCCCCCGCAACGCCCCGGATACCGAGGCTCCACGCAACACGACGGATGCCGAGGCTCCGCGCACCGCTGCGGACGCCGAGGCCCCGCGCCACACGGCGGACGCCGAGACCCCTCTGGACACCGCGGACTCCGAGACCCCGCGGACCGCCCAGGACGCGGACGCCGCGCAGAACACGTCGGATTCCGAAGGCCCTGCCGCGGGCCGGGAACCGGAACCCGAGGTCACTGTTCGACGTGACGATTCCGGCCGGCCCACCGAGGTCGTTATCGACGGTGAGACCCACACCGTCTCCACCCGCTCCGACCAGATCGCTGAGCTCCCTCGTTCTACCCAGCCGGCCAACTGGGCCGATGCAGAATCACTCCTGCAGCGGCACCTGCCGGAGAGCGACCTCGCCCGACTGGACGATCTGCGGGGTCCGGACGGCAAGCTGCCAAACGAGGTCATCGACAACCAGCTGGCCGGCCTGATCGAACGCGAATTCGGTGCCCCGGACGGCAACTGGCCCAAACCACCAGAGAATGCCAGCGCCGTCGAGCGTGCACTTGCCCCGTTCACCAACCGCTACTACTACGACCTGACCGACTCCCAGGCCACGCTGATCCACGACCTCCGCCATGCCATGGGAACCGGAAACTCTGACACCCTCTACCAAAAGGTCATGTCGGTAGACGATGCCGCCCAGGTCCTCGCAGGCGGCGACCGCTATCCGGGATCGGTCGGAGGCTTCGTCAGCCAGGCATCGGATACGGCTCGGCTGAAGTCCGTCGATGATGTTATCAATGGCCTCAGGCTCGATTACTGGATGAAGGACGCTGCCGATCACCCGTACATCGCATACAAAGCCGGCGAGGTGGACGAAGTTGTGGCGATCCGCTTCCAAGCTGGAAGCACCGACGCTTGGAATAATATCGAGATCCCGGACGGATCCAACCGTGAACGCGTCGGGGAACTCCAGCGGGACCGCGCGGCAGAGCAAGTCTCGGGTAAGTCGCCCACGCCCGAGGATTTAGCCCGCGAAAAACTCGAAGACGCGAATGCTCACGGACTCCCGGTCGAGACGGCGACGGACAAAGCAGTGTGGCCCAATACCGGGCACGGCTACACCAGCAGCCGTGTTGATGGTGCCCCTGTAATTCCGGAGTTGCAGGTAAACGGCGGTGTGCCATTGCGCCGCGGTGCTGAAATGTGGCGCCTCAACAAAGCAGGCGACGAAGTGCTGATTGGCATTTTCGACGGCAAGAAGTGGACCACGATTTAGCGCGGGCGCCAATAGAATCGCGCAATGCCATGGGGCGCTTCTCCCCATGCGAAGGAGGACGACTGGATTGGAATTCAAGATATGTGGCGCAACGACGGTTCGAAACTGAGTGGTACTTATGGGACTTGGCATGGGCGTGAATGGGAGCTCTGGAGTTCCGCCATCGATCGCGGAAACCTGACCTTGGTGCAGGACGGCGGAGAGCAACCTGGGCCGGACTGGAAGCGCTTGGATTATCCCAACAGGTTCGCCAGGACGGCGGTCCGCTTTTACAAAGACGTCGAAGCTGCCTCTGTCTCCGACGTCCATTCCGTTCGGGCAACGGCCAGACTTGACGGAGTGCTGGTTGAGCTTCTGGCTGAAGGCGACGCGGGGAGCATGGCTGTACAAACGTTGGGTCAGGTACCGCCGAACTTCATGGACCGGTTCGTGGACGAATTCGGGTTCGAGCGCTATGAGAACGCGTTCGTTTTCGGATGGGTTCCCCCGCAGGCCCTTGCTGACATCTCTATCGAACGCACCGAAATATCAGAATGAAAGCGGCTCGACACCATGAGCCTCCGCCCGCATCAGGGTCACGGCGGGAATCAACTACGGTGTGGTGCAAACATGTGGATGAGTGACGGAACCAAGCTTTCCGGATCGTATGGAGTCTGGCGGGGCGAAGAGCTCGAACTGGACAGCACCCGGCCGCTCAGGGGGAAGCTCGTCCTGATCCAGGATGGGGGCGACAGCCCGGGTCCGGGGTGGACTGAACAGCATTTTCCGAATCGTTTTGCGCGCACCCCGGTCAACTTCCGACGCATCGTAGACGCGAACGAAGTGTCGGACCTACATTCCATTCGTGCCACGGCCAAGCTGGACCGGGTGTCGGTCGAACTGCTGGCGGAGGATGACGAAGGGCGCCTCGCTGTGCAGACTTTGGGCGGGGCCGCGCCGAACTTCATGAACGGGTTCGTGGAGGAATTCGGGTTTGAGCGCTACGAGAATGCCTTTGTTTTCGGATGGGTTCCCCGGCACGCCCTCATCGATATCACCATCGAGCGCACAGAGCGTGATGGCTGATTCGGCGCAGTAAGCCCGGCCTTGGGCCGTGGAGACAAAGGCTCCGGTCGAAATATTCGACGGAGGTGGTTGGAATAGGGTGTAACCATGTGGCTAAGCGATGGAACTCCGTTGGACGGAATCTACGGGGTGTGGAGCGGCCGAGTGGTGGAACTCCAGCGACGAACCCCCTACCTGGGGAAGCTGACGATCATTCAGGACGGCGGCGAGATGCCTTCGCCGGAATGGTCCACACTGGAGTTTCCGAATCGGTTTGGCCGGACGCCTATCCGGCACTACCTACACGTTCCCGAATCAGAGGTATCCGATCTCCATGAGATTGCCGCCACGGGATACGTTCCGCTCACCGACAGCACGGGCCACGACATCCAGGCACGCGTGAACATCATCGCCCAAGACGCAGAAGGCAGGTTGGCCGTTGAGACCATGCCGCGCGAACCCCGCCACCATTGGGATGCGCTCGTGCGCGAGTATGACTTCGAAGAATATGACCGCAGCTGGGTCTTCGGCTGGGTTCCAGCGCATGCGCTGACGGATTTTAAATCGGAACGAATGGAGCTGGCAGCATGACCCGGACGATCCTACAGAAGGCCGTGAGCCCGGCCCTGAGCCGCAATTATCTGGCCAACTCCACGGACACTGTCGCCGGCTACGTGCTGCGGGCGGCGGACGTCGCTGAGGCACGAACCCCGCAACAGCTGTTCGATGCCCACGGACTGGGGTTTTCCGGGTCTCCGTGGCAGCGGAGTTCGGAAACCATCGATGTAATCCGGTTCCAGTCTCCGGTCGGGAACTACCTGCATGACGCCGTTGCTCCGGAGTTTGTGGACCGTGCGCCGTTTACCGGGACCGGACTCACGTCTTGGGACGGTGGGCGGGCGCCGTTGTTCTATCTCGACGAAGTGCGGCTGCCGGCCGGGGCGGAACATTGGCGCATCGGCCGGAACGGGTCGGAGGATCTCCTCGCGGTTTATGTCGATGTGGCCCGGGGCTGGGCTGTGGTCGCCGATGAGGCGAGGGTGGAGCCGAAGCCCGTACCGCCGTCGTCGGTGTTGGGCTTGCGCGCCAGTTGGCGGGGAGCAGAATTCGTTGCCGACATGGTTGACGACGGCAACACCGTGGTGCTCTCATCGCCCGGCGAGCCCCCGGCGGAAGTATCAGGTTTCGAGAAGACGGCGCGCGGGGTCTGGCGGGCGAAGGTTCCGCTGGCCGACGTCACCGACCTCTACGAACTGAACGTCTCCTGCACTTTCAACGGGCTTCCTTTCCGGGTCCTGGATACTGCCATGGATGGCAGCCGGCGCGTCTTCCGGCTCTCCTATACCGGTCACAATGCCGACTTCGCCGAAGGCCTGCAGCTCGATAAGGCCGATGCCGGAGTGTACCGGGCCATCGCTGCCGAGGAGGACGTGCAGGATCTGCAGTTCGTGCAGAACCGGTTGGCAGGCCTGCCGGGCTCCGGCCGCTGAGCACTCACTGTGCCAGGTGAGACGCCGGGCACACTGTTAGGCGGCAAACCCGCGGGCATTTAGAATAGGAAACTGTGCGCTTATTGCGCAGGAGGATTCCACAAGAAGAAGGACTGCCCGTGTCTAACTCTGCCGAGGCCATCACCCAGCGTCCCCTCAGGGTGGCTATCATCGGCGCCGGACCAGCCGGCGTCTACGCCGCTGACATCCTCACCAAAGCTGAGCGCGACTTCGAGGTCAGCATCGACCTCTTCGACCGCTACCCCGCGCCGTACGGCCTGATCCGCTACGGCGTGGCGCCGGACCACCCCCGGATCAAAGGCATCGTCAACGCGTTGCACAAGGTGCTGGACCGCGGCGACATCCGCTTCCTGGGCAACGTCGACTACGGCCAGGACCTGACCCTGAGCGACTTCCGGCACTTCTACGACGCCGTCATCTTCGCCACCGGCGCCATCAAGGACGCGGCCCTCGACATCCCGGGCATTGAGCTGGACGGATCCTACGGCGCCGCCGAGTTCGTTTCCTGGTACGACGGCCACCCGGATGTGCCCCGCGAGTGGCCCTTGGATGCCAAGGAGATCGCGGTCATCGGCAACGGCAACGTGGCACTGGACGTGGCCCGCATCCTGTCCAAGCACGCCGACGACCTGCTCAGCACCGAGATTCCGGACAACGTCTACCAGGGCTTGAAGGGCTCGCCGGTCACCGACGTGCATATCTTCGGCCGGCGCGGCCCGGCCCAGGTGAAGTTCACCCCGCTGGAACTGCGCGAACTCTCGCATTCCCGCGACGTGGACATCGTGCTGTACCCGGAGGATTTCGACTTCGACGAGGGATCCGACGAGGCCATCCGCACCAACAACCAGACCAAGACCATGGTCAACACGCTCACCAACTGGCTGGTGGAGGAACAGGACACCGGTGCCTCGCGCCGGCTGCACCTGCACTTCCTGCACACGCCGCTGGAGATCGTCGAGGGCACCGGGGACGGCGCCGGCCACGTTGCCGCGATCAAGTTCGAGCGCAACGAACTCGACGGCACCGGCAATGTCCGCGGCACCGGCGAAATCGTCGAATACCCGGTCCAGGCGGTCTACCGCGCCATCGGCTACTTCGGCTCGGAGCTGCCCGAGGTGGGCTACGATGCCCGCCGCGGCGTGATCCCCAACGAGGGCGGACGCGTGATCGACGAGGCCGGAAACCCCGTCCCCGGCATCTACGCCACCGGCTGGATCAAGCGCGGCCCGGTCGGCCTGATCGGCCACACCAAGGGCGACGCCCTGGAAACCATCGGCTTCCTGCTGGAGGACCGGCTGGACCTGCCGGCCGCAGAGGAACCGGACGAGGACGCCATCATCAAGCTGCTCGACGAGCGCGGCGTTGCCTACACCACTTGGGAAGGCTGGCTGAAGCTGGACGCCCATGAGCGGGAGCTCGGCGCCTCCTTCATGGCGGAACACAACGACGACGGTGCTCCCGCCGTCGAGCGCGAACGCGTCAAGGTGGTCCCGCGCGAAGACATGATCAAGATTTCCCAGCACTGAGCCAAGCTGCGGTGGTCGATGGAGGCGCGCCAGCACCGAGAGCGGTGGTCGATGGAGGCGCGCCAGCGCCGAGTAGAGACCCGAACGCCTCGGCCGGCGGCGGCGTGCCTAACGCTCGACGTAGAAGCGCAGCACGTCTCCGCCGGGCAGCTCCACCCGGACCTTGCCATGGCCAGGCATGCTGAGGCGTGCTCCGGGGTAGGTCGACCGCAGGCTGGTGAGGAGTGTTTGATACGGATCCGGCGTTTGATACGGATCCGGGGGCGGAAGCTCCGGCCCGCGCTGAATTTCCGGTGCCGGGCGGAGGAACAGGGCCCGAAACCGCCCTCCGAACCGCTGCAGTCGAGACTGTGCTGGGACCACCATCGCCTTGTTGCCCGCTTCCTTGCTCGCTTCACTGCCGGCGGCCGGCCGGTCCGATTCCCCTGGGTCGGCCCTTCCACCAAGTATGGGAGTCGCCGGCGATAAATCCGCGAGGCGTTCCGGCAAGTCGCGGAAGAGCCTGTGATCTGCGCGTCCCGGTGCCCTCTCGACCCCAGCGGCTAAGCTGGGACCCGGCCGGCTACCAGCCGTCCCGGCAGCACCACGAGCGAGGTGGTTCACGCAGAGGTTCCGAGCAGGAGGAGGCAGCGCACCGCATGGCCAGGCCGCAGAATCCGCAGCGCAAGCCGCAGCTGCTTGAAGACATCCTGGACTACCTGCAGGACAAGAACCTGGCGGACCTGTCCTTCCGCCCGCTGGCCGAGGCCCTGGGCATCAGCAGCTACATGCTGGTCTACCATTTCGGGCACCGCGAACAGCTGCTCGAGGAAATTGTGCATCAGGTCCAGGCACAGCTGCCCGCGCCTTCGCAGGAGCAGCTGGCCGATTTGGATGCTCCGGCACTGCGGCAACTGCTGCTGCAAATCTGGGAGCGTTCGCAGACCCCGCAGAGCCGCGTGCTGCAGCGGCTCGGATTCGAAGCTGCCATTCAGCAGTCGGCCACCCAACAGGCAGCCACCCAGCAAACGGGCTCCTCGCAGTCCACGCTGACCGGAACGGCCCTCCGGCCGCCCGGGTTCTCCCTCTGGCGCGACGCCGCTGCCGGTTGGCTCCGCGCCCGCGGGGCAGGGGAGCAGCGGGCAGCAGCTGAAGGCACGCTCTTCGCCGCCGGGCTGTGCGGTCTGTGGTTCGGGCAGGTAGTGGCTGCCGAACCGCCGCAGGGGTCCACCGAGGCGTTCCACCTGTTGCTGGAGCGCCTCCTGCAGGCAGCACCCTGACGCTGCCTGCCCTCGACAAGGCGCCACCGTGACCAAAGCCGGGCTCCGCCGTCGTGATTCGGCACAGGCTCGCATAGTCTGGGGTGGTGACCAATGACATGCCGCTGAATGAAGAACAGACCCAACGGATTGTCGGCATCGCCATGGATTTGGCCCGCGAGGGCAAAACCAGCGAGCTGGCTGAGTTCCTCGACCACGGACTGCCCGTGGATGCACTTGATCCGGACCGCAACACGCTGCTGATGCTGGCTGCCTACCACGGGCAGGAAGAGACCGTGGACATGCTGCTGGGCCGCGGCGCCAATCCTGATATCCGCAACGTCCGCGACCAGTCGCCGATTGCCGGTGCGCTGTTCAAGGGCGAGGACGTGGTGGTGGCCAAGCTGCTGGCCGCCGGAGCGGATATCGACGCCGGCACGCCGTCCGCCCGCGATGCCGCCAAGATGTTCGGCCGCGAGCACCTGCTGGAGCGCTAACCGCCGGAAAATAAAAACTGCCCGGGACCGGCCGCAAAGGCTGGTCCCGGGCAGTTTTATGCCGTGTGGCGGGGCAATTACGCCGAGTCGGTGTTCACATCCACCGCGGAGATCTTGCCGGCCTGCAGGGCCTCGATGGCCTTGCGCACACCCTCACCGTAGGCCGGGTCGGCCTTGGTGCAGTTGGCGATATGGCGTTCGATGGTGGCCTGCGACGCACCGTCGATGGCGCGGGCGGTGTTCTCGAACAGCACCTGGCGCTGCTCGGCGGTCATCTTCTCGCGGAAGAGGATGCCGGGCTGCTCGAAGTAGTTGTCGTCGTCCTCGCGGAAGTTGAACCGATCGGCCACAGCGCCCACGGCCTGGGCCGGGTCGCGGTAGGCCGGCTGTTCCTCCCAACGGCCGTAGCCGTTCGGGTTGATGCCCGGGGTTGCGCCCTGGTTGCCGTCGACGCGCATGGCGCCGTCACGGTGGAAGGAGTTGACCAGGCCGGCGCCGCGCGGGTAGTTCACCGGGATCTGGTGGTGGTTCACACCCAGGCGGTAGCGCTGCGCGTCGCCGTAGGAGAACAGGCGGCCCTGCAGCATGCGGTCCGGGGAGAAGCTGATGCCCGGCACCACGTTGGCCGGGGTGAAGGCGGCCTGTTCCACGTCGGCGAAGTAGTTCTCCGGGTTGCGGTTGAGCTCCCACTCGCCGACCTCGATCAGCGGGTAGTCCTTCTTGGACCAGACCTTGGTCAGGTCGAACGGGTGGTACTTGTAGGTCTCCGCGTCAGCCTCGGGCATGATCTGGACCATGAGCTTCCACTTCGGGAAGTCACCCTTGTCGATGGACTCGAGCAGGTCGCGCTGGTGCGACTCGCGGTCCTCGCCCACCAGTGCGGCGGCCTCGGCATCGGTCAGGTTCTTGATGCCCTGCTGCGTGCGGTGGTGGAACTTCACCCAGAAACGCTCGCCGGCATCGTTGATGAAGCTGTAGGTGTGCGAACCGAAGCCGTGCATGTGGCGGTAGGTCGCCGGGATGCCGCGGTCGGACATGACAATGGTGACCTGGTGCAGGGCCTCCGGCAGGTTGGTCCAGAAGTCCCAGTTGTTCTCGGCGCTGCGCAGGTTGGTGCGCGGATCACGCTTCACTGCGTGGTTGAGGTCCGGGAACTTCAGCGGGTCGCGGAAGAAGAACACCGGGGTGTTGTTGCCCACCAGGTCCCAGTTGCCCTCTTCGGTGTAGAACTTCACCGAGAAGCCGCGGATGTCGCGCTCGGCGTCGGCCGCGCCGCGCTCGCCGGCGACGGTGGAGAAGCGGGCGAACAGTTCGGTCTTCTTGCCGACCTCGGAGAAGATCTTCGCCTTGGTGTACTTGGTGATGTCGTTGGTCACCGTGAAGGTACCGAACGCACCGGAGCCCTTGGCATGCATGCGGCGCTCAGGGATGACCTCGCGGTCGAAGTGCGCCATTTTCTCCAGGAACCAGACGTCCTGCAGCAGCATCGGGCCGCGCGGACCAGCGGTCAGGCTGTCCTGGTTGTCCGCTACGGGCGCGCCCGCAACGGTTGTCAACGGCTTGGTGTTATCAGCCATTTAGTTATCGCTCCTTGTCGGATCTTCCATCTTGTTGGTCTTCGTGGCAGTGCAGGCGGGACAGATGCCCCAGAACGTGACCTCGGCTTCGTCAATCGCGAACCCATGGTCATCGCCCACGGTCAGGCACGGCGCCTCGCCCACAGTGCAGTCGATGTCGGCAATGTCGCCGCACCGCCGGCACACCACGTGGTGGTGATTATCGCCAACCCGGGCCTCGTAGCGCGCCGGGGAGCCCGAGGGCTCGATCCGACGCAGCAGCCGGGCGTCGGTCAACGCGGCAAGCACGTCGTACACGGCCTGTTTCGAAACCCCGCCCAGTTCGTCCCGCACCATGCCGGTGATGGCATCGGCGTCGGCATGCGGGTGCGTGCGGACTGCTTCCAGTACCGCGGTCCGCGGACGGGTGACGCGCAGCGAAGCCTCGCGCAACATGTCCTCGGGTTCCCTCATATCGACCATGTCAGCCATTCTGTCAGCTTTTCTGGACTCAGTCCAGAATATGTTCTGGAACGAGTCCAGAACAGTTGGTGAACCGCGGGTGTCGAAGAAGCACGACGGCGCTGCTCGCCTCTGTGTTTAAACGCCACGCTCCGCGGAGCGTGCCGCCAGCCGAAGAAAGGTGCCGCGGGCAACTAGAATTTCCGCCATGCCCAAACTGTTCGCCGACACGGCGCCGCTGACCGAGAGCCCGGAATTCCGCAGGCTGTGGATCGGCACGTCGCTCTCTGCGATCGGCGCTCAGTTGACCGCGGTGGCGGTGAGCCTGGAGGTCTACCAGCTCACCGGATCGACGTGGGCCGTGGGCGCGGTCGGCGTCGTCGGCTTGATTCCGCTGGTGCTGGCCGGGCTATACGGCGGCTCGGTGGTGGACGCCCACGACCGCCGAAAAGTAGCGCTCTATTCCGGGCTGGTGCTGTGGGCCTGCACCGCAGTGTTTGCCCTGCAGGCGTGGTTCCAGCTGGAACAGGTGTGGTTGCTGTATCTGGTGATTGCGGTGCACTCTGCGGCGGCCGGGATCAACCAGCCGGCGCGCAGTGCGATTGTGCCGCGGCTGGTGCGGCGCGAGATGCTGCCGGCCGCCAATGCCTTGACCATGATGACATTCGGTCTCGGCATGACCATCGGGCCGCTGGCCGCGGGCGTGCTGGTGGCCAACGTGGGCTTCGGCTGGACCTACACCTTGGACGTCCTGACGTTCACGGCGGCCATTTGGGCGGTGCTCAAACTGCCGCCGATCCCGCCGGAGGGGGACGTACGCAAGGCCGGCCTGAAATCGGTGGTGGAAGGGCTGCAGTTCCTGCGCACCCGTCCCAACATCCGGATGACGTTCCTGGTGGACATGGCCGCGATGGTGCTGGCCCAGCCGCGGGCGCTGATGCCGGCCATCGGCGCGGTGATCATCGGCGGCGGCGAGGCGACCGCAGGCATCCTGCTAGCCGCGGTGGCAGCCGGTTCCTTTATCGCGGCGGTGTTCTCCGGGCCGTTGGGAGGCGTCCGGCGGCAAGGGCTGGCGGTGCTGTGGTGCGTGGTGGTCTGGGGGAGCGCCGTTGGCGGGTTCGGCGCCGTCGTCGTCATGGCGAGCCGTGCCGACGCCGCAGCTGCCGGAGACGTCAGCGAGTGGCTGCTGCCGGCGGCCCTCTGCCTGGCCGTTGCCGGTGGTGCGGACACCGTCAGCGGCGTCTTCCGCAATACGATCCTGCAATCGGCGACGCCGGACGCCATGCGCGGGCGGCTGCAGGGCATCTTCATTGTGGTAGTGGCAGGTGGCCCCAGGCTGGGCGATGCCGTTGCAGGCGGAGGGGGCGAATGGCTGGGCGAGGGCTTCGCAGCCGTCGCCGGCGGTATCGCCTGCGTCTGCATGGTAGCGCTGCTGCACCGGTTGCAGCCGCGATTCGCCCGCTACGACGACAGGCACCCCGAGCCATAGCTGCCGCCGGGACACTGGGAACCCGTCGCCGGATTCCGGCGTTGGAATAAGTGTGCGGTAGATAGACTGAAACCGGACATGCTGCGCCCGCAGCGGCAGAGGGCCGCATCGGCGCGGGAGAGGACTAACACGCTGTGCACAACCACTTCAACGGACTGAAAACGGCAGGATTGCTGGGCGGTCTCTTCGCCCTGCTGCTGGCGATCGGCGCGCTGTTGGCCAGCGGGACCGGCAGTGCCAACTGGATCTGGATCATGGCCCTAATCGGCGTGGCCACCACGGCCTACAGCTACTGGAACAGCGATAAGCTGGCCATCCGCAGCATGCAGGCCTACCCGGTCACCGAAGCGGACCAGCCCGCCATGTACCGAATCGTCCGCGAGCTATCCACGAGGGCCAACCAGCCGATGCCCCGGCTCTACGTTTCCCCGACCATGGCACCGAATGCCTTCGCCACCGGACGCAACCCAAAGAACTCGGCCGTCTGCTGCACCGAGGGCATCTTGCGCTTGCTGGACGAGCGCGAACTGCGCGGCGTGCTGGGCCATGAGCTGATGCACGTTTACAACCGGGACATCCTGACCTCCTCCGTTGCCGCCGCCGTGGCTGGTGTGATCACCTCGGTGGCACAGTTCCTGCTGTTTTTCGGCGGCCGCGACCGCAACGCCAACCCGCTCGCGCTGATCGCCATGTCCCTGCTGGCACCGATCGCGGCCATGCTGATCCAGATGGCGGTCAGCCGCACCCGTGAGTACGACGCCGACGAGGACGGCGCCACCCTGACCGACGACCCGCTGGCGCTGGCCTCCGCGCTGCGCAAGCTGCAGTACGGTACGCAGCAGGCGCCATTGCCGCAGGACCAGAAGCTGGTCAATACCAGCCACCTGATGATTGCCAACCCGTTCAAGGGCGGCGGCGTCAAGAAGATGTTCAGCACCCACCCGCCGATGGACGACCGTGTGGCGCGGCTGGAACGGATGGCCGGACGGCCACTGGGCTACTGAGGCCGGCATGCGACTGCTGCTGATCCGGCACGGCCAGACACCCTCCAACGTCCGCGGGCTGCTCGATACTGGGGCGCCAGGGGCGGAACTGACCCAGTTGGGCGAGGAGCAGGCGCGTGCCCTGCCGACGGCGCTCGACGGCGAACCGATCGACGCGCTGCTAGTCTCCACACTCGTGCGCACGCAGCTCACAGCCTCACCGCTGGCTGCCGCCCGAAAGCTCGAGACCGACGTTCACGACGGGCTGCGGGAGATCTCGGCCGGTGAGCTGGAAATGCGAGGCGACCGAGACGCCATCATTGCCTACATGACCACGGTCTTTGCGTGGGCATCGGGCGACCTGGATCGGCGGATGCCCGGCGGCCCGGACGGTCACGAAACGTTCGGCCGCTTCGATGCCGTCATCGACGAGGCCAGAGCCGCCGGCGTAGGCACCTTGGCGGTGGTCAGCCACGGCGCCATGATCCGCAGTTGGGCGGGTGCGCGGGCATCGAATCTGAGCGTCCCGTTCGTTGCCCAGAACCAGTTGAGCAACACCGGAGTGGTAGTCCTCGACAGCGGCCCGGACGGTTGGGAGGCGCTGACCTGGATGGGCCAAGCCATCGGTGGCCCGGAAGTTGCCGCCCCGCTGGCCGACGGTCCCACCGCCGATGCGATCAACCCGGACCGCATCCCCACCGATTCCCGGGACTGACGCCAGGATCTCCGGCCTGACGCGAGGCTCCAAACCGACCACGGGCCCGGCTGCCCGGCTGCCAACGGCCATGAATCCACGCCCGTTCGTGTCTATGTCACAGTTCAGTCCTCCGCGGTGTCCTATGTTTATGACCAAAAACTTCAGGGAGATCGCAGTGATTGCACATCAACGGATCGTCGTTATTGGGGCTGGCTACGCCGGAGTCATGGCAGCGAATCGGCTCGCCGGCAACAAGGACCTGGCAGGCCAGATCGGCGTAACCGTCATCAACCCCTTCCCGGACTTCGTCGAACGGATCCGGTTGCACCAGGTGGCGGCGGGCAGCCGGGCCGCAGCCTCGGTTCCCATGGAAACGGTGCTGCACCCACAGGCCACGCTGGTGGTCGGCCAAGCCACACGGATCGATCCGCACGCCCACACCGTCCACTTCGACGACGGCCGCGCTCCGCTGAAGTATGACTTCCTGGTCTACGCTCCCGGCAGCACCAGTCAGCCCGCCCCGTCGGGATCCGGCAGCTACGCGCTCCAGGACGCCGAGTCGGCCACGCGCCTCCGGCCGGAACTGGAGCAGCTGGCGCCGGGCGGCGTCGTCAGTGTCATCGGCGGCGGGCTGACCGGAATCGAAGCCGCTGCTGAAATCGCTGAGGCGCATCCGCGCTTGACGGTGCGGCTGGTCTCCCGCGGGCAGATCGGGGCTGACCTGTCCGACGGTGGACGACGCGCGTTGCTGAAACGACTCCGGGAGGTTGGAGTCCAGCTGATGGAAGGGCGCCGGGTGGAGCGGTCGGAGGGGCAGCAGATCACGCTCTCCGACGGCACGTCGATGGCCTCCGACTGCACCGTTTGGACAGCAGGCTTCGCCGCTCCGGACCTCGCCCGGGTGAGCGGCCTGGCCACCGATGCTGACGGCAGGCTGCTCGTCGATTCAGCCCTGGCTTGCCCCGAGTTCCCGGAGATCTTCGGCGCCGGAGACGCTGTCCGCGCGCCGGACGCGGTTGCCGCGCACCTGCGGATGAGCTGCGCGATGGCCATGCCAATGGGCGCACACGCCGCGGACAATATCAGCGCCCGGATCCGGCAGAGGGACCCGCAGGAGCTGTCCGCCGGCTTCCTGCTGCGCTGCGTCAGCCTGGGCCGGAAGTCGGGGCTGGTCCAACCGGTGCGGGCCGACGACACCCCGCGCCGGCTGGCCCTGAGCCATCGGACAGGAGCCTTGGTCAAGGAGCAGGTGTGCCGCATGACACTGACCTGGATCAGGGGAGAACGGCGGCGCAGCGGGTCGTACAGCTGGCCGCGCGGTCCTCGCGCCGTCAGCGCGCAATAGCAACGGCAGGTCAGACCACCCCACAGCGCGACGACGGCCACGCACCGGAGGTGCGCAGCCGTCGTCGTACTGAAGTCAGCGGTAGTTGATGAACTGAAGGTCGACGTCCAGATCCGACCCCTTGAGCAGGGAAATGACTTCCTGCAGGTCATCACGGGACTTGGACGTGACCCGAAGTTCGTCACCCTGAATTTGCGACTTCACGGCCTTGGGACCCTCATCGCGGATGATCTTCGAGATCTTCTTGGCCTGGTCCTGGGCAATGCCCTCCTTGATGCCGGCTTCGATCCGGTATTCCTTGCCTGACGCGAACGGCTCGCCAGCATCCAGCGACTTCAAGGAGATGCCACGCTTGACCAGCTTGGACTGCAGTACGTCCAGGACAGCTTTCACGCGCTCCTCGGAGTTTGCCTTCATCAAGATCTTCTCGCCGCTGAAATCGACTTCGGCGCCGACTCCCTTGAAGTCATAGCGCTGCGCAATTTCCTTCTGCGCCTGGTTCAAAGCATTGGCAACTTCCTGCTTATCCACTTTGCTGACGATGTCGAACGAAGAATCGCTGGCCATGGTTCCTCCTAGGTCGGGGCGTGTTTGCTTGGCACCAGCCTACTGAATCGCGCAGCAGCGGGTCAGATTTCCCAGCTTTCACGCAGCTTCTGTCCATTGTTCCTTCATCCGGATCCGCCAGAATCACTGTGTTGTATCAATCACCGATCTTCAGGAGAAGCGCACATGGGAGCCCGCCCGCGGTACATAGTCACGTCGATAAGGGTTGCCGCGGGTTCGTTCGTGACCGCCACGGCCGTCGCCACGGTGGTTGTGATGGGTTCAGCTCCGGCTTCGGCGGCCACTGTGTCCCTGCCATCGCAGACCCCTGCCAAGGCCGTCGGCGCCGTCGGTGCTGCACCAGTGCTTCCGCGGGAGACAGCGAACGGTCTGGGCAGCGACCGCGGCAACTTGGGCGATATGTCCGGCGCAGGCGATGCGTCCGCTGAAGCCGACTTGCTCGTCGGGGCTGAGCCGGCGTCCCGCTTGGATGGGATCCGCCGGGAAATGGATCAGGCGGTGCAGATGCGGCTGGTCACCGCGGACCAAGCCGACCGCTTTGTGAACCAGATCCAGGAGCGGATTCTCCGGGGTTTATAGCTGCGAAACACCCCGATTCGATTCTTGCCCCGATCTTTGTGTAAAGTTGTCTTGCTTCCTCACGGGGAAGCGGTCTTCTGATCGAGAAGGCGTTCGGCAGATTACCCGAGCGGCCAAAGGGGGCTGACTGTAAATCAGCTGGCATTGCCTACGGGGGTTCGAATCCCTCATCTGCCACCGAACGGGAAACCCCGTCTGACCAAGACTTACTGGTCGGGCGGGGTTTTTCCGTACTAGCCGGTTTTACCGGCGGCCGCTGGTCCACCTGCGACAGCGGGCCGGAACCGGCGCCGATAGACTTGACCGCGGATGTGACCGGCGGCGACTGGCCGCCATGACGAGGAGTTCTCTTGCGACAATTCACCGCCCGCTTTGCTACGCCGGAGGAAGTCGAGGCCTGGGACAACCATGTCACAGCGAACCCCAATGGCGGCAACATGCTGCAGGCCAAGGCCTACGCAGCGGTGAAAGCGGAGCACGGGTGGAAGCCGCTCTACCTCGCGTATGAAACCGCGGGCTACACCAGTTACAACCTGGTGCTGGAAAAGCAGGTTCCGCTGCTGGGCCAGTACTGGTACATGATCAAGGGCCCGGATGTCGCGTCCCCCGATGACCTGCCCGGCATTTTCGAGGCCAACCGCCGCTTCTGCCAGGAGCAGGCGCGCGGTGTCTTCGCGATCCGGATTGAGCCGGACGTTGAGGCCACTGATGATGCGCGCGCCCTGCTGGCACGCGAAGGGCTGGTCAAGATGCCGGACCTGCAGCCGAACGATCACACCGCGATCGTGGATATTGCCCCGGAGCCGGAGGTGGTCCTCAAGAGCTTTTCCTCCCGCGGCCGCAACGCCGTGCGCCGGGCGATCCGGGAAGGCGCCGAAGTTGTCACGGCTGAGCCGACGGAGGAAAACTTCCGGGCCATGTTCAACCTGATGGGGCAGGTGCAGCAGGGCCAGAAAAACGTGCAGGTTCGCTCTTTCGAATACTTCAAGGCGTTCTGGGGCAACTTCATTGCTGCCGGACAAGGTCGGCTGCTGTTCACCTACGAGGACGGCAAGCCGTCGGTGGGGGCGTTCGTGGTCAATTACGGGCGCAAGGGCACCTACAAGGACGGCGGATCGCTGCCGCGGCGCAAGCAGTACGGCGATTCGCATCTCATCCAGTGGACGGCGATGAACCAGCTCAAGGAGCTGGGCATTACCAGTTACGACCTGTGCGGAACTCCGCCGGCGTCCGAACTGAAGAACCCCGAGCATGAGTACTACGGACTGGGCCTGTTCAAGACCAGTTTCACCAAGACCATCACCGACTTCGTCGGCTGCTATGACCAGGTGATCTCGCCGCTCAAGTACAAGCTGTGGTCGACAGCGGGGGAGAAGATTGCCCGCGGCCTCTACGTCCGCCGCCGCCACCAGCCGTTCTACTGAGCAGCTGGCGGGGGACACCAATCAGCGGCCGGGCGGGACGCCACTTCTCAGCCGACTGGGACGCGATCAGTTGCCGTCCTCAGGCTGCTTCGCGCAGCGGCAGCGGGTGGATGTCCCAGAGGAAGCAGTACGTGGTCGGCCCCGAGTTGTGCATGACGTTGTAGTACAGCCACTGCCAGGCAGAGGCGCCGTTATGGTCGGCCGGAGCAGGCGGACAGTCCGCCGGCGTGTACCACTTCCCATCGCTCCAGATGTAGTACAGGTCGCCTACATACGTGGCTGCCGGCCCGGCGCCGGGTTTGCCGTGCGGCAGGCCGACCCGCTCCTTCAGCGAGGCGCCGTCGCCCACCGCATACAGCTCGGTCTTCGACGGATCATGGGCGAACGGCAGCCTGTCATTCAGGTCGTCCATCAATCCCATGCTCCGGGAGATGGCGGCGTCGAGCTCCAGTCCGTCGGTGACAATCAGGACGGTGCAGCGGTTCATGTCGTTTCCCTCCGGTGAGTGTCTGGTGGAATCGACCTTAGATAGGCGGGCACCGCTGCCGGAAGGCGCCGCCCCAGGTTGTGGATAACAGCCGCCGGACGCCTTTGTGACACCCCGCAAGCTCATGCGCTGAGCGAACACGGGGCGACAGCCCGCAGTCCGGCGCGTAGCGTGGGGGTATGGCAACCATCGATATCACCGAG
Organism: Arthrobacter sulfonylureivorans; assembly: GCF_047607445.1. Taxonomy (GTDB): domain Bacteria; phylum Actinomycetota; class Actinomycetes; order Actinomycetales; family Micrococcaceae; genus Crystallibacter; species Crystallibacter sulfonylureivorans_A. The sequence continues at coordinate 48,099 of NZ_JBLKRT010000028.1, forward strand.
GCCCAGTTCCCGCAGACCATTGAAGAGAACGACATTGTGTTCGTTGACTTCTGGGCCGACTGGTGCGGCCCCTGCAAGCAGTTTGCCCCCGTCTACGACGCCGCTTCCGAGCAACACAGCGACATCGTCTTCGCCAAGGTGGACACCGAGGCTGAGCAGAATCTTGCCGCCGCCGCCGGAATCACTTCGATCCCCACCCTGATGGCATTCCGCGAAAAGGTGCTGGTCTTCTCCCAGCCCGGCGCATTGAACTCCAGCCAGTTCACCCAGTTGGTGGATGCGGTCAAGGGCCTGGACATGCAGGAAGTCCACGCGCAGGTCGCTGCCCAACAGCAGGCAGCGCAGGACGGCCAGGCAGCCGAGTAGCCACAACGTCACGAACCTCCCGAGGGAGCAGGGCAACTGTCCTGCTCCCTCGGTGCTTTAACCGGGGCTCAGTGGCGGCGGTGGTCCTGCGGGGGCAGCCGCGGCCCGAACGTGGGCTTACGGAAACCACTGAGCACCAGCATCCGCACCACGCGCTGCCGGTGGCCCCGCCACGGTTCCAGGAGTTCCAGCATGCCGGCGTCGTCCGTCTTGCGTCCGGTGAGGGCGTAGCCCACAAAGGCCGCCAGATGGAAGTCGCCCACGGACACCGAGTCGGGGTCCCCGTGCGTGCGCTGCGCGGTCTCGGCCGCAGTCCACGGTCCAATCCCGGGGATGGTGCACAGCTTGCTGGCCAGCTCGTCGCCGGCCGGCAGCGACGCCAGGCGCTCCAGGGCTGCGCCGGAGGAGCAGGCACGCAGGATGGTGGCGGAGCGTTTCGAATCCACGCCGGCGCGGTGCCAGTCCCATGATGGAATGCGCAGCCATCCGTGGGCCGTTGGCGGGACCATGAGACCGTCCGGAGCCGGTCCCGGTGCCGGGGTGCCGTGCCGCCGGACCAGATATTTGTAGGAGTATCGCGCCTCGATCGTGGTGATTTTCTGTTCCAGGATCACTGGAACCAGTTCATCGATCATCCGCCCGGTGGCCGGCAGGCGCAGCCCCGGGTTCCGCCGCCGCGGCACGCTCACCAGCCGAGGCAGTCCCGCGTGGAATTCCGGTGCGTCAAATCCGGACCAGTCGTCGTTGACCCCCAGCAGGGCCGGCAGGCCGGCCAGTGCTTCCTCCGCGCCCGGCCCCCAGGCCTGTCCCATGACAACGGCGGTGTCCCGGCTGCCTGCCGCGGCCGCACCGCGGGTGCCGTCTTCCTGGGGTGTGGCTTCCCGCCGGATTTCGTTGTCCCGGCGCGGCCGGCGGGTGATGAGCAGGGTGGCCGCGCCGGAGGAGGTATTCAGCGTCAGCCAGGCACCGGCGTCGTCCATCCGGGCGGTGGGATCCTGCTTGCCCCGGGACAGGATGGACAAGGTCCCGGGCAGGTCGTAAGGCTCCGGGATTTCCACCTCACTGGTGAGTCCGGTGGTGCCGGACGCGGAGGCAGTGGAGAGCATGGATTAATCGTCGCACGCACGGCCGACAGTTGCGGCCCGGCCGGCCCGCGGACCGCATCGACCGGCGCGGGCGTGAACCCGTCTTACGCCGGATGTGCCCCGGTATGGGCTGGCAGGTAGATTTGGGCCCATGAAATATGCCAATTCTGTTCTGGACCTGATCGGCAACACTCCGTTGGTCAAACTGAACAAAGTGACCGAAGGTATTGCTGCCACCGTCCTGGCGAAGGTGGAGTATTTCAACCCGGGCGGATCGATCAAGGACCGCATTGCGGTGAAGATGATCGAGGAAGCAGAAAAGGACGGGCGGCTGAAGCCCGGCGGAACGGTGATCGAACCCACCAGCGGCAACACCGGTGTGGGGCTGGCCCTGGTGGCCCAGCAGAAGGGCTACAAGTCCATCTTCGTGACCCCGGACAAGGTGGGCCTGGAAAAGCGCGATGTGCTCAAGGCCTACGGCGCCGACGTCGTGGTCACGCCCACGTCCGTGGCCCCGGACAGCCCGGAGTCCTACTACGGGGTCTCCGACCGGCTGGTGACGGAGGTGGACGGCGGCTACAAGCCGGACCAGTTCAACAACCCGGCAGCTCCGGCCAGCCACTACGAGACCACCGGCCCGGAGATCTGGCGCGACACGGACGGCCAGGTCACCCACGTGGTGATCGGTGCCGGCACCGGCGGCACCATCACCGGAACCGGCCGCTACCTCAAGGAAGTCTCCGCCGACCGCCCCGGCGGCCCGGTGAAGATCATCGGCGCCGACCCGGAAGGTTCTGTCTACTCCGGCGGCACCGGACGGCCCTACTTCGTTGAAGGCGTGGGCGAGGACATGTGGCCGGACAACTACGACAAGTCCGTGCCGGACGAGGTCCTGGCCGTCAACGACGCCGAAGCGTTCGCGATGACCCGCCGGCTGGCGCAGGAAGAGGGGCTGCTGGTTGGCGGCTCCTCCGGCATGGCGGTGGTGGCGGCGTTGAACGTGGCCAAGACCCTGGGCCCGGAGGGCATCGTGGTGGTGATCCTGCCGGACTCCGGACGCGGCTATCTGGGCAAGATCTTCAACGACGAATGGATGAAGTCATACGGCTTCATTGCCGGCGGCGAAGATGCCACCGTGGGCGAGGTACTGCAGCGCAAGAGCGGTCGGCTGCCGGACCTTGTGCACACGCATCCCTACGAAACGGTGCGCGACGTCATCGAGATCATGAACGAATACGGCGTCTCCGTGCTGCCGGTGCTGTCGCAGGAACCGCCGGTGGTCATGGGCGAAGTGGTCGGAGCCGTGAACGAACGGGACCTCACCGCCAAGCTGTTCAAGAACGAAGCACAACTGACCGACAAGGTCGGCGATCATCTGGGAACGGCCATGCCGTTGGTCGGATCGATGGAGCCGGTGTCCGCCGCGCGGGAGAAGCTGCAGGCGGCCGACAGCGTGCTGGTCACGCTGGCCGGGGCTCCTGTGGGCGTGCTGACCCGGCACGACCTGCTGACCTACCTCACGAGCTGAAGGAGAGAAGAATGAGTGCAGAGAACAACCAGGGCTTCAACACCCGGGCCGTGCACGCCGGCCAGGTGCCGGACGACGCCACCGGCGCTGTGGTGCCGGCGATCTACCAGTCTTCGACCTACGCCCAGGACGGCATCGGCGGGCTGCGCAACGGGTACGAATACGGCCGCGGCACCAACCCCACCCGCGACTCGCTGCAGGTTCAGTTGGCGGCGGTGGAGGGCGGCAAGCACGCGTTCTCCTTCGCGTCCGGCCTGGCAGCCGAAGACGCGCTGATCCGCGCCCTGCTCGCCCCGGGCGACCACATTGTGCTGGGCAACGACGCCTACGGCGGAACCTACCGGCTGATCAACCGGGTGCTGGGCGCCTGGGGCATCGGCCATACCGTGGTGGACATGTCCGACGAGTCCAAAGTGGCCGCCGCGGTCAACGAGCAAAAGGCCCGCTTCCTCTGGGTGGAGACTCCGTCCAACCCGATGATGAAGGTCACCGATATCGCCGCGCTCGCGGAACTGGCCCACGCCGCCGGTGCCCTTCTGGTGGTGGACAACACGTTCGCTTCGCCGTACCTGCAGAACCCGCTGGCTTTCGGCGCCGACGTCGTGGTGCACTCCACCACCAAGTACATCGGCGGCCACTCGGACGTGATCGGCGGCGCGGTGGTGCTCAACGACGACGCGCTCGCCGAGAAGATCGGCTTCGTGCAGTTCGCCGTGGGTGCCGTATCCGCACCCCTGGACGCCTTCCTGACCACCCGCGGCCTGAAGACCCTGGGCGTGCGGATGGACCGGCACTCCGCCAATGCCCAGGCCGTGGCCGAATGGCTGCAGGGCCGGTCCGAAGTGGAGGCCGTCTTCTACCCGGGGCTGCCGGATCACCCCGGCCACGAACTGGCCAAGAAGCAGATGCGCGGCTTTGGCGGCATGGTCTCGGTTTCCTTCAAGGGCGGCGAGGCGGCGGCGCGCAAGGTCGCCGAGTCCACCACGGTGTTCACGCTGGCCGAATCCCTGGGCGGCATCGAATCGCTGGTCAACTACCCCTCGGAAATGACCCACGCCTCGGTGAAGGGCACCGAACTGGCCGTGCCGGAGAACCTGATCCGGCTGTCCGTGGGCATCGAGGACATCGGGGACCTGATCGCGGACCTGGAGCAGGCTTTCGCCCGGCTTTAGGCAGCTCGACGCAGCTCTAACGCAGCCCTGAACAACGCAGAGGCCTGCGGTACCGGCGGACCGGACCGCAGGCCTCTGGCGTGTCCCGGGCGGTCAAGGAATACTGTGCCCATGGATCCGAACAAGCAGTACCCACCGGCCAGCGTTGTCCCCGGTCTGCAGTCGCGCAAGGCGGCGCAACTGATCGAGTACCTCACCGGCACCGTGGGGTTCACCGAACACGCCCGGTTCGAGGAGCACGGCGTGGTCCTCCACGCCGAGCTGCTCTGGCCGGAAGGCGGCATGGTGATGATCTCCAGCCACGCCGAAGGCACCCTGTGGGCCCGCGAGCCGGGCTCGGCCCAGCTGAACGTGTACACCCACGATCCGGATGCCCTCTACGCCCGCTTGAAGGCCGCCGACGCCTCCATCATCCGCGACCTGCAGGACACCGACTACGGGGACCGCGGCTTTGCCATCAACGATCCGGACGGAAACCTCTGGGCCTTTGGCATGTACCGCGGACAGCCGCTGCCGGGCGCAAACGGGACCGAGGTCCAGGACATCAGCTTCGAGGGCCATGCCTGAGCCGGCCACCACCCCTTCTCGCGACGACCAACTGCCTTCCGGGCTTCTGCTCGCCCTCTGCCGGCTCCACGCGCTGAAGCCGGATGCCAGCACAGTGGGAATCACCGGCATCGACAAGCGTCCGGTCGCCGGCCGGATTCCCCTGCACTCGATGGGGCTGCGCGCCGATCTCCAAGCCGACCGCAAGAACCACGGCGGCGAGCTCAAAGCCCTCTACGCCTACGCTCAGGAAGATGCCGCCGCCTGGGCGGATGAACTCAGGCGGGACATTCCGCCTGGTCTGTTCGGCGAAAACCTGCGGACCACCGGCGTGCAGGTCAGCGGCGCGCTGGTGGGGGAGCGGTGGCAGGTGGGCCCGGAGGTCGTCGTCGAGGTGACCATGCCGCGGATCCCGTGCGCCACCTTTGCCCGGCACATGGATGAACCCCGCTGGGTCAAACGCTTTCTGCAGAAAGGACTGCCCGGCACCTACCTCAAAGTCGTCACTGCCGGGTCGCTTGCCGCCGGCGACGGGATCCGCGTGCTGTTCCGGCCGGGGCATGGTGTCAGCGTGGCGGAGTCGTCGCTGGGGCTCACCCCGGAGCAAGCACAGGCGCTCCTGGCGTCCGAGGCCGCTGGCGAGATCACGCTGCACGGCAACGTCCGCAAGGCAGTCCACCGGGCGTTGAACCGAGACCCGGCCCGAGGCCGCGTCCACGCCTAACGACGCCGGCCTGCCGGGTCGGTCCGATGCATCCTCCACTGGTCCTTGTCCGTTTCACTCTCTCGCCGTAGGCTTTATGCAACTTGTTGTGCAAAGGAGTGCAGAGTGGCCTACCCGAAGCTGTTCGAACCGCTGGACCTGGGCTTTACCACCCTGCCCAACCGGGTGCTGATGGGCTCCATGCACGTGGGTTTGGAGGAGCTGCCCGGCGGTTTCGAGCGGATGGCGGCGTTCTATGCCGAACGGGCCCGCGGCGGCGTCGGGCTGATCGTCACCGGCGGCATCGCCCCGAACGCCGACGGCCGGCTGCAGCCCGGCGGCGCGATGATGACGACGACGGCGGAGGCTGCCCGCCACCGCACCATCACCGATGCCGTCCACGCAGAAGGCGGGCGCATCGCGCTGCAGCTGTTGCACGCCGGCCGCTACGCCGCCCACCCGGAACCGGTGGCGCCCAGTCCGGTGCAGGCTCCAATCAGCCCGTTCAGCCCCCGCGAACTGAGCGAGGAGGAGATTGAGCAGACCATCGAGGACTTCGCCGCGGCTGCCGCGCTGGCCCGGGACGCCGGGTACGACGGCGTGGAGATCATGGGCTCGGAGGGATACCTGATCAACGAGTTCATCGTGGCCCGGACCAACGAGCGCACCGACAGCTGGGGCGGCAGCTACGACAACCGGATCCGCTTCCCACTAGAGATAGTCCGCCGCACCCGCCAGCGCGTGGGCGAGAAATTCATCCTCATCTACCGGTTGTCCATGCTGGACCTGGTGGAAGGCGGCTCCAGCTTCGAGGAGGTTGCCCAACTGGCCCGCGGCGTCGAAGCGGCGGGGGCCACCATCATCAATACGGGCATCGGCTGGCACGAGTCCCGGGTGCCGACGATCGCCACCTCGGTACCCCGGGCCGGGTTCGCCTGGGTCACTCGCCGGCTGATGGGCGCCGTCGGAATTCCCCTGGTGGCCACCAACCGGATCAACAACCCGGACACCGCCGAGCAGCTGTTGGCCGGCGGGTGCGCGGACATGGTCTCGATGGCGCGGCCGTTGCTCGCCGACCCGGCGTTCGTGCTGAAGGCATCGCGCGGCCAGGCCGACCGCATCAATACCTGCATCGCCTGCAACCAGGCCTGCCTGGACCACACGTTCGCCGGCAAGATCACCTCCTGCCTGGTCAATCCGCGTGCCTGCCATGAAACCGAAGTGGTGATCGAGCCCGCGGCTAAGCCGAAGTCGCTGGCCGTCGTCGGCGCCGGACCGGCCGGCCTGGCCTGCGCCGTGACCGCTGCCGCGCGCGGCCACCAGGTCACGCTGTACGAAGCCGCGGAAGAAATCGGCGGCCAGTTCAACCTGGCCAAGCAGATCCCCGGCAAGGAGGAGTTCCACGAGACCATCCGCTACTTCGACCGCCAGCTGGAGCTGCTCGGCGTCGACGTGCGGCTAAAGACCCGGGTGACGGCAGCCGAACTGGCCGAGGGCGGATTCGACGAGATCATCTTGGCCACCGGCGTGGTGCCGCGCATCCCGGAGCTGGACGGTGTGGACCACCCGAGCGTGCTCGGTTACCTGGATGTGCTCCGCGACCACCGCGAGCTGGGTGCAACCGTGGCAGTGCTCGGCGCAGGCGGCATCGGTTTCGATGTCAGCGAGTACATCACGCAGGCCGGGCCCAGCGCCTCGCTGGAGCCGACGCTCTTCCGTGAGCGCTGGGGGATCGACGACGACCCGGCCGTTCGCGGGGGCCTCGCCGCACCGCGGCCCGAAAGCCCGGCGCGGACGGTGCACCTGCTGCAGCGCAAGGACACCAAGCCCGGTGCCGGGCTGGGCAAGACCACCGGCTGGATCCACCGGGCAGAACTGAAGAGCCGCGGCGTGCAGATGATCCCTGCCGCCACCTACCGCAAAATTGACGACGACGGCCTGCACCTGACCATCGACGGCGCCGAGTCGGTGCTCGCCGTCGACAATGTGGTGCTCTGCACCGGGCAGGAACCGCAGCGCGAACTGCTGGAAGGGCTGAAGAGTGTGGGCCTGACGGTCCATCTGGTAGGCGGCGCGGACGTGGCCGCCGAGCTCGACGCCAAACGCGCCATCAACCAGGCGACCCGGCTCGCCGCGGCGCTGTAGCAAGGGATCCCGACGATGTCCCTGCCGCACGCCATCCTTACCGCCCTGCTGGAAAAGCCCGGATCCGGCGCAGAACTGGCCCGCCGGTTCGATAAGTCGTTCGGTTTCTTCTGGCCGGCCACGCACCAGCAGATCTACCGCGAACTGGGCAAGCTGGAAAAGGACGGCCTGGTCCGGTCCGGTGGCCGCGACTCCAGCCGGGGCCGGGCCAAGGACTACACTGTGCTGGCCGCCGGCCGCAAGGAACTGAGCCGCTGGACGCTGGAACAGCAGGAGCCCAGGCCCGTCCGCGAGGAACTGATGATCCGGCTGCGCGCGTCCTCGGTGCTCGGCGACGTCCCGATCGAGGAGGAACTCCGGCGGCATCTTGCCCTGCACCGTTCCCAGCTGGCCACCTATCTCCAGTTGGACGAACGGGGCCCGTGGAGCGAGGCCAACCGGCTGCAACGTGCCGTGCTGCAGGCCGGAATCATGTTCGAGCAGGCCTGGATCGAATGGGCGGAACACACGCTGGCGCTGCAGGCCGGGGCAGCCGCCGAGCGGGAGTCCAGTGCCCCCTAGGCGACCTGCTGTGCCCAAGCTCACCGGCCGTCGTCGTGCTTTGGTCCTGTGGGGGAGCGCCGCGTGCCGTACACTGGATGCATCCCCCACTGTCGGTATTCCCTTAGTTCTGCGCGATAATGCCACTTGCGGTCTTGTCGAAGCGTCTGATTGGTGTGTGGGTCCGCCTCTAAATGGCGGGCAGTTTCATGTTTGGGAGCGCCGGCTAAAGAAAACGCCGCTAGGTTTCCCCGCAGAGTGCGGACGGCCAGCGAAGCGGCGGAAAGCCCTGCCACGGGATTGTAATAGCGCCGGGCTTTGAGTCAGAGGACCGCGGACATCGATGTGCCGCGGCCACCGGTCCCCAGCTGAATACGAGGAACTGCCCCGTGTCCGAAAACACTGTTAACACCCTGCCCGAAAACACCGACGCCGCTCCGGCCGTCGAAGACGAGAACACCGTCCTTTTCACCGATTTCGGCCTCGACGGCCGCGTCCTGGCCGCCCTGACCGACGTTGGCTACGAAAAGCCCTCGCCGATCCAGGCCGCCACCATCCCCGTGCTGCTCGAAGGCCGGGACGTTGTGGGCCTGGCCCAGACCGGCACCGGCAAGACCGCGGCCTTCGCCATTCCGGCGCTGTCCCGGATGGCTGAACTGCCGGCGACCAAGAAGACCCAAATCCTGGTCCTGGCACCCACCCGCGAGTTGGCCCTGCAGGTGGCGGAGGCGTTCTCCTCCTACGCCGCGCACATGGACGATTTCACCGTGCTTCCGGTCTACGGCGGCTCCGCCTACGGCCCGCAGCTCGCCGGACTGCGCCGCGGCGCACAGGTTGTGGTCGGTACCCCCGGCCGCGTGATCGACCACATCGAAAAGGGTTCGCTGGACCTGTCCGAACTCCAGTACATGGTGCTGGACGAGGCCGATGAAATGCTGCGCATGGGCTTTGCCGAAGAGGTGGACCAGATCCTCTCGAAGACCCCGGAAGAGAAGCAGGTTGCCCTGTTCTCGGCGACCATGCCGACCGCCATCCGCCGGATCGCCAAGAAGTACCTGAAGGACCCGGCCGAAATCACGGTCAAGGCCAAGACCACCACCGGCAGCAACACCCGCCAGCGCTACCTGCAGGTCATGGGCCCGCACAAGCTCGACGCCATGACCCGGATTCTGGAAGCCGAAGACTTCGACGGCGTGATCGCCTTCGTCCGCACCAAGATGGCCACCGAGGACCTGTCCGACAAGCTCAAGGCCCGCGGTTACCGTTCCGCCGCCATCAACGGCGACATTCCGCAGCAGCAGCGTGAGCGCACCGTCGAGGCGCTGCGCGACGGCAAGATCGACATCCTGGTCGCCACCGACGTTGCCGCCCGCGGGCTGGACGTCGAGCGCATCACCCTGGTGGTCAACTACGACATCCCGCACGACACCGAGTCCTACGTGCACCGCATCGGCCGCACCGGCCGTGCCGGACGCTCGGGTGACGCCATCCTGTTCATGACTCCGCGCGAGAAGTACCTGCTGCGTGCCATCGAAAAGGCCACCCGCCAGCCGGTTGAGCAGATGCACCTGCCGTCCGCCGAGACCATCAACAACCTCCGGATGCGCAAGTTCGCGGAAAAGATCACCGAGACCTTGGCGTCCGAAGATGTCACGGTCTTCCGCGATCTGATCGCGAACTACGAGACCGAGCACGACGTTCCGGCTGCCGAGATTGCTGCTGCACTGGCCGTCATGGCGCAGGGCGGACGCCCGCTGCTGGTGCAGGACCTGCCGGAAGCACCGAAGGGCCAGCGCGAGCGCGCCGGCGGCGGACGTGACGGCCTGAATTCCCGTGGCCCGTCCCGGCCGCTGACCGAGGGCAACGCCACCTACCGGATCGCGGTCGGCCGCCGGAACCGCGTGATGCCCGGCTCCATCGTCGGCGCCATCGCCAACGAGGGCGGCCTGTCCGCCGCGCAGATTGGCGGCATCGACATCCGCTCGGACCATTCGCTGGTGGAGCTGCCCGCGGACCTGAGCAAGGACCAACTTCGTGCCCTGTCCAAGACCCGCATCGGCGGCGAGCTGATTCACTTGGAGCTCGACACCGGCCGCAAGCCGCGCCGGGACCGCGACGACTTCGGCGGCGGGCACCGCGGCGGGTTCCGCAACGACCGGGGCGACCGGCCGTTCACCAAGAAGTTCGACGGCGACCGCCCGTTCAAGAAGAAGTTTGACGGCGATCGTCCGTACAAGAAGAACGACGGCGAACGCAGCTTCAGCGGCGACCGCTCCGATCGTGGCTTCGGCGGCGACCGAGACCGCAGCTTCGGCGGGCCGCGCAAGCCGCGCCACACCCGCGGCTGATCCCCACCGGATCCTCCAGCCACACCCTCCGGGGCATCTGTCATGGACAGGTGCCCCGGAGGCGTTTAACGGCCTTCCTGCGAGCCGGTGCGGTGGCTTCTGGCTATCCTGCCTGCCGAGTGCCGGAGACCACCGCGGAGCCGTGCTCCGCGGAGTAGGCCACGTCGGCTGCAAGCCCACAGCTTTCAAAGACACCCGCAGCACTCTCAGCTTGGCGCTCGCTCGTTTCGACCAGAACCGATCCATCTGGTGTCAACCACCCAGGTGCGCCCGCAGCAACCCGGCGCATGACCGCCAGGCCGTCAGCGCCGCCGTCGAGCGCCCACGTCGCTTCATGAAGACGGGCTTCAGGCGGCATCAGGTGCAGCGCCTCCGTGGGGACATAGGGGACGTTGGCGGCCAGGATATCCACCCTGCCCCGCAGGTTCACCGGCAAGGCCTCGAACAGGTCCCCCTCGTGGACGTACCCGCCCGGCAGATTTTTGCGCGCACAGGCAACCGCCGCCGCGTCCACATCTGCGGCGTGCAGTTCGGCGGGCGCCAGCAGCCTCCCTAGCGCCGCAGCCATCGCACCGGAGCCGCAGCACAGGTCGACGACAACATCGGTGTCGGCGGGGGCCAAGGCGACGGCCCGCTGAACCAGGAACTCGGTCCTGCGGCGAGGCACAAACACTCCGGGGGCTACGGCGATACGCAAGCCACAGAACCCGGCCCAACCCAGGACCTGTTCCAGCGGCATACCGGCAACGCGTTGTTCCACTCTTGCCGCCAAGACTTCCGGTAGCCCGCTCTCGGCCAGCAGCAGGTCCGCTTCTTCCTCAGCAAATACACAGCCCGCCGTGCGCAGTCGGGCGATAATTGCGTCCCGGGAGGTGGGTGACTGGGAAACCGGCATGGGTTCCTTTCGCATGGTGCCCCCAGACTACCCACTGGCGGGAGGGCGTAGTTCTTGACCGACAGCGGCGCGCGCAGCCCGCGGCCCGCCTCCATGTGATCTTGCCTGCATTTCTAGGTGACTTCGAGCATCCGAAGATTTGGGGCCGTGGCAGGGCGGCAGGTCAGTTCCGAAGGCTAAAGAGTGTCATTTTTGCTGTCAGATTCGTGCAGTCGGGGCAGGATCACCGTGGAGTCGGGGCCGTTTCGCTTTCTGGCGCGAGGCCGCCGGTGTGGCGTTCGCCACGAGCCCCCAATCCGATTTCATCCCGGGGCAGATTGCTGGTAATGTATTTCTCCGTTGCCCCCCTAGCTCAGTGGTAGAGCGCGTTCTTGGTAAGAACGAGGTCACCGGATCGATTCCGGTGGGGGGCTCTGAATGGCAAAGCCCGCGTCTGTGTCGCGAGACGCAGCGCGGGCACTGCCGTTCGTGGCGGTGTAGCTCAGCTGGTTAGAGCGCACGACTCATAATCGTGAGGTCCCCGGATCGAGTCCGGGCACCGCTACCAACCGTGAGGGGCCCGCCCGGAACAGCTGTTCCGGTCGGACCCCTCAACTCGTTTCGGGGCCTTCTCCCGACTCGTTCCGCGTCTACTGCCCACGCGAACCGCTGACCAAAGTGGAAGGCGTCCGCGCTTACTAAAGTGGACAGCATGCCCGCCCTCTACCTTGTCCATGGCATCGCCTGGACCCCAGCCGGGCCCCGGTTGCGCTTGACCTCTCCCGATGGCACGCCGGAAGAGATGCCGATGACGGTTGGGACGCGCCTCGGTTTCCGCGTGCTGGATCCGCAGGTCTTCTGCCTGGGCAGCCACCGGGTCCACTCGGCTGATGACAGGAAACATGTGCCATGCCGGTTGCAGGCGCCGGCCGAGCGCGGCTACCAATGTGTGAACTGCTTCCTGAATGACGACTTGCGCTTCCTGCACGACAGCCATCGGAGCGGCCGGGCGCCTGAGGGCCTGCTGCTATATCTCGCGCAGCCGCACTGGCTCTACGTCGCGACGTTCGCCCATGGGGCCAGCAAGGTCGGTACGGCGGCCAACATACGAAAGTCGTTGCGGTTGGCCGAGCAAGGCGCTGTGGCCGCCCGCTACGTTGCCAAAACGCGCGACGGGCGGGTGGTCCGGGTGCTGGAGGACATGGTTTCGGCAGCTACAGAGCTGACCCAAGCCGTACGCAGCGCCGCCAAGTATGCGGGCCTTCTGAGCCCGCTGCCCACGGACGAGTTGGGGCGGATCAATGCCGGGCACGCCGCTGCTGTGCGAGAGCTACTGCCTTCCGCTCAACTGGAGGGCTTCGACGTCGTCGATGAACAATGGCAGCTGCCGGAACTGGCCGGGCCGGTGCTCGCCGACGGCATCAGGAGGGGCTACCCGTCCAGCTTTGATTCCGGCGACCACGGGCTTACCGCGCAGGGCATTCTCGGCAGCGTCGCGACCGTGCAACTGACGGAGGATGGCCCGCTCTTCCTGGCGGACCTCGGGAGGCTTAAGGGCCGCAGGATCGCGCTGGGGGAGTTCGCCTCGGAGCTGCCCGCTCTGCAGGAGCAACTGTTCTAACGAACCCCCGCCTGAAGCACGGCTGACCGCTCTGCGGTTCGGCCAGCAGCAGTCTGGCCGGTAATCTTGAAGTATGAATCCTTGGGACCTGGGCTCGCCGCTGTACCGCAAACTGGTGATCTCCGCCATGGTGCTCATCGGCATCGGGATCCTGCTGTCTGTCATCGGCGCCTCGGCCAGCATCCAATGGCTGATCTGGGCAGCGATAGCGGTCATTGCCACCGGCCTGCTGACCCATCTGGCGGGCCTGCTGGTGAGGGTCCGCGATGCCCGTGCCCGGCAAGCCTCCGCCCATCCGCGCAGCACGCCCCCAGCCAAGCGACGTTAGTTCTTCCAGTCCACTCCACCCGAAGGAGATCCATGTCCGAGCAAGCCGGGGTCAACCCCGACCTCGCCGGCCGCGTGTACCCGGCCGGCGCCGCCTACACGGTAGGCCGCGAGAAAATCAGGGAGTTCGCCTCGGCGGTGAAGGCCACTCACCCCGCGCATTTCGACGTCGAAGCCGCGCGCGCACTCGGCTACGCCGATCTGGTGGCGCCGCCTACCTTCGCCATCATCGTCGCCCAGCGCGCCGATGCCCAGTTGATCGAGGATTCGGACTCCGGCATCGACTTCTCCCGCGTCGTCCACGCCGACCAGCGGTTTGTGCACCACCGGCCAATCGTTGCCGGCGATGAACTCGTGGCTGAACTCCACGTTGATCAAGTGCGTGCGATGGGCGGCGGGGCCATGATCACCACCCGCGCCGAGATCAGCACGGTGGCTGGCGAGAAAACGGCCACCACAACGTCGTCGATCCTGGTGAGAGGGGAAGGCCAGTGAGCGCCGAATTGAATGAACTGACCGTGGGACAGGACATCGGCTCACGAGCCTTTGAAGTCTCCCGCGCGGACCTGGTCCGATACGCAGGAGCCTCGGGCGATTTCAACCCGATCCACTGGAACGGACGCTTCGCCGAGCAGGTCGGGCTTCCCGGCGTGATCGCCCACGGCATGTTCACCATGGGCGCTGCCGTGCAGTTGGTGACGGACTGGATCGGCAACCCTGCCGCCGTCGTCGATTACCAAACGCGGTTTACCAAACCAGTCCTCGTGGAGGATGTTGACGGCCCCGGTGCGAGCATCGAAGTCAGCGGTGCGATCGGGGCCATCGACGCAGACAATGGGACGGCCCGGGTTGACCTGACGGTGACTGCGGCGGGTGTCAAGGTTTTGGTCAAAGCCCAGGCGGTCGTCAAGGTTTGGTGACTCGCCCTGTAACCGGCAGCGGAGAGGCTGGCACTGTGACAGAAACGATTCTCGCTCCGCTGACAACTGCTGGCGTGGGCGGCGTGGCCGGGCGGTACGTCGAGGCCCGCTCAGAGTCCGAGATCATCGATGCTGTCAGGGCTGCCGACGGCTCCGGCGAAGACCTTCTGATCGTCGGCGGCGGGTCCAACCTTGTGATTTCCGACGACGGCTATCCTGGCACTGTCATCCATGTCGCCAACACCGGCTACGCCGTCGACGAACGAGACGGCTCCGTAGTGCTGACGGTTCAAGCTGGCCAGCCGTGGGACGATCTCGTTGCCCTGACCGTCACCAACGGCTGGTCAGGCTTGGAAGCGCTATCCGGTATCCCCGGGCTCACAGGTGCCACCCCGGTGCAGAACGTCGGCGCCTACGGGTCCGACGTTTCTCAGACCATCACTCGGGTCCGGACCTGGGACCGGCACACCGGATCCCTTCGCGAATTCGAGAACAACGACCTCGAGTTTGGCTATCGCGATTCAATCTTGAAGCGGAGCACCGTCAATGGTTCGCCGCGTTTCGTGGTGCTGGAAGTCGAGTTCCGGCTAACGGCAGGACGGCAGAGTCTTCCCATCCGTTACGCAGAATTGGCCCGTGCGCTCGGCGTAGAGATCGGCGGAACGGCCAAAGCCGCGGACGTGCGACGTGAAGTGCTTCGGCTCCGCGCGTCCAAAGGGATGGTGCATGATCCCGCCGACAGGGACACCTTCAGCACGGGATCATTCTTCACGAATCCCATCGTCGATGCCGCAACCGCGGAAAAACTTCCCGCGAACGCGCCGCGTTGGCCGGCCGATGACAAGATCAAGCTGAGCGCTGCCTGGCTCATCGACCACGCAGGTTTCGCCAAGGGCTTCGGCCTCGAGGGCACATCAAACGGCAACCTCAACGGCCACGATCTAGCTGGCGGCCGCGCATCGCTGTCGACCAAGCACACTCTGGCCATCACCAACCGTGGTGAAGCCAGCGCAGAAGACATTCTGGTAATCGCGCGGGCAGTACGGGATGGAGTTGAACGCACATTTGGCATTCGGCTTCAACCCGAGCCACTCTTGATCGGGTGCAGCCTCTAAGGCGGAACCAAGCGTTACTTCGTGCCTTAGTCCGCTCTTGTCCTGCTGCGGCCTCACACAGCGGAAGCAGGCGGTGCTTCAGGCCGAGCCGCCCTGCACCTGTTAGCCTTTGACAGCAAAAGCAGGCGGCAGCAGGGCCCTCGGGACGGTGATGGCTGCCGGGCAGCTGTTCCCTAGGGCAGGTCTTCGCGCCTAATCAGGGCATCGGCAGGTTGGTGGGGAACCTCTGGTCGCTTGCCGGCCTTCGAGCGAACGGTCAGCTCATCGTGTCGGATCATGAAGCGAACGATGCTTGGCCGGAGCTCACGAAGGTTAACAAGCCCGCTGCTGCAGAGCCAGCAGACCAGGCGGTAGCTGTGATTGACCTGCACCAGTCGGTCAGTGCCATGGTCAAACAGCCAGTCCGGTGACAAGAAATCGTGCATCGGCGGCAGGAGACAGTCTGCCGGCAGGAGCCGGGCGAATGAGTCCTCCGGCTCGAAGCACTGTTCAACCTGCAGCACCAACCACCATTCCTCGCTGATGTAGGCAGGGCCGCACTCTTCCACGCACCTTCGTAGATGGGCCTCAAGCCGGAGCGAACGGTCTTCCCGGATTGGACGGGCCTGACGCTGCTGTGCGAAGAATACGCGGAGAACGTCGTCGACGGTCGGCGTCGGTTGGCTGCTTCTGCTCACTGTCAGGTCCCTTTCCCCTGTGGTTGCGAATCCGAGATCTAGAAGGGTGGTGCGACCTCGTCGCATTGTTCGTCGTCGTCACCGTCATCGGAGGCACGTGCTGGGCTTGTTTCGGGGCTTGTGTTGTGGGGTTGGTCGTTGGGTGTGGGGTAGGTAATGGCCCAGTTTTCGTCGGGGGTGGTGGTGTGGGTGTGTCCGGAGCGGGTGGTGTAGTGCAGGGTGCCGTCGTGGTCTTGGGTGACGGTGCCGCCGCCGTGGTGTTTGGTTTTGTGGCCGGGTTTGCAGCGGGCGTTGAGGTTCTCGGGCACTGTTTTGCCGT
>NZ_JBLKRT010000029.1:0-63440 GCF_047607445.1 Arthrobacter sulfonylureivorans
CGAGATTGTGGCCCAGGTGGAGAAGGCGTTCGGCGCCGACTCCAAGGCGTCGGTGACCGTGGTGACGTCGGACCGCGCGCTGCGCGAACGAATCGAGTCCCTCGGCGCACGCGCAGTCGGCGCGGGAACCCTGCTGGAACTGCTCGGCTGACTCGCCGCGGAGCCGCGCCGAAGTCCGCTCCGGATTCGCACGCCCCGGACAGTGGCCGCTCCATTCGATCCCACGTTTAATACCGGCTGGGAATGTTTCCGCAGGGCGGAATCAATCGGTGAATGCAACAACCTGAAAGGGGTTGCTGCATGGATTTCGATGATCCGGCGTCCATTCGTCTTGTTCAGTTGGTCCGCTCGGGGCTCTCACTGAAGAAGGCGTCTGCCCAGGCCGGCTTGTCTTACGACGAAGGCAGGACGCGGTGGGCGAGGCTTGACGGCCGGAAGCTGCAGGGCGGCAGGCTGGGAGGCCTGCCGAAGCCACCCCGCCGGAAGCCTGCCGTCAGGGCCCGCGGACCCTGGGAATTCACGGATGCTGCCTCGCTGCGTTTCGTGGAGCTGGTCCGATCCGGTGCGTCGATGTTGGCGGCCTCCCGCGAGGCGGGGCTGACCTACGACCAAGGCAGGACCCGGTGGGCAAGACTGGGCGATGTGAAACTGCAATTAGGCGCGATCGGCGGGATACCTCGGCCAAAGAAACCGCGGGGGCTGGCCCCCGGAGACATTCCGGCAGCGCCGGCAGCACCATGCACCGGACCGGTGACCTTCTATGAACGGTGCATGATCCAGTTGCGGCTCCAGGATGGGTGGAAACAGGCAAGGATCGCCAAAGAACTCGGCAGGGATCCGAGCGTCATCAGCCGTGAACGCTGCCGCAACCGGAACAAGGACGGCATCTATGACGCCAGATGGGCCCAACTCAATGCCGAGAAGCAACTGAAGCGGCCCAAAGGATTCAAGCTGTTGGCCAGTCCGGAGTTGGTCAAGTTCGTCGAGGACAACATGGACGACGGGTGGAGCCCGAAGCTGATCTCCGACGTCCTAAAAGTCCTTCACCCGGAGAATAGGGACATGCAGGTATCGCACGAGACGATCTACCAATGCCTCTACGTTCAAGGCCGCGGCGCCCTTCGTCAGGACCTCTACCGTAGCCTGAGCCTCAAACGCAGTTCCCGACGCTCCCACAGCCGGACAACCAGCATGCGCGGCAGCCGCTACGAGGACGCGCTGACCATCCGCCAGCGTCCGCCAACCGTCCAAGACCGTGCCGTACCCGGACATTGGGAAGGAGACCTCATCCTCGGCGCGGGCAACACATCCGCGATCGGGACACTCGTTGAACGATCGACCAGGTTCACGATCCTGCTGCACCTGCCCGGCGACCATACCGCCCACACCGTCGCCGAAGCGATGCTCAAGGCCATGGGCGAACTTCCCTGGCACCTGCGCCGCTCGATCACTTGGGACCGCGGCGTCGAACTGGCCGATTAGGACCGGATCATGCTTGAGCTGCAAGCGCCGGTCTACTTCTGTGACCCTTACGCGCCGTGGCAGCGCGGATCGAACGAAAACACCAACCGCTTACTGCGGCACTGGTTCGAGAAGGGCAGCGACCTCTCCGGCCACACTCCCGAGGATCTCCGCCGCGTCCAGGACAAACTCAACAGCAGGCCGCGACCAACCCTGAACCTGAAGACTCCGGCCCAAGCCCTGACCGAACTACTCTTGCCACAGGTAGCCTGAACCCGACTACAAAATTGCATTCACCAATTGAATCCGCCCAGGTCAGCGGCCTATGGGTAGTCCGAAACATGGGAAGTTACTGCGATACGTGGGAAGTTACTCCCGGCTTGGGCGAGCCGACGCGGCGCGAACCACGGCCAACCAGTGCTGACGCGAACGCCGACGTTAGTCGCCCGCGAACCGGCCCGATCCACCGCCGGCGCCAGCCCCTCACCAGCCTACGGAGCGGGCGTTACCACCGGCTGGGCGAAGACGTGGCGGCGGATCCACGCGTGCATCGCGATGGCCGCAGCGGCGGAGGCGTTGATCGAGCGGGTGGAGCCAAACTGCGCGATCGACAGCGTGGCGTCGGCGGCGGCGTGGACCTCTGGCGTCAGCCCTGGCCCTTCCTGGCCGAATACCAGCACGGCGTTCTCGGGCAGGTCATAGGTTTCCAGCGGCACCGAATCGGGGAAGTTATCGATCCCGATGATTCGCAGCCCTTCGCCCTGCGCCCAGGCCACGAAGTCCTCCACGGTGGGGTGGTGCCGAACGTGTTGGTAGCGGTCGGTGACCATCGCCCCGCGCCGGTTCCACCGCCGTCGTCCGATGATGTGCACTTCCTTGGCCAGAAAGGCATTGGCGCAGCGCACGACGGAGCCGATGTTCAGGTCATGCTGCCAATTCTCGATGGCCACGTGGAAATTGTGGCGGCGCGAGTCCAGGTCCGCGACGATCGCATCGTGCTTCCAGTAGCGGTACTGGTCCGTCACGTTGCGGCGGTCGCCGTCGGCCAGCAGCTGCGGATCCCAGTGGTCACCCTCCGGCAGCGGCCCTTCCCACGGCCCGACGCCGATGCTCGCCTCAGCGGCGCCGGTTCCGGGAGCGTCGCGGTCGGCCCGGGAAACATCCGAACCGAGTTCCTGGCCGTCAGTTAGCGGTCGTTCGGCCTCGGCTTCACCTGCGTTTTTTTCCACCCCACAAGCCTAGGTGACAGACTGGGGCCGGAAGCGCCGTCCCGTCGGCACTCCCCGCGCGCACGAAAGGGAACCATGCACCAGCAGAAGACTCGCACACCCGCCGACATTGAGTGCTGGCTCACCGACATGGACGGCGTGCTGGTGCATGAGAGCACCGCTATCCCGGGCGCAGCTGAACTGATCCAGCGCTGGGTGGACACCTCCAAACGGTTCCTGGTGCTGACCAACAACTCCATCTACACTCCCCGGGACATGGCCGCACGGCTGCATCAGGCCGGACTGGAGGTGCCCGAGGAAAACATCTGGACCTCGGCCCTGGCCACCGCCCAGTTCCTTCGCAACCAGACCCCCTTGTCGGAGGGGCACGGCCGCGCATACGTGATCGGCGAGGCCGGGCTGACCACGGCCCTGCACGAGGCCGGCTTCATCCTGACCGACCGGGATCCGCAGTACGTGGTGCTGGGCGAAACGAGAACCTACTCCTTCGAAGCAATCACCAAGGCCATCCGGCTCATCCTGGCCGGTTCGCGATTCATCGCCACCAATCCAGACGCCACCGGCCCGTCCACGGAGGGCGTGCTGCCGGCAACCGGAGCCATCGCGGCGCTGATCAGCAAGGCCACCAACCGCATGCCGTACATTGTGGGCAAACCCAATCCGATGATGTTCCGCTCGGCCATGAACCAGATCGATGCCCACTCCGAGACCACGGCAATGATCGGCGACCGGATGGACACAGACATCGTCGCAGGCATGGAGGCCGGGCTGCACACCGTGCTGGTCTACACCGGCATCACCCAGCCCGACGACGTCTCCCGCTTCCCCTTCCGGCCGAACCAATCCTTCGACTCAGTGGCAGACCTGATTCCGCACCTCTAGGCGGCGACGACGGCGGCCTCGCCCTAGGCGGCAGGGCCTCCCCTAAGCCGACAATCCGCCCCTAGAAGAACTGCGCCCGGAAGCCGCCCACCGGCAGCGGGAGGAATGCGTCCTCCACTTGCTGGATGATCGGGACGTAGATTGCCGAGTTCCACTGCGGACTTGCGTGGGCCGGCCGGGCGCCCTCGGTGACCAGGTTGTTGGTCAGGAAGTTCGCCTCGTAGTTCACCAGCCAACTGCGCCGGGCGGTGGTGTAGTTGATCGTTTGATCCCCCGGATTTCCCATCCACACCATCTTGGTCTCGCCGATGCTGTGGCTGAACCGGTGCGCGTCGAAGTGGTAAATGTACGAGGACTGCGACTGGATCAGCGTGCTGGAGACCGCCAGCGGGGACAGCTGCTCCATGGTCTGCTCAACGATCTGCCGCCAGCTGCGTTCGTTTTTGTGCACAATCCGTTCGCCCAGCTCGTAGCCTCCGCGCAGATAGCTCGGGACCCGGTAGCCGGCCTCATACAGGAACACCACGCCTTCGAACATGGTTTTGTCCAGCACGTCGAACCGGCTGTAAGGGGACGAATCCATCAGGATCAGTTCCACCGGGAAGCCTTTGGCCCGCAGGCGCGCGGTCATCTCGACCGCCACCATGCCGCCGAAGCTGTGCCCGTAGAAGTAGAGCCTCTCCAGCCGGTTGTCCTGGATGTGCTTTTGCAGCACCTCGGTCAGTTCGGCCAGATCCAGCCCGCGGTTCGAATAGCCCGCCACCGCCAGCCGTCCACGCTCCGCCAGGCCGGGACGCAGCGAGTTCAGGATCCACAGCCCTTCCTCCCAGCTGGTCTTGTACCCCGGGAACAGCACCCAGCTGGAGCGCGGGAAGCGCCGGTCGGCGTGCTCGTCCGCCAGCGTGAGGATCTGCGGTTCGTTGCGCATCTCCTGGATGGACCGAGTGGCCGCCAGATCCGCGGCGGTGCCCAGGCCGAAGGCCGCAGCGATCAGGAACGAGCGCCGCGAGACCCGGTGCAGGTCGCTGGCCAGGCGCAGTTGGCGGGCGGCCTTGTTCCTGCGTACATCCATGAGTTTGGTGGGCTGCCTGCCGCGGCTAGTCCAGTCCCAGCTCGTCCTTGCCGAAGGCGAACAGATACGGCACGCCGGCTTCGGCCTCGATGCGCTCCTTGGCACCGGTGTCGCGATCGACGATGACGGCCACGGCCTTGATCAGGCCACCGGCGTTGCGCACGCCTTCCACCGCGGTCAAGGCGGAGCCGCCGGTCGTGGATGTGTCCTCCAGTATGACGACGGAGCGATCCTTGACGTCGGGACCCTCCACTTGGCGGCCCATTCCGTAGGACTTCTGCGCCTTGCGCACCACGAAAGCGTCCACGGCGCGGCCGGCGTCTGCCGACGCGTGCATCAGCGCTGTGCCCACCGGATCGGCACCCATCGTCAGCCCGCCGGCCGACTGGAACTCGATGCCGGCCTCGTCCAGCATGGCCAGCATGACCCTGCCGACCAGGCGGGAGGCTTCGTGGTGCAGGGTGACCCGGCGCAGGTCAATGTAGTAGTCAGCCTCGGCACCGCTGGACAGCGTGACCTTGCCGCGCACCACGGCCAGTTCTTTAATCAGTTCGAGCAGGCGGGCGCGGTCGGCCGCTGGATCGGCCGCAGAAGTCTGGGTCATAATCCCCAGTCTATGGGGTTGCTCGATTGTCCTTCCCCATCGGTGACGCGGGGAGCGGGCGCAAAGTTTCGATGACCCGGGGAGCTGAACCCAGAGTTGCGCCGTCGCACGGACGCCCAGCGCAAAGTTTCCGGACTTCCGCGCCCCGCCAGCCTCCGGACCAGTGACCATCCGGCCCGGGGCTGTCATACTCAGGGCCACGCGAGCTAGGGGAGGTTTGCAGACAATGGCCACCTTTGTGTTGATTCACGGGGCCGGGGATGTCGGGTGGTACTGGCATTTGGTGGAGGCCCAACTGCGGGCCCGAGGGCATGACGTGGTCGCGCCCGATCTGCCCAGCGAGGACGAGGCCAAAGGGCTGGACGAGACGGCAGACGCGGTAGTCCGCGAGATCGGCGACCGGCAGGATTTGGTGGTCGTTGGCCAGTCCTTTGGCGGCTTCACCGCCCCGCTGATCGCCGCCCGGCTGCCGGTCAAGGTGCTGGTCTACCTTGCCGCAATGGTCCCGGCGCCCGGTGAGCGTCCCGCGGACTGGTGGGCCAACACCGGGTACAGCGAAGCGGCCGAGGCACAGGCGGCGGTGGACGGCGGATTGACCGGTAATCCGGATCCGTTCATCTGCTTCTACAACGGCGTCCCGCAGGAGCTGGCCGAGGAAGCACTGAGTTACGAGCGGGGCCAGTCCGAAGCGTCCCAGGCAGAACCCTGGCCGCTGGACGCACACCCGGACGTACCGACCAAGTTCATCCTGTGCAAGGACGACCGCTTCTTCCCCGCCGATTTGTTCCGCCGGATCGTGCCCGAGCGGTTGGGCATCGTCCCGGACGAGATCCCCGGCTGCCACTGCGTGGCGCTCAGCCACCCAAAAGAGCTGGCAGACCAACTGGAGAGTTACTTGGGCGAATAGCTGACTGGTCCCGTGCGGCAGCCCGTCGGCTACGGCCTGCCAGCCGTCCGGGACCGTCGCTTAAAGCCCCCAGACCAGCAGGTTCGGGTGCAACTGCTCCCAATCGGCTGCAAGTTCTCGGCTCGCGTCGTATCTGTCCTGAATCAGTTTGGCCTTCACCCCGGAGACGCCAAGTTCAAGCGGCTCGGGGCCGACTTTGCCGCAGCCGGCCGATGCCTCATCAACCTCCAGATCCACGATGATCAAACAGACGCCATGCTTGGCAAAGTTGTCGGCGAGGGCAACGTAGAAGGCGCGATCTTCCTTTTCCATCAACAGCCGCGTGCTGTCTGGCAAGACGTTCACGTTCCCCAGTCCGGCGTCCAGCTTGTCACTTGGGCGGGCCGGGGTTTCCAGTGCCCCGATCCCCGTCGGTGATCCGCTACAGCCGGCCAGAGCCAGCAGCAGGGCAGCACCGGCTGCCCCTTTGACCAGTGCGCGCATGGCTCCCCTTCCGCCATTGGATGGCTATTTGTCTCACGCTAGCCACGTAACAAGAGGCATGGGAGCTCGACGAGGTTGCGAAACGATAACTTCAGGACTATCCGGAGCGCGGCAGTCACGCCGACGCGGCAGCCTCGATTGCCTCCGGCGACAGCACGTGCCCGATCGCCAGCGATACGGCCCCCAGCACGCCTGCTCGTTGGCCGGCTACGGACGGAGCGATCCGCAAGTGCTCGGTCGCCAGTGGCAGTGAGCGCCGGTAGACCACTTCCCGGATGCCGGCCAGCAGGTGCTCACCCGCCTGGGCCAGTCGCCCGCCGATCACGATCACCGACGGGTTGACCAGGTTCACGCAGGTAGCCAGCACATCGCCGATGTCCCGGCCGGCCTGTCGCACGGCCTGGATCGCCTGCAAATCGCCCGAGCGCACCAAGTCAATCACATCCTGGCTGCTGTGGGCCCTCTTCCCCTCGGCGGACAACACCGCAGCCAGCGCCGGCCCGCCGGCCAGCGCCTCCAGGCAGCCGGTGTTCCCGCAGCGGCATGCCACGCCGTCGCCGCGCGGCACCCGTACGTGCCCCAGGTCCCCGGCTGTGCCTTGCGCGCCGCGTTGCAGTTGGCCGGAGGAAATGATGCCGGCACCAATTCCGGTGGCCACCTTGATTAACATCAGGTCGGCGGTGTCCGGCCAAGCCGTGGCCTGCTCGCCCAGCGCCATGATGTTGACGTCGTTGTCCACCAGGACCGGCACGTCGAAGTGTTGCTGTACCAGCCCGGGAACGTCCACGCGGTCCCAGCCAGGCATGATCGGCGGATTGATCGGCCGACCGGTGTCATGTTCCACCGGGCCGGGCAGTCCGATGCCAATCGCACCAAGGTCCGTGGCGCTCCGGCCGGATTCCTTCAGCAGCCTCGCCACCGCCTCGCACAGCCAGCCCAGCACGCTGTCCGGGCCACTGGCGATGCTCAGCTCGGCGCGCTCTTCGGCCAACACCGTACCGGAAAGGTCGGCCACGACCACCAGCGCGTGGGTTGCACCGAGGTCCGCTCCAACCACCAATCGTGCGGCCGGATTGAGCGCAAACAACGACGGCGGTCTGCCGCCGGTCGAGGTCGCCCCGCCGACCGGTGCAATCAGTCCCACCCGCATCAGCGCATCCACACGGGCGGTCACCGTGGACCGGGCCAGACCGGTCAGCTGCGCCAACTCTGCGCGGGTGCGCGGCTGGCCATCCCGGAGCAGCTGGAATACCTCACTGGCTCCTGCGGCTGGCTGCGCGGCCAGCCGCTGCTGGGCGACTTCGGAGTTCAACACACTTTCAGTAGAGCATGCCGCGCTTCTGTTTGTCTCTACGACGACTATGAAACAACTTCAAACAACTTTTGTTTGCCTATCGACAAAAGTATGTGAGGCATGCCACAGTAGGGGGCGTGGAGGGTATTCTCAGCAGCGATGCGGCCGAAAACGGCCAAATACGGGATCAGCCTGTGCTTGAAGTGCGCGGGCTGACGAAGAGTTTCTTTGGCAACCCGGTGCTGCAGGATGCGTCCCTGACGCTGCACCCGGGCGAGGTTCACGGCGTCGTCGGGGAAAACGGCGCCGGGAAGTCCACCTTGATGAAAATCCTGGCCGGGGTGTACCAGCGGGACTCCGGAACTGTGCTGCTGCGCGGGCAGAGCGTGCAGTTCAGCCACCCCACCCAGGCCCATGAAGCCGGCCTGTCCACCGTGTTCCAGGAGTTCAACCTGTTGCCGGACCGCACGGTGGCCGAGAACATCTATCTGGGCCGCGAACCCCGCAAGGGCCTGTTGGTCAGCCGGGCGAAGATGAACGCCGCCACCGCGGACCTACTGGAATCCCTCGGTATCGGATCGATCCGTCCCACAGCGCTGGCACGGTCGTTGTCAGTGGCCGAGCAACAAATCGTGGAGATCGCCAAGGCGGTCAGCTACGACGCCCGAATCATCTCGATGGATGAGCCGACCGCCGCTTTGTCCGGCCCGGAAGTCTCCCTGCTGTACGGCATCGTGCAGCGGCTGGCCGAGCGAGGCACCGGAATCCTCTACGTCTCGCACCGGCTGCGCGAAATCTTCGACCTCTGCCAGACCATCACCGTGCTCAAGGACGGGCGGATCGTGGACACCAAACCCGCCGCCGAACTGGACGACGCGTCCTTGGTGCGGATGATGGTGGGCCGGCCCATCTCCGCGTACTTCCCCGACAAGCTCCCGGCCGAGCCTGCGGCACCAAGCCGGACGGCGGAAAGCCCGGCGGCGGCGGCCGGCGAAACCGCTGCCCCCACCCCGTTGCTGGAACTGGAGGGTGCCGGCAACGACCAACTGGACGGCATCGGCCTGCGGCTGATGCCCGGCGAGATCGTCGGCGTCGCCGGACTCCAGGGCTCCGGCCGAACAGAACTGCTGCACGCCATCTTCGGCGCCGCGCCGTTCAACCGCGGCACCATGCAGCTGGACGGCCGGCCGGCCCGGGCACATTCTCCGCGGCAAGCAGTACGGCAGGGCATCGCGCTGATCACCGAAGACCGCAAGGCGCAGGGCCTGAGCCTGAACCAGTCGCTGCTGGACAACGCGCTGGGCGTGGTCCGCGCCGTGTTCCCCGGCCGCACGTCCAGCGTCCGGCGCGAGGTCGCCGGTTCGTTCAGCAGCTTGGAGGTCGTCGCCCGGGACCTGGACCAAGAGGTGCAGTACCTCTCCGGCGGCAACCAGCAGAAGATCGTGCTGGCCAAGTGGCTGGCAGTCTCCCCGCGCGTGGTGCTGCTGGACGAACCAACCCGGGGCATCGACGTCGGCGCCAAGGTGGCGGTGTACCGGTTGATGCGCCAGCTTGCCGCCGAGGGGAAGGGCGTACTGATGGTTTCGAGCGAACTGCCGGAGGTGATCGGCATGTCCGACCGGATCCTGGTGATGCGCGACGGGCGGCTCACCGGGGAACTCCCCGCGGGATCCACCGAAGAGGAAATCCTGCGACTTGCTACCGGCGCGAGGGTGCCCGGCACGACGCCGGAGGACGGCAGCACGACCGGAGGGACGGCATGACGACCACGCGCTCGGCAGCCCGGGCCACGCAGACCGCACCGGCCGGTGGGTTTTTCGCCAGGCTGAGCTCAACCCAGATCGTCTATCTGGTGGCTCTGCTGGTGCTGATCGCCGGCAGCATCCTGGTGGCCACCACCGGCCGCAACTTTTTCAGCCCGGGAAACATCTCCGCCATCCTGACCGGCACCAGCGTCCTGGGCTTCATCGCCATTGGCCAGACCCTGGTGATCCTGGTCGGCAGCCTCGACCTCTCGGTCTCCTATGTGACCAGCCTGGCCAGCCTGATCGGCGCCGGCGTGATGGCCAACCGGAGCGAGAACGTGGTGTCCGCCGTGGCCTTGGCACTGGGGATCTCGGCGGTGATCGGCCTGGCCAACGGCCTGATCGTCGCAGGCCTCAAGGTGCACGGCTTCATTGCCACCCTGGGTATGGGGTTGATCATCAGCGGCTACCTGGCCACCAACTACAAGGGCAGTTTCGGCCAGACGCCGTTTTCGTTCCGGCTGATCGGTGCCACCGGGCTCGGGCCGGTGCCGATCTCCACCCTGATCATGCTCGGCTGCGCCACGCTGGTGATCCTGATGCTGCACCGAACCCGGATCGGCCACCACATTTATGCCGTCGGCGGCGACCGGGACGTGGCCCGCATGTCCGGCGTCCGCGTGCCAGGGGCTGTGATCACCGCACACGTGATCTGCTCGGTTCTCGCGGGCATGGCGGGCCTGCTGCTGGCCAGCCGGCTGGGCGTCGGCAGTCCGACGGTCGGTTCGCAGGGCGGCTACGACCTGCTCTCGATCGCCGCCGTCGTGCTGGGCGGAACGCTGCTGGCGGGCGGCAAGGGCTCGGTGGTCGGCACGCTCGGCGGCGTGCTGATCTTCGCGATGCTGGACAACATCATGTCCGTGCTGCAGATCAACCCGTTCCTCAAGGACGTGGTCCGCGGTGTGGTGATCGTGGTCGCCGTGGCCGTCTATGCCCGCCGCACCGTCATCACCCGGCCGCCGCGCTTTGGGCACGGCGGACACCAGCAGGAGCTACAGCCATGAGCACCATCCTGGACCCAGCAGCCGGCCGCGAGGTCCTGCAGCACAACCGTGCCGGCCGCGGCGAGCGCTTCCTGCGCGGCCTGCGGACTCCGGGCGGCGGCGTCTTCATCCTGCTGCTCGCCCTGCTGGTTGCCATCATCGTCATTAACCCGTCGTTCGGCGAGCCCGAATCCTTCATCCGTTTCATTGGCCGCACCGCCCCGATCGCCATCGCGGCCATCGGGCAGTACTTCGTCATTGTTTCCGGCGAGTTCGACCTTTCCATGGGGTCGGTAGTCACCATGCAAGTGATCGTGGCCGGCAACCTGATCGGCGACGACGACTCCAAGGTCATTCCGGTGCTGGCGCTGATGTTCGTCCTCGGCGCCGTGATCGGTCTGATCAACGGCCTCATCACCACCTTGCTGAAAGTCCCCAGCTTCATCGTCACGCTGGGCATGATGCTGGCGCTGCTGGGCCTGGTGCTCTTCTGGACCGGAGGCGCCGCCCAGGGCAACCCGGCGGACAGCTTCCGGCAGATCGGCCGTGGCGGCATCGAGGACGTACCGGTGCTCGGGATCATTCCCTATCCGGTGATCATCCTGACCGTGGTGGCAGTGCTGGCCTTCTGGCTGATGCGCCGCCCGTACGGACGCACGCTGATGGCGGTGGGCGACAACGACGTCGCCGCCGCCCTGACCGGTGCCCGCGTCTGGTGGGTGCGCACCCGCGCCTTCATGCTCTCCTCGCTCGCCGCCACGGTCGCGGGAATCCTGCTGGTCGGCTACGCCGGAGTTCACCCCTCGGTAGGGCGAGGGTACGAGTTCACGGCGATCACCGCCGTCGTGCTCGGAGGGGTGGTGCTGGGCGGTGGGCGCGGCTGGGTGCTTTCCGCCGCCGCCGGCGCCTTCGCCCTGGAAGCGCTGTTCACGCTGCTGAACTTCATGGGCGTGGCGTCCACTTGGCGTCCCACAGTGCAGGGCGTCATCATCATCGTCGCCGTGGCTGCCGCCGCGCAGTCATGGCAACGCAAGCGCCGCGGAGGCTCTGCGGCCGCGCAATCCGAACAACAACGCATCACTGCGGCACCAGAGCCCGCTGAGGGCACCGACAAGGGAGGGAACTGACATGACGAGGAAACGTCTAAGTACCGCGGTCGCGCTCACAGCGGCCGGCTCGTTACTGGCCATGACGGCGTGCACCACCGATCAGTCGATTACGGAGGAGGGCGGCAGCCCCGCCGCGTCGGCTCCGGCGGAGACCACCGAGGCCACCACGGAGTGGTTCGACCAGGCGCTCTATGACGAACAGTTCGAACAGCGCACCGCCGACTTCGAGGGCAATCCCGACCAGCCGTGGCTGCAGTACATTGCCGGCGACATGACCGACACCGCCGACTTCGCCGCCGAGGGCGCCAAGAAGGTGTGCTTCGCCAATGCGTCCATCTCCAACCCGTGGCGCCAGACCGGCTGGATCACCATGAACCAGCAGCTCAAGGTGCTGCAGGACGAAGGCGTGATCTCCGAGATGGAGACCCGCGACGCGCAGGACGATTCCAATACCCAGATTGCCGACATCGACTACTTCATCAGCGAAGGAAACTGCGATGCCTTTGTGATCTCGCCGAACGCGACGGCGGCGCTGACGCCGGCCGTGGAGCGAGCCTGCGAGACCGGCAAGCCGGTGGTGGTCTTCGACCGCGGCGTCGAAACCGACTGCGCCACCACCTTCATCCACCCGATCGGCGGATTCGCCTGGGGCATCGACACCGCCAACTTCCTCTCCGAACGGCTGCAGCAGGGCGACAAGGTAGTGGCGCTGCGCATCCTGCCCGGCGTGGACGTGCTGGAGCAGCGCTGGGCGGCGGCGGAGAAGATCTTCGAGGAAAAGGGCATCGAAGCCACCGACTACTTCACCGGCGCCGATCCGACCGAGATCAAGAAGATCATCTCCGACGAGCTGGCCACCGGCGACGTACAGGGTGTTTGGATGGATGCCGGCGACGGCGCCGTCGCAGCGATCGAGGCGTTCGAAGACGCCGGCAAGGACCTCCCGGTGATGACCGGTGAGGACGAACTGAGCTTCCTGCGCAAGTGGAAGGACACCGGCATCGACGCACTAGCCCCGGTCTACTCCAACTTCCAGTGGCGCACCCCGCTGCTGGCGGTGCAGAAGATCTTCGCCGGCGAAGAAATTCCGGCCGAGTGGGTGCTGCCGCAGACGCCGATCCCGGCCGAGGAGCTGGACGACTGGCTGAAGCGCAATGAAGGCATGCCGGACGGCCACTACGCCAAGTTCGGCGGCGAGGACCTGCCGGGCTACCCGGAGGTCTGGCAGCAGCGCCAGATTCCGTAAAGCAGGCGTGTCCGGCCGGGTGTGGGGGCCCGTCCGGACACGCTCCTCCCGTCCGGACGCGTGTTCGGGCGGATCACGCACGGCACCGTGCACGGCAGCAGCAGTTGAGGGAGGTACACCATGGACCGGCCGATCGGGATCAACACCTGGGTGTGGCAGTCCCCGCTGACCGACGCCGTGCTGCCGCAGCTGCTGGCGAAGATCGCCGGGATGGGGTTCGATGCGGTGGAACTGCCGCTGGAAAACCCCGGCGACTTTACCGCCGGCACTGCCCGGGACGTCCTCGAGGCCACGAACCTGAAGCCCTACCTGGTGGGCGCCATGGCACCGGGCCGCGAATTGGTCCTGGCCGACGCCGGGTCGGTGCAGGCCACCCAGGACTATCTGGCGGCCTGCATCGATCTGGCGCACGACCTGGGTGCCCCCGCCGTGTGTGGGCCGTTCTACTCGAGCACTGGCCGGGTCTGGCGGATCGATGCCGAGGACCGGAACGAGGCGTACCGCCAACTGCGCGCCAATCTGGCGCCGCTGGCCGCCCGAGCCGAAGCGGCCGGCGTCGTGCTGGGAATTGAACCGCTCAACCGGTACGAGACTTCGCTGATCAACACCGTGGAGCAGGCGCTTGAAGCGCTGGACCCACTGCTCGGCCACGGTGTGGGGCTGGCGTTGGACAGCTACCACCTGAACATCGAAGAACGTTCCAGTTCGGCGGCCATCCGCGCTGCCGGCGAACACCTGGTCCACCTGCAGGTCTGCGGCAACGACCGCGGAGCCCCGGGCGGCGACCAGACCGACTGGCCGGCGCTGCTGAAGGCGCTGGACGACGTGGGCTATGCCGGCCCGCTGAACATCGAGAGCTTCACGGCGGACAACGCCGCAATCGCCACGGCCGCCTCCATCTGGCGTCCACTGGCACCGAGCCAAGACCGGCTGGCCGAGGACGGGCTGGCGTTCCTGCGCAGCCTCTGACCGCGGCCGCTGGCCTTCAGTCGCCCGATGGTTCGGGCGCAGCACAGGCCGAGCCACAGCACAGACCGACGAGCACCAAGGAGAAGACGATGACCGCCAATCCGGACGGGCCGCCGCTGGGCGTGGCGGTATTGGGGCACGCCTTCATGGGCAAGGCGCACTCCAATGCCTGGCGCAATGTCTCCGCCTTCTATCCCGGCGGGCCCGCGGTGGCCCAGCGGGTGCTGGCCGGCCGCGACCCGCACAGCGTCGCCGCTGATGCCGGCCGGTACGGCTGGGCCGAGGGCTCCACGGACTGGCGCGCCGTCCTGGAACGCGACGATGTGCAGATCGTGGACATCTGCACCCCCGGCCACCTGCACGCCGAACTGGCGGTGGCTGCGCTGGAGGCCGGCAAGCACGTGATCGTGGAGAAGCCGCTGGCCAATTCGGTGGCCGAGGCCGAGACGATGGCGGCCGCGGCCCGAACCGCGCGCGCCTCCGGTGTGCAGGCCATGGTCGGCTTCAACTACCGCCGGGTTCCCGCGCTGGCCTTGGCCCGCCAGTTGATCGCCGAGGGCAGGATCGGCACCGTCCGGCAGGTGCGGATCGCCTACCTGCAGGACTGGCTGGCCGACGATACCGCACCGATGACGTGGCGGCTGCGCCAAGAGACCGCGGGCTCGGGGGCGCTCGGCGATTTGGCTTCGCACGCGGTGGACCAGATCCACTTCCTGCTCGGCGCGCGCGTTACCTCCGTGTCCGCCACGCTCAACACGTTCGTGGACACCCGGCAGGGCCCGGACGGGCCGGAGCCGGTGACCGTGGACGACGCGGCGTGGGCCACGCTGCGACTGGACTCGGGCGCGGTGGCCAGCCTGGAGGTCACCCGGATGGCCACCGGCCGAAAGAACGCGCTGCGGATCGAGGTGTACGGATCGGGCGGGAACCTCAGCTTCGATCTGGAGCGGTTGAATGAACTCCACTATTACGACGCCGGTGCCCCGCCAGGGCTGGCAGGTGCGGCGAGGATCTTGGTCACCGAGCAGTCGCACCCGTACCTGCAGGCCTGGTGGCCGCCCGGGCATGTGCTCGGCTGGGACCACACCTTCACCAGCCAGGCCGCGGACTTCCTGGCCGCGGTGGCTGCCGGCTCGGCGCCCAGTCCCGGTTTTGAGGATGGTCTGGCGGTGCAAAAGGTGCTGGACGCGATGGTGCGCAGCGCCGCTCAGGAGGGCACCGCCGTCGTCCTTGCCGAACCCGGCACCCCGCACGACCTTTCAGCGACAGGAGCAACCGATGCCTCGTAACTTCACTCTGTTCACCGGCCAGTGGGCGGACCTGCCCTTCGAGAAGGTGGCGGAACTCGCCGCCGGATGGGGCTACGACGGCCTGGAAATCGCGGTGTCCGGCGACCATCTGGACGCGTGGCGTTGGGACGACGACGACTACATCGCCAACCGGCTGGACATCTTGGAACGCCACGGGCTGAAGGTATGGGCCATCTCCAACCACTTGAAGGGCCAGGCGGTCTGCGACGACCCGATCGACTTCCGGCACCAGGCGATCGTCGGCGAGCGCGTCTGGGGCGACGGCGATCCGGAAGGCGTCCGGACACGGGCGGCCGAGGAGATGATGCACACCGCGCGGCTGGCGCAGCGGCTCGGGGTGAAGACCGTGGTGGGGTTCACCGGGTCCTCCATCTGGCAGTACGTGGCGATGTTCCCGCCGGTGCCGGCCCACGTGATCGACGACGGCTACCGAGACTTCGCCAACCGGTGGAACCCCATCCTGGACGTGTTCGACGAATGCGGCGTGCGGTTCGCGCATGAGATCCACCCGTCCGAGATCGCCTACGACTACTGGTCCACGGTGCGGGCGTTGGAGGCCCTGGGGCACCGCGAGGCGTTCGGGATCAACTGGGATCCCAGCCACATGATGTGGCAGGACATTGACCCGGTGTCGCTGATCTGGGACTTCAAGGACCGGATCTACCATGTGGACTGCAAGGACACGAAGCTGCGGATCACCGGACGCAACACCCGGCTGGGATCGCACCTGCCCTGGGGCGACCCGCGGCGCGGCTGGGACTTCGTCTCCACCGGACGCGGAGACGTGCCGTGGGAGGCCAGCTTCCGGGCACTGGCAGCGATCGGGTACGACGGACCGATCTCGGTGGAGTGGGAGGACGCCGGGATGGACCGGTTGCAGGGGGCGCCGGAAGCGCTGGAGTTCCTGAAGCGGTTCGACTTTGACCCGCCGGAGACCTCGTTCGACGCCGCGTTTAAGCAGTAGCGGCGCGGGGGGGGGTTCGCACCGGGGTCCGCGGCCGGGCCACCGGCGGGTTCCCCCGCCAGAACTGTCCAGGTTCAGCCATAACTGTCCACGTTTCGACGCGCTGCGAGCCCCTGACCTGCGACGATGTTCAGGCGGCCGCCAAAACGTGGACACCAATCCGAGGTCCTCCAGTAGGCTGAGGTCATGCGTGAACTCCAAGCCACGATCATTGACGAAATGGGCGTCCAGCCCTCCATCGACCCGGCGCAGGAAGTCGCACGGCGCGTCGGATTCCTCAAGGACTACCTCAAGGCCACCGGCACCAAGGGCTACGTGCTGGGCATCAGCGGGGGCGTCGACTCCAGCCTTGCCGGCAAGCTCGCGCAGCTGGCCGTGGACGAGCTCAAGGCCGAGGGCGTAGAAGCCACCTTCGTTGCCGTGCGCCTGCCATACGGGGTCCAGCATGACGAAGAGGACGCCCAGGCAGCGATGGACTTCATCAGGCCGACGGCGTCATGGACGTTCAACATCAAGTCAGCGGTTGACGGCTTCCAGTCCGAGTTCACGGAGACCACCGGCGAAGAGATCACCGACTTCAACAAGGGCAACATCAAAGCCCGCGCCCGGATGATGGCCCAGTACGCGCTGGCGGGACAGCACAACTACCTGGTGCTGGGCACGGATCACGGCGCAGAGTCGGTGACCGGCTTCTTCACCAAGTTCGGCGACGGCGCGGCCGACGTGCTCCCACTCTTTGGGCTGAACAAGCGGCAGAACCGCCAACTCCTGGAACACCTCGGCGCCAGCGACCAAGTGGCGCACAAGGTGCCGACGGCGGACCTGCTGGACGACAAGCCGGGCCGCACGGACGAAGACGAACTGGGCATCAGCTACGACCACATCGACGAGTACCTCGAGGGCGGCACGATACCGGATGAGGTCGCCGAGAAGATCGAGCAGCGCTACCTAATGACCAGGCACAAGCGCACCACCCCGGTGTCCATCCTGGACAAGTGGTGGCGAAGCTAGCTGTCCTGAGCCTGGACCAGCTGGCGCTCAGCCGACCAGTCTCTTCGCCCGCCGCACGGCCTGACGGAAGTCTTCCTGGTTCTTCTTGCTGATCATCCCCCGGCTGCCGGGGCTGGGCGCCTTGATGACGGTCGGCTTGCTGAACGCACCCATGTGCTTCGCCCACTGGGCCTTGGTGAAGGTCCCGCACAGCACGACGACTTCCAGGCGAGGCAGCAGCCCCAGCACCGATTTGAGCGCTTTGACTCCGGCGATGGTCTGAACCGGTGTGGGCTCGGCCCCGTCCAGGAAAAAGGGCACGGTGTTCCACAGCACGATTCCGTCATGGAGCTCCGCGTCGTTGCGTTCTGTCCAGCACCGCTCGGCGGCCTGGTCCGGGTTGTCTACCGAGACGAATCCCGGCTCCTCGGCCGTGACTGTCGCGGCTCCGGGGCTGTCGAGCAAGAAAAGCACCCGCGCTGCGGAACCGGCATCCGCCGGGTCGAAATGCGGTACGGGCTCTGTTCGTGTCTTTGCGAATTCCTCCCGCCATTCTTCAAGTTCTTGGATGGCCGGCGCGGTGTGCAGCATGGCTTTCCTCTGCTGCTGTTCGTTCGGATCTGCGAGAGACTGCGGCTTATCGGCGAACATGTCCCCAACATACCCTCGGGCCAACGGAGCCGTCAGGGCCATTCGCCGCTGCGTGGCCCGATTAGCCGAAGGCGGGAAGCGCAGCCTGCGCCGGTTGGGTAACGTAGCTGTTGTGAAGATTGCTACCTGGAATGTGAACTCGATCCGTGCCCGCGCCGACCGTGTTGAGGCTTGGCTGCAGCGCTCCGACGTGGATGTCCTGGCCATCCAGGAGACCAAGGCCAAGGACGAGAACTTCCCGTGGGACCTGTTCGAGAAGAACGGCTACGAGGTGGCGCACTTCGGCCTGAATCAGTGGAACGGCGTGGCCATCGCTTCCCGGGTTGGCCTGGATGACGTGGAACGGACTTTCCCCGGCCAGCCGCACTTCGGCAAGACCGAAGAGATCACCGCGGCCGAGGCCCGCGCCATCGGGGCAACCTGTGGCGGTGTGCGGGTCTGGAGCCTGTATGTTCCCAACGGCCGGGCGGTCAACGACCCCCACATGCCCTACAAGCTGAACTGGCTGAAGGTCCTCAAGGAAGAAGCCGCCAGCTGGGTCCAGGCCGACCCCACCCTGAACCTCGCCCTGATGGGTGACTGGAACATCGCCCCCACTGACGACGACGTCTGGGACATCGAATGGTTCCGCGCCCAGAACGCCACGCACATCACCGAGCCGGAGCGGGCTGCCTTCCGTGCCTTCGAAGAGGCCGGATTCGTGGACGTGGTCCGGCCGCACACCCCCGGCCCCGGCGTCTACACCTACTGGGATTACACCCAGCTGCGCTTCCCCAAGAAGGAAGGCATGCGCATCGACTTCATCCTGGCTTCCCCCGCGCTGGCCGCCCGCGTCAGCGGCGCGATGATTGACCGCGAGGAGCGCAAGGGCAAAGGCGCCTCCGACCACGCACCGGTCATTGCGGAGCTGGACTGAGATGAAGTTTCCGTACGTCTCCTACCTGCGGGTCTTCGAACCACTGGATGTGTTCGACGACGAACAGCAGCTGCTCATCATGAGCCAGCGCGGCCGCGGTCGGGACGTGACGGAGAACCTGGACCGCGGTGACTCGTTGCGCCGGATCACCCGCACAGTGTCCGATCCGTTCCCGCATTCCAGCGAGGACCTGATCCGCGTATTGCATTACCCGACGTCGGATGGCATCACCGCCCCGCGGTATTGCCCCAACCAGCTGGCCGTCCGCAGCACCTTGGCCGCCGAATCGCTCTCCAGCAGCCTGCGCGACCCGCTGCTGGGGCTGCTCGTGCCGGAAGCTGCGCGCGACGCCCAGCAGTCGCGGCTGGATCCGGACAACTTTGTGGAATCGCTGGCCAAGCTGCACACACGCAGCTCCACGTGGGGGATCCCGTTCGGCTGGTTCGTGCTGTTCCGCGAGGACGACCACACCGAAAGGGTGGAGACGGACCACACGCTGCAGACCGTACGGTTGGCCGCCCCGGTTCCGCAGTGCATTGACCGGGCCCGTTATGCGGCGGCATCGCTGGCCGTGGCCGCCCCCGGACTGGATCTGCTGGAAGAGCTGACCGAGCTGATCGAGTGGCTGGAGACCTTTACGGCCGATGCCATCGTGGAGCTGGATTACGGTCGCGTGGCCGAACTCGTCTACCCGGACGAATCGCCGTCGGATGTGCACGCCGGCATTGAATCGCTCGCGGAGGGAGACATGACCGGCGCCGCTGCGGCCTACCGTCGGCTGGCCGGCCGCTGGATCAAGATCCGCCAACTGGCCCGCGCCTCCTAACCGGCGGCACCCCCCGCGCGACGGCGGGGGCGATCCCCTTGCCCTACCGCCTGACGCGTCAGCTTCCCATCGGTGACGACGGCGGTGGGCCGGTCGATGCCCTAACCACCAGTTCGTGCGGCTGGATCCGCGGCACGTCCAAGCGGGCCTTGCCCTGCAGCTCGGCCAGCAGCAGCTCCGCTGCGTAGGCGCCCTGCTCGTCCGGCCGCTGCCGGATGGTGGTCAGGCCCATCGGCTCGGCGAACTCGTGATCGTCAATCCCCACTACGGACAGGTCCTCGGGCACCCGAAGCCCCCGTTCATGCGCGGCCTGCAGCGCACCGAAAGCCATTTCGTCCGCGGAGGCGAAGATCGCCGTCGGCCGCTCCCCCGGAGCATCCAGCAGCCGGCCAGCGGCTGCCTTGCCGCCGGCGAACCGGAAGTCCCCCATGGCCTGCCATTCCGGGCGGACCGGCAGGCCGTGCCGGGCCATGGTGTCCCGGAAGGCCTGCTCGCGTCGGCGCGGCACGTCGAAGTCGATGCCGTAGGCGCCGCCGCCCTGCAGGTGGGCAATTCGAGTGTGACCGAGCGAAATCAGGTATTCCACCGCGTCGGTGGCGGCGGCGGTGTCGTCCACGCTGACGCTGCGCAGCCCGTCAGCGTGGCCACCCACAATCACGTTGGGATACTCCAGCGTCTGCAGGGCTGCCAGTTCGTCCGGGGTCAGCTGCATGCACATCACCAGCAGCGCGTCGATCCGTTTGCGCAGCATCGACCGGTGGAAAACGCGTTCGCGGTTAGTGCCGGTGCCGCCCAGGCTGAACA
Source organism: Arthrobacter sulfonylureivorans (assembly GCF_047607445.1). Taxonomy (GTDB): domain Bacteria; phylum Actinomycetota; class Actinomycetes; order Actinomycetales; family Micrococcaceae; genus Crystallibacter; species Crystallibacter sulfonylureivorans_A. Next base: position 20,506 of record NZ_JBLKRT010000029.1, read on the forward strand.
CGATCAGGTCGTAGCCCGCAGCGCGCAAGGCCCGGTCCACGCCTTCCAGCGCGGACGCAAAGTACCAGCGCTCGATCAGCGGCAGCAGCACGCCCATGGCCATGGTGCGGCCGGAGGCCAGATGGGCTGCCGACGACGACGGCTCGTAACCCAGCGAGTCGGCTGTCTGCAGCACCCGGTCGCGGGTGGCGGCGGAGACCCCGGACAGCCCGCGGAGGGCGCGCGATACCGTCGCCGTCGAGACGCCGGCGGCCCGCGCGACGTCGTCGATCCCGGTCACGGTGCCATCACCCCTTGAGGCCACCCGCCATCAGGCCGCGGACAAAGTAGCGTTGCAGGCCGAAGAACACCGCCAGCGGCACGATCATGGAGACGAACGCTCCCGCCGTCAGGCGGTGCCACTCGTCGCCGCGGGTGCCGGTCAGTTCCGCCAGCCGCTGCGTGATCGGTGCGACGTCCGCGGTGCCGCCGGAGAACACCAGTGCCACCAGCAAGTCGTTCCAGACCCAGAGGAACTGGAAGATGCCGAAGGCGGCGATGGCCGGCATGGACAGCGGCAGGACGATCCGCCAGAAGATGGTGGCGTGTCCGGCGCCGTCGACCCGCGCTGCCTCGATGACTTCGCCCGGGATTTCGGAGATGAAGTTGTGCAGCAGGAAGATGGCCAGCGGCAAGGCGAAGATGCTGTGCGCTATCCACAACTGGGCGTAGGTTCCCGAGGGCAGCAGCTGGAACTCGCCGATCTTGAGGTTGATGAACAGCGAGAGCAGCGGGATGAGCGCCATCTGCAGCGGCACGATCTGCAGCGCGAAAATGAAGATGAACAGCGTGTCCTTGCCGCGGAACCGGCCCCAGGCGAAGACGTAGGCCGCCATGGAGGCGATCACCAACGGAATGATGGTGGCGGGGATGACGATCGCCAGCGAGTTGATGAAGTACTGTCCCAGGTTGGATGCGGAGCCGCCTGCGGATGCCAGCACGTCGGTGTAGTTCTTGGTGGTGAACTCCAGGTCACCGAGGATGTTCCACCAGCCGTTGGCCTGGATGTTGTCTTCCGGCCGCAGCGAGGAGATGAACAGTCCGAAGGTCGGCACCGTCCACATGACGGCAATGATGATCGCGGCGGCGGTGGCCCCGCGCGAGGTGAGGCGCTTTTTGACCCGACGGGCGATCGGGGCCTGGTCTTCGGCGGCTCGGGCCACGGCTGCCTCGGGAGCGGCCGGGATGGCTGGCGTTGCGCTCATCGGATTTCCCTCTGCTTCTTGAGCTGCCGGGCGTTGTACAGCACGATCGGGAGCACCATCAGGAACAGGACCAGCGCCAGCGCGGCGCCGCGTCCCGGCTCGCCGGCGCGGAACGCCTGGGTGTACATCTCGTTGGCCACCACGGAGGTTTCAAAGTTCCCCGCGGTCATGGTCCGCACAATGTCGAACACCTTCAGCGTGCCGATGGTGATCGTCGTGACCACCACGATCAGTGCCCCGCGGATGGAGGGGATGGTGATGGAGAAGAACTGCTGCCAGGCGCTCGCCCCGTCCAGCCGGGCCGCCTCCACGATTTCGGTGGGAATGCCCTTGATCGCCGCGGAGAGGATGACCATGGCAAAACCGGTCTGGATCCAGACCATCACGGCGATCAGGAAGAAGGTATTCTCCGGCGCATCCAGCAGAAACTGCTTGGATTCGCCGCCGAACCACACCAGGATCTGGTTCAGCAGGCCGATCTGCTCGCGTTCGGCCCCGCGGTAGGTGTACATGAACTTCCAGATCACGCCGGCACCCACCATGGAAATGGCCATCGGCATGAAGACAAGCGCCTTCAGCGCCTTCTCCCCGCGCGCCCGGTCGATGAACACCGCATAGGCCAGGCCGATGCCGGTGGACATCAGCGGCACCAGGACGACCCACAGCAGCGTGTTCCGCAGCGTGACCAGCGCCTCGGGCTGGGTGAACATCCAGACGAAATTGTCCACCCCGTTGGGCGCGCCATTGCGGTCGGTGAAGGCCAGGTAGGTGGTCTGGATGGCCGGCCAAATCAGCCCTATAGCCAACAGCACGACGGCGGGGGCCAGGAATCCGATGATCGTCGCCTTATCGCGGAACGTCTTCGGGGCCCGGTCCACCAGCAGCATGATCAGGGCAATGATCGCGGCAAAGATGGCCAGCGCGATCACTACCTGCACAAGCTTGTCGCCAACATCTTCCATGGCACGTGCCTCCTTGCGGCGTGGAAGGGAAGGGTCGCGCCGGCCGTGCCGCCTGCAGTGGTTACAGGCGGCACGGCCGGGCTACGCGGACCGGCTTAGTCCGAAGGCCAGCTGGCTTCGATCGAGTCGACCACTTCCTTGGTCGACTTGCCGTTGATCCATTCCACTACGCCGCTCCAGAAGGAGTTGGCGCCCACCGCACCGGGCATCAGGTCCGAACCATCGAAGCGGAAAGTGGTGTCCTCCGACTGCAGCAGTTCGATGGACTGGCGGTCCAGTTCGCTGGTGGCGAGGGCCGGGTCCAGGCCCTTGTTGGCGCTGATCGCGGCGCCCTGTTCCACCCGCTTGTTGGCGAACTCGGGCGAGGCCATGAACTGCAGGTAGGCCGAGACCTCTTCGCTTTCGGTGTAGGCAGCCACGAACTCGCCGCCGCCGGTAATGGCGCTGGCGCCGGCTTCCTGTCCCGGAGTGATGAAGGCCCAGACGTCGCCGTCCTCGGCTACGTTGGTGCCCTCGGGCCAGTTGGCCGCCTGGAAGGTGGCCTGGTGGTGCATGGCGCAACTGCCGTCGATCACCGGCAGGCCGCCGTCGTCCACCGAGGTGGAGATGATGGAACGGACGTCACCGATGCCGCCGTTGACGTAGTCCTCGTTCTTGAGGATGTCGCCCACCGCGTCGAAGGCGTCGGCCACCTGCGGGTCATTGAACGGGATGTCGTGGTTGACCCACTGGTCGTAGACGTCAGGACCGGCCTGGCGCAGCAAGGCATCCTCGATCCAGTCGGTGCCGGCCCAGCCGGTCGCGTCGCCGGACTCAAAGCCGGCGCACCACGGCTTCATGGAGCCCTCATCCGCGATGGTCTTGGTCAGCGCCATCATCTCGTCCCACGTCTGCGGGACTTCCCAGCCCTTGTCCTTGAATGCGGACGGCGAATACCAGACGTAGCCCTTGACGCTGGCCAGCATCGGAGCGGCGTAGAAAGTGCCGTCGATCGTGCCGTAGGCCTTCCAGTCCGCGGACCAGTTCTCGTCCACCAGGTCCGAGACTTCCTGCGGTGCCGGCTTGAGGTTGCCGGCGCGTGCCTGGGCTGCCAGCAGGCCCGGCTGCGGAATGATCGCCACGTCCGGCGGGTTGCCGCCCTGGGCGCGGACTTGAAGCTGGGTCTCGAATTCGTTGGAGCCCTCGTACACCACGTCGATCCCGGTGCACTCCTCGAACGCCACCCAGGACTGCTCAAGCTTGTCCTGCTCGGTATCCGTGATGGTTGAGTAGACGCTGACCTCGGCGCCGTCGAAGGTGCCGTAGGACTCATAGGCGGAACAGTCGGCGGCTGCTGCCGACCCACTGGGCTCTTCCGAGTTTCCCCCGCAGGCGGAGAGAGTCAGGGCCATGGCGCTGAGCGCGGCCAACGGCAGGACGGCCTTTCTGGAGCGTGCAATGTGCATGATGTGACTCCTTTGTCTGGTGGCCGCGCAGACGCTGATAGGTCAGGAAGAAGCCACCCCAAGTACCAATCTGGTAAGTGGTAACGTAAACGCTTACTAAGTGTGCTGCAAGACACATATTTGGGGTCGGGTCGCTTCGATATCGAATCGTGATCTATGCCGCATTCACGGTCAGTGGGCGATCGCGCCTGCCCGCTCCGCGGGGATGATCATTAGGCTGGAAGTGGTCCTGACCCGCGAGCCGAGGAGTATTTATGGCTGCAGCATCCGTACCGTGGTGGCGCGACGCCGTCATCTACCAGATCTATCCGCGCTCATTTGCGGACAACAATGGCGACGGCATGGGCGATCTGGCCGGCATCAGCGCCAAGATCCCCTACCTGAAGAACCTGGGCGTGGACGCTATCTGGCTCTCGCCTTTCTACGTCTCCCCGCAGAACGATGCGGGCTACGATGTGGCCGACTACCGCGACGTCGATCCGCTTTTCGGCACCTTGGACGATTTCGACTCCCTGCTGGCCCGCACGCACGAACTCGGCATGCGGGTGATCGTCGATCTGGTCCCCAATCACACCTCCGACCGGCACGAGTGGTTCGTCAGCGCACTGGCCGCCGACCCGGACTCTCCCGAGCGTGCCCGCTACATCTTCCGCGACGGCAAAGGCCCGAACGGCACCGAACCGCCCAACAACTGGCAGTCCGTGTTCGGCGGCAACGCCTGGACCCGGACCACCGGACCCGACGGCACGCCGGGCCAGTGGTATCTGCATTTGTTTGACTCCACGCAGCCAGACCTGAACTGGGAGAACCCGGAGGTCCAGGCAGAGATGGTCTCCGTTTTGCGGTTCTGGCTGGACCGCGGCGTGGACGGCTTCCGGATCGACGTGGCCCACGGCCTGGTCAAGGCCGACGGCCTGCCGGACTGGGCGGCGAAGACTTCGATGGTGGCCGGCAACGAGCGGCTGCCCGGCGAAGACGCCTTGCTTGACGACGACGGCTCCCCGGTTGGCCGGCCTGCCGGCGCATCGCCGGCGCCCGATGCCCGCCCGGCCCGTGAGCAGGTGCTGGAACCGACCGGTGGGAGCGCCCCAGGCACGGCCGCCCACTCGGCAGCCGGCATGGACGCGGCCGTTCAGCAGGCTTCCGGCCTGGCGGACACGACCGTCCACCCGGATACCCCGCCCTATTTCGACCAGGACGGCGTGCACGAGATCTACCGTGAATGGCACAAGGTCCTGGCGGAATACGATGGCGACCGCATGCTGGTGGCGGAGGCTTGGGTGGAACCGGCCGAGCGGCTCTTCGCCTACGTCCGGCCGGACGAAATGCAGCAGGCCTTCAACTTCGACTTCCTGCTGGCCGGCTGGGACGCCGAGCGCATGACCCGCAGCATTGACGATTCGCTGGCGGCGGCAGCCTCGGTGGGCGCGCCGAGCACCTGGGTGCTGTCCAACCATGACACGGTCCGGCACAGCTCCCGCTACGGGCTGACCGACCCCACCACGTTCCCCAAGGGGATTGGCCCGGAGGACGAACAGCCGGACGAGGAACTCGGGTACGCCCGCGGCCGTGCCGCGACGCTGGTGATGCTGGCACTGCCCGGCTCCGCCTACATCTACCAAGGTGAAGAGCTGGGCCTGCCGGAGCACACCACCCTGCCGGCCGAGGTGCGGCAGGATCCGGCATTCTTCCGCACCGGCGGCGAAGAGCGCGGCCGGGACGGCTGCCGCGTTCCGATCCCCTGGCGGGCGGAAGCACATGGCTTCGGCTGGGGCTCAACCCAGCACGAACCGTGGTTGCCGCAGCCGGAAGGGTTCGCCCGGTACGCCGTGGACCGGCAGCTGGGTGTGCCCGGTTCCAGCTACGAACTGTACCGCGCGGCGCTGGCCCTGCGCGCCGAGCGGAAGCTGGGCCAAGGCAGCTTCGAGTGGGCGCCGGAGCACGATCCGGCATCCGGCATCCTGAGCTACCGGAACGGAACGGTGCAAGTGCTGGCCAACCTGGGCAGCTCAGCGATCCGGTTGCCAGCGGGCGCTTCGGTGCTCGTGGCATCCACAGAGCGAACCGCCGACAGCGGCTCGCTGGCACCAAGCACCGCCGTCTGGATGACTACGGGACGCTAGCCCCCGCAGACTCCCACCGCGAAAGCTGGATCGTGCCGCCTTCACCGTGTGGAGGCGGCACTTCAGTGCTCACGGAGCCCCGGTCAGCGGACGCGGTCGGCGCGGACCAGGCGGGAGCGGGCGCCGGCCACCAGGTGGATCACCACCGGGAAGCTCATGCCGAGGGCCAGGTCCAGCGCTTCCACCAGGTCGGAGACTTCGTCGGCCACCGCTTGCGGGGACACCCCGAGTCGGGGCACCACCCGGATGCGCAGCGCCCCGCCGCCGTCGTAGTCGTAGGCGGTGACGGTGGCATGCAGAATGCTGTCCCGTTCCTGCAGCGCGGCCCGCAGCGCCTGCTCGGCCACGCCGGAACTGAGCTGGACGGCGCCTGGTGCGCCGTCGCCGTCAAAATCAGCAGCAATGGTTCCGGTGCGGCCCTTGCCCTGTTGCGCGATCCACGCGATCATCAGCAGCACCAACAGGAGCAGCACCAAGGACACCACAATCCAGAGCCAGCTGTCCCGCTGGCCGGGCACAGTGGTGGAGTCCAGCAGCGCCTGCAGGTTGGCGCCGGCCTGTGCCGTGACGGCATGCCACCAGCCCGCGAGCGCCGGAACCAGCGCCAGTGCCAGGGCAATGCCGCCGGCCAGCATCAGCTTCAGCCCGAGGATGGTGATCAGGATGCGGTTCAGGGTCCGCGGCGTCTGGTTCACTGTCCCACCACCCCGGAGCTGGATACAAAGACGCGCACCTGCGGGACCGGACTGATCCGCGCCCGGCGGACTTCGTCCTCGACAGCCAGTTGGATGGCATCGGCGTTCACCGGAGTGCCGGAAGTGGGCCGCAGCCGGACCTCCACCAGGGCACGGGACACCACCACCAGCACCTGCTCGCGCGTCACTTGCGCCTCGGTACGGGCGCGGCGCGCCAGCGAGGCGGCGAGAACTTCATCGTCCACCACCACGACGCCTCGCCGGCCGGGAATGCGGTGGCGGTGCAGATGCCCCGGCAGCACGCCCTGCAGGAAAAAGAACAACCCCAGCAGCAAGATCAGCGCGCCGCACGCCCCCAAAATGACCGGCGAGGTGTTGCCCGGAAGTTGGTGCAGCCAGCTGGCCACCTGCTCCGGCAAGGCCAGCCAAGGCTGCTGCCCGAGGGCCTTCAAGGCTGCTTCGAGCAGCAGGTACAGGCTGACCAGAGACACCAGGACGGCGGCAATGACCGCCGCCGTAGCCCGAGAACTGCGCAGTTCCCGGTTGGCCAGGCGCTCATCGGCCAGCCGTTCGTGAGCCGGCCGGTCGCTGTCAACGTCGAGATGGCTCACCGGACCCGGCCTCCATCCTGCACCCGGATTCCGGTGACCCTGATGTCCACCCGGCTCAACTGCGAGCCGCTGATCCGCGAAACCTCGGCCAGGATCGCGCCCTTGGCCGCATGGGCCCGATCCCAGACGGTGCCGCCGAAACCGGACACCAGCTGGGGGTCGCGCAGCACCCGGTTCAGCGACGGAATGCCAATGGGAAGTGCCAAGGACAGGGCGAGGGAACCGGCGTCGTCCGTCCAGGTGGCGCGGACCAGCCCCGGCGAGATTCCCAACACCTTCGCCGCGGCACCCTGGGCGGTGCTGGTCAAGGCCTGCGTGCTGACCCGGGTGTGTCCGACGTAGCGCTCCGCGGGGGGCCCGGCGGGGTGCGACGCCAACGGCTCGCCGTCCGGGAGGCTGCCCGGCGCTGCCCTGACCGGGCGCGGAGGTATTTTCTCGGCATTCACGGCGCGGTCCGTCATGAAGACGAGCGGCGTCCGGTCAATGCATCGCGGATGCTGCGCCAGTCAAGCTTGCCTTCCGCGGCGCGGCCCAGCAGCGCCCCCACCAGCAGGAACACCGCCATCAGCAGGAAACCCCAGAAGTGGAATACCAGTGCGGCCCACGCCAGCACCGCTCCGACGGCCATGCCGACCACCGTGTAGCTCATCCTTACTCCTCCCACCGTCCCGCGCATCCTGTTACTGGGCCACTTGCCGGACCGGCTTCTCCGCCGGCGCCTTGGGGTCCAGCCCGGGAACGTGGACGTCGTTGATTTCCACGTTCACTTCAACCACGTCCAGCCCCACCAATTGCTCGACGGCGGTGTACACCGCCGCGCGCACGCTCGCCGCCAGCTCGTGCAACGGCTTACCGTAGACTGCCACCAGGTTGATGTCCACAGCTACCTGGGTCTGGCCGACTTCCACATGCACGCCCTGGCCAGCATCGCTGCCGCCCACCACGTCGCGCAGCGCGCTCAATGCGCGCGCCGTGCCGCTGCCCAGTGTGTAGACTCCGGGAACCGAGCGGGCTGCTACGGCCGCGACCTTGGCTACCGCGGCTTCGGAAATGGTGGTGCGGCCGGGAGCAGCCGGGACGGCCACGGCCGCGTCGGGAAGCAGCGCCGGATCAACGCCGGCGGCCAGAGGCACCTGCCGGTCCGGCACTTCGGTGCTGCCTGCCGCGGCAGCTGCGGAGACCGGGACTTCCCCAGCGGCATCTCCGGCGGACGGGGCAGCCGGCCGATCCTCGTTGTGCATCTGTTCTCCCTGACGCTGTGCTGACTCTCAGGGCAAGCCTAACGCGTCAATCCCCGCAGTGTTCGGACAGCCATTCCTGTACCGGCTCAAGTGCTTCAGCAAAGGCTGTGACGTCGACGTCGTGGTCCGGTGCGGCCTGCTCCAGCAGCTGCTCGACCCGATCCAGATCATCGGTGAGCTGAGCCGGGACGTCTCGGCTGAAATCGTCCAGTTCCTCCTGCAGGGACTCCAGGTCGGAGTCCTCCACGCCGGTCATGAAGCCGAGCGGGACCAGCAACAGTGAGGCCACGTTCGCGGCCACCGCTGCGCAAGCGTCGGCTTGGTCGCCGTAACGGCCCCACTGGTCGGTGCTCTTGTTTGCTTCGCCACCTTCCTTGGGGTCAGCGGAGTCCGACGGCGGTGTTGGGCTGGGCGCTGCGGTGGCGCTTTGTTCATCGGCCGGGTCAGGAGCGGCGGGTACTTCTGCAGAGGCGTTCGGTAGGGAGGCGGCCGGGGCAGAGGGGGCGGGCACCGCCGTCGTTGGTTGGCTTGCCGGGTTTGCGCTGCTGCATGATGTCAGCATGGCGGCCATGACCAAGCCGCTGACTGCAATCTTCAGAAGGGCCTGCACTACTCTCCTCGCTCCCATCGTCCCCGGTTAGTGCCTCATCAGGTGCAGGCGGCACTCGGAATACCCACCCATGGTAGGCCGGTTTTCCTGAACGGAGGCTGTGAACAGACTGTGTCCCAGGCGTGCGGCGGCGCATGGGCCGCGAAGGCGAGGGGGTCAGGCCGGAAGCAGTGTGTCCGGCAACACCGCCTGGTCCTGCAACCACTGCTCAAGCGTCCGGTTGAAGAGCTCGGGACGGTTCATCGGCCACTCGTGCGGGGACTTCGGTGCCAGCCCGCCCCGGGCGTTCGGCATCAGCCCGGCCAGCATCGCTGCCGATTCCTTGGCCTGCCGCGGTTCCCGTTCTCCCGCCGTGATGAGCACCGGACAGCCGGCTTGGTCGAGGCCCTCCACGTTTGTGCCGACAAAAATTTCGGAAATGATCGCACGGTATTGCTGCGGATCCAGCGGCTGGTTTGTGGCCAGGTATTCGGCCATCTGCTCGGGCCCAAGCCGAAGGTACTTGGCCGACGCCCGCCACAACATCCGGTTCTTGGTCAAGCCCGCGAGGGCAAGCTGCGCCTTCAGCATCCAGCGCGGGACGGGAAGCACCAGGACACCGGTCAGCAGGGCGGTCTGCACCAGTTCCGGGCGTTGTGCCAGCAGCCGCAGACCAACGTCCCCGCCCATCGACAGACCAACCAGGTGGACCGGCTGGTGCGCAACGGATTCGATGAGGTCGGCGACGAGTTTTGCGGTGGCATCCAGGCTCTGCCAGCCGATGCCGCTGCTGGCGCCATGACCCGGCAGATCGGCGGCAAGGCAGCGGTAGGACTCGGAGAAATGCTTCATTTGCTGGTGCCAGGTGATCCCGGGCCAGCCCGCCCCGTGCAGGAAGAGGATGGTTTCAGCTGACTCTGGTCCAGTCGCTTCGAAGGCAAGGTGCGGCATCAGTCCACTGTAGCGGCGGAGGAATCGCCACAGGGAAGACCGGGTGAACGACTGCTGAACGGCCGGCTGGATCCGCCATGTTGCGGCCAGCAGGACGTCCCCTGCCTACAGGGACTGCTTCTCTCCCGGAGTGGGGATTCGGAGCCGGTCTTGGAGACCGGCAGCGGCAAACTCTGTGCGCAGTTCGCTGTGCCCCTCGCTGAAGTGCTGCCAGCCTTCGGCATGGACCGGCACCACAACGGCTGTTTCCAGGATGCGAGCGGCTTCGGCCGCGTCAGTGGCGGTCAGCGTCAGGGCTGCATTGTCAAAGAGGCCAACCCGGGCAGCGCCGGCGAAGAGTACCGCCAGGCCAATCGGTGCGAACCGTTTGGCGACGTCCCCCACTACCTCCAGCGAGGCGTTGTCGCCGCTGACATAAACGGTCGGAAGGTCGGCCGCCGTGAGCACGAAGCCGGTCACTGTACCGGTCACGGATTCGCACCCGGCCGGTCCGTGCTGGGCCGGAACGGCGGTAACGGTGACCGTGGTCCGGTCGGGAGCCTCAAGCACTGTCCGTTCCCAGGGAGCCACGCCGGTAACCGTCGCCAGCCTGTCCGCGGCTTCCAACGTGCCGAGAACCTTGGTTCCGCCGGACTCCACCAGGCTCCGACCGGATGTATCAAGATTGTCGGCGTGTTGGTCATGCGAGAGCAGGATGACGTCCACTGCCGGAAGGTTTTCGGCCCGAATGGCCGGCCCGGAGGTCTTGACCAAGGTCCCTGCGGCTCCTGGGTACTCACCGGGTTCGTCAAAGGTGGGATCGGTCAGGAAGGTCCAACCAGCGAACTCCAGCAGGCCTGTGGGACCGCCAACAAGGGTGAATGCGGTTTCGCTCATGTGCCTATGGTGCCGCACTGCGCCCGCCGTGGACAGAGGCCGGATGCTACAAAGCCCCGCATCCTGATTCCGCACGGCGGGCTTCGCTTTTCCGGTTGCTCCGACCGACGTCGATCCGGTGGCCTTTTGAGGGACGACGGACGCTTCCTGACGGACCCAGCAGGCACAATCGGAGCAAGGGACGGCGATGATCCCGCCCCTGATGGAATATCGGGAGGTAAGCCATGAAAACACTTGGGCAGTTGCTCCTGGCCCTGGCAGCTGGCTGTGCGCTGGCAGCGATCTGGATGGCCGAGTTCCGCTGGCAGTGGGCCTTTACTGCCCTGTTGGTCTTCTTTATCGGCAGGGCACTGGCAAAACGGCCGGGGCGAGAAAAGCGGCTCAGGTACACCCGGGCGAACATCGACGCGGTAAACCGGCTCCTCAGGGACTAGCAGCGTCCGGACAAAGAAATACCCCGGAACTCACCGAGCTCCGGGGTATTCGATTCAGTTTTGCTGGTGGCTCCGACCGGCGTCGATCCGGTGACCTTTCGATTTTCAGTCGAACGCTCTACCAACTGAGCTACAGAGCCTGGCAACATCTCTCGATGATCACCGATGGCGTTCCGAAATCGCTCCGGAAACCAAAGCGACCCTGACGGGACTTGAACCCGCGACCTCCGCCGTGACAGGGCGGCGCGCTAACCAACTGCGCTACAGGGCCTTGCATTTTTTACGAGACTCAATCCTACCAGCCTTTTGAAGCGGTTCTGACCACTTCTGCGGCTGCCATTCATGACGTCTCGCGTACCCCCAACGGGATTCGAACCCGTGCCGCCGCCGTGAAAGGGCGGTGTCCTAGGCCGCTAGACGATGGGGGCCAGGACCACTTGGGATTCATTTCCCCGCTGTGGACCTATAAAACTATAGGGCCTGCTTCGGGAAAAACCAAAACGGACCATCCCGCCTTGCTCTGGCAGCCCTGGAACCCCCTGCCTCACCCGCCATGGGTAGAGTCGATTGCATGCCGATGGAGATGTCCCTGCCGGAGTTCGAGGACGCGGTCAACGACGCGATTGACCAGATCCCGGAGGACATCATGCGCGAAATGACGAACGTGGGCATCTTCGTCGAAGAGGAATACACACCCCAGCCCTGGGAGGATCCGAAGACGGAGCTGCTGGGCATTTACGAGGGCACGCCGCTCACCGAGCGGGACCACTGGTGGGGTGCCGGATCGATGCCCGACCGGATCGTGATCTTCCGCGGCCCCACCCTCCGCATGTGCTCCTCCCGGGAAGAGATAGTCCACGAAGTCCTGGTCACGGTGATCCACGAGGTCGCCCACCATTTCGGCATCGACGACGAGCGCCTGCACGAACTGGGCTGGGGCTAAGGCCACCGCCTCCCCTCCCGGGCATCTGCAGGCGCGGGCACGGCATGCCACACCCGGCGCTGGCACCGGATGCGCCCCTCCCGAATAGCCGTCACGGCGCGAACCGACGCGCCGTCCCACGGATTCATCGAGCGCTGCGGAAAACCACCATCTCCCCGCCGAGCACTCCCAGACCCGGAGGCGACACGCCGCGCCCTCATCAAAACCCGCGAAATGACACCAATGTTGTTTATGTTACTCGTGAGGCGAATGTTGCCAAAGTGACCGAAGGTGCATATTCTCAACGTGCTGTGTGAATGCAGTTCGGTCTAGTTGGGGTGCCACCCGTTCGCACATTGACCGCTCTCGGCCCCAAGGCCGGCCGTCCCGAAAGGGCGCGTGCATTTACTGCGCTCGTATTAAGGACCCGTTCGGATGAGGCTGCTTCCCTCGGGGCGTCCTGCCCCGCATCGATCGACGACGCCGGCGCGCGCCGTTGCGCTCTTCTCTGCTACCGCCCTGCTCGTCTGCGTACCGGCTCTGGCGCCGGCCGTCGCAGCCCCGGCCGGACAGTTGCCCCAGGTGACATCAGTCCGGATCACCCTCCCGACTGCGCCATCACTCCCGTCCGGCGATGAGATCGAGGACGCCAAGGGCGATGCAGCTGCCACCCAGGCGCTGGTAGACCGGATCGAAGAACAGCTGAAGACGGCCTCAGGGAACCTGGCCAACGCCCAGTTCGATTCGATGCGTTCGCAGAACACCTACAGCGAGTCGCTGCTGAAGCAGCAGGAGCGGACCGCGGAGCTCGAGGACGCCAAGGCCAAGTCGTCGCAGGCCGCCGAATACTTCGACTCGGTCAAGAACCAAGTGGGCCAGCTGGCCGGCGAGCTGTACCGGAACGGCGGCGTCAACCCCGCGCTGAGCGCGCTGCTGGACAGCAAGAACTCCGGCGATGTGCTGTACAAGGCCTCCACGCTGGATGCACTGACCGCGAACCGCTCGCAGACGCTGACCGAGTCCCAGCAGGCCGCCCAGCTCTGGGCCGCCTGGGAGCTCTATGTCACGCAGGCCGAAGAAGCTGCCAAGGACGCCGCCGTTGCGGCGGAAGCCGCCGAGACCGACGCCAAGGCCGCCAGCGCAGCCCAGGAACAGCTGGTGATCCGCTACGAGGAACAGCGGCAGGCGCTCCTGGTGCATCTCGCCGAACTCAGGGGGACCAGCACCAGCGAGGAAGACGCCCGCATCGCCGCCTTGGAGAAGGCCGAGCAGGACCGCCAGCTCCAGGCCCTGGTTGAGCAGTCGGCGCAAGAGGCGGCCGCGGCGCAGCGGCCCTCCAGCAGCAACGCGTCACCACAAGGCTCCACCGTGGCCCCGGCCAGCGATGACATCACGGCGCCGCGGCCCTCCACCCCGTCGACCTCGACCCCGTCGGCGCCCCGGCCTTCCACTCCGCGACCAACTACGCCGCGGCCCTCAACGCCGGCTCCGTCCGCTCCTACGACACCCACGACACCCCGGCCGACTCCGCCGCCGACCCAGCCCGAACCAGAGCCGGAGCCAGAGGTCACGCCGCCTCCGGTGGTGAATGCCCCCGCAGCGAACGGCGGCATCGCCGGCGCAGCGATCAGCTTCGCCATGGCGAAGGAAGGCAACAAGAAGTCCTTCTACGACTGGGGCGGCAACGGTCCGCTGGGTTACGACTGTTCGGGCCTGACACAGGCGGCGTTCAGCAGCGCCGGGCGCTATCTCCCCCGCGTAGCCCAGGCCCAGCTTGATCAGGCACCTTACAAGGTTCCGCTGTCGGAGCTGCAGCCCGGCGACTTGGTGTTCTGGGGCGAACCGAATGCCATCTGGCACGTGGCGATCTACATCGGCAACTGGCAGGTGGTTCACGCCCTGAATCCGGATGTCGGACTGACCGTGACGAACATCAGTCACATGTACGGCAAGCTGCACACCGTCGGGGCCCGCTGGGCCGTGTAGACGGAGCCAACTGCTAAGGGCTGGGCCCGGAACCTCGCAGGTTCCGGGCCCAGCCCTTAATGCGATGCTTACTGGCCTTCGGCGTCCGGCAGCGGGCCGAAGTTCCGGCGGTCGTCCAGCCGCGGGTCGTGCTTGTCCGGGACCACCATGACCGGCCCCTTGGCGTGGTGCAGCACGCCTTGGCTGGTGGAGCCGAGCAGCATTCCGGCGAAGCCACCGCGGCCGCGCGTACCGACCACCAACAGTTCCGCCGTGCGGGTAGCCTCGATCAGGAGTTCCACCGGCGAACCGTCCTGCACCTCGCCGATGACGTGCAGGTTCGGGAAGTGGCTCTTGATCCAGGCCACGCCGGCGTCGAGCTGCTCGCGGATGTCTGAGTAGAGCGCCTCCCGGTCCAGCGGCGCGGGCACCCAGGCCAGCGAGCCGGTGAAGGGCGGCAGCGCGCAGACCAGCTTGAGCGGGTAGCCAAGCCGTTCCGCCTGCTCCGCGGCCACCAGGGTGGCATTGCGGGCCTGCTCGGACCCGTCGACGCCGACGACGACGACCCTCTCGATGTCCTCCGGCCGCACGGTCTGTTCCTTGGACCGCGGGACTTCGATCTCCAGGTCGCCGAGCCGGGGGGCACAGGCCAGCGGGATGGTCACGGTGGGGCACTCGGCGTGGGCCGGGACGGCGCTGCTGACCGACCCGAGCAACCTGCCCATGAAGCCGCCGCGTCCGCGCGTGCCGACCACTATGAGTTCGGCCTGCTCGGAGAGCTCCAACAGGACGCCGGCCGCATCGCCGGTTTCCACACGGGAGTCCACGTCGAGGTTGTAGCCTTCGATTTTCGCCACCGCCTGCTCGAGCACGGCTTCGGCACCTTCGCGGATGACCGAATCATCCAGCGTGGCATAGCCGGCATCCATGCTCGATGCGGCAAAGACCGCAACGGTGTAGGCGGTCACGACATGCAGTGGGGTCCGGCGCCGCTGCGCCTCCTCAGCAGCCCAAACCAACGCGCAGATGCTCTGGTCGGAGCCATCGACTCCGACGACGATGCCGCGTGGTGCGGCACCCTGTCCGGCGCTTCCGGCAGTGGCTTCTGTCATTCGTTCCGCCTCCCTCAACGTAGCACTGGCTCCCTCGCCAGCTACCCTCAGCTTACTCTGCAACAAAGCCCTTCTCAGTGGCCGGAAAGTTATGTAGGCTTCGATGAAATTACTTGTTGAACAACAGTTTCACAACGCGTTGCGGGCGGTCCGTTCGCCGTCCGAGGTTCTCCCTACCGTTCAAGGAGTCCGTGCATTGAGTGGCGCTTCTTCCCCAGAGGTTCCGACCGAGTACACCACCACGGTGGTTATTGGCTCCGGCCTGCCCGGATTGGCGGTGGCCAGTGAACTGAGCCGCCGGGGCGTGTCCTCAATCGTTGTGGAGGGTCTGCTCTCGCAGTCCTCCGACCCCAGTCGCCGGTCACCGTTGCCAGACTCGTCGGACCGCGGCGAACGCAATGACCTACTGCGGCTGCTGCAGGCCTACGCCGCGAGCCATGAGCTCGACATTCGGCGCAGCACCTTTGCCTGCGGAGTCAGCCGGACCTCGGGGAAAGGCGCTCCCGCCCTGCAGTTGGACCCGCACTCTGGAGCACTCGAGGCACGCACGGCCCGCGTTCCTTCGATCAGCCGGGACAGCGCGCAGCGCTGGGTCATCCGCACCGAACGCGGGCTGCTGGTCGCCGATTCCGTGGTCCTGACTGGCTGCGCACAGAACCAGATGCGGCGGCTGCTGCGTAGCCTGGGCATCGCGGCAGGACAAAACGCTGTGGCTGTCCTGAACGCCATCGGCTTGTACCTGGTGGGCGTCGCAGACCTGCTGGCCCCGAGCACCCGGGAGATCATCCGGCAGGCAAAAGTGGCGGGAAATGCCATCGCTTCCTCCGGCCGCACGGCCGTCGCCTGACCCTCCGAAGCCAAGCGCCGCCGTCGTACGCCCCTGCACGCTGCAGGAGCGTAGAATTTTGGGGAAACTTCCAACTATGCCACTCACCCGTGGAGGACATTCCCCATGCCCGCAAAGGCAGCAGTAGCCGACAAGACTTCGGTGCTCGACCGATACTTCGAGATCACCAAGCGCGGCTCCAACTATTCACGTGAAATCCGCGGCGGTCTGGCCACGTTCTTCGCGATGAGCTACATCGTGGTGCTGAACCCGCTGATCCTGGGCGGCGCCGATTCGACCGGAGCCATGCTTGGCGCCGAACGCGTCGCAGCGGTGACGGCCCTGGTGGCCGGCGTGCTGACGATTGCCATGGGCGCGTGGGCCAAGTACCCGTTCGCTCTGGCGACCGGGTTGGGTGTCAACGCCTTCGTCGCTATCACGGTTGCTACGAATCCAGGCCTGACCTGGCCGGACGTCATGGGCCTGGTGGTGCTCTCCGGTATCACCATGCTGATCCTGGTACTCACCGGGTTCCGGACCGCGGTGTTCAACGCCGTACCGCAAAGCCTGAAGACGGCCATTGTGGTGGGCATCGGCATGTTCATCGCCCTGATCGGTCTGGTCAACGCCGGCTTCATCCGACGCATTCCGGACGCGGCGGGCACCACAGTTCCGGTGGGCCTCGGGTTCGACGGCGTGCTGCTGGGCTGGCCGACGCTGGTCTTCATTTTCGGCCTGATCCTGACCATCGCCCTGGTGGTGCGCAAGGTCAAGGGCGGCATCCTGCTCGGCGTGCTGTCCGCTACTGTGCTCGCGGTGATCATCGAAGCCGTGGCCAACGTCGGACCTTCAGTGGGCCCCGACGGCTTCAACCCGCAGGGCTGGTCCCTGGTAGTGCCCGAACTGCCGACCGGCAGCTGGGTGGGGCTGCCCGACCTGAGCCTGGTCGGCCAGGTCAGCATTTTCGGCTCCTTCGGTACGCTGGGCTTCACGGCCGCATCCCTGCTGGCCTTCGCGATCCTGCTGAGCATCTTCTTCGACGCCATGGGCACCATGGTGGGCCTGGCCAATGAGGCCGGCCTGACCGACAAGCAGGGCAACATTCCGCACGTGGACCGGGTGCTGATCGTCGACGCCGTGGGTGCCGTTGCCGGTGGTGCCGCATCGGTCTCCTCCAACCAGATCTACGTGGAATCCGGCGCAGGCATCGGCGAAGGTGCGCGCACCGGCCTGGCCAACGTCGTGACCGGGCTGCTGTTCCTGCTGGCCATGTTCTTCACACCGCTGATCTCGCTGGTGCCCTTCGAGGCAGTGGCGCCGGCGCTCGTCGTCGTCGGGTTCATGATGGTGTCCCAGGTGGGCAAGATCGATTGGTCCGACTGGGGCGTGGCCATCCCTGCCTTCCTGACCTTCACCCTGATGCCGTTCACCTATTCCATTGCGAACGGCCTGGGTGCGGGCTTCATCGCCTACGTGCTGGTGCGCACCTTCCAGGGCCGGGCCCGGGAGATCCACCCGCTGATGTGGATCGTGGCCGCTGCCTTCGTGCTCTTCTTCGGTATCGGGCCGATCGAACAGCTGATTGGCTTCCGCTGATCAACCGCTGCTCCCTGAACGGCTAAGGGACCGGTGCCCGCCCCCCAACGGGCGGCACCGGTCCCTTTTGCTTGCCTGGTGAAGTGTTGCCTTGGGCTTAACCCGGGCGGCCAAGCCCTGCTTCCGCCTAGGCCTGGGCCCGCACTTCGGATCCGGTCTGGGCCGCGATGTCGGCCCGGTCGAGGTCGCGCAGCGAGGCTCCCTTGGTTTCACGTGCGAAGTACACCGCCACGATGGTGATGAGGGAAGCGACCACGAGGTACAGCGCAATCGGCAGCCAGTGCTGGAAGTCCTTCAGCAGCGTGGCGGCGATGATCGGGGCCAGCGAGCCGGCGAAGATCGACGTGACCTGGTAGCCCAGCGAGACACCGGAGTAGCGCATCCGGGTGGGGAACATCTCGGCCATGATGGCTGGCTGTCCGGCATACATCAGGCCGTGTACGGCAAGGCCCAGGAAGATCGCGGCCAGGATGATGATCGGGTTCTGCGTGTCGAACATCGGGAAGGCGACGAAGGCCCAGACGCCCGACAGCACGGCGCCTGCCATGTACACCGGCCGGCGGCCGATGGTGTCCGAGAGCCGCCCGTAGAACGGAATCACCACAAAGTGGAAGGCGTGCGCCAGGATCAGCAGGCCCAGCACGGTGGTGACGTCGAAGTCGTGCACGGTCTTCAGGTAGGTAATGGAGAACGCCACCACGATGTAGTAGATGATGTTCTCGGCGACGCGCAGGCCCATGGCGGTGAAGACACCGCGCGGGTAACGCTTCATCACTTCCACCACACCGTAGGAGGTGGACTTGACCTTGGCGGCCTCTGCCTGGGCTTCCAGGAAGATCGGCGCTTCGGTGACCTTGGTGCGGATGTAGTAGCCCACAATCACAATGACGGCGGAGAGCCAGAAGGCAACGCGCCAGCCCCAGGCCAGGAACTCGGCGTCGGACAGGACAGTGGACATGATCCACAGCACTACGGTGGCCAACATGTTGCCCATCGGCACGCCGGCCTGGGGCCAGGATGCCCAGAACCCGCGCTTGGCTGCCGGGCTGTGCTCGGCGACCAGCAGCACTGCGCCGCCCCATTCGCCGCCGATGGCAAAGCCCTGGATGAACCGCAGCGCCACAAGCAGGCCCGGCGCCCAGTAACCGATCTGGTCGAATCCTGGCAGGCAGCCCATCAGGAAGGTGGCTGCGCCGATCAGGATGATGCTCAACTGCAGCAGTTTCTTCCGGCCCACCTTGTCACCAAAGTGGCCGAAGACAATGCCGCCGAGCGGCCGGGCGATGAAGCCAACGGCGAAGGTGACGAAGGCTGCGATGATCGCATCCAGTTCGGTACCGGCGTCCGGGAAGAACAGGGCGCCGAAGACCAGGGTGGCCGCCGTTGCGTAGAGGAAGAATTCGTACCATTCAACGACCGTGCCGGCCATGGAAGCCGTGACAACCTTGCGCAGGACCGACGGCGGCGACTCGTGTGAGGTGCCGGATCCGGGTCCGGTGGGGGTAGCGTGGGCGCTCATCTTTCTCCTTGCGTGGCGTGCGGATACTGCAGGTGCGGGGCCTCCGGAGTGTCCCGGCAGGCCTGTGAGTGAGGTCACAATGCGACCACCCTGAGTATTCCCTCTAACCGCGTGTGCATCAATGGCAAAGTTTGCAGATCGGGTCTGCGAAAATGCAGATATGACCTCCGCGCCCTTGCCCGCTAACCCGGACGATCTGATCATCCTGCTCGCCGTTGCCCGCACCGGCAGGTATACCTCCGCAGCCGAACACCTGGGCCTGAACCACACCACGGTCTCCCGCCGGATCACTGCCCTGGAGAATTCCTTGGGCGGCCGCGCCTTCTCGCGGGCGCCGGGTGGCTGGGAACTGACCGATCTTGGCCGCAAGGCGGCGGCAGTGGCAGAACGGATCGAGGAGTCGCTGGCCGGGCTAAACCGCGCACCGGATGAGGCAGACCAACTGACCGGTGTGGTGCGAATGTCCGCGACCGACGGCTTCAGTGCCTTCGTCGCCGCGCCGGCGATTGCCCGACTGCAGCAGGACCACCCCAAGCTCAGCGTGGAGATCGTGACCGCTGCCCGGCGGGCTTCACAGCACCGGCCGGGCCTGGATTTCGAAGTGGTCGTCGGACGGCCGCAGGTCAACCGGGCCCGATCCATCCGGCTGGGCAGCTATGTCTTGGGTCTGTACGGTTCCCGCGACTACCTGGCCAAACATGGCACGCCGGACACTGTCCGCGCGGCAATGAACCATCCGCTGGTGTACTTCATCGATTCGATGCTGCAGGTGGACGATCTGGACGCCCCGCGCCGGCTGCTGCCCGCAATGGCCACCGCCCTCGGCTCCACCAATGTGTTCGTCCATGTGGAGGCCACCCGCGCCGGCGCCGGCCTGGGCCTGCTGCCCTGTTTCATGGCTAACCAGCATCCGGACCTGGTCCGGATCTTGCCGGAGGAATTGGAGGAGCGCCTCGGTTACTGGCTCGTGGCTCGCCCGGACTCGCTGCGGCAACCAGCCGTGGCCGCCGTCGTCGATGTGCTCAGACGAGAGGCCCGCAGCCGGGAGGCAGAGCTGCTGGGACGAACGGCGCACGGCTGAGGGGACCCGGCCAACCGCCGGTGAAAAGCTCTGGTGAAAGGATTCAAGAGACCGAGATGCCGGGCACTGGACCTAACTTGGGGGGATTAGGTTGTCAGCACCCGGCATCCGGCGCCGGACCAAGTCCGGCTGAGCAGACATAGCGCTCCAGCCACCATCCATAGTGTCGAAGCCGTTTTTTCTATGCCTGCCTCCGGAGAGCCAACCGCAAGCGGCCCGCTCCCGGGCCTAATACGGCCGCCGATCGGCCGTTCGCTCTCCATCTTACAAACATTTTCCAGCCGAAGTCATAACGTTCCAGGAAAGGCAGCTAATTGACCGGCGGGTCTTGCCTGATCGCCGATCCTCTGCAAAACTGCGCTATTTTTGCCCCATCCCACAGCTGGGCCGGGACCGCGCCGTGCAGCAGTTCACGGATCAACGCCGGGCCGGTCTCCAACGGCTCGTCACTGGCAGCGATCACCACGTTGCCGTGCCGCCGGCCCTTGAGCATCGGCGGATCGGCGATCATCACCAGGTGTTCGAAAACCTCACCGATGGTCGCCGCCTCCTCGCGCGCCCCGGCCAATTGGGGTGTATCGCCGCAGTTCACCAGGTAGACCCCGCCGGGCGAGAGCACGCGCCGCACCGCCCGGGTGAATTCCAGCGTGGTCAACCCGTCCGGCGTGGTGCTGCCGGCAAAAACATCCCGGATCAACAGGTCCCTGCTGCCTTCGCTCAGCGATTCGGTCACCGCCCGCGCTTCGCCCACCCTGATCCGCACCAGCGGCGCCCGCGGGATGTCGAACCAGCGCCGCACCAAGTCGGCCAGCTTCGCGTCGATCTCGACAACCACCTGCCGGGCCTGCGGATAGGCGGCCGCCAAGTAGCGCGCCATCGAGCAGGCCCCGCCACCCAGATGAAGGACGCGCAGCTTTGCCTCGGCCTCCCAGCGGGATCCGATCAGCGCCGCCATCCAGCGCATGTACTCAAAGTCCAGGCGCAGCGGATCACCGACCACCACATGGGAGGACTGGACGCCGTTGATCTTGAGCAGCCAGCTGTCCGCGGATTCCGGTTCCCGGATCAGCTCGGCCGTCCCGGAGGAAATCTCGTAGCGTCCTTCCGCCGGCCCGCGGGACGCCTCCGGCTCCCGGGCCTCGTCGGCCCGGGTACTTCTCCGCCCCATCGATTACTTGACCAGAGCCAGCGCGAAACCGTCCCAGCCCTTGCCGCCCACGGTCTGGATGGCGGTGGCGTCCAGGCGTTCGTCGGAGCCCAGCAGCGCCAGCGCATCGCGGGTCCCGCGGATGTCGCGGTCCTGCGTGCTGCCACCGGACCCGTCGGCCAGCACCTGCCCGGAGCGAACCACGTTGTCCACCACAATCAGGCTGCCCGGACGCGTCAACTTCAGCGCCCACTCGACATAATTCCGGTTGTTTTCCTTGTCCGCGTCAATGAACACCAGATCGAAGGGCCCGGCATTCTCGGCGGCCAGTGCGGGCAGCGTTTCCAGCGCCGCACCAACGCGGATGCTGACCTTCTCCCCGACGCCGGCTGCGTCCAGATTCCGCCGGGCGACTTCGGCGTGATGCGGTTCGTACTCGCAGCTGACCACTTCGCCGCCATCCAGCACTCCGCGGGCCAACCAGATGGTGCTGTACCCGCCGAGCGTGCCAATCTCCAGCGCCTTGCGTGCACCGGTCAGTTTGGCCAGCAGCATCAGCAGTTTTCCCTGCGGCGCACTGACCTCGATGGCCGGCAAGCCCTCCCGGTCGGCGCTCTCCCGAGCCGACACTTGCGCCGGATCCTCGCCCACCAAGGTGACCGTCAGATAGTCTTCGACCGCTGTCCAGGCTTCGGCCCGATCGGCGTCCTGCATGCCGCGCTCTTGGCTCACTTCTGCTCCTGCTCGGTGACGGCCGCTTCCAGCCGCTCCACCTTGCCGGAGAGTTCGCCGTAGTAGCCCGGCCGGATATCCGCCTTGAGCACCAGCGACACCCGTGAGCCGTACAGGCCGACGGCCTCGGTGGCTCGCTTGACGACGTCCATGACCTCGTCCCATTCGCCCTCGATGGTGGTGAACATGGCGTCGGTCTTGTTCGGCAGGCCCGATTCCCGGACCACCCGGACCGCCGCGGCAACGGCGTCGTGCACCGAAGCGTCGTGGGGCGCGGGGCCGGCCGTGGGAACGCCGGAGGGTGCAACAGAGAAGGCTACAAGCATGGCTTCAGTCTTCCACAGGGCCACAGCCAAGGACAGGTCCGCCGTCACCTGCCGCAATCGGCGGGAAATCGGGACACCGCCGGAGGGTGACGGACGATACATGCATATACATGGAAATTGCGGATGGGCCGGGCTACGGTGGCAATAGGGCCACGAGCCCTACCGCTCCGGCGGACCCTCCGGAGCGAAACGCTAGAAACGCGCTACAGGAGAACCCATGAAAGCCTGGCAGTTCACCAACACCCACGAGCCCCTCGTGCTGACCGACGTCGACGAGCCCACAGCCGCCCCCGGTGGTGTGGTCGTTGATATCAAGTCCGCGGGCTTGTGCCACTCCGACGTCGGCATGCTGGAGGACGAGGGGTGGCTCTCCACGCTGGCCAAACGGCCCATCACCCTGGGCCACGAAGTCGCCGGGGTCATCACCGAGGTTGGCGACGGCGTGACCGAGTGGAAGATCGGTGACCGGGTTGGCTTCTGCCCCACCACGTCCGCGGGCGCTCCCGGCTACGCGTTCGACGGCGGCTTCTCTTTCAAGGCTGCAATTGACCAGGAGGCACTGGTCCGCATTCCGGACAACGTGAGCTTCTCGCAGGGCGCGGCCGGCACCGATGCCGGCATGACCAGCCACCACGCTGTTATCGCCAACGGACAGGTCAAGGCCGGCGACAAGGTCGGCATCATCGGCTTCGGCGGCCTGGGCTCCATCGGCGCGCGCGTGGCGGTGCTGGCCGGAGCGGAGGTCTACATCGCCGAGGTCAACGAGAAGATCTGGGACCAGGCCCGCGAGGTCGGCGCCAAGGACGTGGCCAAGTCCATCGCGGAGTTCAAGGAGATCGGTCTGGACGTCGTCGTGGACTTCGCCGGTTTCGGCACTACCACTGCCGAGGCCATCGAGACGGTCCGCCGCGGCGGCCGCGTGGTCCAGGTGGGCATGGGCCGGCTGGAATCCACCATCAGCACCAAGACCCTGATTCTGTCCGAGGTCACCCTGGTTGGCTCGCAGGGCGGCACCAAGGAGGACGTACAAGGGGTCTACGACTACTTCGCCACCGGCAAGCTCAACCCCACGCTCACCGAGATCACCTTCGACGAGATCCCGGAGGGCCTGGAGAAACTCAAGAAGGGTGAAGTCGTCGGCCGGCTGGTCGCCAAGATCGCTGACTGACTCCGAACCGATTAATTGACGACGGCGGTGCGCACCGCCGTCGTCAATCCGCCTTAACGCCGCCTCCCCTTAGGCCGACGCCCTCTTGAATGCGGCACACCTGCCGGCCGGTGAGGGCAGGCCGGGGCTACCCCCAGCCAGCCAGCCGGAGCAGGGCGGCCGCGGCGGCTCCGGCAATCACCACCACCAGGAAGGGCGCGCGCAACAACAGGGCGACGGCGGCGGCCAGCAGGGCACCGAGCCGGGCGTCGAACACCAACTGCTGGCCGGTGGAGAAGGTGTTGACCACGGTCAGCGAGGCGAGCAGCCCGATGGTCATGGTGGCGGCGATGCGCGACATCCGCTGGTTCTTCATCCACTTGGCCGGCACCAAGTAGCCCGCCAGCTTGGTCAGGTAGGAGATGGCGCAGGCGAGCAGAATCCAGATCCACAGGCTCACGGTGCGTCCTTTCCGTCTGTGCTGTCCGCGGGGCCGCCGTCCTGCCCGGTGCTGCGGCGCTCGGACTCGGCGAGCGAGTGGGCTCCGTCGTGCTCGCTGTACGGTTCGGCGTAGGGCTCGATGTCCGGAGCCATTCCGGCGGGCACTGGTTTGTGCGTGAACCAGCCGATGGCCGCCGCGACGGCTGCGGCCACCAGGATGGGCACGCCGCTGGGAACGAACGGCACCGCCAGCAGCGTGGCCAGGGCGCACACCACGGCGATGGCCGCCGGTTCTTTGCCTTTCAGCCGCGGCCAGAGCAGGGCCAGGAAGGCCGCGACGGCGGCCCCGTCCAGGCCCCACTGCTTCGGATCCCCCAGCGCGTTGCCGGCCAGCGCACCCACCAGGGTGAACAGATTCCAGAGCAGGAATATACCTACCCCGGCGGTCCAAAAACCGCGCCGGCGCTCGTCCGGGTCCTCTTGGCCGGACGCCGTGGCGGTGGACTCGTCGATGGTCACCTGGGCCGCCAACGGACGCCGCCAACTGCGCGGGGAGACCAGCGCATTCATCTGCATGCCGTAAATGCCGTTGCGGATGCCCAGCAAGGCAGAAGCCGTCATCGCGGCCAGTCCGGTGCCGCCGCCGCCAATCACGCCAATGAAGGCAAACTGGGAGCCGCCACTGAACAGCAGCAGGCTCAGCGCCATGGTCTGCCAAAGATCCAGTCCGGACGTCACGGACAGCGCACCGAAGGAGACCCCGTACAGTCCGGTGGCGATGGAGATGGACAGCCCCACTTTGACGGCAGGGGACTGGAAAAACTTCACCCACCTACAGTAGCCGGGCAGCAGGGTGCGATGTCCCGCGGACGGGCAGCGCCGTCGTCGCACAGGTTAACGCAACGGGAGGAGCCGCTGGCCTACACCGCGTCCTGCGCGTGGCCGTTAATGGCGTCAGCCGCCCGAATCAGGGCCAGGTGCGAGAACGCCTGCGGGAAGTTGCCTGTCATCCGCTTGTTCACCGTGTCGTACTCTTCGGCCATCAGCCCCAGATCGTTCGCGTAACCCACCAGCCGGTCCATCAGGTCGCGCGCATCGCCAATCCGGCCGGAGCGGGCGTACTGCTCCACCAGCCAGAAACAGCAGGCCAGGAACGGGTGTTCACCCGGGGCCAGCCCGTCCATCCCGGAGGTGGTCCGGTAGCGCAGGATCAGTCCGTCCGCATCCACCAGCTCCTGCTCGAGCCGGGCCACGGTACCGAGCATCAGGTCGTCGTCGTACTTCACAAAGCCCACCTGCGGCAGCACCAGCAACGACGCATCCACTTCGGTGCTGTCGTAGCTCTGCGTGAAGGAGTTGATCTCCCGGTTGAAGCCGTGCTCCATGACCTCCTCACGCAGCCGGTCCCGCAGCTCCGTCCACCGCACGGCCTTGCCGTCCAGTCCGTGCTCCCGGACGGCGCGAACGCCGCGGTCAAAGGCGGCCCACATCATCACCCGGGAGTGCGTAAAGTACCGCCGGGGCCCGCGCATCTCCCAGATGCCCTGGTCCTTCTCGTCGAAGTGTTTCTCGATGTAGTGCAGCATGGCCTTCTGCAGCGGCCAGGAGAAGTGGTCCTCGGTGCCGCCCAGGTTGCGCAGTTTTTCCAGCGCCACCATGACCTCGCCGATCACGTCCGCCTGGTACTGGCACACCGCCCCGTTGCCCACCCGGACCGGCACGGAACCTTCGTAGCCCGGCAGGTGCTCGATGATGCGCTCCTGGAGATCGCGTTCACCGGCCACGCCGTACATGATCTGCAGGTCTTCCGGATCGCCGGCCACCGCGCGCAGCAGCCAGTTGCGCCATTGCAGCGCCTCGTTTTCATAGCCGTGCGTCATCATCGACTCCAGCGTCAACGCCGCGTCGCGCAGCCAGACGTACCGGTAGTCCCAGTTCCGTTCCCCGCCGAAGGACTCCGGCAGCGAGGTGGTCGGCGCGGCAACGATTCCGCCTGTGGTCTCGTGCGTCATGGCGCGCAGCACCAGCAGCGAACGCTTGACCATGCCGTGGTGGTCCCCCTGCGGCGGGAATTGTGAGCACCAGTTCTGCCAGAAATTCACCGTCTGATCCAGGGCTGCATCGACGTCGATCATCGGCGGGACGGCCTGGTGGGAGGGAAACCAGCACAGCTCGTAGTCGATCTTCTCGCCGGCTTTGATGGTGAATTCGCCCTGGTGCCGGCGTTCCGAGGCGCGCGGCAGGTCGTCCCCGTGCAGCACCAGTGCATCCGGTCCGGCGATTGCGACGATCGATTCCTTCCCGCTCTCTTCGTCCTTGACCCGGTTCACCCAGGGGACCACGTCCCCGTAGTGGAACCGCATGATCAGCTCTTGCCGGATCTTCATCTCGCCGGACATGCCCTCGATCCGGCGCACCAGCGATGCCCTGCGGTCACCCACCGGCATGAACTCGGTGATCAGCGCCTCGCCCGTGCTGCTCTTCCACCGGGTCTGGAGCACGAAAGTGGACACAATATAGGTCCGCTTAACGACGACGGCGTGCGGCTCGCCTTCGGCTGCGGTGCCGCTGGGCTGGCGGTGATGCCGTGCGGGCCGCGGGTGGACCGGTGCCGTGGTTGCACCGTTGCTGTGCATGGCGTCCGCCGTGACGGGCTGCCCGGACCCCGATCCGGCCGGCGTCTCGGCCGTGGAACTGGTGGCGCCTCCGGAGGCTTCGGCGGTGCCGGCAGCGTCCTCGGATGCTCCGGCTCCATTGGTTGCCCCGGGTGTTTGGGCCGCGTGGGCTGCCCCGCCCGTACCGGCCGCCTCTTCGGCCTGTTCGGTGGCGGAGGACGCGTGGGTTTCCGGATCCGAGGAGACTGCTTCGTTGTGTTCCTGGGTGGAAACCGGGTGCTGGCGCTGCTGGGCTTCCAACGGGTCGTTGCTCTGTGCCCCCTCCGGGCCAGTGCCCATTGGCTCGCCGGTTTGGGGCCGCGCGCCGTCCGGGGCCAGCAGCCAGCGGCCGTGTCCGGGGCCGCCCAATAGCGCGGAGAAGACGGAGGGCGAGTCGAAGCGGGGCAGGCAGAGCCAGTCCATGCTCCCGGACCGCGACACCAACACTCCCGTGTGCAGATCCGATATCAGTGCATAATCCTCAATCGGAGATGCCATGCACCAAATAAACCACAAAGGCCATGGTTGCGGCAGAGGCCTTCGGCAGGCTCTTTGCCCGCGGGGGCGGTCCTAGACGTGGGCTGTCTCGAGTTGCCGGCGGACCTCGGCCGGACGGTTGGTGGTGATCTCGCCGAAGCCCAGGTCCCGGCACAGCTTCACGTCCTGCGGATCGTCCACCGTCCAGACGCGGAACTGCATACCGGCCTCCAGCCAGCGGCGGATCAGCGGCAGATGCGAGCGCACGTAGTCCACGCCGGGTCCGGCCAGACCCACGCGGTGTTCTTCGATCAGCCCTTCGCCTTCGGACAGCGCGCGCCGCAGCAGTCCCGCCACCGCACCGACGGTCAGCTCGCCCATCATCAGGCTGGCCTTGAGTTCCTCGGCGTCGATGTCGTCCAGCAGCTGGCAGAGGTACTCGCCGGGCATGTTGTCGGCCAGGTACTTCACCGCGTCCGGGTGGAAGCTCATGAAGCTCATCTGGATGTTGTCCAGCCGCGAGGTCTCCGGGTCCCAGCCCTCTGCCATCAGGTACTTGAGCAGTTCGTCCTCCAGCTCCTGCCCGTACGGACTGGGGTGCTTGAGCTCCACGGCCAGGCCCAGCGGCCGTCCGGCGGCCCGCATCAGGTCCACCAGGTCGTCGAGCGTGACCAGTTGGTCCGCGGTGCCGCCGTATTCGGGCGGGATCGGCACGCCTTTCCAGGAACTGACGTCCAGCTGCAGCAACTCATCCAGGGTGTGGTCGGAAACGTTGCCGGTGCCGTTGGAGGTGCGGTCCAGTGTGAAGTCGTGGAAGCAGACCAGCCGGCGGTCCTTGGTCAGGTGGACGTCGCACTCGATCCCGTCGGCGCCGTCGGCAATGGCCTGCAGATAGGCGGCGCGGGTGTTCTCCGCATACTGCTCGCTGGAACCGCGGTGAGCGTAGATCCTCTGGGGCATGAATTCACCGTACGCGATGACCGGACAACCGGGACCGCCGTAGGGTTGACTGAAGGGTGAACGGTCGATGATCGTTCGGCGATTCGGTTCGGAGGCAACATGGGCACTCAGACGGGCGGCGGCGTCGCACCCGACACTGCGGACGGGCGTACGGATGGGCCGAGGGACGAGCCGGTGAGCGGACGGGCGGCGGGGAGCACGCGCGGAGGCGGGCCATACGGCGGCAGCCGCAGCGCTGGTCTGACGGACAGCGACCGCGCCGCCGCGCTGCGCCGGATGAAGCTGCTGGCCACCGGCCTGCTGGTGGTCCTGGCCCTGGTCTTCATGGTCTCCTTCGCCCTGCAGGAAAGCTATCCGTGGCTGGGCTACGTCCGGGCCGCGGCCGAGGGCGGCATGGTGGGTGCGCTGGCCGACTGGTTCGCGGTGACCGCTCTGTTCAAGCACCCGATGGGGCTCAAGATCCCCCACACGGCCATCATTCCGCGCCGCAAGGACCAGATCGGGGCGAGCCTGGGCCAGTTCGTGGAGGAGAACTTCCTGGCCGAGGACGTGGTGAAGGCCAAGATCGGCTCGCTTGGCATCACCGCCAAGGCGGGGCTCTGGTTGGAACGGCCGGAGAACACCGAACGGGTTGCCCGCGAGGGAGCCACGGCCATCCGCGGGGCCCTGCAGGTGCTCAACGACGAGGACGTCCAGGAACTCATCGAGTCGCTGGCCCGCCGGCACCTGCTGGACCCGCCGTGGGGTCCGCCGCTGGGTCGGCTGGCCGAGCATGTGCTGCGCGACGGCCACCACCTGAAGCTGGTGGATCTGCTGCTGGACCGCGCCGCCGACTGGGTACTCGACAACCAGGAGACCGTGGCGCGGCTGGTCTCCGACCGCTCGCCGACCTGGGTGCCGCAGTTCGTGGATTCGTTGGTCGGCGACAAGGTCCATCTGGAGCTGTACAAGTTCATCCTTGCCGTGCAGGCCGACCCGGAGCATCCGATGCGCCGGCAGTTGGACACCTACCTCAACTCCCTGGCCCAGGATCTGCAGCACGACCCCGAAATGATGGCGCGGGTCGAAGCGATCAAACACAATGCGCTGGGCGATCCCGAAGTGCGGGCACTAGCAACCCGCACGTGGGAGACGCTCAAAACCTCGCTGCTGGAGGCAGTGGACGATCCGCAGAGCGAGTTGAGCCTGGCATTCAAGCGGGCAGTAGCGGACTTCGGCCACCGGTTGGCGACCGACGCCGAACTGGCGGCAAAAATCGACGGCTGGATCGAGGAAGCGGCCGGGTACCTGGTCCGGACCTACCGTTCACAAATCGCCAGCGTCATTACCGAGACGGTCGAGCGCTGGGACGCGCAGGAGACGTCGCGCAAGATCGAACTTCAAGTGGGCCGGGACCTGCAGTTCATCCGGATCAACGGCACCGTGGTCGGTTCACTGGCCGGGCTGACGATCTTCACCGTGGCCACCGCCATCTTCGGCTAACCGCTGCCCGCCGCACAACGGGGAGCGCTCCCATTTGAGCGGTCTGCTCCCCCTCGAACGGGAGCAGACGATCCAACGGGAGCGAACGGTCCAAACGGGAGCGCCTCGCAAACGGCTGTGCTGCTCAGCCGGCCCAGTGGAAGCGGATGCGCTGGCCGGGCCGGGCTTGGGCAAGCAGCGGCAGGTCCGCCGGCGCCACCACGGCCGGCACCGGATAGCCGCCGGTAAGCGGATGGTCGGCCAGAAACACGGTGGGCAACCCCGACGGCGGAACCTGCACCGCGCCGGTGACCATGCCCTCGCTGGGCAGTTCGCGTTCGACCACCCGCTGCAAGGGCCGCCCCAGCAGCCGCAACCCCACGCGATTGCTGTCAGCACTCACCGACCAGTCGCCCAGCGCCAATCGTTGCCGGGTGTCCGCGGCGAACCAATCCAGCCGCGGTCCGGGCTGCAACCGCACCGCCACGGTGCCGGCGGGCGGATGCGGAACCGGCAGCCACGGGGCCTCGCTGGCTGGCACGGCCGGGCCGACCCGCAGCACGTCGCCGTCCTGCAATCGTGCCGGCCCCATGCCGGAAAGCACGTCGGTAGCGGCCGACCCCATCAGCGGCTCCGCCATGATGCCTCCGGCAACTGCCAGGTAGTACCGCAGCCCGGAGGTGGCCACGCCGATCTCCAGCCGCTGGCCAGCCTCAACCCGGAACGGGCGGTAGCGCTCTTTGCCACGCCCGGAGACCGCCAGCTCGCCGACGGCGCCCGTCAGCGCAACCACCGCGTCGTCGTCAAACTCCAGAACCGCCCCGCCCAACAGCAATTCCAGACCGGCGGCGGATTCTGTGTTGCCCACCAACCGGTTGGCCGCCCGCAGCGCCCGGGTGTCCAGTGCACCGGACGGGCTCACTCCGACGGAGGCATGGCCGGGCCGGCCGAGGTCCTGCACCAGCAGTTCCGGTCCCGTCTTGAGCACCGTCAGCATGACTACACCGCCCTAAACCGGACGCGTGTTCCCGGCGTTATCAGTGCCGGCTGCTCCCGCGCCGGGTCCCAGAGCCGTGCATCGGTCCTGCCGATCAGCTGCCAGCCGCCCGGCGACTCCGACGGGTAGACGCCGCTGAACTCCCCGGCCAGGCCCACGGATCCGGCGGGCACCCGGGTCCGCGGTTCGGCCAGCCGCGGCACCTGCAGCGGATTCTCCGGCGCCACCAGGTAGGCGAAGCCGGGCGCGAAGCCGGTGAACGCGGCAGTCCATTCGCACTGCTGATGCTGCCGGACCACGTCGGCCTCGCTCATGCCCAGCAGCCGCGCTACCTCCGGCAGGTCCTCGCCGGAGTAGTCCACCTCCAGCGTGACGATGTCCCCGGGGCCTTCCGCGGTGCCGGCTTCGGCGTCGTGCGGTGCCGTGTCTTCCAGCCATTGGCGGACGACGGCGCTGCTCGCCGGGGCGGCGAACGTCACCAAAATGGTGCGGGCAGCAGGAACCAGTTCCGTGACCCCGGGCGGCAGCGAGGCCGAGAGCGCGCCGTAGTGCGCCAAAACGTCGTCGAGGGTGCTGAATTCGGCCAGCAGCGCGCTTTCGCCGAAAGGCAGGACCTGCACCTTACCGCCCGGAGGCCCGGGCGGCGTCGGTGAACGGACGGAGGCTGATTCCCGCCGCAGCCAGCCGCTGCCGGACCAGCCGTGCCATCGCCACCGCGCCGGGGGTATCGCCGTGCACGCAGAGCGAATCAGCCGCACCCTGCAGGGCGAATTCCACCGCGCGGTCGGCTATCTGCTCCAGGTCCTCCAGCAGGTCGCCCGGCTCGCCGCGCGGAATCAACGTGCCGTCGCCGCGATAGCCGCGGTCCACAAAGGCCTCCCGGAATACCGGCAGCCCGGCACCGGCGGCCAGCTCAAGCACCGCGGAACCGGGCAGACCCAGGATGGGAAGCTGCGGATCGAAAGTGCCGACGGCCTCCACCACCGCCGCTGCCTGGGTTCGGTCGTGGACTATCCGGTTGTAGAGCGCGCCGTGCGGCTTCACGTAGGCAATGGGCGTTCCGGCGCTCCGGGCAATCCGATCGAGGGCAGCCAGTTGGGACGTCACGTCCGCCACCAACTCGGCCGGCGGAACATCCATGGACCGCCGGCCAAACCCGGCCCGGTCCTGATACGAAACATGCGCGCCCACCGCCACCCTGTTCTCGGCGGCGCGGCGGCAGCTGGCCAGCATGGTCTCGTCGTCGCCGGCATGGTAGCCGCAGGCGATGTTGGCACTGGTGATCAGCGGAAACATCGCAGCGTCGTCGCCCATTAGCCGGCCGTCGACCGATTCGCCGAGGTCGCTGTTCAGGTCGATGCCGGGCCGGTCACTCGCCGTCATGATCCGCGGACTCTGTGATAGCTTTCTGGCCCTTGCGCTTGATCACGGGCAGCTTCTCCAGCATTTTGGCGGTCAACCGCCCGGGCGCGGCCGGGAGTGTCCCCAGCCGGTACCGGTTTTCCACCAGGTCCTCCACCAGGGACATCGGCAG
Source organism: Arthrobacter sulfonylureivorans (assembly GCF_047607445.1). Taxonomy (GTDB): domain Bacteria; phylum Actinomycetota; class Actinomycetes; order Actinomycetales; family Micrococcaceae; genus Crystallibacter; species Crystallibacter sulfonylureivorans_A. Next base: position 52,574 of record NZ_JBLKRT010000029.1, read on the forward strand.
GACCAGCGGCGGTTGTCCAAAGGCCGCCCGGGTGGCGGCAACAACACGCCGTCCCATCACATGGTTGCCTACACCACCCACCGCGGCGCCAATGCCGAACGGAATGACCCGGCCCAACATTGCCGCACCCTGCTTGGCCACCACTTTGGCCAAGAAGCGCTTCTTCAGGCTGTCCACCAGTGAACTGACCATCCCGGTGGACATGGTGCTGCCCACGGCGCTTCCCCAGGCGCGGGCCGGATTCCCGCCGCGGCCGCCGGCCTGCCCGGCGAACTCCTTGATCAACGAACGGCCCTCTTCGCCCATCAGGATGGCCATCACCATCGCCTGCGAGCGCTCCGGGTTTTCAGTGTCAATGCCGTGCAGTTCAGCGATGGACTGGGCAAAGAGCGCCGTGGATTCCAGAAAGCCGACAGTTGCCACCGCGGAAAGACCCAGTGAGGCCACCGCGGTTATTCCGGGAACGACGGCGGTGGCACCTACCGCCGCGCCGCCTGAGCTCACGGTTGTCAGATAGTGCTTTTCCAGCGTCGCCGCCAGGTCCGCCGGGGTGGCGTCCGGGTACTTACGCCGCAGCCGATCCAGATTTGCCAGCACCAGCGGCCGCTGGACGTCCAAAGCCTTCATGAAAGCTGTTGTTGTGCCGGGCTTCAGATTGCCCTGCTTATCGAACGCCGCATCCGTAGCCACCCGCATGGCTGGATTGATCTTCCGTCCTTTGGCCACAAAACCTCCTGGAACTCTCAGCACCGCGATGGTGTTCCGGCCTTAAGCCTAAATCACAGCTTCCGGGACGATTCCGGAAACAACAAGTATGCTGACAATTGCACCATGTACTTCCTCACCGACGGTCGGCAGCGACACTTGCTCGCCGACCGCCCAATGTCAAAGGAGTTACTGGCTATGAGAATTGGATCATCAATTGCGTTGATCGCCATTGGCGCGATCCTTGCCTTCGCTGTTGCTGACGTAGTGGATTTCGTCGACCTGACCCTGATCGGGTGGATCCTGATGGGTGTCGGCGCACTGGGCCTGATCATCTCGATCGTCATGGCCATCCCACGCAACGACCACCGCGTGACTGAGACTCGCCAGGTGCAGGACCCCAACACCGGCGAAACCATCCGTCGCGACGAAACCCGCGGCAGCCTGTAGGCCCGGCCTCAGGCGCCAAGCCTTTGCTGCCGCCGGAATGGGGTTCACTCCGGGACTGACGCTTCGGCTCCGTGAAGTTTCAGCGCGGCTTCTTGCTCCCCAACGCCACCAGCGACAGCACAATGCCCGCCCCGCAAACCAGCGTGGCGAGGTAAGCCAAGGCCGGCGTGCCGCTCGCCGCGCCCAGGGTCAGGCTGAGCGGTAGCCAGAGCACAGCCCAGCCGAGCACGCCGAACAACGGCGCATAGCGTTCGCCCCGAGCCGTCCACCGGTACGCAAAAATCGCCAGCACCACGACGGCGAGCGCACCGCCCAGGGAGATCGTGGCAAGCGCCCAGCCCGCGTCCGGCTCGTCCGGCGGCCCGCTGGGCTGCGCGGTCAGCGCGTCCACGGCCATCACTATGGTCACGCCCGCAATGGCCAGCAGCAGGACGTTGCCTGCCTGGATCACCAGCATGCGGCGCACATCGGGTCTCACGCTGCCTCCTCCTTGCAGGCCCGGCCATAGGACAGTCTGCGTGCTAACGCCTCATCAACTGCAATGCCCCGGCGGAACCTGTCCGCCGGGGCACTGCGTTCGGGCACTGCGCAGTTTTACCAGCGCACTTTCTTCTCCGGCGGGCCCTGCCTGCCGCTGGCATGCTTTGGCTTGTGGCTGTTGCCGATGCTGTGCCATCCGGGCAGGTCGCCGGCTTTCGCGCCCCGCGCGGACGCCAACCTGGCCTGTTGCTCAGCGGTCAGCTTGGCTGCGGCAGCCGGGGATAGGTGGATGTTCGGTGTACTAAGTTCTGCGGGCTTCGGTGCCCGCGGATCGATATCAGTCATGGCTCTCCTTCGGTAATCTCGTCGAGCCTGCTGGAGACTTTTCCGCCGGATCAGCGCTCACGGCGAAGACGCCAAAAGAACCGGATCGGATCCGGAAAGCGGGGTGGATTCAGGGAACCACTCGCGAGGTAGAGCCTCAGCAAGCCTTGTTTCGGTTGTCGGTTTTGACCGGTCCAGGACCTAGTTACTCGAAAATCAGAATTCCCATGGCGCACAGCCTAACAGCGTTGCCCGGCATCCGGTAGATTCACAGAAAGGACGGCGACAAGGGGGACCATGTCCGCATCACCATCACAGTTCGACCAGCGGTACGACACGATCTACCAGCGCGGCGGTGACGCCCCGGAGACCGCGCGAAGCGTCGGCCTGACTGCCTCCGGCCCGTCAGCCGACGCGACCGTCGCGGCACCGAACGCCGACAATGCCCGACGCGCCGTCCCCGCGCCAGCGGCGGAGCTCGCGGGCGACAGCGTCGCGCAGTCGACCGGGATTGCCGAGGTCATCCCGCCGGACGCGGCACCACAGGCCCGGGCGGAGGGCGCTCCCGCTGCGCGCCGCAAAATCAATCCCTACCTGCTGGCGCTTTGGGTGCTGGGATTAGGGCTCACCGCTTTTGGCGCGTGGGGATCGGTGGCGCCGTATGTTGTCGATATGAATCTCATGGGTGCCCAGGGCGCTATGGACAACGGGTTCCCTTGGTTCATTATGGTCTCGACTTTGGCGCCGAATGTCGTGTTCGCCGGTCTGGTCATCATTGCCGGCACGCTCACGTTGCATGCGGTCGGCTGGATGCGGCGGCACGGCTGAGAAGTTGCGGCCGCCGTCCACCCAGAGCGTTCGCAGACGAGCCAGTGCCTACGCCATCCACTATTGAGCAGGCGCCCTTCTCAGACTTGAAAAGGGCGCCTGCTCAATAGTCGGCCGGTTGGGATGGCCCGCGCGGCGGGTCGGGAGGCAGCTCCCCGAGGGACGGGCCAGCGGTTCGGTCCGGGGGGACGGTCCCGCCCGGGTCACACTCCCCTGAAGGGACCCGGACGGGGTTGCCGAAGCGGCTAGATCAGGCTGTCGGACAGGTGGTTGGGTGTGCCGAAGCGGTGTGCGGTGATGCTGACCGCCTGCTCGTGGAGGAAGGGGAGCATTTCCAACCGACCGGCCTCGGTCACGTCGTGGGCATAGACCGCCACATCCGGCCGCCCACCGGTGGCAACGGCGAGGGCCTTGGCGTCCCCGCCAATCAGGCGGATCCGCCCGGCACCGAGCCGAGGCACCCGAGCCAGCCAGGCGTCGTCGTCCTCCACCGTCACGGCAACGCCCAGCTCCGTAGCCACCGCCTGCAATGCCGCAGGAAGTGCGACGGCGCTGGAGACCGCCACATCGGAGCCTGCCAGCACACCGGCCGCGAGCACGCGGACCAGTTTGACCAGCGGTTCACCTTCGGACAGCCGGACCGTCACCGGAACCGGCAGGTAGCGGAACACATTGCGCTCCGCAGTCAGCCCGGAAATGTCCCGGGCCACGCCGAACTCGTCGGCCCAGGCCGCGGCATCGGAACGCAGCGAACGTTCCAGTCCGCTCAATTCCTCCGCGGACAGCGCCCGCCCGGCACGGCGGGCGGCGTCCAGCAGCTTGGCCGATGCGCCGTGCACCTCCGCCGCGGCCGTGGACGGGGTGGCCTCCCACTCGCCCAGCCCCATCAGGTAGTTGGGTCCGCCGGCCTTGGTTCCGGCACCCACCGAGGACTTCTTCCAGCCTCCGAACGGCTGCCGACGCACAATGGCCCCGGTGATGCCGCGGTTCACGTAGAGGTTGCCAGCCTGAATGTTCTGCAGCCAGTAATCCAGCTCCTCGGCATCCAGCGAATGCAGGCCGGAGGTCAGCCCGTATTCAATGTCATTGGTGATGGCCACGGCTTCTTCTAGCGTTTCGGCGGTCATCACACCCAGGATCGGGCCGAAGAACTCGGTCAAGTGGTAGCGGGATCCGCGCGCCACCCCGGTCCGCACGCCCGGGCTCCAGAGCTTGCCGGAATCGTCCAGCTGCTGGGGCTGGATCAGCCAGCTTTCCCCGGCACCCAGCGTGGTCAGTCCGTCCAGCAGCTTGCCTTCGGCCGGCGCGATAATCGGACCCATTTGCGACGTGGGGTCCTCCGGGTAGCCCACCTTCATCGACGTGACGGCGTCCACCAGCTGGTTGCGGAACCGCGGCGAAGTGGCGGCGGATCCCACCAGGATCACCAGCGATGCAGCGGAGCACTTCTGCCCGGCATGGCCGAACGCGGAGTACGCCACATCCTTGGCGGCCAGATCGAAGTCGGCGCTGGGGGTGACGATGATGGCGTTCTTGCCCGAGGTCTCGGCCAGCAGCGGCAGGTCCGGGCGGAAGGAGCGGAACAGTTCGGCGGTCTCATAGGCACCGGTGAGGATCACGCGGTCCACTTCGGGGTGGGAGATCAGCTGTTTGCCCAGCTCGCGCTCGCCCAGCTGCACCATCTGCAGCACGTCGCGCGGCACGCCGGCTTCATCCAGCGCCTCCCACACCGCTTCAACCATGACGGCACCGGTGCGTGCGGCCTGCTTGGCGGGCTTAATCACGACGGCGGAGCCTGCAGCGAGCGCGGCGAGCGCACCTCCGGCGGGGATCGCCGTCGGGAAATTCCACGGCGGGGTCACCACCGTCAGTTTCGCCGGCACAAAGTCCGCGCCGTCCACGGTGTCCAGCTTCCGGGCCAACTCGGCATAGAAATGCGCGAAATCGGCTGCCTCGGAGACTTCCGGGTCGCCTTGGTCCAGCGTCTTGCCCGCCTCGGCGGCCATCACTTCCAGCAGCCGGGCGCGGTTGGCGTTCAGCTTGTCGCCGGCCTTGTGCAGCACCTGCGCGCGCTCGGCCCCGCTCATCGCACCCCAGCTCTTGGACTGCTGCACGGCGTTGGCAATCACCTGTTCCAGCCCTGCCTCGTCCTTGATCTGGGCCGCCGCGACCGTGTCCAGGCCCAATGTCGAGGCCGGCACGCGGGCCAGGATCTCCCGGCCCCAGGCCAAGTTGGCTGGCAGCGACGGATCAGTGTCCGGGATGTTGTCGAAGGAGTCGGCTGGGCGGGCCTGTTCCGGCTTGGCCCGGTCCTGCTGCCGGCCCGGTTCCGGCACTTCGTCGTCGAGCGCCTCCAGCGAAGCGAGGAAGCGCTGCTTTTCGCGTTCGAACAGCCGCTCGTTCTTGCTCAGTTCGAAGACCGCGGACATGAAGTTTTCGCTGCTGGCGCCTTCCTCCAGCCGGCGGATCAGGTAGGCGATCGCCACATCGAACTCGGCGGGATGGACTACGGGTGTGTAGAGCAGCAGCGACCCGACGTCCTTTTTCACGGCTTCGGCCTGGCCCTGCGCCATGCCCAGCAGCATCTCGAAATCGATGCCGGCCTCCACGCCGCGCTGCTTGGCCAGCAGCCAGGCGAACGCGACGTCGAAGAGGTTGTGTCCGGCCACGCCGATCCGCACGTTGCCGATCCGCTCCGGCTGCAGCGCGTAATTGATCACGCGCTTGTAGTTGGTGTCCGAGTCCTGCTTGGTTTCCCAGGTGGCCAACGGCCAGCCGTGCAAGGACGCTTCCACCTGCTCCATCGGCAGGTTGGCGCCCTTGACTACCCGCACCTTGATGGCGGCGCCACCGCGGGAACGGCGGGCGGCAGCCCATTCCTGCAGCCGGATCATGGCGCGGAGCGCGTCCGGCAAGTAGGCCTGCAGCACAATGCCGGCCTCCAGGTGCTCAAACTCGGGCTGGTCCAGGATCTTGGTGAAGACCGCCATGGTCATCTCCAGGTCTTTGTACTCCTCCATGTCCAGGTTGATGAACTTGCGCTTGGGAGAGTTGACGGCCTGCCGGTAGAGCGGGGTGAGGCTTTCGACGACGTGCTCCACCGCCTCGTCGAACGCCCAGTGCGAGTGCGGGGCCACCGTGGAGGAGACCTTGATTGAGACGTAGTCCACGTCGTCGCGGGCCAACAGCTGCTTGGTGCCTTCCAGCCGGCGTTCCGCCTCGCGGCTGCCCAGCACCGCCTCGCCGAGCAGGTTGATGTTCAGCCGGACGTCGTCCTGCCGGATCTTGGCGATCGCCGGCCCCAGCTTGGCGTCGGTGGCATCGACGATCAGGTGGCCCACCATCTCGCGCAGCACCTTGCGGGCAGCGGGGATGACCACCTGCGGCAGCACCGGCGCCATCGTGCCGCCCACGCGCACGGCGGCGCGCATGTACCAGGGCAGGAAGGACGGAGCCTTTGGCGCCAGCGTGGCCAAGTTCCGGGCGGCGACCCTCAGGTCCTCGGGCCGGATCACGCCGTCAACAAATCCGACGGTGAATTCCAAGCCATGGGGGTCGTTCAGCACGCCGGCCAGCTGCTCGGCCGCGGCGTCGGCGGGAATCTTCTCTGCGTCCGTCAGCCAGTGCCGGACCAGTTTGATGGTGTCGGCGGCAAGGTCGGCTACCTGGGTATCGACAAATCTTGTGGTCTGCATCGGTGCCTCCTTGAGGACGTCGGTCACGGCAGCATCAGTCCTTTCAACGTAATTGCATTGCCTGTTGAGGACCAGTATGGAACTAGACTCTGTGAAGAAAAAGCGATCTTTTCCGACTGGTAATCATCGGCTTTTGTGATGAATGGAGCGGGCCATGCTGGATGTGCGAAGACTGCGGCTGCTGCGGGAGGTCAAAGTGCGCGGCACCTTGGCCGAAGTGGCCAGCGCACTGAATCTAAGCCCGTCCTCGGTATCCCAACAGCTGACGCTGCTGGAGAAGGAAGCCGGGGTGGAGCTGCTGCGCAAGGCCGGCCGCCGGGTGCAGCTCACGCCGCAGGCGGAGATCCTGGTGGCCCATACGGAGTCGCTGCTGTCCCGGCTCGAGCAGGCCGAAACGGACCTCGCCGCGTCGCTGACCACGGTGACCGGGAGCGTCCGGCTGGCGGTCTTCCAGTCCGCGGCTCTGGCGCTGCTGCCGGATGCGCTGACCAGCATGCGGCAGCGCTTCCCGGAGGTGCGGATTGAAATGGTCCAGCGGGAACCGGAAACCGCGCTGTACGAGACGTGGGCGCGCGACTTCGACCTGGTCGTCGCCGAGCAGTATCCCGGCCACGCGGCACCGCACCACCCCGACCTGGACCGCAAGAGACTGACCACCGACGCCATCCGGCTCGCCGTCCCGCCGGCTGGCCTGGCCGGCGGGGAGGCCAGATCGCTTGAAGATGCCAGCGGCCTGCCCTGGGTGATGGAGCCGCGCGGGGCGGCCTCCCGGCACTGGGCCGAGCAAGCCTGCCGCCAGGCCGGCTTTGAACCCGACGTCCGCTATGAAACAGCCGATTTGCAGGCCCAGATCCGGCTGATCGAATCCGGCAATGCGGTGGCGTTCCTGCCAGACTTGGTGTGGAGCGGCCGGGGCACCAGCTGCCGGATGCTGGACCTGCCGGATGATCCCCGTCGGACCGTCTTCACCTCCGCCCGCCGGGCCTCCGCCAACCGGCCCGCCATTCTTGCGCTGCGCGAAGTCCTGGAAGAAACCGCCCGGATAGTCAGCGCGCGGCAATAGCCTCCGGTCGTCAGGTCTCTACTCGGCGCTGGCGCGCCTCCATCGACCACCGAAAACCCCGGTGGTCGACCAAGCGAGCGCCATTAACCCCGGTGGTCGACCAAGCGAGCGCCAGCGAGCGCGCGGAGGCCCCTCGCGGGTCTCTACTCGGCGCTGGCGCGCCTCCTTCGACCACCGGGTGCGAGCGCGCCTCCGTCGACCACCGCTCAGGTCAGCGGCGTTGGTCCAGGCTGAGGTTGCCGTGGACTGTGGCGTAGACACGCAGACCTCCGGACTGCACCGGCAGCCCCTCCCCCGGCGCCAGGATCCGCCGCGGCGGCCCTTCCATGCCGCCCAGCCCCAGCTGCACAAACAGGTCCACCAGCACATTGCCCAGTCCGGCCAGATCCGTCCGCGGCAGTACGGCACGGTACTCGCCGGCGTCGCGCTTGACGTCGAAGGTCCGAGCTTCAGGTGTGCCCCGCCCGCGCGCGACCACGCGGACGGAATCGAACTCGGTTGCCGGTTCAAAGCGCAGGCCGAACGCCACCGACTCGTCGTCCAGCTGCGGCAGCAGGGCGCGTGCTGTCGGTTTCAGGGCCTCTTCGGTGTCCGCCAGCTTCAGCAGGCCTTCAGTATCCCGGGCGCGAACCAGCTGCGAGCGCTGCCGGAACGGAAAGCCCAGCTGCGCCTCCAGCCGCTCCGGGATGTACTGGTCCACGAAGCCCGCATGGGCTTCGACCCAGCGCTTCCGGATGGCGGCGGGCATCTGACGGAAGCGGGAGGGAACGTAAGCGCGGAGAAGCTTGCGCCGGTACAGATCCAGCACCAGCAGTTCGGCCTCCTCGGCGTCATCATGGTTCTCGGTGATGATCCGGGCGATCTCGGACACCGAGCCCGTGTAGCTTTCCGGTGCGGCCTTCTGTGCGCTGATATTCGTCCCGTCTTGCCGGGTACGGATGAAGTAGTAGTCGTAGTCGGCCGCAATCGCATTCCGCCGCGAGGCCAGATAGCAGCGGGTCAGCAGCATGCCGTCTTCCAGCCGGACCTTGCCCTCCGGGAAGCGGAAGCCGTGGGTGTCCAGCAGTTCCCGCCGGATCAGCTTCTGCGGCGAGAGCGTAGCCAGGATTTTCCGCACCGGAACGTCTGGGACGGTCTCGGTAAAAAGCGAGGACTGGACCCGCCGGCCGCCGATCCCCACCATCTTGGGCGCCAGCACATCCACCTGGTGCCGGTCGGCGAAGGCCACCATGCGGCGGAGCGCCTCGGCGCCGAGTTTGTCGTCGGCGTCGCAGAAGAAAACGTAATCGGACGTGCCGGCGTTGATGCCCACATTGCGCGGTTTGCCCGGCCAGCCGCTGTTCTGCTGATGAATTACGCGCCAGTTGGGATGCCTCTGCGCGTACTCATCCAGCAGCTTGCGGCCCTCATCGGTAGATCCGTCGTCCACGGCCACCACCTCGAACAACGCGGGGTCCATATCCTGCGCGGCCAGCGAATCCAGCAGCTCCTTCAGGTACGGCATCGCATTGAACACCGGGATGACCACGGACACGCGGGCCGTCTGGGCACTGGCCGTCGGCCCGGAGTCACTCTCCCGCACACGGAACTGGCCCGCCCGCGCCGCGTACCTCTTCAGCTGCCGCTGGGCCCCCGCTAGCTTGTCCTTGATGGCCACGACGTCCCCTTTGATCGCTTGCCGATACTGCATTCTGCCACGGCCGATGTGGAACCGGGCGGGCAGGAAATCGGCCCCACGATCCTCCGGTGGCTTCCGGCGTTGTCCACTGCTCTCCCCTCCGTCATGTCCCCGGCGTTCCTGGCCCCGGTTCCAGGCCGGCTCGGTCTGGCCCTGAAGCACCATCCAGCAGCTGCGCCAGATGCACCCCGCGCCGGTCTGTGAGATCGGATAGCTGGGTTCTGCAGGAGAAGCCGTCGGCCAGCAGCACGGCATCGGCTCCGGCGGATCTGACAGCCGGCAGCAACTGCGTCTCCGCGACGGCCACCGACACGTCATAGTGGCCACGCTCGACGCCGAAATTGCCGGCCAGTCCGCAGCATCCGCCCAAGCGCTGCACGTTGGCTCCGGCGTCGTGCAGCAGCGCTTCGTCGGTGCCCCAGCCGAGGACGGCCTGGTGGTGGCAATGCGGCTGGGCCACTACCTCCTCCCCTGCTAACGACGGCGGTGTCCATCCTTGGGTGCCCGCCAGCAGTTCCGCAAGGGTGCGGGTGGATTGGGCAACCGGAAGCGCCCGCTCACCGAGCAACTCCAGCGCATCAGAGCGCAGCACGGCAGTGCAGGACGGTTCCAGTCCCAGCACGGGTACGCCGGCAGTAGCGTAAGCGGCGAGCGCCTCAACGGTGCGGCCCAGGATCCTGCGCGCGGTGTCGAGCTGTCCGGTGGAGATCCAGGTCAATCCGCAGCACAACCGATCGTTTGGAACGAGCACCTGGTAGCCGGCTCGCTCCAGCACCCTGACCGCAGCCTGCCCGATCTCGGGCGAGAAGTAGTTGGTAAAGGTATCCGCCCATAACAGCACGGCGCCGTTCGGGGCATCGGGAGCACCGGCGGCCTCGCCCTGCCGGTGCCGTTTCCGGAACCAGTGGTCAAACGTCTGCGGCGCGAACTGCGGAAGTCCGCGCCGTGCATCCACTCCGGCCAGCCGCAGACCGGCGTGCCGCAGGCCCGGGACTTTCAGGAGTCCGTTGGTCAGCTTCGGTGCGAACGAGGCCAGTCTGGCCCAGCGCGGCAACCAGCCGAGCGAGTAGTGCGACGCCGGCCGCAGCCGCCCGCGATAGCTCTGGTACAAAACCTCTGCCTTGTAGGAAGCCATGTCGATTCCGGTCGGGCAATCGGAGAGGCAGCCCTTGCAGGACAGGCACAGGTCCAGCGCCTCATGCACGGCCGGCGAGCGCCAGTCCGGCGCCGCATCGGCAGGACCGCCGCTGCCGCCACCGCCCGCGCCGGGCGGGCCGCCACCGTCATACTCCGCGCCGTCGCCAAGCGGGGCACCGCCGTCGTCGCGTCGGATGCCGCCATCCCCAGGCCGGGCACCGCCGTCGTCGTCATGACCGCCCGAGGCACGCAGGATCATTTCCTGAAGCGCGCGGGCGCGGCCGCGGGTCGAGTCCTTCTCCTCCTTGGTGGCCATGTAGGACGGGCACATCACCATGCCCGGCCGGGTCGGCGCGTCCGTGCGGCACTGGGCGATCCCGGTGCAGCGGTGGATCGCCCGGCTGAAGTCACCGCCGTCGCGCTGGTAGGAAAAACCCAGCGGGATGCGGACCGGCTTGACCGCGGCGGTGCGGATGTCCGCGTCCAGTGGCCGCGGGTCCACCAGCA
>NZ_JBLKRT010000030.1:0-61811 GCF_047607445.1 Arthrobacter sulfonylureivorans
ACTGCCGTTTTAACGCTGGGTTCCGTTTAACCTCAGGTTCCGGCCGGAGACTTCAGTTTGTCTTATCGGATTCCGGAACATGCACCACCACAACGGGGCAGTGTGCGTGTGCCACACAGGCCGAGCTGACCGAGCCGATCAGCAAGCCACCGAACCGGCCGTGGCCGCGCCGGCCGACCACCAGCATCCGGGCCTCTTTGCTGGCCTCGATCAGGGCCTGCCGGGCTGCACCCCGCACCAGACGCGTCCGGACATTGTTGTCCGGGCCAAGAGCCTTCTCCACGGATTCGTGCAGGATCTGGCCGGCCCGCTCCTTGAACCCGTCGATCCCCATGACGGTGTAGCCGTCGTACATCTGCGGAAACTCCCAGACCGCGATGGCCTCAAGATCGGCACCGAGCGGCTCGGCCAAGCGTTGGGCCTCACGCAGGGCCTCAAGCGAGGCTTCGGAACCATCCACTCCTACGACGACTGTGCCCTTAGCGCTGTTGCTGGCCATGGCTGACTCCGATCCTTTTTCTCCCCTGTGGCGCAGGACCAAGTCCAGTCCCGGGCCGGTCCTGTGTCTGGACAGCCTACGCCGGACTTCCGGGTCCTTCCATCCTGTGCCGGGCAGAGGGGCCCGCGCTGCGGGGTGACGCTGGTGTTGTCCCGACACCATGCCATAAGGTGATTGATAAGACTCAATCACTCGTGCGGGTCCGAGGAGCCGACATGCCGACTACGTCGATCACCATCGCGCCGCTGCCGATTCCGGAGTCACTGGCAGGGCAAGCGGGTGCGGACTTCACCGCCTCCGCTGAGCTGGCCAACCTGGTCAGCTGTCTGGTCTGGGGAAACAACGATTTTTGGGTCAGCCCGGCCGCCAGACTGGAGGGTTCCCGTGCCAACGACTACACGGCCACCTATCTCTGGGCGGCCAAGCACGGGGACCGTCACGTAGGCCGCGCCTTGCTGGAACTGTCGCTGCAAGACAATGAACAAAACGGCTATGTCTTTGTGGCGGTGCACCCGCAGTACCGGTGCCGCGGAATCGGCCGACGGCTGCTGGCAGAGGCCGAAGGGCTGGCCGGCAGCAGGGGGCGGACCACGCTCCAGTCGTGGAGCGAGCACCCAGTCGGTTTCGGGCTGGAGGGCCAGGAGATGCTGCAGGCCGAAACGGGGTACGGTTCGGTTCCGGCGGCATCGCCGGCTGTCCGGTTTGCCACGAAGAACGGCTTCCGGCTGGAACAAGTGGACCGGTGCAGCCGGATGCCGATACCCGCCGACGCCGGCCGCCTCATCGAGCACGTGGAGACGGCCGCGGCCAGAGCCTCCGGTAGCTACCGGCTGGTGGAGTGGGCTGACAACTGCCCGCCGCAGTACCTGGACCAATACGCGGTGCTCCGCCAGCGGATGAGCACCGACGCTCCCCTCGGCGACCTCGACTACCAGGAGGAAACCTGGGATGCGGTCCGGGTGCGGCACAAGGAGGAGGACCTCAAGCGCATGAACGGCCGGAGCCTGGTGGTGGCAGCACAGCACAGGCCCACCGGCGACCTGGTCGGGCATACCGTCCTTGAGTGGTTTCCGGCACAACCCGAGGTCGTGTACCAGGAGGACACCCTGGTGCTGCGTGCCCATCGCGGCCACCGCCTCGGCCTCTGGATCAAGGCCCGGAACCTGCAGCGCGTAGCGGGGTCATGGCCGCAGGGCCGCCGGCTGTACACCTGGAACGCGGCGGAGAACAGCCACATGCTGGACATCAACATCGCCCTTGGTTTCGCCCCGGCCGGTTACGAGGCCGCCTGGCAAAAGAAACTGCCGGCCCAGCCGTAAGCCAGAAAGGAATGCCGCCAGAATTTGCCCGGACTGCACCTGGAAGGGTGGCCTAAGTCACACCCAATCCCTAGGGTGGGCCACATGGCAGCCGGACCGATCAAACCAGGTGCAGACGGCAGTGCATCCGACGCGATGCTGGCCGTCGGGAAATTCTTCACCCGCTGGGAGGAATCCGACGATGGCCGGGCCGTTTTCCGCAAAGGCGGCCGCGCGGGCGACGTGTTCTACCGCGACCGTTGGAGCCATGACAAGGTGGTCCGGTCCACGCACGGCGTGAACTGCACGGGCTCCTGCTCCTGGAAGGTGTACGTCAAGGACGGCATCATCACTTGGGAGGCGCAGCAGACCGACTACCCCTCGGTCGGCGCAGACCGTCCCGAATACGAGCCCCGCGGTTGCCCCCGCGGGGCTGCGTTTTCCTGGTACACCTATTCGCCTACCCGCGTGCGGTATCCCTATGTGCGCGGCGTGCTGGTCCAGATGTACCGGGAAGCCAAGGAACGGCTGAAAGACCCGGTACTGGCCTGGGCGGACATTCAGTCCGACCCGGAGCGCCGGCGCCGTTACCAGCAGGCCCGCGGCAAGGGCGGACTGGTGCGCACCAGTTGGGCGGAAGCGGTGGAAATCGCGGCCGCGGCGCATATCCACACCATCAAGGCCTACGGCCCGGACCGGGTGGCCGGGTTCTCGCCGATCCCGGCCATGTCCATGGTCAGCCACTGCGTCGGCACACGGTTCATCCAGCTGATCGGCGGGGTGATGACGAGCTTCTACGACTGGTACGCGGACCTCCCCGTGGCCAGCCCCCAAGTGTTTGGCGACCAGACGGATGTGCCCGAATCCGGTGATTGGTGGGATTCCACCTACTTGATGATGTGGGGCTCCAACGTTCCCGTGACCCGCACGCCGGATGCGCACTGGATGGCTGAGGTCCGCTACCGCGGCACCAAGGTTGTCACGGTCAGCCCGGACTATGCGGACAACACCAAGTTCGCCGACGACTGGCTGCCTGCGCAGGCGGGCACCGATGCGGCCCTGGCCATGGCGATGGGACACGTGGTCCTGAAGGAATTTTTTGTGCAGCGCGAGGTCCCGTTCTTCACCGACTACGTCAAGCAGTACACGGACCTGCCGTTCCTCATCACACTGACACCCTCGCCGGACGGTTCGTCGCTGGTGCCCGGAAAGTTCCTTACCGCGGCCGACCTGCCGGAACACTCCGCGGCCCAGGACGCCGAGTGGAAGACCGTGCTGCTGGATGAAGCCAGCGGTAAACCGGTGGTGCCGAACGGTTCCATGGGCTTCCGCTACAACCAGGCGGACGCGGGCAAATGGAACCTCGATCTGGCCGGCATCCGTCCGCAGCTGAGCCTGTACTCGCCGGGCGTCGACGCCCGCGAAGTGCTGCTGCCCTGCTTCGAGGCTCCGGACGGCTCCGGCTCCGTGCTGCGCCGCGGCGTGCCGGTCCGGCAGGTGGGGGACAAGCTCGTCACCACCGTCTATGACCTGATGCTCGCGCAGTACGGCGTGGGCCGGGACGGCCTGCCGGGCGAATGGGCGGGGGATTACGACGACGGAGCCACGCCGTACACACCCGCGTGGCAGGAAGCGATTACCTCGGTTCCCGCGAAGAAGTGCATCAAGATTGCCCGCGAGTTCGCCCGCAACGGCGAACAATCCAAGGGCCGGTCGATGATCATCATGGGAGCCGGGATTTGCCAGTGGTTCCACGGCGACGCAACCTACCGGTCGATTCTCTCGCTGCTGCTGCTGACAGGATCAATGGGCCGCAACGGCGGAGGCTGGGCGCACTACGTGGGCCAGGAAAAGACCCGGCCCATCACCGGCTGGGTGTCGCTGGCCAACGCACTGGACTGGTCCCGCCCGCCGCGGACGATGACGGGAACCTCCTACTGGTACATGCACACCGGCCAGTGGCGCAACGACGGCTACTCCGCGGGATCCTTGAGTTCGCCGCTGGCCGAAGGAAACTTGGCCGGGATGCACACCGCGGACACGATTGCGCAATCCGCCCGGCTGGGTTGGATGCCGTTCTACCCGCAGTTTGACCGGAACCCCCTGGCCGTCGCGGAGGAAGCAGAGGCCGCCGTCGCCGCAGGCCAGGCGGACGACGCGGCCGGATACGTCGCCACCCGACTGGCCAACGGCGCGCTGAAACCGGCCGTGGAGGACGTGGATGCTCCGGAGAACTGGCCGCGGACGCTGATGCTGTGGCGGTCCAACCTGATGGGTTCCTCGGCCAAGGGCAACGAATACTTCCTGAAGAACCTGCTCGGCACCCACCACAACGTGATGGGCAACGCGGAGGAAGCCGGCATGGCCCGGCCGAAGGACTTGAGGTGGCACCAAGAGACGCCGGAGGGCAAGCTGGACCTGCTGTGTTCGGCGGATTTCCGGATGACCTCCACCACCTTGCTCTCCGACGTCGTGTTCCCGGCGGCCACGTGGTACGAAAAGCACGACTTGTCCTCCACCGACATGCATCCGTTTGTGCACGCCTTCACGCCGGCCATTGACCCGCCGTGGGAGACCAAGTCGGACTTCGAGATGTTCCACTTGTTGGCCCAAGAGTTCTCCCGCCAGGCCGCCACGCATCTTGGTGTGCGCAAGGACCTGGTCAGCGTGCCGTTGCAGCATGACACCAAGGGCCAGATCGCCCAGCCCGGCGGCGTGGTCCGGGACTGGCGGGACGGAACCACGGAGCCGGTGCCGGGCAAGACCATGCCCAACTTCACCGTCGTCGAACGCGACTACACGGCCATCGCGGACAAGCTCGCCGCCGTCGGGCCGTTGGCGGACAAGCTCGGCTTCACGGTCAAGAACATCACCTACAAACTCGATCACGCCCTGGACTGGCTGGCCCAGAAGAATGGGGTGATGCTCGGCGGCGCCGCGGACGGACGCCCGGCCATCGAGACTGACGCCAAGATGGCCGAAGCGATCCTGACCTTCTCCGGCACCACTAACGGGGAATTGGCGGTGCACGGCTTCCGGGAGCTGGAGAAACAGACCGGACGGGAACTGGTGGACCTGGCGCTGGGCTCGGAGGAAAAGCACATCACCTTCGCCGACACACAGGCAGCGCCGGTCCCGGTGATCAGCTCGCCGGAGTGGTCGGGGTCAGAGACCGGCGGGCGGCGCTACGCACCATTCACCACCAATATCGAACGGCTCAAGCCATTCCACACGCTGACCGGGCGGATGCACTTCTTCCTGGACCACGACTGGATGCGCGACCTCGGCGAGGCGCTGCCCATCTACCGCCCGCCGCTGGACATGCACCGGCTTTTCGGCGAGCCGAAGCTGGGCCAGGACGGCTCCAAGGAGATCACCGTTCGCTACCTGACCCCGCACAACAAGTGGTCCATCCACTCCGAATACCAGGACAACCTGTTCATGCTGTCGCTCTCCCGCGGCGGTCCGGTCTGCTGGATCAGCCAGCAGGACGCGGCGTCCATCGGGGTGCTGGACAACGACTGGGTCGAGTGCGTCAACGCCAACGGCGTGTTTGTCTGCCGGGCGATCGTCAGCCACCGGATGCCGGAAGGCGTCGTCTACGTCCACCACGCCCAGGAGCGCATTATCGACGTGCCGAAGTCCGAGGCCACCGGGCGCCGTGGCGGCATCCACAACTCGGTGACCCGGCTGCTGGTCAAACCCACGCATTTGATCGGCGGGTACGGACAGTTGGCGTACGCCTTCAACTACCTCGGCCCCACCGGAAACCAGCGGGACATGGTCACCACCATCCGCAAGCGCTCGCAGGAGGTCACGTACTGATGAAAGTCATGGCTCAGGTCGGCATGGTGATGAACCTCGACAAATGCATTGGCTGCCACACCTGCTCCGTTACCTGCAAACAAGCATGGACCAACCGCGCCGGCACCGAATACGTCTGGTTCAACAATGTGGAGACCCGGCCCGGGCAGGGGTATCCGCGCCGCTACGAGGACCAGGACCGGTGGCGGGGCGGTTGGGAGCTGAACCGGCGCGGGCGCTTGAAGCTCAAGGCCGGCGGCCGGTTGAAGAAGCTGCTGGGCATCTTCGCCAGCCCCGTCCAGCCGGAGCTCAACGACTACTACGAGCCGTGGACCTACGACTACGAGACGCTGACCGAAGCGCCGCTCGGCGACGATTTCCCGGTGGCGCGGCCCAAGTCCCTGATCACCGGCGAGGACACCAAGATCGAGTGGTCCGCCAACTGGGACGACAACCTGGGCGGCACGTCGCAGTTGGGGCATCTGGACCCGATCGTGGAGAAGATCCGCAGGGAATCCGAAGACAAGATCAAGTTCGCGTTCGAACAGACCTTTATGTTCTACCTGCCGCGGATCTGCGAGCACTGCCTGAACCCCTCCTGCATGGCCTCCTGCCCGTCCGGCGCCATTTACAAGCGTGAAGAAGACGGGATCGTGCTGGTGGACCAGGACCGGTGCCGAGGCTGGCGCCAGTGCATCACCGGATGCCCATACAAGAAGATGTACTTCAACCACAAGACGGGCAAGGCCGAGAAATGCACGTTCTGCTACCCGCGCATCGAAGTGGGCATCCCCACGGTCTGTTCGGAGACCTGCGTGGGCCGCCTGCGGTATCTCGGGATTTTCCTGTACGACGCTGACAAGGTCACCGCAGCGGCGTCGGTCCCGGATGAAAAGGACCTCTACCAGGCCCAACTGGACCTGATGCTGGACCCGAACGACCCGGAGGTCATCACGGCCGCCCGCGCCGAAGGCATCCCCGACGACTGGCTGGACGCCGCCCGGCGCTCCCCGGTCTACCACCTCGCGAAGGTCTATAAGGTGGCGCTGCCGCTGCACCCGGAGTACCGGACCATGCCGATGGTCTGGTACGTGCCGCCGCTGTCGCCGGTGGTGGACCTGCTCAGCGACCAGGGCCACGACGCCGAGGACGCGGACAACCTGTTCGGGGCCATCGAAGCGCTGCGCGTCCCGGTGGAGTACCTGGCCGACCTCTTCACCGCCGGGGATACCGAGATCGTGACAGGGGTGCTGCGGAAACTGGCGGCCATGCGCGCCTACATGCGCGGGATCAGCCTGGGCGGCGATCCGGAAGAAGCGGTCGCCGCATCCGTGGGCATGGACGGCGAGCGGATGTACGACATGTACCGGCTGATGGCGATAGCGAAGTACAACGAGCGCTATGTCATTCCCAAGGCTCACGTCGAGCAGGCCCACAATCTGGAGGAGATGGGCTGCTCGCTGGATTTCGAAGACGGGCCCGGCATGTACCCCTCGGAGGCATTCGGCGAAGCCAGCGGACGGCCGACGCCGGTAGCGGTGGAGAACTTTTACGCCCTGAAGCAACGCCAGACCACCGGCGGCCACGCTGAACCCGGCGAACTGCGCGGCCGGGTGAACCTGCTCAACTGGGACGGCCGGGGCGTGCCGCGCGGGATGTTCCCGGAGCAGGATAACCCGCAGATGTCGCCGGAGTCACCCGCCCATTCCGGCGGCGCCTCCGGCCCCGGTCCGGACGCCGGCGGGCCGAGCGACCAGGCCGGACCGAGCGGCAACCCGCTGGAGAGCCGGCCATGACGCAGCGAAACCGGGTCACCTACCTGTCGGCGTCCTGGTGCCTGTCCTACCCGGATGAGGAACTGCTCGGCCGGATCCCGCTGGTCCGCCGGGCGCTCGCCGAATTTTCCGGACTGGACCGGCCCTTCCACGACGTGCTGCAGGCGCTCACCACCGTTCCGCTGGGGGAGTCGCAGGCGCGCTACGTGAAGGAATTCGATCTCAGCCGGCGGCACGCCCTCCACCTGTCCTACTGGACCGACGGCGACACACGCCGCCGCGGCGAGGTCTTGGCCAGCTTCAAGCGGGTGTACCGGGACAGTGGCATGCTGGTGGACCTGCATGGCGAACTGCCGGACTACCTGCCGATGGTGCTGGAGTTCGCTGCCACCGTGGACCTGGACGCCGGCCGAAAGCTGCTGACCGATTACCGGGCCAGCCTGGAAATGCTGCGGCTGGCCTTGGTGGACGACAACCTTCCGCAGGCCGCCGTCGTGCAGGCGGTGTGCGATTCACTGCCGGGCAAATCGCCCGCCGACCGCCAGGAGATCATGAAAATGGCCGGCTATGGGCCGCCCACCGAGCGCGTCGGACTGGACGCCTATGACCCGCGGCTGCTCCCGCTCGCAGGAGGACAACAATGACCGACATCGTGCTCTGGGGCGTGCTGCCCTATGTCATGGTTGCCGTTCTGGTAGGCGGCAGCATCTGGCGCTACAAGTACGACCAGTTCGGCTGGACCACGAGGTCATCCCAGCTGTACGAGTCCAAGCTGCTGCGGATCGCTTCGCCGGTGTTCCACTTCGGCATCCTGGCCGTCATCGCCGGCCACTTCTTCGGGCTGGTCATCCCGAAGAGCTGGACCGAAGCCGTTGGCATGAGCCAGGACTTCTACCACTTCAACGCGCTGTTCGTCGGCGGCGTGGCCGGTATCTGCACGCTGGGCGGAATCATCCTGCTGATTGTCCGACGCCGGACTACCGGACCGGTCTTCATGGCCACCACCAAGAATGACAAGACCATGTACGTGGTGCTGGTGGCCGCGATCGTGTTTGGCCTCTGGACCACGCTGGCCAGTGTGTTCCTGGGCGACCACGGGCACAACTACAGGGAGACGGTTTCCCCGTGGTTCCGCTCGCTCTTCATCTTCCAACCGGACATCGCATCCATGTCGGCTGCCCCGTTCTCCTTCCACCTGCACACGCTGGTGGGCATGCTGTTGTTTGCCATCTGGCCTTTCACCCGGCTGGTGCACGCCTTCACGGCACCTTTCCACTACCTGTTCCGGCCGTACATCGTTTACCGCAGCCGCGACGTGGGCAGCGTGCCCGGAGCCCGCGGCCGCCAGCCCGGTTGGCAGCCTGTGGGGACGCGTGACCGGGACCGGCGGTAGCTCCCGGCACGATCGCGACAGCAACACCAGACACAGGAAAGAGGCAACGTGGAGACAGAAAACAAGGGCGCAACCAAGAACCTCGTGCTGGCCACGGTGGCTTCACTGATCGCGTTTTGGGCGTGGACCATCATCGCCCCCTTGAGCGCGGCCTACACCCAACAGATGGGGCTGTCTACGTCGCAAACCGCCATCGTGGTCGCCATGCCGGTCTTCGTCGGCGCGCTCGGCCGGATCGTCGTCGGGTCCCTCACGGACCGCTTCGGCGGCAGGATCATGTTCGCCGTGGTGCTGATCTCCACGGCCCCGTCGGTGCTGTTGGTGGCACTGGCAGGCTCGTTGCAGTCTTATGCGCTGTTGGTGGTTTTTGCCTTCTTCCTGGGCGTGGCCGGCACGGTGTTTGCGGTCGGCATCCCGTTCGTCAGCCCGTGGTATCCGAAATCGCGGCGCGGTTTTGCCACTGGAGTCTTCGGCGCCGGCATGGGCGGCACCGCCCTGTCCGCTTTCCTGACGCCGCGTTTGGTGGCGTGGATCGGCTATTTCCCCACCCACCTGCTGGTCGCCGTCCTGCTGGTGACGGTGGCCGCTGTCGTCTGGTTCATGATGGAGGAAGCACCAGGCTGGACAGCGAACCGGAATCCGGTAGTGCCCAAGCTGATGGCTGCTGCCAAGCTGCGGGTCACCTGGGAAATGTGCTTCCTTTACGCCGTGGTGTTCGGCGGATTTGTCTCCTTCAGCAACTACCTGCCGACCTACCTGAAGGATGTGTATGAGATGGATCCCACCGGCGCCGGCACCCGGACCGCCGGTTTCGCGTTGGCTGCAGTCCTCCTCAGGCCGGTCGGCGGCATCCTTGCGGACAAGATTGGCCCCAAGCCCGTGGTGCTCTTTTCGCTGGGCGGGGTGGCTGTTCTCGCCTTCGTGGTGAACATGCGGCCGGACGCCGACGTCCCGGCCGGTTTGACCTTCCTGGCCATGGCGGCGGCGCTGGGGATGGGCGCCGGCGGGGTGTTCGCCTGGGTGGGCATCAGCGCGCCGCCCGAGAAGGTGGGGTCTGTCACCGGAATTGTCAGTGCGGCCGGCGGACTCGGCGGATACTTTCCGCCGCTGGTCATGGGGGCTACCTACAATGCCCAAGACAAGAGC
The DNA here is from genome assembly GCF_047607445.1 of Arthrobacter sulfonylureivorans. Lineage (GTDB taxonomy): Bacteria > Actinomycetota > Actinomycetes > Actinomycetales > Micrococcaceae > Crystallibacter > Crystallibacter sulfonylureivorans_A. The sequence goes on from NZ_JBLKRT010000030.1 coordinate 9,916, forward strand.
TACGCCATCGGCCTCCTGCTGCTGGCCGCCACCGCGCTGGTCGCGTTCGCCTACACCACCACGTTCATGAAGGGCCGCCGCAAGCCCGCGGAGGAGACCGCCGGGTCGGAACCGGGCTGAGGCCCCACCGGTTTGCAGAGGCGGTGGATTGGGACGGCGGCCTGCCGAAACGGTTGCCAGTTCGGCCCGTTGCCCGGAGCAAACGAGGGCAGCGTGTGACGCCAAAATTCCCCTGTGGCGTGCGGCCGTAATGCTACCCCTCGGTAACCCGAGCGCGCGGTTACGATGGCTGCGCACCGGCATCCGCGCCGGAGTGACAGGAGCGGGGCCATGGAACACAGGACACTGGTGGACACGGTGGCGGAGAAGCTGCTGGAGGACATTGTCGCCGGCCGGCTGGCTCCGGGAGACGCGTTGCCGCCCGAAGCCGACATCGCCGCCGAGTCGCAGGTCAGCCGGCTCACGGTCCGGGAAGCTCTGACCATGCTGCGGACCATCAACGTGATCAGCGTGCAGCGGGGACGGGGCACTTTTATCAACCCGCCCGACGAGTGGACCTCCGTCGAGGCCATCGTCCGGGCAGCCGCCCACAGCACCGGTGACTCCCTTGCATCGAGGCAATTGCTGGAAGCGCGGCGACTGGTGGAATCCGGAGCCGCGGCGTTGGCCGCTGCACGCCGGACTGAGCAGGACCTGGAGGTTCTGCGCCGGGAAGTGGAGTCTATGGCGGCGGCAGATGCGGCGGGCGATGCGGACGCCTTCGTCGAAGCCGACCGTCTGTTCCACACGGGGATCCTGAAAGCATCCGGTAACACTCTCTTTGCTGCCGTGTTCGTGCCAATGGGCCGTGTGCTGGCCTCCGCGCGACGCGAGGCATTTACCGCCCCCGCTGTCCGCGCCCGCACGCTGGCCATGCACCGCAAGGTGCTCACCGCCGTCGACAGCGGAGACCAGCACGGTGCCCGCCAGGCCATGGAGGACCATTTGGGCCAGATCCAGGACGATTTCGACGGCGGTACAGCCGGCCTGACCGTGCCATCGGCCGAAGGACAGCTGGCCGCCGAAGTGCAGAAAGCCGCCGTCGTTTAAGCGGCGTGCGGCAGCACGCGGAGCGGACTAGTCGGCGGACCGGCGGTGGACTGGTAGGAGCAGGAAAAGGGGCCAGGACAGCGAACCGGCCAGCGGACAAAGCGCCGGCCCGCCGGCGGGTCGGGCAGCGGACCCACCAGCGGACCCACTGCTGCCGGCACGGGCGCCGATTTGGAGTCCGGCCGAAGCATCCCGTAACCTTGAAGAACCAAAGACCGTCGGTCGTTGAATCCTCTACGTTTTCAACCGAAAGTCCCGTGCCGGGACGGCCTGCGCAGGTGAACGAAGCATTGCCCCGCCCCGGATTGCCGGAGATGGGATCGAAGCCCCGTGCATCTGCATGGGGCGTTTTTTATGCATGCGACCCGAACCACCGGCACTATTCCCCGGAAGGAGGGTTATGGCAACGCCAACAAAGGTGGCAGCCGTTGAAGAAATCACCACCGATTTCAAGGAATCCAGCGCTGCAGTCCTAACCGAATACCGCGGGCTTACCGTTGCACAGCTCAAGGAGCTGCGTGTTTCTCTGGGCCAGGACACCAAGTTCTCGGTCGTAAAGAACACCCTGACTGGCATTGCAGCCAAGGAAGCCGGCATCGACGCGTTCGAAGGCCAGCTTGCCGGACCCACTGCTATCGCCTTCATCAAGGGTGACGCCGTTGCAGCCGCCAAGTCCCTGACGGATTTCGCAAAGTCCAACCCGCAGCTCATCATCAAGACCGGTTTCTTCGAGGGCAAGGCCCTGGACGCTTCCGCTGTTGCTGCACTGGCCGCTCTCGAGTCCCGCGAGCACCAGCTGGCCCGCGTCGCCGGAGTCCTCAAGGCTCCGATGTCCGCACTGGCCCGCACCATCGATGCGCTGCGCATCAAGCAGGAGGAGAACGGTGGCGCCGCTGCCGAAGCTCCGGCCGAAGCTGCCGAAGCTGAAGCTCCCGCTGCCGAAGCAACCGAGGCCCCGGCCGAGGCTGCTGCCGAAGAGCAGTAAGACTCTTCACCAACCTCACTCTTGGTGCGGACACACCAGCCGCATCACCTATCAGGAAGGACGCCAATCATGGCGAAGCTCACCAACGAAGAGCTCATTGAAGCTTTCAAGGAACTGACCATCATCGAACTCTCCGAGTTCGTCAAGCTGTTCGAGGAGACCTTCGAGGTCACCGCTGCAGCTGTTGCCGTTGCAGGCCCCGCCGGCGGCGCTGGCGAAGCCGCTGCTGAGGAGCAGAGCGAATTCGACGTCGTCCTCGAAGCAGCCGGCGACAAGAAGATCGCAGTGATCAAGGAAGTCCGCGGCCTGACCTCCCTGGGCCTCAAGGAAGCCAAGGACCTGGTTGACAGCGCTCCGAAGGCCGTCCTCGAAGGCGCCACCAAGGAAGCTGCCGAGAAGGCCAAGGAAGTTCTCGAGGCTGCCGGCGCTACCGTCACCCTCAAGTAAGCTTCTTCAAGCTGCTGCAAAGCCCCGCTGCCCTCCCAGGGCGGCGGGGCTTTGTGTTTTGCCTCAAGCACGACGGCGAAGTGGCCGCCCGGCAGATGCCGGCCCGGGGCCGGAGATGGCAGACCGGGCGGTGTCAGACGGACCGGTGCCGGCCCGACGATGTCAGGACGGGTCGGAGATATCTGCGACTGTTGCACCAAGCGCTGCGGTGAGGGCGTCGGCGTCGACAAAGGCGGAGTAGCCGTGCTCACCGGCACCCAGCGAAATCCGCCGCCCGCGGATCGACTCATCGGCGTACACGGGCCAGGCCGTGCTGCTGCCCAGCGGAGTGATGGTGCCCCGCCGGTAGCCGGTTGCCTCAAAGGCAACATCAGCGTGCGGCAGCGAGAGCTTGTTGACTCCCAGCAACGACCGGAGCTTGGGCCAGGAGATCTGCCGGTCCCCGGGAATCAGGGCGAACAGGAACGAGCCGTCTTTGTGCTTGACCACCAGGGTCTTCACGATGTCTGCCTCGGCAACGCCCAGCAGGTCGGCCGCCTCGGCCAGGCTGCGGGCACCGGAGCGCTCGGCCACTTCCACTGGGAGTGAGAGTGCTTCGGCGCCGGCCAGGAAGCGTTGCAGGCCGGCAGGCAGGGCGGGGGCACCGGATTCATTGCTCATGTCCGGTTCAAGTGCCGGAGTGCGGCCGGTATTCCCTGACTGCCGCGTCGTCCCAACACGGCTGGATGGGTCAGCCGAAGGCATGGCCCGAAGGCGTGGCCCGAAAGCCGGCCAGCCCGCGGGCGCGGCCCGAAGGCGTGACCTGATCCGGGCCGGTCTGAAAGCCGGCCGGTCCGCAGTCCTAGTCGCGGTAGAGCAGCAGCGCCTCGCCTTGGCCGCCACCGCCGCAGAGCGAAACCGCAGCCTTGCCGGTCCCGCGCCGGCGCAGTTCAAGCGCGGCCGTCAGCGCCAGCCGGGCGCCGGAAGCACCGATCGGATGGCCCAGGGCGATGGCCCCGCCGTGGATGTTGCACTTCTCCAGCGGGTAGTCCAGGTCCTGAAGCGACTGCACCGCCACGGCGCCGAAGGCTTCGTTGATTTCGATGAAGTCCAACTCCGCAGTGCTCCAGCCAGCCCGGTGCAGGGCCTGCGAGATGGCGTTGGAGGGCTGGGACTGCAACGAGGTGTCCGGTCCGGCAACTTGCCCGGCACGGCCGACGACGGCCAGCCAGTCAAGCCCGCTGTCCTCCGCGAAACCTCGCGTGGCCACCACAACGGCCGCGGCGCCGTCGGAGAGCGGGGACGAGTTCCCGGCCGTAATGGTCCCGTCCTTGGCAAACGCGGGGCGCAACGGAGACAGGCTCTCGACGGTGGTCTGCGGCCGGACGCCCTCGTCCCGGTCCACGATTAGATCGGCGCCCTTGCGCTGCGGCACCTTGACCACGACGATCTCGTCGTCGAAAACGCCGTTCTCCGCCGCTGCCGCGGCCCGCTGGTGGGACGCAGCAGCCACTTCGTCCTGCGCTTCGCGGCCAATGCCCAGCTCGCTGTTCCGGCGTTCTGTGGAGGCGCCCATGGACTCGTGGTCGAAGGCATCGGTGAGGCCGTCATGGGCCGTGGCATCCAGCGCGGTCATGCTGCCGTAGGTCCAGCCCTGGCGGGAGCCCGGGAGCAGATGCGGGCCATTGGTCATGGACTCCTGCCCGCCGGCGACAACCACCTGGGCCTCGCCGGCGCGGATCAGCCGGGCCGCATCGGTGATGGCTGCCAGTCCGGAGAGGCATACCTTGTTGATCGTAACGGTGGGTACGTTCCAGCCCAGTCCCGCGGCGATGGCGGCCTGGCGGGCAGGGTTCTGGCCGGTCCCGGCCTGGATTACGTGCCCCAGGATGACCGCGTCCACCTGCGCTGCGGCGACCTCGGCGCGCTCCAGGGCGGCAGCGATGGCCTTGCCGCCGAGTTCGACGGCGGTGAAGGATGCGAGCTGGCCGTTCAGGCGTCCGTTCGGCGTCCGCGCGCCGGCCAGGATGACGACGTCGTCGCGACTGCTGGTGTTCTGGGCCATGGTGTAGGTGCCTCTCTCTGCGCCGACGGCCTGGCCGTGAATCGGCCATAAAAACTGAGGCTGGCGGCTGCTGCGCTGGATATGATCTGATTCACAGATTACCCGTACCCGGGAACTCGCCTGAAGCGATGACCCAAAAATGCCGGCGGCGGGGTATATGCTGGTGGCGTTGTCCCGGGGAAGACAACCGCGAAGACGCCTTTCGCAACGCATTTGCACTACCGTTTGCGGTGGCTGGCACCGTGCCCCGCGTGGCGTTTCGCCCATTGCACGCCGCTCCGATCCCGATGGCGGGGGAGCGGGCACATGGTCCTGCCTGCATGCTGGACAATCCGGGACGCCGTCCCGTACACTTAGTATTTGCGTCTTCCCTCAAAACCTTCGGCCTTCATATAGCGGTGGGCTTCGCCACGCCCTATCTGTGTTTAACTACAGATCGTGCGGCGGGCAAGGATCATATAGCGGATCCAGGTTGCGTCCGGACCTCACCAGGGGTACCGGCAGTGCGGAAGCGCAGGACAAGCCTGAAGGTCTGTGGAAGGATCCCTCTTGGTCGCCTCGAGCACCTCTAATACCGATACCGCTAACAGCCTGCTGGACGCCTCGTCGAACGACGGAGCAACCCGCCGGCTCTCATTCGCCAAGATTCACGAACCTCTTGACGTTCCCAATCTGCTCGCCCTTCAGACCGACAGCTTCGACTGGCTGGTCGGCAACGAGCGCTGGAAAGCGCGCGTAGCCCAGGCTGAGGAAGAAGGCCGCCAGGGCGTCGCCACCACCTCCGGCCTCTCCGACATCTTCGAAGAGATCTCCCCGATCGAGGACTTCCAGGGCACCATGTCCCTGAGCTTCTCCGAGCCGGAGTTCGCCGATCCGAAGTACACCATGGCCGAGTGCAAGGACCGCGACGCCACATACTCCGCGCCGCTGTACGTCAAGGCCGAGTTCATGAACAACAACACGGGCGAGATCAAGCAGCAGACCGTGTTCATGGGCGACTTCCCGCTGATGACAGACAAGGGTACCTTCGTCATCAACGGCACCGAGCGTGTTGTTGTCTCCCAGTTGGTCCGCTCGCCGGGCGCCTACTTCGAGAAGACCGCCGACAAGACCAGCGACAAGGACATCTTCACCGCGAAGATCATCCCGTCCCGTGGCGCCTGGTTCGAGCTGGAAATCGACAAGCGCGACCAGGTCGGCGTTCGCCTTGACCGCAAGCGCAAGCAGTCCGTGACCGTGCTGCTGAAGGCCCTGGGCTGGACCGAAGGCCAGATCCTGGAGACCTTCGGCGAGTACGACTCCATCCGCGCCACGCTGGAGAAGGACGCCACCCAGACCCAGGAGGAAGCCCTCCTGGACATCTACCGCAAGCTGCGTCCGGGCGAGCCGCCGACAGTCGAGGCTGCCCAGTCCCTGCTGGACAACCTGTACTTCAACCCGAAGCGCTACGATCTGGCCAAAGTGGGCCGCTATAAGATCAACCGCAAGCTGGGCATCGACAAGCCGCTGAGCGATCCGGACGCTTCCGTCCTGAACAATGACGACATCGTCGCCATGATCAAGTTCCTGGTCGCCCTGCACGCGGGCGAAGCCACCATCCCGGGCAAGCGCGACGGCGTCGACCACGATCTCCGCGTCGAGATTGACGACATCGACCACTTCGGCAACCGCCGCATCCGCGCGGTGGGCGAGCTGATCGAGAACCAGGTCCGCACCGGCCTCTCCCGCATGGAGCGCGTGGTCCGCGAACGCATGACCACCCAGGACGTGGAGGCGATCACCCCGCAGACCCTGATCAACATCCGCCCCGTGGTGGCAGCGATCAAGGAGTTCTTCGGTACTTCGCAGCTGTCCCAGTTCATGGACCAGAACAACCCGCTGGCCGGCCTGACGCACAAGCGCCGCCTGTCCGCGCTGGGCCCGGGCGGCCTGTCCCGCGACCGTGCCGGCATGGAAGTCCGTGACGTGCACCCCTCGCACTACGGCCGCATGTGCCCGATCGAGACTCCTGAAGGCCCGAACATCGGCCTGATCGGCTCGCTGGCTTCCTACGGCCGGATCAACGCCTTCGGCTTCATCGAGACGCCGTACCGCAAGGTCGTCAACGGGCAGGTCACCGACCAGGTGGACTACCTGACCGCCGACGACGAGATTGAGTGCGTCATCGCCCAGGCGAACGCTCCGCTGACCGAGGACCTGCACTTCGAGGAAGACCTGGTCCTCAGCCGTGAGCGCGGCGGCGGCGGCGAGCCGGTACTCATGCCGGCCGACGAAGTCGACTACATGGACGTTTCCCCGCGCCAGATGGTGTCCGTGGCAACCGCCCTGATTCCGTTCCTGGAGCATGACGACGCCAACCGCGCACTGATGGGCGCCAACATGCAGCGCCAGGCTGTGCCGCTGCTGCGTTCGGAAGCGCCGCTGGTCGGCACCGGCATGGAGCGCTACGCGGCTGTTGACGCCGGCGACTCCGTGGTTGCCGCCAAGCCGGGCGTGGTCACCGAGGTGTCCGCAGACCTGGTGACGGCGCTGAACGACGACGGCACCGAGACCCGGTACCCGATCATGAAGTTCGCCCGCTCCAACCAGGGCAACGCCTACAACCAGCGCGTCCTCGTGTCCGAGGGCCAGCGCCTGGAAGCCCGCAGCATCATTGCCGACGGCCCGTCCACCGATCAGGGTGAACTGGCGCTGGGCAAGAACCTGCTGGTGGCGTTCATGTCCTGGGAAGGCCACAACTACGAGGATGCGATCATCCTTTCCCAGCGTGTGGTCTCCGACGACGTGCTGACCTCCATCCACATCGAGGAGCATGAGGTTGATGCCCGCGACACCAAGCTCGGTGCCGAGGAGATCACCCGCGACATCCCGAACGTGTCGGAGGAAGTGCTCTCCCAGCTGGACGAGCGCGGCATCATCCACATCGGTGCCGAGGTCGACGCCGGCGACATCCTGGTGGGCCGTGTGACCCCGAAGGGCGAAACCGAGCTGACTCCGGAAGAGCGCCTGCTGCGCGCGATCTTCGGCGAGAAGTCCCGCGAAGTGCGCGACACCTCCCTGAAGGTTCCGCACGGCGAGTCCGGCACCGTCATCGGCGTGCGCATCTTCGATCGTGATAACGACGACGAACTGCCCCCGGGCGTCAACCAGCTGGTGCGCGTGTACGTGGCGCAGAAGCGCAAGATCACCGACGGCGACAAGCTCGCCGGCCGTCACGGCAACAAGGGCGTCATCTCCAAGATCCTGCCGGTCGAGGACATGCCGTTCCTGGAAGACGGCACGCCGGTTGACGTTGTGCTGAACCCGCTGGGTGTCCCCGGCCGCATGAACGTGGGCCAGGTGCTGGAAATCCACCTCGGCTGGGCCGCGAAGCAGGGCTGGAACATCGAAGGCAATCCGGACTGGGCCAAGAACCTGCCGAACCTGCCGCGCCAGACCGGTCCCACCACGGTGGCCACCCCGGTGTTCGACGGCGCCAGCGAGTTCGAAATCACCGGACTGCTGGATTCGACTAACCCGACCCGCGACGGCGACCGGCTGATCGGTTCGTCCGGCAAGGCGCGTCTGTTTGACGGCCGTTCCGGCCAGCCGTTCCCGGATCCGGTGTCCGTCGGCTACATGTACATCCTGAAGCTGCACCACTTGGTGGACGACAAGATCCACGCGCGCTCCACCGGCCCGTACTCGATGATCACCCAGCAGCCGCTGGGCGGTAAGGCGCAGTTCGGCGGCCAGCGCTTCGGTGAAATGGAAGTGTGGGCGCTGGAGGCCTACGGTGCCGCGTACACCCTGCAGGAACTGCTCACCATCAAGTCCGACGATATCCACGGCCGCGTCAAGGTCTACGAGGCGATCGTCAAGGGCGAGAACATCCCGGAGCCGGGCGTTCCCGAATCCTTCAAGGTGCTGATCAAGGAAATGCAGTCGCTGTGCCTGAACGTGGAGGTCCTCTCCACCGACGGCACCGCGATCGAAATGCGTGACTCGGATGAAGAAGTCTTCCGGGCCGCGGAAGAGCTGGGCATCGACCTCTCGCGGGCCGAGCCGAGTTCCGTCGAAGAGGTCTAGCCGGGCGGGCCGGCCGGCACAGGGCGCTTGAGTGCCCATCGGCCGGCCAGCCGCTCATTCCCTCTTTCCGTAACCCGACAGACTTTCAGATTTAGAGAACAAGAGAGAACAGGGACCATATGTCCAGCGAATCCTCCTTCGGCCTCATGCGCATCGGCCTCGCCACCGCGGACGACATCCGCGACTGGAGCTACGGCGAGGTCAAGAAGCCGGAAACCATCAACTACCGCACCCTGAAGCCCGAGAAGGACGGCCTCTTCTGCGAGAAGATCTTCGGCCCGTCCCGCGACTGGGAATGCTACTGCGGCAAGTACAAGCGTGTGCGCTTCAAGGGCATCATCTGTGAGCGCTGTGGCGTCGAGGTCACCCGGGCCAAGGTCCGCCGTGAGCGGATGGGCCACATTGAGCTGGCCGCCCCGGTCACGCACATCTGGTACTTCAAGGGTGTCCCGTCCCGCCTGGGCTACCTGCTTGACCTGGCACCGAAGGACCTGGAAAAGGTCATCTACTTCGCTGCCTACATGATCACCAGCGTGGACGACCAGCGCCGCCACGAGGAACTGCCGAACCTGCAGGCCGAGCACGACCTGGAGAAGAAGCAGTTGGCCGATACCCGCGATTCCGACATTGCGGCCATCGCCAAGGACCTCGAGGACGAACTGGCCCGTCTGGAAGGCGAAGGCGCCAAGGCCGCCGAGAAGAAGAAGGCCCGCGACTCCGCCGACCGCCAGATGGCCAACGTGCGCAAGCGTGCCGACGCCGAAATCGAGCGCCTGGAAATGGTGTGGGACCGCTTCAAGAACCTCAAGGTCGCAGACCTTGAAGGCGACGAAGGCCTGTACCGCGAACTGCGCGACCGCTACGGCCTGTACTTCGAAGGCGCCATGGGTGCCGAGGCGATCAAGAACCGTCTCGAGAACTTCGACATGGCTGCCGAAGCCGAGTCGCTGCGCGACATCATCAAGAACGGCAAGGGCCAGCGCAAGACCCGCGCCCTGAAGCGGCTCAAAGTGGTCAACGCTTTCCTGACCACCACCAACTCGCCGCTGGGCATGGTGCTGGACGCCGTTCCGGTGATCCCGCCGGAGCTTCGCCCGATGGTGCAGCTGGACGGTGGCCGCTTCGCGACCTCCGACCTGAACGACCTGTACCGCCGCGTGATCAACCGTAACAACCGCCTGAAGCGCCTGCTGGATCTGGGCGCGCCGGAGATCATCGTCAACAACGAAAAGCGCATGCTGCAGGAAGCTGTGGACTCGCTGTTCGACAACGGCCGCCGCGGCCGTCCGGTCACCGGGCCGGGCAACCGCCCGCTGAAGTCGCTCTCCGACATGCTCAAGGGCAAGCAGGGCCGCTTCCGCCAGAACCTTCTGGGTAAGCGTGTTGACTACTCCGGCCGTTCCGTGATCGTGGTCGGTCCGCAGCTGAAGCTGCACCAGTGTGGCCTGCCCAAGCAGATGGCACTGGAGCTCTTCAAGCCGTTCGTGATGAAGCGCCTGGTTGACCTCAACCACGCACAGAACATCAAGAGCGCCAAGCGGATGGTCGAGCGTTTCCGCCCGCAGGTCTGGGACGTGCTGGAAGAGATCATCACCGAACACCCGGTGCTGCTCAACCGTGCACCAACCCTGCACCGCCTGGGCATCCAGGCGTTCGAGCCGCAGCTGGTTGAAGGCAAGGCACTGCAGCTGCACCCGCTGGTGTGTGCTGCGTTCAACGCGGACTTCGACGGCGACCAGATGGCTGTGCACCTGCCGCTGAGCCCCGAGGCCCAGGCCGAGGCGCGCATCCTGATGCTCTCCTCGAACAACATCCTCAAGCCGTCGGACGGCCGTCCGGTGACCCTGCCTTCACAGGACATGATCATCGGTCTGCACCACCTGACCACCAAGCGCGAAGGCGCAGAAGGCGAAGGCCGTGTCTTCGCCAGCCCGGCCGAAGCCATCATGGCGCACGACGCCGGCGAGCTGCACCTGAACGCCGTGGTCAAGATCCGCGTGCCCGGCTTCGTGCCCAGCGCGGACCAGCCGGCACCGGAAGGTTGGGAAGAGGGCCAGGATGCGCTGATCGAGACCTCGCTCGGCCAGGTCGTCTTCAACAACACCCTGCCCGAGGATTACCCCTGGGTTGAGCGCGTGGCGGACAAGGGCCAGCTCTCGGCGATCGTGAACGATCTGGCCGAGCGCTACCCGAAGGTCGTCACCGCGGCAACGCTGGACAACCTGAAGGACGCCGGTTTCTACTGGGCGACCCGTTCGGGTGTCACCGTGGCAATCTCCGACATCGCCGCCCCAGCCGAGAAGGCCTCCATCATGGAGGGCTACGAGGCGCAGGCAGCACGCGTCGAGTCCCAGTACAGCAAGGGCCTGATCGCCGACGACGAGCGGCGCCAGGAACTGATCGACATCTGGAACAAGGCAACCAACGAGGTCGCCGACGCGATGCGGAAGAACCTGACCAAGGAAAACACCATCAACCGCATGGTGTCCTCCGGTGCCCGTGGTAACTGGCTGCAGGTTCGCCAGATCGCCGGTATCCGCGGTCTGGTGGCAAACCCGAAGGGTGAGATCATCCCGCGCCCGATCAAGTCCTCCTACCGTGAGGGCCTGTCGGTGCTGGAGTACTTCATCGCTACGCACGGTGCCCGTAAGGGTCTGGCCGATACCGCGCTGCGTACCGCCAACTCGGGTTACCTGACCCGTCGTCTGGTGGACGTGTCGCAGGACGTCATCGTTCGCGAGCTGGATTGCGGCACCGAGCGCGGCCTGACCACGGTCATCGCCGAGGCAGACCACAACGGTGAACTGCGCCGGCACGAAGAGGTGGAGAACTCCGCCTACGCCCGTACGCTGGCCACCGATGTGGTGAACTCCGAGGGTACCGTGGTGGCCGCGGCAGGCTCCGACGTCGGCGATGTGCTGATCCAGGAACTGATCGACGCCGGCATCACCGAGATCAAGGTGCGCTCCGTGCTCACCTGTGAGTCCGCCGTCGGTACCTGCGCGTACTGCTACGGCCGCTCGCTGGCCACCGGCAAGACCGTGGACATCGGCGAGGCCGTCGGCATCATCGCCGCACAGTCCATCGGCGAGCCCGGCACGCAGCTGACCATGCGTACCTTCCACACCGGTGGTGTTGCCTCCGCGGAAGACATCACCCAGGGTCTGCCCCGTATCCAGGAGCTCTTCGAGGCCCGTACGCCGAAGGGCGTCGCGCCGATGGCCGAAGTGGCCGGACGCGTGTCAATCGAGGACGGCGAGCGCCAGATGCGCGTTATCGTCACCCCCGATGACGGCTCGGAAGAGATCGCCTACCCGGTGCTGCGCCGCGCCCGACTGCTGGTCGAAGACGGCCAGCACGTGGAGGTCGGCCAGCAGTTGGTCACCGGTGCCAAGGACCCGAAGCAGGTGCTGCGTATCCTCGGCCCGCGCCAGGCACAGAAGTTCCTGGTGGACGAGGTCCAGAGCGTGTACCGCAGCCAGGGCGTTGGCATCCACGACAAGCACGTGGAAGTCATCGTGCGGCAGATGCTGCGCCGTATCACCGTCATCGAGTCGGGCGAAACCGACTTGCTGCCGGGCGAACTGGCCGAACGCAGCCGCTTCCAGGCGGAGAACCGCAAGGCGGTTTCCGAAGGCAAGCAGCCCGCCAACGGCCGTGACGAGATGATGGGCATCACCAAGGCGTCGCTCGCCACCGAGTCGTGGCTGTCGGCCGCGTCCTTCCAGGAGACCACCCGCGTCCTGACACAGGCGGCCATGGAAGGCAAGTCCGACCCGCTGCTCGGCCTGAAGGAGAACGTCATCATCGGTAAGCTGATCCCGGCCGGCACCGGACTGGATCGGTACACCCAGGTGTCGGTGGAGCCGACGGAGGAAGCCAAGGCCAACCTCTTCACCGGCCCCAGCGCCTTCGGCGACTTCGACTACGCCGGTGGCGATGGTTCGATGACGCCCGAGTTCCACGCCATCCCGCTGGATGACTACGACCTGGGCAACGACTACCGCTAACGAGTGGGGCGCTCCCGCCAAGGTGCAGGCCAAGGGCCCCGCAGTGAGCTTGCGAGCTGTGGGCAGGCCTGGACCGGCGACTTCGTCGCCACGGCGGGGCCCCCGCGCCCCACTCTTCTGGGGCGCTCCCGCGTCCTGATTTGAGGCACTGAACCGCCTCCTGCTCCCCGATACCTGGGCAGCGGGAGGCGGTTCGTCGTTTAAGCGGCGGGGACCCTTCACACTCGACGGCGGGCCGCCAGAACTGCCCGGACCGGAAGATCCGGAACGACATGACAGGTATGCCCGGCCCGGCCTCCTCAGGTCCGGCCTCCGTAGGTCCTGCCCCCGGCTCTCAATGCTGCCGTCGAGCCGGCCCGGAAACCGCCCTGCTGGGCTGTATTCATTCCAGTGGAGAGAAGGCGGGATAGTGGCGGTCCGTTTATGCCCGTTTCTCTCCACCGGATGAGGATTGTGGCTACCGACAGGCCCAGCGGGCGGGCATGTTTGCTGTCCCTGCCGGCGTGAGAACCTAGGAGCATGGCCAATTCCCCGTCCGGAGACTCGATGCTGGACCGGCTGGTGCGCATCCTGTCTGCGTTCGAGTCGGACAAGCCGGCCATGAACGTTGCCACGTTGTCCCGCCGCGCGGACGTGCCGCTGGCAACGACTTATCGGCTGGTGGACGAGCTCTCGCGGCACGGGCTGCTGACAAAGGAAGGCACCGGCGAGATCCGGTTAGGACTGCGGCTGTGGGAACTGGCCAACCGCAGTTCACCGGCCGTCGACCTCCGGCAGGCCGCGATGCCATTTATGGAGGACATTCAGTCCGTGGTGCGCCAGCATACCCAGCTGGCCGTGCTCCGGGATGACGAGGTCCTGGTCATCGAGCGGCTCTCCAGCCGCGGCTCGGTGGTCAACCAGGCACAGATTGCCGGCCGCATGCCGGTGCACCGGACCTCGATGGGCATGGTGCTGCTGGCCAATTCGCCGAATCACGTCCAGGAAGCGTATCTCTCCCGTCACCCGGAAGCCGTCACCTCAGCCGATATGGTCTCCTTCGACCTGCGCCGGCATCTGGCCGATATCCGCAAGCGAGGCTACGCGGCGTTCGACGGGCGCATCGACGTGGACACCACCGGTGTGGCCGTCCCGGTGGCGGGGCCGGCCGGCTGGCCGGTGGCGGCCCTGGGTGTTGTGGTCCCGCTGGGCTTTGAAAACTTCAACGCCGTGGTCCCGGCCCTGATGACGGCGGCCCGCGGCATATCCCGAGCGATGGGTGTGGCCTTGCCATGAGCCATGCTAGCTGAGCGGGGATGCCCGGATGAGGGACACCCGAGTGGAACACTCGTCGCGGGACACCCGGGTGGGAACGTTGAGGCGGCGATGGCCGGCTGGGGGACGCAAGGCGGGGGAGACCCGGGTAATCGTAGCGGGGACCGCCGGCGGTGGAACACCAGCGTGGAACCTTGGGGAGCCTGAGAGTGGGGGAGACGGAGACGAGGAGCGCCGCCGTCGTAATTCTCATTCAATGAGAACGCGGGCGCATTCGTCGTGTCGGCCGGGTCACACTGGATCAAGACGTGATCAACAGGGCTTCAGGAGACTCACTAATGGCGCAGGCGCACATCATCAAAACCAAGGTCGGTATTGTCGGCGGCGGACCGGCGGGCCTGATGCTCAGCCACCTGCTGGCCAAGCAGGGCATTGACAACCTGGTGGTGGAATCGCGCGACCACGAGACCATCCGCAATACGCACCGCGCCGGCATCCTGGAGGCGGGCTCGGTCAAGATGCTCACCGATACCGGTGTGGACGGCCGGGTGCTCATCGAGGGCGACGAGCATGAGGGTATCGACCTGCGTTTCAACGGCGAATCGCACCCGCTTGACTTCAAGGACCTGGTGGACGCGACGGTGACGCTGTATGCGCAGAACGAGGTCTTCGTGGACCTGGCTGCTGCACGCAAGCGCGACGGCGGCGACGTGCGCTACGAGGCCGAGGTCACCGAGGTACTGGATCTGGAGACCACCACGCCCAAGTTCCGCTTCACCGACAAGGACGGCACCGCGTTCGAGGTGCACTGCGACATCCTGGTCGGCGCCGACGGTTCCCGCAGCTTCTGCCGCCGCGCGGTGAAGGGGGAGCAGGACTACAAGATCGAATACCCGTTCGCGTGGTTCGGCATCCTGACCGAGGCCCCGAAGAGCGCCCCGGAACTGATTTACGCCAACTCGCCGCACGGCTTCGCGCTGATCTCGCAGCGCAGCGAGACCGTCCAGCGGATGTACTTCCAGTGTGATCCAACCGAGAACGTGGACGACTGGAGCGAAGACCGCATCTGGGCCGAACTGCAGAAGAGGGTGGACGGACCCGACGGCTTCCAGCTCAAGCAGGGGCCGATTTTCGACAAGACCGTGCTGGCTTTCCGGTCCTTCGTCCGCGAACCGCTCTCGCACGGCCGCATGTTCCTGGCCGGCGACGCCGGGCACACCGTGCCGCCGACCGGCGCCAAGGGGCTGAACCTCGCCTTCGCAGACGTCAAGGTGCTGTTCGAAGCCATCGATTCGTTCTACGCTACCGGCAGCGACGCCCTGCTCGAGGGCTACTCGGACCTGGCCCTGGAACGGGTCTGGAAGGCGCAGAACTTCTCGTACTGGATGACCAGCATGCTGCACACCCGTACCGACGCCTCGCCGTTCGAAACCAAGCGTGCCCTGGGCGAGCTCGCCACGGTGACCGGGTCCCGCTTCGGCCAGCAGTACCTGGCCGAGTCGTACACCGGCTGGCCGCACAAGTAAGCCGCCCGCCGGGCGGGTAGCTACCCGCCGGGCAGCTACCCGCCCGCCCGCCGCATCCAGCGGCGCGGGCCCCCACAGACCCTGAACCGCCCGATCCCGAACAACAGAAAGGAGTTCTCGATGAGCGACGCTACTGCTCAGGACGAGGCTTTCGACGCCGAGACCTTTGACGACAGCCACGTGCTGGATCCTGCCGCCACCGCGGATTCGCAGGACCAAATCAGCCAGGAAATCACCGACATCCACGAGGCCTACCGTAAGGGCGTGGAGGCCGGAGAGGCACAGGAAACGCAGCCGCGCATCGACTTTGCGCCCTACCGTTCCTCGCTGCTGCGCCATCCCACCAAGGACCTGCACCACACCGACCCGGAGACTATTGAACTGTGGAGCCCGGCCTTCGGCGAGCGGGACGTGCACATCCTGGAGTCGGACCTGACCATCCAGCACAACGGCGAACCGCTCGGCGAGCGGATCGTGGTGCAGGGCCGCGTGTTGGACGGCGACGGCCGCCCGGTGCGCAACCAGTTGGTGGAGATCTGGCAGGCCAACGCGGCCGGCCGCTACGTGCACAAGCGTGACCAGCACCCGGCCCCGATCGACCCGAACTTCACCGGCGTGGGCCGCTGCATCACCGGACCCAACGGCGAATACAAGTTCACCACCATCAAACCAGCCCCGTACCCGTGGAAGAACCACCACAACGCCTGGCGTCCGGCGCACATCCACTTCTCGTTGTTCGGTACCGACTTCACCCAGCGCATGATCACCCAGATGTACTTCCCGGGCGACCCGCTGTTCCCGCTGGATCCGATCTACCAGGCCATCACCGACCAGGATGCACGCGACCGGCTGGTCGCCACCTACGACCACTCGGTGACCAGCCACGAATGGAACACCGGCTACCGCTGGGACATCGTCCTCTCCGGCAGCAACCGCACCTGGATGGAAGAAGGAGAGGAGCACTGATGAGCGAGTCCACCACCAAACTGGTAGCCACACCGGGCCAGACCATCGGCCCGTTCTACGGCTTTGCGCTCCCGTACGAGAAGGACAGCCAGCTGGTCCACCGCGCGCACGCCGGATCCATCCGGCTGCACGGCGTAGTAACGGACGGCAACGGCAGCCCGATCCCCGACTCCATGCTGGAGATCTGGCAGGCCGACGAGCACGGCGAGATCTCCCGGGAGACCGGTTCGCTGGTCCGTGACGACCACACCTTCACGGGCTTCGGCCGGGTGGCCGTGGACAACGTTGGCCACTACACCTTCACCACGGTCAACCCGGGCGCCACCGAGCAGGGCAAGGCCCCGTTCATCTCCATGGTGGTCTTTGCCCGCGGCCTGCTGAACCGTCTGTTCACCCGGATCTACCTGCCGGAGGACACCGAGGCACTGGCGAACGACCCGCTGCTGTCCTCGCTGCCGGAAGAGCGGCGGAAGACCCTGATCGCCGAGCGTGAACCGAACGGCGACCTGCGTTTCGACATCCGGCTGCAAGGCGAAGGCGAAACCGTCTTCCTGAGCTACCCGGGGAACTAGGGATCCATGAATCCAGCGGACCACGCTGATTTCGGGCTGCTGTCTCCGGCTTCGGCCGGGACAGCAGCGTCCCGTTTAACCAGCGACTACCAATTCATCCAAGCCATGCTCGACGTGGAGCTCGAATGGACACGCGTGCTGGCCGACGCCGGCCGGGTCCCGGCCGAATCGGTTCCGGCGGTCGAGCAGGCCTCGCGGGCGGACCTTTACGACGCGGCGGGCCTGGCCGAGCGTGCCCAAGGCGGCGGCAACCCGGTCATCCCGCTGCTCGCCGACCTGCGCGCGGAGGCCAAGAAGCACCATCAGGCCGCTGCCTCGGCGATCCACAAGGGCGCCACCAGCCAGGACATCCTGGACAGCGCCCTGATGCTGATGGCGCGCCGCGCACTGGCCGGCATCGTGACGGACCTGAAGACCGCCGCCGCCGCTTTGGCACGGCAGGCAGACCAGCACCGCGGCACCATCACCGTGGCCCGGACACTGACCCAGCATTCGCTGCCCTCCACCTTCGGGCTCAAGGCGGCGAACTGGCTCTCCGGCGTCGCCCAGGCCGGTGCCCGGCTGGAGCAGGTGGCCGGCGAACTGCCGCTCCAATGGGGCGGCGCGGCCGGCACCATGGCCGCACTGACGGATCTGGCCGGACGCCCGGCCCACCGCGCTGCTGCCACGGACAACGCCGCATCCGCCGGTCCCGCCGCGGGCGGCGCTGCACCAAACGACGACGGCGGTGTGAACGGCGGCGGCGCTGCACCAAACGACGACGGCGGTGCGCTGGCTTTGGCGGCCCGCCTCGCCGAACGGCTGGGGCTGGCAGACCCGATGGCGCCCTGGCAAACCAACCGGCTGCCGGTGACAGCGCTGGCCGCAGCGCTGGCCGATGTGCTGGTTGCTGCCGGCAAGGTCGCCAACGACGTGCTGCTGCTCAGCCGGCCCGAGCTGGGCGAAGTCGCCGAACCGGCCGCCGAAGGTCGCGGCGGTTCCTCGGCGATGCCGCAGAAACAGAACCCGGTACTGTCCGTGCTGATCCGCAGCGCCGCGCTGGCCGGTCCCGGGCACCTGGCCCAGATCCAGGCCGCCGCGGCCGGCGCCATCGATGAGCGGCCAGACGGTTCCTGGCACGTCGAGTGGCAAGCGCTGCGCCAGTTGCTCCGGCTGGCTGGCGGGGCAGCCGCCAAACTGGCCGAACTCGCAGAGGGCCTGGTGGTCAGGCCGGAGCAGATGCGCCGGAATCTGGCGATCACCGGCGAACTGGTGGTCAGCGAGCGGATCATGGCCACTGTGGCGCCGCTGCTCGACGGCGGATCACCGGGCGCCGGCAAGGCCAAGGTCCAGAACCTGGTCAACCAGTCGCTGGCCAACCAGGGCACGCTGGCGCAGTTGCTGCGCGATGCGGTACCTGCCGATGTACTGAGCGACGCGGCGTTGGCCGAACTGCTGGATCCGGCTGGCTATATCGGCCAGAGCAGCGAACTGATCGACCGGATCACCTCCCACTATGCAGAATGGAGCCATTCGTGAGCGTTCCCGACATCACCCCCACCTTGCTGTCCGAGGGCAAAGGCAAGCCCGTGCTGCTGGCCGGCGCCGGCCTGGGGACCGGAGCCAAGGCGCTCTGGATCGACGCCGTGCCCTACCTTCGGGACTTCCAGGTAGTGGGTGTGGACCTGCCCGGCCACGCGGCCAGCCCCGCCTCCACCGGGCCCTTCACCATGGCCGAACTCGCCCAAGGCGTGGTCGCCATGCTGGACAAGCTGGCCGCGGCCGGCGACATCGAGGCCGGCGCCAAGGTCTACTTCGCCGGGGTCTCGATGGCCGGCGAACTGGCACTGCAGCTGGGCCTGGACTACCCGGACCGCTTCGCCGGGCTGGGTGTGGTGTGCTCCGCCGCCAAGATCGGCGAGCCATCCGCCTGGCTGGAGCGTGCCGAGACCGTCCGCAACGCGGGCACACCCACCATGGTGGTCGGTTCAGCGCAGCGCTGGTTCGCGCCCGGCTTCATCGAGAAGCATTCCGAACGCACCACGCGGCTGCTGCACACCCTGCAGAACGCCGACCGATTCGCCTACGCGCACTGCTGCGAGGCCCTGGCCGGCTTCGACGTCCGCGACCGGCTCGGCGAGATCACCACTCCGGTGATCGCCATTGCCGGCGGAATGGACCAGGTCTGTCCTCCCGAGTTCGCCAAGGCCGTGGCCACCGGCGTGCAGCAGGGCAGCTCCGCCGTCGTCGATTCGGCTGCCCACCAGGCGCCCGCCGAAGCGCCCGAGGAAACCGCAGCACTGCTGCGCGATTTCTTCCTGGCTGCCTGAGCGCAGCCGGCCCGTTGACTGAAACTACCCAAGGAGTACCCGCCGTGAGCGAGAACCGCACCTTCGATCCTGCCAAAACCCAGCAGGAGGTGTACGACGACGGCATGGCCGTGCGCCGGCAGGTCCTGGGCAATGAGCACGTGGACCGGGCGAACAGCTCGATCGACGATTTCACCCAGGACTTCCAGGAACTGATCACCCGCTACGCGTGGGGGACCATCTGGACCCGGGACGGGCTGCCGCGCACCACGCGCAGCGCGATCACCCTGACCGCCATGATCGCCAAGGGCCACTGGGAGGAATTCGCCATGCATGTCCGCGCGGCGCTGACCAACGGCATGACCCGGGACGAGATCAAGGAAGTGGTGCTGCAGTCGGCAATCTACTGCGGCGTGCCAGACGCGAACGTCGCGTTCAAGGTGGCCAAGGGTGTTTTCGCCAGCCTTGACGAGGATCACAGCGCCTCGATATAGTTCATATAACGTACATGCGTTCGTGAAGCGAACACTTCCGGGTTTCGGCGAAGGTTCCATGGGAGTTGTCCCAAGATCTCGTGAAGCCGCAACGGAGGGTTCCTGCGCGGATCCCCATCATGTTTATGGAGCGGTCCGGTCCAGCCACAGCGCTGGACCGGGCCGTTTGCTGTAACACAAGGCGCACGCCAGTCGTGCGCCACGAAGGAGCCTCGAATGAACCAGGCATATCTGTATGATGCCGTCCGCACGCCGTTCGGAAAGTTCGGCGGTGGGCTGGCCGGCGTCCGGCCGGACGATCTGGCCGCGGAAGTGGTCAAGGCCGAAGTTGCCCGCGCGCCGGGCCTGGACCCGGAACGCATTGACGAGGTGATTTTCGGCAACGCCAACGGCGCCGGCGAAGAGAACCGCAACGTTGCCCGGATGGCCACGCTGCTGGCCGGCCTGCCCACGTCCATTCCGGGCACCACGGTGAACCGGCTCTGCGGTTCCAGCCTGGATGCCGCGATCATCGGCTCCCGCCAGATCAACGCCGGCGAAGGCGACCTGGTGCTGATTGGCGGCGTCGAGTCGATGAGCCGTGCGCCCTGGGTGCTGCCGAAGACCGAGAAGCCCTACCCGGCCGGCAACATGACCCTGGCGTCCACCACACTGGGTTGGCGGCTGGTGAACAAAAGGATGCCGCAGGAATGGACCGTCTCGCTGGGCGAGGCCACCGAACAGTTGCGCGAGCGGCACGGCATCACCCGGGAGCGTCAGGATGAGTTTGCGGCGTCGTCGCACCGCTTGGCCGACGAGGCCTGGAACGCGGGCAAGTACGACTCGATGGTGGTGCAGGTGCCGGGCACCGAGCTGACCCGCGACGAATCGATCCGCCCTACCAGCACTGCCGACGTGCTGGCCGGTCTGAAGACCGTCTTCCGGCCGGTTGCCGACGGCCCCGAGGGCGGGACCGTGACGGCCGGCAACGCGTCACCGCTGAACGACGGCGCCTCCGCGGCGTGGCTGGGCAGCGAGGCTGCCGCCGGACTGCTGGGCACCGAGCCGCTGGCCCGCATCGCCGGCCGCGGCGCGTCCGCGTTGGAGCCGCAGTTCTTCGGCTTCGCGCCGGTCGAGGCAGCCAACCAGGCCGTCCGCCGGGCGGGCATCAGCTGGTCGGATGTCGCCGCCGTCGAGCTTAATGAAGCCTTTGCTGCCCAGTCGCTGGCCTGCATCGACAACTGGGACATCGACCCCGGCATCGTCAACGCCTGGGGCGGCGCCGTGGCCATCGGCCACCCGCTGGGCGCCTCCGGCATCCGCATCCTCGGCACGCTGGCCCGCCGGCTGCAGGAATCGGGCGAGCGCTGGGGCGTGGCCGCGATCTGCATCGGCGTGGGCCAAGGCCTCGCCGTCGTGCTGGAAAACGTCAACTCAACCAAGAACTAAGGAGGTAAGCCAGCATGGCAAAATTTGCTGCTACTGCCCAGGACGCCGTGGCCGGCATTCAGGACGGCGCCACGGTTTTGATCGGCGGCTTCGGCAACGCCGGCCAGCCGATGGAACTGATCGACGCGCTGATGGACTGCGGCGCCACGGACCTGACGGTGGTGAACAACAACGCCGGCCAGGCCGACGCCGGCCTGGCGCTGCTAATCAAGGAGCGCCGGGTCAAGAAGATCATCTGCTCGTTCCCGCGCCAGTCCGACTCCTGGCACTTCGACACCGCCTACCGGGCGGGCGAAATTGAACTGGAACTGGTGCCGCAGGGCAACCTCGCCGAGCGCATCCGCGCAGCCGGCGCCGGCATCGGCGGCTTCTTCACGCCCACCGGCTACGGCACCATGCTGGCCGAGGGCAAGGAAACCCGCATCATCGACGGCAAGGGCTATGTGCTCGAGTCCCCGATCTACGGCGACGTCGCCCTGGTCAAGGCGCTGACCGCGGACAAGAAGGGCAACCTGGTCTACCGCAAGACCGCCCGCAACTTCGGTCCGATCATGGCTGCCGCCGCCAAGAAAAGCATCGTCCAGGTCTCCGGAATCGTGGAGACCGGCCAACTGGATCCCGAAGTCATCGTGACTCCGGGCATCTATGTGGACACCGTTGTGGAAATTGCGCCGCAGGCCGCAGAAGGAGAGGCACACTAGTGAGCGAGAAACTCAGCCGCGAGGACCTGGCCCGGTTGGTCGCGAAGGATATCCAGCCCGGTTCCTTCGTCAACCTCGGCATCGGCCAGCCGACGTCCGTCTCGAACTATCTGACGGCCGAACAGGACATCACCCTGCACACCGAGAACGGCATGCTCGGCATGGGGCCGGAAGCGCACGGCGATGAGATTGACCAGGACCTGATCAATGCGGGCAAGGTCCCGGTTACTGAAGTCGCTGGGGCGTCCTACTTCCACCATGCGGATTCCTTCGCCATGATGCGTGGCGGCCATCTGGACGTCTGTGTGCTCGGCGCCTTCCAGGTCTCGGCCACCGGCGACCTGGCGAACTGGCACACCGGCGCACCGGATGCCATCCCCGCCGTCGGCGGCGCGATGGATCTGGCCACCGGCGCCAAGGACGTCTACGTGATGATGTCCCTGTTCGCCAAGGACGGCACTCCGAAACTAGTCCAGGAATGCAGCTACCCGCTCACGGGCGTGGGTTGCGTCACCCGCGTATACACTAATGACGCGGTCTTCCTGCTGACGCCGGACGGCGTCCGGGTGCGCGAGACCTTCGGGACCACGCTTGAGGAACTGCAGTCCAAGATGGACATCAAGCTGCTCCCGCCCACCGAGTAACGCCCACCTAAAGCTCGAAGGAACCATGACCGAGACCAAAACGCCCGGCGATCAGTTCGTCCAGTCACTGGCCCGCGGATTGACCGTGATCAGGGCTTTCGACGCCGACAACGTCACCATGACGCTGAGCGAGGTCTCCAAGCGGACCGGCCTGACCCGCGCCACAGCGCGGCGTTTCCTGCACACCCTGGTGGACCTGGGGTACGTGCGCACCGACGGCCGGGTGTTCGAGCTCACCGCATTGGTGCTCCAGCTGGGGTATTCCTACCTTGCCGGGCAGAGTCTGCCCCAGCTGGTGCAGCCATTGCTGGAAGAACTTTCCGCCGAGCTGCATGAATCCACGTCCGCCTCGATTCTTGATGGCGACGAGATCGTTTACATCGCCCGCATCCACACCCGCCGGATCATGACCGTGGGGATCATGGTGGGCACCCGGTTCCCGGCCTACGCCACCTCGATGGGCCGGGTGCTGCTGGCCGGCCTGCCGACCGAGGAACTGGAACAGCGCCTGGCCTCCACCACGCTAAAGCAACTGACGCCGCGGACCATCGCCGACCCGGTTGAACTGCGGGCGGAACTGGACAAGGTGCGCAGCCAAGGCTGGTCCCTGGTGGATCAGGAACTGGAGATCGGCCTGCGCTCGGTGGCTGTGCCGGTTCTGCACCCGGACGGGTCTGTGGCCGCCGCATTGAACATGTCCATGCAGGCCTCGCTGGCGGACGGCACCCGGGATGTGGATGCCGTGATCGCTGAGGCCCTGCCCAAGTTGCGCGCCGCCTCGGCCAAGATCACGGACGCCCTGCGCGCACAGCAGTAGCGCAGGCCCCCGGTCGTTTACCCCGCGGGAAATTGCCGTTGACCTGCGCGTGAGCCCCGGCCGTTTACTCCGCGGCCAACTGTCGTTGACCTTGGTATGGATGAATATCCGGTGATGGAATCTGCGACCCCGCGGCGGAAGTTCCTGCCGGAAACCCCAGCGCTGCGCGCCCTTGCGGTGTCCCCAGATTGGCACCGCCTTGGGGCACCGGGATCTGAGCCACGTCAACGGCACATGCCTGAGGACTCAAGCCGAACCGCTGGAAGCCGCGATGCTGCTGGCGACCCGGCGGCGATGGCGCCGTTGGAAACAGTGATGCTGCCGGCGACGGGGCAGTGATCCCCGTGCAGGCTGTCCCCGCCAGACGCCGTGCGCCGGAGCCGCGATTGTCTGATAGACTTTTCTTCGATTGTTTTGTGTGGCAGTGGATGAAGGCCGTTCCGGATCAAACCGGGGCGGGGCCTGTTTCCGGTCCGCGGGGTTCTTGCGCGGAGGATGCCACACTTTTGCACGCCTACGGTCGCTTCGATTCGGCAGCGGGTGCGAAGACGACCGACAGTGCCTGGCCCTGCATGTGAGGCGGGGCAAAGCCCAAGAAAAACGGAGAACACGAAAGTGCCTACGATTAACCAGCTGGTCCGCAAGGGCCGCTCACCTAAGGTCAATAAGACCAAGGCGCCTGCCCTTAAGGGCAGCCCGATGAAGCGCGGCGTTTGCACCCGCGTGTACACCACCACCCCGAAGAAGCCGAACTCCGCGCTCCGCAAGGTAGCCCGTGTCAAGCTCGCCGGCGGCGTCGAAGTAACTGCCTACATCCCCGGTGTGGGCCACAACCTGCAGGAACACTCCATCGTGCTGGTGCGCGGCGGTCGTGTGAAGGACCTGCCGGGTGTCCGCTACAAGATCGTCCGCGGCGCACTTGACACCCAGGGTGTCAAGAACCGCAAGCAGGCTCGCAGCCGCTACGGCGCGAAGATGGAGAAGAAGTAATATGCCCCGCAAGGGTCCGGCCCCCAAGCGGCCGCTAGTCGTAGATCCCGTCCACGGTTCCCCGCTGGTCACCCAGCTGATCAACAAGGTTCTCGTCGACGGCAAGAAGTCCACCGCAGAGCGCATCGTTTACGGTGCCCTCGAAGGTGTAAAGGCCAAGTCCGGCGGCGACCCTGTTGCCGCCTTGAAGAAGGCCATGGACAACGTCCGCCCGACCTTGGAGGTCCGGTCCCGCCGCGTCGGCGGCGCCACCTACCAGGTTCCGGTTGAGGTCAAGCCGGGCCGCGCCACGGCTCTGGCCCTGCGCTGGCTGGTCGGCTACTCCAAGGCCCGCCGCGAGAAGACGATGACCGAGCGTCTCATGAACGAGATTCTGGATGCGTCGAACGGTCTCGGTGCCGCTGTGAAGCGTCGCGAAGACACCCACAAGATGGCTGAGTCCAACAAGGCCTTCGCCCACTACCGCTGGTAAAAGAGCCGGTACGACGGCGGTGCTAACCGCCGTCGTCGTACCCCTCACCTACAAAGGGAGACATTGTGGCACTGGACGTGCTAACCGACCTCACGAAGGTCCGCAATATCGGCATCATGGCCCACATCGATGCCGGCAAGACCACCACCACCGAACGCATCCTGTTCTACACGGGTGTGAACCACAAGCTCGGCGAAACTCACGACGGTGCGTCGACCACTGACTGGATGGAACAGGAAAAGGAACGCGGCATCACCATCACCTCCGCCGCGGTGACCTGCTTCTGGAACCAGAACCAGATCAACATCATCGACACCCCGGGCCACGTGGACTTCACTGTGGAGGTTGAGCGTTCGCTGCGCGTCCTCGACGGTGCCGTCGCTGTCTTCGATGGCAAGGAAGGTGTGGAGCCACAGTCCGAGACGGTGTGGCGCCAGGCCGACAAGTACGAAGTTCCGCGCATCTGCTTCGTCAACAAGATGGACAAGCTCGGCGCTGACTTCTACTTCACGGTGGACACCATCATCAAGCGCCTCGGTGCCAAGCCGCTGGTCATGCAGCTGCCGATCGGCTCCGAGAACGACTTCATCGGCGTCGTGGACCTGATGACCATGAAGGCCCTGGTGTGGCCGGGCGACGCCAAGGGCGACGTCACCATGGGTGCTGCCTACGAGACCCGGGAGATCCCCGCGGACCTGCAGGCAAAGGCCGAGGAATACCGCGCGCAGTTGGTGGAAACCGTTGCCGAGTCTTCCGAGGAACTCATGGAGAAGTACCTCGAAGGCGAAGAGATCTCCATCGACGAGCTGAAGGCGGGCATCCGCAAGATGGTCGTCAACTCGGAGATCTACCCGGTCTTCTGTGGCTCCGCGTTCAAGAACCGCGGCGTGCAGCCGATGCTGGACGCCGTCATCGACTACCTGCCGTCCCCGGTGGATGTTCCGTCGATGATCGGTCACGACCCGAAGAACGAGGAAGTTGAACTGACCCGCAAGCCGAGCGAGGACGAGCCGTTCTCCGCCCTGGCGTTCAAGATTGCGGCGCACCCGTTCTTCGGCCAGCTGACCTTCATCCGCGTGTACTCCGGCAAGGCCACCTCCGGTGCGCAGCTGCTGAACACCACGAAGGGCAAGAAGGAGCGCATCGGAAAGCTCTTCCAGATGCACGCCAACAAGGAAAACCCGGTGGATGAGGTGCATGCAGGCCACATCTACGCGGTGATCGGCCTCAAGGACACCACCACCGGCGACACCCTGTCTGCCGTCGAGGCCCCGATCGTCCTCGAATCCATGTCCTTCCCGGAGCCGGTGATCTTCGTGGCCATCGAGCCGAAGACCAAGGGTGACCAGGAAAAGCTCTCCACGGCTATCCAGAAGCTGTCCGCCGAGGACCCGACGTTCACCGTTTCGCTGAACGAAGAGACCGGCCAGACCGAAATCGGCGGCATGGGCGAGCTGCACCTGGATATCCTGGTGGACCGCATGCGCCGCGAATTCAAGGTCGAGGCGAACGTGGGCAAGCCTCAGGTTGCCTACCGCGAAACCATCAAGAAGGCTGTCGAGAAGGTCGACTTCACCCACAAGAAGCAGACGGGTGGATCCGGCCAGTTCGCGAAGGTCCAGGTTTCCTTCGAACCGCTGGACACCTCCGACGGCACCTTCTACGAGTTCGAGAACAAGGTCACCGGTGGCCGTATTCCGCGCGAATACATCCCCTCGGTCGACGCTGGCATCCAGGATGCCATGCAGCTCGGCGTGCTGGCCGGCTACCCGCTGGTCGGCGTCAAGGCCATCCTGCTCGACGGCGCGTACCACGACGTCGACTCTTCGGAAATGGCCTTCAAGATCGCTGGTTCCCAGGTCTTCAAGGAAGGCGCACGCCGCGCCAACCCGGTCCTGCTCGAGCCGCTGATGGCCGTCGAAGTACGTACCCCTGAGGAATACATGGGCGACGTGATCGGCGACCTGAACTCCCGCCGTGGACAGATCCAGTCCATGGAGGACGCTAGTGGCGTGAAGGTTGTGCGCGCTAACGTTCCGCTTTCCGAGATGTTCGGTTACATCGGTGACCTGCGTTCCAAGACGCAGGGCCGTGCGGTGTACTCGATGCAGTTCGAAAGCTACTCTGAGGTCCCGAAGGCTGTTGCCGACGAGATCATCCAGAAGACGCGCGGCGAGTAAAACCATGGTGGCGGGTTCTTATCCGTAAGGACCCGGCGCCCCCGTGCCAGCGGCCGGCCTATCACAGCAGCCGGCCGCCGGCACAACCCCTCGGAGGGAACCGCGCAATCCTTTTGCCGGTACCTGACGGAACCAGTAATTTCACCAAATACAAAAGCCCGAAGTAGACTTGTTCAAGTTTCGGCCGTGACAATCGCGTCCGGAGAGCAATTCTTCTCAAAACGTTCTAGGAGGAACCCGTGGCGAAGGCAAAGTTCGAGCGGACTAAGCCGCACGTCAACATTGGCACCATCGGTCACGTTGACCACGGTAAGACCACGTTGACCGCTGCCATTTCCAAGGTGCTTGCTGACAAGTACCCCGATCTCAACGAGCAGCGTGACTTCGCAGCTATCGACTCTGCCCCGGAAGAGCGCCAGCGCGGTATCACCATCAACATCTCGCACGTCGAGTACCAGACCGAGAAGCGCCACTACGCACACGTGGACGCCCCCGGCCACGCCGACTACATCAAGAACATGATCACCGGTGCCGCCCAGATGGACGGCGCAATCCTGGTGGTTGCCGCGACTGACGGCCCGATGGCCCAGACCCGCGAGCACGTTCTGCTGGCCCGCCAGGTTGGCGTTCCGACGCTGCTGGTGGCCCTGAACAAGTCGGACATGGTTGAGGACGAGGAACTGCTCGACCTGGTCGAGATGGAAGTCCGTGAGCTGCTCAGCTCGCAGGAATTCGATGGCGACAACGCACCGGTCATCCGCACTTCCGGCCTGAAGGCCCTGGAAGGCGACGCCCAGTGGGTCAAGTCCGTTGAGGACCTGATGGACGCCGTTGACGAGTACATTCCGGACCCGGTCCGCGACAAGGACAAGCCGTTCCTGATGCCGGTTGAAGACGTCTTCACCATCACCGGCCGCGGCACCGTGGTGACCGGCCGCGCCGAGCGCGGTACCCTCGCCATCAACTCCGAGGTCGAGATCGTCGGCATCCGCCCGATCCAGAAGACCACCGTTACCGGTATCGAGATGTTCCACAAGCAGCTCGACGAAGCATGGGCAGGCGAGAACTGTGGTCTGCTGCTGCGCGGTATCAAGCGCGAAGACGTGGAGCGCGGCCAGGTTATCGTGAAGCCGGGTTCGATCACCCCGCACACCGACTTCGAGGCCAACGTCTACATCCTGTCCAAGGATGAAGGCGGCCGCCACAACCCGTTCTACTCGAACTACCGTCCGCAGTTCTACTTCCGCACCACCGACGTGACCGGCGTTATCACGCTGCCGGAAGGCACCGAAATGGTCATGCCGGGCGACAACACTGAGATGACCGTTGAGCTCATCCAGCCGATCGCTATGGAAGAGGGCCTCGGCTTCGCTATCCGTGAAGGCGGCCGCACCGTTGGTTCGGGCCGCGTCACCAAGATCACCAAGTAACTTTGTGATCCGCTGACCGGAGGAATCCGGACAGAATCAGGAGAACCCCTGCCGTCTACGACGGCGGGGGTTCTCCTTTTTAACGCCGCATACGACGTTCGATGCGACCTGCCGCAGCAGGCTGGGAGCGGTCTCCGGCAGATCAGATGTTCTGGTGCAGGCAGAGGATGTTGCCTTCCGAATCCGGGAACCACGCGCAGCGCTGGTGCTCACTGACGGCGATGTGGTTCTCGGTCTTTAGACCCGGCAGGTCGTAGTCGGCGAATTGAATGCCCTTGCCGGCCAGGTCAGACATCTCGGATTCCAGATCAGCCACTTCAAAACTGACCGAGGTATGGTCCGAGGTATCGGCCTCCGGTCGAACGATGAGTTCCACGGCGTTGGACCCGCCGCTGGAAAACATGAACGAATCGTCCCCATTGGAGCCCGCGGGCTTCAAGCCGAGGGAGTCCTGGTAGAACGCGCGCGCCCGGTCCAAGTCCTTCACGGGCAGGACCGTCGTCATGGTGGTGGTGCTGAGCATGGTGTTTCAGCCTCCTGGGAGCATCTGCGGTGGACATTTCCCAGAATAGACCTGAGCGCCGCCCATGGAACCGGTGAAACGCAACGAAGTTTCGCGGCCCTGCCACTAGGATCGGAACCATGGAATGGCTCATCGTGTGGATCATCATCGGCCTGATCGCCGCAGTGGTCGGGGCAGTGTTTTGGGGCAGGCGGTACTTCCGCCATGAACTGGAGCGTGTGCGCCGCGTCCGGCGCGCGAACGGCGGCAAACAGTAGCAGGTTTAGGAGGCCTGCGGCCGTGCGCTCTGCGCGGCGGTGCTGTCCGCTGCGGTATGCCCGTGCGTTGTGGCGGCGCGGGTACTTGAATCACGACGGCGGCGCTCCATGAGGTCCTTGAGCCAATGGAACGAGGACTTGCGGACCCGCTGCTGGGTGGCGAAGTCCACGTAGACCAGCCCGAACCGCTGGCTGTAGCCGGCCGCCCATTCGAAGTTGTCCATCAAAGTCCAGACGTAGTAACCGCGCAGGTCGATGCCTGCGGCCGGCCCGCCGGGTGCCGTGGCGGACAGGGCAGCTTCAAGGTGCCGGGCCAGATAGTCCATCCGCCGCACGTCGGCTACCGACGGTTCGTTGGTCAACGCATCAGGCACCACCACATCCTTGAAACTGGCGCCGCCCTCGGTGATGTAGACCGGCGGCAACTCCGGATAGCGTTCGGCCATCTCGGCCAGGGCCACGGGCAGGTAGTCCGGAGCCACCGGCCAGCCGAACTCGGTCCTCGGATAGCCGGGCCAGCCAGCCAGGTGGAACGGCAACTCGGCGCCCTGCTCCAGGAGCGGCTCGGGTAGCCCGTCCGGTATCGCGTCCGGCCCCGTTGAAGGGCCCGGGCCGATGCCGATCCGCGTGGGGAAGTAGTAGTTGAGCCCGTAGAAGTCCAGCGGTTGGCTCATGACGGCCAGGTCTTCGTCCGGGATTTCCCGCAGGTACTGCAGGAACGGCTTCAGTATGGGATTGAAGTCCGGATAACGGCCCAACAGCACCGGATCGGAGAACATCTTGTTGTGCAGCACGTCGAACAATTCCACCAGCACAGCATGGGCCAGCCCGTCCTTTGCGCCGACCACGGGGGAGTAGACGTTGGTGATGCCGGCCTCGCCGGCGATACCGCCGCCCCGCAGCGCCGAGAGGCTG
Organism: Arthrobacter sulfonylureivorans; assembly: GCF_047607445.1. Classification (GTDB taxonomy): domain Bacteria; phylum Actinomycetota; class Actinomycetes; order Actinomycetales; family Micrococcaceae; genus Crystallibacter; species Crystallibacter sulfonylureivorans_A. The sequence goes on from NZ_JBLKRT010000030.1 coordinate 40,016, forward strand.
AGCCCGTGCGCCAGAAGAAGATGGTGCGCGGCGGGCAACGCATCGAACAGCCCGGCGTGGCCGGGGGCATGGACGCCCAAGCCGTAGCCGTTGAGAGTGACGGTGGTCGGCTCGTTAATGGTCACCCAGCGCTCCACCCGGTCGCCGAACTTTTCCGCGGCGACGGCGGCGAAGTCGGCCAGCCGGTAGGCGGTGTCCCGGTTCAGCCAGCCTCCGGCACGTTCCAGCGGCAGGGGGGTGTCCCAGTGATAGAGCGTGCACATGGGGGAGATGCCCCGCGCCAGCAACTCGTCGAGCAGCCGGTCGTAGAAGTCGATGCCCCGCTGGTTGACCGGCCCCCGGCCACCGGGCTGGATCCGCGGCCAGGACAGCGAAAACCGGTACGAGTCCACCCCAAGCTCGGCCAGCAGTTCCACGTCCTGCGGCATCCGGTGATAGTGGTCGCAGGCGGTGTCTGCCGTGGCGCCGCCGGCGATTCGGCCTGGCTCATGGGTGAAGGAGTCCCAGCCGGATGGCCCGCGGCCGTCTTCGGCCACGGCACCCTCGATCTGGAACGCCGCGGTCGCCACGCCCACGGTGAAATCGGACGGTATCAAGGCCGCCAGATGCTCGCTGTCCAGTGCCATTCGCGACTTTCCTCCCGTTGAACATAGGTTCTTTCCGCTGCAATAAGGTGAGCTGCAACTAAGCTGCAACTGAGCTGCAACACGGTAAGCTGCTACAAAGGTTCCGGTGCGGCCCAGGGATGCTGCACCGAAGGTACCGCTGCAGCAGGACATCTGGTCCCACCGGGGCGGTTAGGCACCAGCATTGCACCGGGAGCCGGTGCGCGCCATAGCCGCATAAGCCGGGCCGCCCTCGGGGACGCAGGCCTCAATTCGCAATCGCGGCGAAAGTCTGACACACTAGACGAGTTGTTCAAGCGCTTTTGCATGTCTATGTGCGAAGCCGTGTCCCGCCCGGGATAATGCCCGGGGCAGGGTCAGGCTCCACGGACCTGAAAGCCCAAATATAACCCACCCTCCATTTTGAGCGGGCGGAGTGCGCAGAATGTTCGCGACACGCCCGACCGCGGGGGTCGGAGCCTCAGCAGGGTGAGGAACCCGGATTCATCCGGATTCAGTCTGCCGGAGGAGCGCCAGGCACGGGGAAATCCGGCCGTCGGGGCGCACAGGAAGAAAGTCCACAGAGCAGCACTGAGAAAGAGAGCGGAGACGCCATGGCGGGACAGAAAATCCGCATCCGTCTGAAGTCATATGACCATGAGGTCATTGATGTTTCAGCACGGAAGATCGTTGAGACGGTCACGCGTGCAGGCGCAACAGTAGTCGGCCCCGTGCCGCTGCCCACCGAGAAGAACGTGTACTGCGTTATCCGGTCGCCGCACAAGTACAAGGACAGCCGGGAGCACTTTGAAATGCGCACCCACAAGCGGCTGATCGACATTATCGATCCCACGCCGAAGGCCGTCGATTCGCTGATGCGTCTCGACCTGCCGGCGGACGTGAACATCGAAATCAAGCTGTAGGGGAGTGCGGATTCATATGTCTACCACTACACGCCAAGTAAAAGGCCTGCTGGGCACCAAGCTCGGCATGACCCAGGTCTGGGACGCGGACAACCGGCTCATCCCGGTCACCGTCGTCAAGGCTGATTCCAACGTCATCACCCAGCTGCGCTCTGCGGACGTCGACGGCTACACCGCCGTTCAGATTGGCTTCGGCCAGATCGACCCGCGCAAGGTGACCAAGCCGCTGGCCGGCCACTTCGAGAAGGCCGGAGTTACTCCGCGCCGCCACGTGGTCGAGCTGCGCACCGCCGATGCCGACTCTTACGAGCTGGGCCAGGAACTCTCCGTGGAGCTGTTCGAGGCCGGCCAGAAGGTCGACGTCGTCGGAACCAGCAAGGGTAAGGGCTTCGCCGGTGTTATGAAGCGTCACGGCTTCGCCGGTGTCAGCGCCTCGCACGGTGCGCACAAGAACCACCGCAAGCCCGGTTCCATCGGTGGCGCGTCCACCCCGGGCCGCGTCTTCAAGGGCCTGCGCATGGCCGGCCGTATGGGTGCCGTCCGCCACACCACGCTGAACCTGACCGTTCACGCTGTGGACACTGAGAACTCGCTGCTCTTGATCAAGGGTGCCGTTCCCGGTGCTCGCGGCTCGGTCGTTCTCGTCCGTTCCGCTGTGAAGGGAGCCTAGTTCAATGGCTAACACGCTCAAGGTTGACCTGCCTGCAGAGATCTTCGACGTCCAGACCAACGTGCCGCTGCTGCACCAGGTCGTCGTCGCACAGCTCGCTGCTGCCCGCCAGGGAACCCACAAGACCAAGACCCGCGCCGAGGTTTCCGGTGCCGGCCGCAAGCCGTTCAAGCAGAAGGGCACCGGCCGCGCCCGCCAGGGTTCGATCCGCGCTCCGCACATGACCGGCGGCGGCGTGGTGCACGGCCCGACCCCGCGCGACTACAGCCAGCGCACCCCCAAGAAGATGAAGGCAGCTGCCCTGCGCGGTGCCCTCTCCGACCGGGCACGCAACGGCCGCATCCACGTCCTGGAAACCCTGGTTGCCGGCGAGAAGCCGTCCACCAAGGCTGCCACCGCGGCCCTGCGCGCCATCACCGAACGCAAGAACCTGCTCGTAGTCATCGAGCGCGCCAACGATGTTGCGGCCCTGAGCCTGCGCAACATCGAGGAAGTTCACACCATTTACGTGGATCAGCTGAACACCTACGACGTGCTGGTTTCCGATGACGTGGTCTTCACCAAGGCCGCCTACGACGCGTTCGTCGCAGCTAAAGCAACTGCCAAGGAGGACGCCAAGTGAGCGCGACCACCACTAAAGATCCCCGCGACGTGATCCTTGCTCCCGTCGTTTCGGAGAAGAGCTACGGCCTGATCGACGAAGGTAAGTACACCTTCCTGGTCGACCCGCGCTCGAACAAGACCGAGATCAAGCTGGCCGTGGAGAAAATCTTCTCCGTCAAGGTCGACTCGATCAACACCATCAACCGTGCCGGGAAGCGCAAGCGCACCCGTTTCGGATGGGGACAGCGCAAAGACACCAAGCGCGCCATTGTCACCCTGAAGGAAGGCACAATCGACATCTTCGGCGGTCCGCTTTCTTAAGCGGAGACCACTTTAACGAGGAATTGAACTATGGGAATCCGTAAATACAAGCCGACTACACCGGGCCGTCGCGGCTCGAGCGTAGCCGACTTTGCCGAAATCACGCGGTCGACACCGGAAAAGTCGTTGCTGCGTCCGCTGACCAAGTCCGGCGGCCGTAACAACTCCGGCAAGATCACCACCCGCCACAAGGGCGGCGGACACAAGCGCCAGTACCGTCTGATCGACTTCCGTCGTCACGACAAGGACGGCGTGCCCGCCAAGGTCGCTCACATCGAGTACGACCCGAACCGCACCGCGCGGATCGCACTGCTGCACTACGTTGATGGCACCAAGCGCTACATCCTGGCCCCGGCCAAGCTGAAGCAGGGAGACACCGTTGAGGCCGGCGCCAGCGCCGACATCAAGCCGGGCAACAACCTGCCGCTGCGCAACATCCCGGTCGGTACCGTGATCCACGCTGTGGAGCTGCGTCCGGGCGGCGGCGCCAAGATGGCCCGCTCCGCCGGCGCCTCCGTGCAGCTGGTAGCCAAGGAAGGCAAGTACGGCCAGCTCCGTCTGCCCTCCGGCGAAATCCGCAACGTTGATGTGCGCTGCCGCGCCACCATCGGCGAGGTCGGCAACGCCGAGCAGTCGAACATCAACTGGGGCAAGGCCGGCCGTATGCGCTGGAAGGGCGTCCGCCCGACCGTCCGCGGTGTGGCCATGAACCCGATCGACCACCCGCACGGTGGTGGCGAGGGCAAGACCTCCGGTGGCCGCCACCCGGTCAACCCGAACGGCAAGCCCGAGGGCCGCACCCGCCGCCCGAACAAGGAAAGCGACCGCCTGATTGTGCGTCGCCGTCGTACTGGCAAGAACAAGCGATAGGAGCCTGGGAACATGCCACGCAGCCTGAAGAAAGGCCCCTTCGTCGATCAGCACCTCTTCGTGAAGGTCGCTGCAGAGAACGAAAAGGGCACCAAGAACGTCATCAAGACGTGGTCCCGCCGTTCGATGATCGTTCCCGACATGCTCGGGCACACGATCGCCGTACACGACGGACGCAAGCACATCCCGGTGTTTGTCACTGAGTCGATGGTCGGGCACAAGCTCGGCGAATTCGCCCCGACGCGGACTTTCCGCGGCCATGTGAAGGACGACCGCAAGGGCAAGCGCCGCTAGGCGCTTACTCTTTCGGCAGAAGACGAGAGAAGGAAAGCAATGGAAGCCAAGGCTATTGCGCGCCATATTCGCGTGACGCCTATGAAGGCCCGGCGCGTCGTCAACCTTGTTCGTGGCAAGCAGGCGAATGAGGCTCTGGCAATCTTGAAGTTTGCCCCGCAGGCAGCTTCGGAGCCGGTCAGCAAGGTACTCGCGTCAGCCGTCGCCAACGCCCGCGTTATCGCGGACCGTGATGGCGTCGCCTTTGACGAGAGCGACCTCTACATCAGCGAAGCATTCGTGGATGAAGGACCCACCATGAAGCGGTTCCAGCCGCGCGCCCAGGGGCGTGCCTACCGCATCAAGAAGCGGACCAGCCACATCACGCTTGTTGTCGCTACCCCGGAGAAAGAGGAGGACCAGTAAGTGGGACAGAAAGTAAACCCGCACGGATTCCGACTCGGTATCACCACCGACCATGTCTCCCACTGGTTCGCTGACAGCAACAAGGCCGGCCAGCGCTACAAGGACTTCGTCCGCGAGGACGTGAAGATCCGCCAGCTGATGTCCACGGGCATGGACCGCGCGGGCATCGCGAAGGTTGAGATCGAGCGTACCCGTGACCGCGTGCGTGTGGACATCCACACCGCCCGCCCCGGCATTGTCATCGGCCGCCGCGGCGCCGAAGCAGACCGCATCCGCGGCGAGCTGGAGAAGCTCACTGGCAAGCAGGTGCAGCTGAACATCCTCGAGGTCAAGAACCCGGAGATCGAAGCACAGCTGGTGGCCCAGGGCATCGCTGAGCAGCTGACTTCCCGCGTGGCTTTCCGCCGCGCCATGAAGAAGGCCATGCAGTCCGCCACCCGCGCCGGCGCCAAGGGCATCCGTGTCCAGTGCTCCGGTCGTCTCGGCGGCGCTGAAATGAGCCGTTCGGAGTTCTACCGCGAAGGCCGTGTGCCCCTGCACACCCTGCGTGCGAACATCGACTACGGCTTCTTCGAGGCCAAGACCACGTTCGGCCGCATCGGCGTCAAGGTCTGGATCTACAAGGGCGACGTGACCGCGAAGGAACTGGCTGCCCAGCAGGCAGCTGCTCCGTCCTCGCGTGGCCGTGGCGACCGTCCGGGCCGCCCCGCCGGTGGCGAGCGCCGTCGTCGTAATGACCGTCCTGGCGCTCCCGCCGCAGGCGAGGGCGCAGCCAAGGCCGAGGCACCTGCCGCTGAGGCAGCGCCGGCGGCAGAAGGAGGAGAAGCTTAAATGCTTATCCCACGTCGAGTTAAGTTCCGTAAGCAGCACCACCCGGGTCGTTCCGGCGCTGCTACCGGCGGCACCGAAGTCAGCTTCGGCGAGTGGGGTATCCAGGCTCTGACGCCGGCATACGTCACCAACCGCCAGATCGAAGCGGCCCGTATTGCGATGACCCGCCACATCAAGCGTGGCGGCAAGGTTTGGATCAACATTTATCCGGACCGCCCGCTGACCAAGAAGCCGGCCGAAACCCGTATGGGTTCCGGTAAGGGTTCGCCGGAATGGTGGGTCGCAAACGTCAAGCCGGGTCGGGTTCTGTTCGAACTCTCCGGTGTCAATGAAGAGGTAGCTCGCGAGGCACTGCGCCTGGCGATCCACAAGCTGCCGTTGAAGGCACGCATTGTGCGTCGCGAAGGTGGTGAATAGAAATGGCAGTTGGTTCAAAGGAACTGGCAACCGATCAGCTCGAGACTTTCGATAAGGACCGTCTCGCAGAGGAGCTGCGCAAGGCCAAGGAGGAGCTGTTCAACCTCCGTTTCCAGTCCGCCACTGGTCAGCTGGAAAACCATGGCCGCCTGAAGGCAGTCAAGCGCGACATCGCACGCATCTACACCGTGCTGCGCGAGCGCGAGCTGGGCATTCGCCCCGAGGTTGAGGCTGCAGCTGCAGCCCCGGCCGAGGAGAAGAAGGCCAAGAAGGCTAAGAAGTCTGAAAAGGCTGCTGACGCCGACACCGCCGAGACCGCAACCCCCGCTTCGGAGGATGAGGCCAAGTGAGCGAAAACACGAACAAGGATGCAACTGTGGAAGAAGCCACTCAGGCTCGCGGTTACCGTAAGACCGCCCGCGGCTACGTCGTCTCGGACAAGATGGACAAGACCATCGTGGTCGAGGTTGAGGACCGCGTGAAGCACGCGCTGTACGGCAAGGTGATCCGCCGGACCGAAAAGCGCAAGGCCCACGACGAGCAGAACTCCGCCGGCATCGGTGACCTGGTTCTGATCGCCGAGACCCGGCCGCTGTCCGCCACCAAGCGGTGGCGCCTGGTCGAGATCATCGAAAAGGCCAAGTAGGACTTGAAGTCCTGCGCGGGGCCCGCCTGCCAAGCGGGCGGGCCCCGCACCCTTTAAGTTTCCCTTCCGGCATCTTAGGATCCCGATCCGCCGGAGCAACCGGAAGGGTTTGGAAGGGAACGTGGTCGTCGAAATTCAGACCGCGAACCCTTTGAAAAGTACAAGCCCCTGGCCGTGATTTCACGTCCGGGGTGTCTTGGTCATAAACTAGTAATCTTGCCTGTGCCGTTTGGGAGGACCATCCATCCTTCCGCCTGGACAGAATAGGCAAATTCCCGCAACCGCCTTCGGACTGCACACGCGTGTGGCCAGGGGGAGTTACGGTGCGGGCTACCCATATCCGTTCCGCAAGGCTCAGTTCATGAGAACCAGCGCGACGACAGGAGTAATAAGTGATTCAGCAGGAGTCGCGACTGAAGGTCGCCGACAACACGGGTGCCAAGGAAATCTTGACCATCCGCGTTCTCGGTGGATCCGGCCGTCGCTACGCAGGCATTGGCGACACCATTGTTGCCACCGTCAAGGACGCAATTCCCGGCGGCAACGTCAAGAAGGGTGACATCGTCAAGGCTGTCATCGTTCGCACCAAGAAGGAACGCCGCCGTGCGGACGGTTCCTACATCAAGTTCGATGAGAACGCAGCCGTGATCCTCAAGAACGACGGCGATCCCCGCGGCACCCGTATCTTCGGTCCGGTTGGCCGCGAGCTTCGCGACAAGAAGTTCATGAAGATCATTTCGCTGGCTCCGGAGGTGCTGTAGTCCATGGCTAAGTACAAGATCAAGAAGGGTGACCTGGTTCAGGTCATCACCGGTGCCAAGGCAGAGCGCGGCGGCGACCGCGGCAAGCAGGGCAAGGTCCTGAAGGTGTTCACGGAGACCAACCGTGTGCTGGTTGAAGGCGTCAACCGCGTTACCAAGCACACCAAGGCCGGACAGTCGGAGCGCGGCACGAAGACCGGTGGCATCGAGACCGTTGAGGCTCCGATCCACATCTCGAACGTCGCGATCGTCGATCCCGAGACCAAGAAGCCGACCCGGGTTGGCTACCGCACCGAAACCGTCGAGCGTGATGGCCGTGAGCGCACTGTGCGCATCCGCGTGTCCAAGGCCTCCGGGAAGGACCTCTAATGACTGAGACTGTCACCAAGATCGTCCCCCGTCTGAAGACTCGCTACGCCGGCGAGATCAAGCAGGCTCTGCGGGACGAGTTCAAGTACGAGAACGTGAACCAGGTTCCGCGCCTGGTCAAGGTCGTTGTCAACATGGGTGTTGGAGATGCCGCCAAGGACTCCAAGCTCATCGACGGCGCCGTGCGCGACCTGACCCAGATCACCGGTCAGAAGCCGCAGGTCACCAAGGCCCGCAAGTCCATCGCACAGTTCAAGCTGCGCGAGGGCATGCCGATCGGCGCCCACGCGACGCTGCGCGGCGACCGCATGTGGGAATTCGTTGACCGCCTGGTTTCGCTGGCTCTGCCCCGTATCCGCGACTTCCGCGGCCTCAACGGCAAGCAGTTCGACGGCAACGGCAACTACACCTTCGGTCTGACCGAGCAGTCGATGTTCCACGAGATCGATCAGGACAAGATCGACCGCGTGCGCGGCATGGACATCACCGTAGTGACCACCGCCAAGACCGATGACGAGGGCCGTGCGCTGCTGAAGGCGCTGGGCTTCCCGTTCAAGACCGAAGACTAATCTAGCTACGTGAAAGGTCCCGCCCCGGCGCCCAGCGCTGACCGGAGCGAGGAAACCGTTACGAGGAAGGGCAAGAGCCCACAATGACTATGACAGATCCTGTCGCAGACATGCTCACGCGTCTGCGCAACGCCAACTCGGCTTACCATGACTCGGTGTCGATGCCGTACAGCAAGCTCAAGGCTCGCGTCGCCGACATCCTGAAGGCCGAAGGCTACATCGCAGGTTGGAAGGAAGAAGAGGCCGAGGTCGGCAAGAAGCTGACCCTGGAACTCAAGTTCGGTCCGAACCGCGAGCGTTCCATCGCCGGCATCCGCCGCATCTCCAAGCCCGGTCTGCGCGTTTACGCGAAGTCCACCAACCTGCCGCACGTGCTCGGTGGCCTGGGCATCGCAATCCTGTCCACCTCTTCCGGACTGATGACTGATCGTCAGGCCGGCAAGAAGGGCGTGGGCGGCGAAGTCCTCGCTTACGTCTGGTAACGGAAAGGAAGAGATTAAATGTCACGTATCGGACGTCTCCCCATCACCGTTCCCGCCGGCGTTGAGGTCAAGGTCGACGGCAACGTCGTCTCCGTCAAGGGCGCCAAGGGCGAACTGAGCCACACGCTGGCTTCGCCGATCACGGTGTCCCTGGACGAGAACACCCTCACCGTTGCCCGCCCGAACGACGAGCGCGAATCCCGGTCCCTGCATGGCCTGACCCGCACGCTGATCAACAACATGATCGTTGGCGTGACCGAGGGCTACAAGAAGGACCTCGAGATCGTCGGCACCGGTTACCGCGTGCAGGCCAAGGGTGCGAACCTCGAATTCGCCCTGGGCTTCAGCCACCCGGTGGTCGTGAATGCCCCCGAGGGCATCACCTTCGCCGTGGAGGGCGCCAACAAGCTCTCCGTCTCCGGTATCAACAAGCAGCAGGTCGGCGAAGTTGCTGCCAACATCCGCAAGCTGCGCAAGCCTGACCCCTACAAGGGCAAGGGCGTTCGCTACGCCGGCGAACAAATCCGCCGCAAGGTCGGAAAGGCTGGTAAGTAAACCATGGCGATCAGCATCAATAAGAAGCGGACCTCGAAGTCCAAGTCCGCAGCACGCGGCCGCCGCCACCTGCGCGTCCGCAAGCGCATCACCGGTACCGCGGTCCGTCCGCGCCTGGTGGTCAACCGCTCCGCACGCCACATCTTTGTCCAGGTTGTCGACGACAGCAAGGGCATCACCGTGGCATCCGCTTCCACCATGGAAGCCGATCTGCGTGCCCTCGACGGCGACAAGTCCGCCAAGGCAAAGCGCGTCGGCGAGCTCGTGGCCGAGCGCGCCAAGGCTGCCGGTGTTGAAGCCGTGGTCTTCGACCGCGGTGGCAACCGGTACCACGGCCGCATCGCAGCGGTTGCCGACGGCGCACGCGAAGGTGGGCTGGCACTGTGACCGCTGAGAACAACGAAAAGGAAACTCAGGTGACTGAAGCAACTGAGACCGCTGCCGCGGGATCCGCTGAGACCACCGCTGCTTCCGGCCAGGACGACCGCCGCGGCGGACGCCGTGGCGAACGTAGCGGCGGCGGCGACCGTGGTGGCCGCGGCCGTGGCCGCGACAATGCACGCGATGCCGAGAAGGACAAGTTCCTCGAGCGCGTCGTCACCATCAACCGCGTGTCCAAGGTCGTCAAGGGCGGCCGGCGCTTTAGCTTCACGGCTCTGGTAGTTGTCGGCGACGGCAACGGCATGGTCGGCGTGGGCTACGGCAAGGCCAAGGAAGTTCCGGCAGCGATCGCCAAGGGCGTGGAAGAGGCCAAGAAGTCCTTCTTCCGCGTGCCGATCATCGCCGGCACCGTCCCGCACCAGGTGCAGGGCGAAGCCGCTGCAGGCGTTGTCATGCTGCGTCCGGCTGCTGCCGGTACCGGTGTGATCGCCGGTGGCCCGGTCCGCGCCGTACTCGAGTGCGCCGGCATCCACGACGTGCTCTCCAAGTCGCTGGGTTCGGCCAACGCGATCAACATCGTGCACGCAACCGTCGACGCGCTGCGTCGTCTGGAAGAGCCCCGCTCCGTGGCAGCCCGCCGTGGCCTGCCCCTGGACGAGGTTGCTCCGGCGATCCTGCTGCGCAACATGCAGAAGGCAGGTGCGTAATGACCACGCCCAAGAATCTGACTCCGTCGGATGCACAGTTGGAAATCACGCAGATCAAGTCCGTCATTGGCGGCAAGCAGAACCAGCGCGACACGCTGCGTTCACTGGGCCTGAAGCGCATCGGACACACCGTTGTCCGCAGCGCCGATGCAGTGACCGTGGGCATGGTCAACACTGTTTCTCACCTGGTGAAGGTTGAGGAGGCGAAGTAAAGATGGCAGAAGAGAACAAGACTCTCAAGGTCCACCACCTGCGTCCTGCCCCCGGTGCCAAGACCGCCAAGACCCGTGTTGGTCGTGGTGAAGGCTCCAAGGGTAAGACCGCTGGTCGCGGTACCAAGGGTACGAAGGCCCGTTACCAGGTCAAGGCTGGCTTTGCCGGCGGCCAGCTGCCGCTGCACATGCGCCTGCCGAAGCTGCGCGGCTTCAAGAACCCGTTCAAGGTGGAGTTCCAGGTCGTGAACCTGGACAAGCTCAATGAGCTGTTCCCCGAGGGCGGCGACGTGACCGTGGAGGCCCTGGTGGCCAAGGGCGCGGTTCGCAAGAACCAGCCCGTGAAGGTCCTGGGCACCGGCGACATCACCGTCAAGGTCGATGTGAAGGTTGACGCCTTCTCCGCCAGTGCCGCTGAGAAGATTGCCGCCGCTGGCGGCACCGTGACGGCGCTCTAGCAGCCCGTACCGGGTGCAGTCTTTTAGCAGCCCCTGACTGAACTCGTGGTGGCCGGTATTCCCCGGCCGCCACGAGTTCAGCCGCTTTAAAGGCACACGACGTATTCTTAATCCGTTTAATGCGAACGGGCCGAGCCGATAGACTCGGATCTTGTGACTTGCCGCGCAGCGGCATCAGAAACTTTTTGGGAGGACGCTTGCTTAGCGCAATTGGCCGGGCATTCCGGACGCCGGACCTGCGGCGCAAGTTGCTGTTCACGCTCGGGATCATGACGGTCTACCGGCTGGGCGTATTCATCCCGGCACCGGGCGTGGACTACGGCAACGTGCAGCAGTGTCTGGCGCTGGGCAACACCAGCGGCGGGCTGTACCAGTTCGTCAATCTGTTCAGCGGCGGCGCGCTGCTGCAGGTGTCCATCTTCGCCCTCGGCATCATGCCGTACATTACCGCCAGCATCATCGTGCAGCTGCTTCGCGTGGTCATCCCGCGGTTCCAGGAACTGCACCAGGAAGGTCCGCAGGGCCAGTCCAAGCTGACGCAGTACACCCGCTACCTGACCATCGCACTGGGCCTGCTCAACGCCACGACGCTGGTGTCGCTGGCGCGGTCCGGCGCCCTGCTGGGCAACTGCCCGGTTCCGATCATCCCGGAAGACAACCTGGTGGTGATCAGCCTGATCATCCTCACCCTGACCGCGGGCACCGGCCTGATCATGTGGATGGGCGAATTGATCACCGAGAAGGGCGTCGGCAACGGCATGTCCCTGCTGATCTTCATCTCCATTGCCGCCGGTTTCCCGAGCTCGCTGGGCGAAATCTGGAACACCCAGGGCGTCAACGTCTTCCTCGGCGTGCTGATCGTCGGCCTGCTGACAGTGGCCGCGGTGGTCTTCGTGGAGCAGTCGCAGCGTCGCATCCCGGTGCAATATGCCAAGCGCATGGTGGGACGCCGCACAGTCGGCGGCACCAGCACCTACATCCCGATCAAGGTCAACATGGCCGGTGTCATCCCGGTGATCTTCGCGTCGTCGATGCTGTACCTGCCGTCCCTGATCGCCCAGTTCAACACACCGACCGACGGCACCACGGCGCCGCCGGAGTGGGTCAACTGGATCAACACCTACCTGGTTAGCGGCGACTCGCCGTTCTACATGGCGGTCTACTTCTCCCTGATCGTCTTCTTCACTTACTTCTACGTGGCCATTACCTTCAACCCGGAGGAAGTCGCGGACAACATGAAGAAGTACGGCGGCTTCATCCCGGGCATCCGGGCCGGCCGCCCCACGGCGGAGTACCTGCAGTACGTGCTGGCCAGGATCACGCTGCCCGGCGCGCTCTACCTGGGCATCATCTCGCTGATCCCGCTGATCGCACTGGTGCTCATCAACGCGAACCAGAACTTCCCGTTCGGCGGCGTTTCGATCCTCATCATGGTTGGTGTGGGTCTGGAGACCGTCAAACAAATCAACGCACAACTACAGCAACGGCACTACGAAGGACTTCTGCGATGACTCAAATGCTCATTATCGGCCCGCCCGGATCCGGCAAGGGCACCCAGGCCACCCGCATCTCCGACCGGCTGGGCATCGTCGCGATCTCCACCGGTGACATCTTCCGCGCCAACGTGAAGGAAGAGACGCCGCTCGGCGTCGAAGCCAAGAAGTACATCGACAAGGGCGAGTTTGTCCCGGACAGCGTCACCAACAACATGGTGCGCGACCGGTTGAAGCAGCCCGACGCCGCCGACGGCTTCCTGCTGGACGGCTACCCCCGCACCAGCGGCCAGGTGGACGAGCTGGACAACATCCTGGCCGAGGCCGGATCGCAGTTGGACATCGTCCTGCAGTTGACCGCGGACGACGAAGAGCTGGTCAAGCGCCTGCTCGGCCGCGCCGCCCAGGAAGGCCGCAGCGACGACAACGAGACCGTGATCCGCCGCCGGCTGGCCCTCTACCACGAGGAAACCGCCGTCGTGGTGAACCGCTACGCGGAGCGCGGCATTGTGGCCACCGTGGACGGCATCGGCGACATCGACGAGGTCACCGAGCGCATCATGACCGCGCTCAAGTCCGTCACGGCCTGACACCCAAAGAAAGTTAGAGAGCCCATGGCGTTCCGCCAGCCCAGCATCGAATACAAGACCAATGACCAGATCCGCAAAATGCGCACCGCCGGTCTGGTGGTCAGCCGCGCCCTCGACGCCGCGGTTGCCGCTGCCGTCCCCGGCGCGACGACGGCGGACGTGGATGCGGCCTTCGAAGCTGTGCTGGACGAAGCGGGAGCCAAGAGCAACTTCAAGGGCTACCACGGCTTCCCGGCGACGGTCTGCGTGTCCGTCAACGAGGAAGTGGTGCACGGCATCCCCGGCGGCAAGGTGCTCCAGGACGGAGACATCATCTCGGTGGACGGCGGCTGCAGCGTGGACGGCTGGCACGGCGATTCCGCCCGCGGCGTGATCGTGGGCACCGCGGATCCGGAAGACCAGCGGCTTTCCGATGTCACCGAGGAAGCCATGTGGCGGGGGATTGCCGCCCTGGCCACCGGCCACCGCGTGGGCGACATCGGCAACGCCATCGATGACTACGTTTCCTCGGTGCCCGGCAAGCCGCTGGGCATCCTGGAGGACTATGTAGGCCACGGCATCGGCACCGCGATGCACCAGGCCCCGGATGTGCTGAACTACCGGACCAACCACCGCGGGGCGAAGATCCGTCCCGGGCTGTGCCTGGCCATTGAACCGATGCTGGTCCGCGGAGACATCGAGACCAAGGTGTTGGACGACGACTGGACCGTGGTGACCACGGACGGGTCCCGTTCCTGCCAGTGGGAGCACACCGTCGCCGTGCACGACCGCGGCATCTGGGTCTTGACGGCTGAAGACGGGGGAGCAGGACGGCTGGCCCCGCTGGGCGTCACCCCGGTGCCGCTGGACTGACGCCCGCCCGGCCCGACTTCATCGCCCGAAGGCCGGTCCCGCTGGATAGATCGTCCAGCCGGACCGGCCTTCGCGCGTTAAGGAACTTCCCCGAAAGGATGTCCGGATCATGATGGGATCCCACCACGCCCTCTCCGGCGCCGCCGCCTGGATCGCCCTCACCACCCAGGTGCACGTGCCGTTGGATGCCATTACGACGCCGCTGGGCTGGGGCGGGCAAAGCCTCACCCTGGGCTGGGGACTGCTGGACGTCGGACCGCTGGGCCTGATCACCGGAGCGATGGTGACCGCCGGAGCCGCCCTGGTGCCGGACGCCGACCACCACAACGCCACCATCGCCCACTCGTTGCCTCCGCTCTCCAACGCAGTCTGCGGCGGCATAGGGGCGCTGGCCGGCGGACATCGCCGGGGGACGCACTCGCTGATTGGTTTGGCCGCCTTCGTGGCGACGGCGTGGCTGGCCGGGCTCTGGACGGTGGAGACCGAATGGTTTGGGACCGTGTATCCGGGCGCGGGCGTGCTGTGCGTGCTGCTGGTGGCCTTCGCGGCAAAAGCCCTCAAGTTCCTGCCCGACGGGCTGCAAAAGATTCCCTGGGCCGTGGGCCTGTCGGTAGCCGCCTTCATCGCCGTGTACGCCCCGGACCATCAAAACTGGTTCCCACTGGCCATGGGCATCGGGGTGGTCATGCACGTCCTCGGCGACATGCTGACCACCGGGGGAGTGAACCTGCTCTGGCCGCTGCGCATCAAGCCGCCCAGGGTGTGGCGCCGGGTCCCGCTGCTGAACACCATCTGGCGGCGGAACGGTTACTTCGCCATCCCGCTGCTGGGCAATGCCGGCTCTGCCCGGGAATGGGTGCTGCTGGTGCCGGTCAGTGCCTACGTGGTGGTCCTTTTCATGGGCGCTTGCCTCGACGTCGGACATCAGGGCCTGACGGCGCTCGGCGCAGGCTGACTCCTGTGGTTGCGGGCCGACAATAGGGGATGCAGGAAAAGAACCAAAGGAGAGACGCATGAACCGGAACCCGAAGCGCGTTGACGGGAAAGCAGTGGTGCTGGTGGCGGTGGTGGCCGCCCTCGTCGCCTCGGTGCTGCTCCCGGCGGTCAATGCTGGCTTCGCCCTGGTCTCCGGCACGTGGGATGAGACGGAGCCGGGAATGGTTCGGGTCCTGCTGGCAGCGGTTCTTGGGTTACTGACCGCTGCCGTTGCCGGCGTTTGCGTGGCCGGGTTGCTCCGGCGGCGCCGGCGGGACAGGCCGTAACACTGGATGGCCCCATCCTTGCTCCGGCGCAGCTGCCGGGTGAGGATGAGGCCATGGCTTCTTCCATCACCGATGTACCGGGCATCCGCGTGGGCCAGGTCCAGAAGACCGGAGCCGGCTGGCTCACCGGGGTCACCGTGGTGCTGCCGCCACCGGGCACCGTGGGCGCAGTGGACGTGCGCGGCGGAGGGCCGGCCACGCACGAAACCGACGCGCTGGACCCTACCACGCTGGTGCCGACCGTGGACGCGGTGGTGCTCGCCGGCGGCAGCGCCTTCGGGCTGATCGCGGCACACGGAGCGCAGCGCTGGTTGGAGGAACAGGGACAAGGGTTCCGCACGGCAAACGCCGTGGTGCCGATTGTCCCGGCGGCCGCCATCTACGACCTGGGCCGCGGCGGGGACATTGCTGCGCGCCCGGATGAGCAGATGGGGTACGACGCCGCTGCCTCCGCGGGCGCGATGCAAGACTTCGGCGCGGTGCAGCGCGGCAACGTCGGCGCCGGTACCGGAGCGGCGTTGGGTTTCCAGCAGTACAAGGGGGGAGTGGGAACTGCCTCGCTGCGGATGAGCGGCGCGAACGACGCCGTGGTGGTCGGCGCGCTTGCGGTGGTGAACGCCGCCGGCATGCCGTTCCACGGTGGAGTGAGTGGGGCGGGGGGTCTCCACACGGGCGCTGCGCGCCCTGGTCGACCACCGCAGGGGGAGGGCGCTGGGGGTCTGGGGCGAGCACCGGGGGAGGGTGCTGCGGGTCTGGGTCGACCACGGGGGGTGGATGCTGCGGGTCTGGGGCGAGCACCGGGGGAAGAGACAGCCCCGTTGAACACGACGCTTTGTGTGGTGGCGACCAATGCGGTGCTGGATCCGGCCCAGGCCAAGCGGACCGCATCCGCCGCGCACGCAGGGCTGGCCCGGGCGCTCAGCCCGTCGCACACCTTGATGGACGGAGACGTGGTCTTCGCCCTGGCCACCGGCCAGCAGCAGTTGGTGCAGGAAGGCCCGATGGACGCGAGGGCGGAACTGCATGTGCTCGCCGCGGAGGCTGTCACCGCAGCCATCAGGGACGCGGTGGTGAGCGCCGAACGGGTGGAGGGCTCCGGCGTCGTACTGGAAAAGTACCCGTATCCGGACTGAGGTGCGGCGACGGGCCCAGCCCCGTGACAGCGCTGAGGTGCAGCCGATGTCCTGCCGAGGCATGTGGGTGCGGCATCCTACTGTCCACCGGAGCGCGGCGTCGCGGGGCGCTACCCATCGTTATCCGGATTTAACTTAATCCCTCATCCGGAGTACAGTTGTCTGTTGGTTGTCTCTACTTTCATGCCCATCTTCGGGTGCATGGCACCCGCGAAGGCCGTTTGGATTCGCACGGTGTCAGTGGGGTGTAGCGGCAAGCAAAACCCAAAAACTAGCCACCGCGTCAGCGATGGTTACTGACGTTAGCGGAGGATATGGCTAAGAAAGACGGTGTCATTGAGATTGAAGGCACTGTGCAGGAGGCTCTGCCCAATGCGATGTTCCGCGTTGAGTTGACCAACGGGCACGTTGTGCTGGCTCATATCTCAGGAAAGATGCGTCAGCACTACATCAGGATCCTCCCCGAGGACCGCGTTGTGGTGGAACTCAGCCCGTACGACCTCTCACGGGGCCGTATCGTCTACCGCTACAAGTAAAGACTTATGCCGCGGGCAACCGCGGGGAACGTAAGTAGTTACAACAGCATCAGCTAACAACGCAAAGGAAAACCATGAAGGTCCAGCCGAGCGTCAAGCGGATTTGTGACAAGTGCCAGGTGATTCGTCGCAAGGGCAACGTCATCGTGATCTGCGAGAACCCGCGCCACAAGCAGCGCCAGGGCTAAGACTCCTGCTTCAGCAGGGGCCGCACGCCCACGCGTAGTAACTCAATATAGGCAGCGCAGCAGGGCAACCTGCATACCCCCGGTACGGAGGCCGGGGACCCGAACGGGGATGCGCTGCTTCAGACCTCCGGATACAACAAGGAGAACCGCCACTATGGCTCGTCTCGCTGGCGTAGATATTCCCCGCGAAAAGCGGGTAATTATCGCCCTGACTTACATCTACGGCGTGGGCAAGACCCGTGCAGAGCAGGTTATCGCGGAGACCGGCATCAGCCCGGACACCCGCGTCAAGGACCTCACCGACGCTGAGCTCGTTCAGCTGCGTGACTTCATCGAGGGCAACTACAAGGTTGAAGGCGACCTCCGCCGCGAAGTTGCAGCCGACATCCGCCGCAAGGTTGAAATCGGCAGCTACGAAGGCCTCCGCCACCGCCGCGGACTGCCTGTCCGCGGACAGCGCACCAAGACCAACGCCCGCACCCGCAAGGGCCCGAAGCGTACCGTCGCCGGTAAGAAGAAGACCCGCTAATCCCCGGTGGCTCCCTAAATTGCTTCGCAATCCAGGGGACCCTCGCCACCGTGGGCCCATGCCGGTCAGCTAGCTACCAACCAACTTTGTAGGAGAAGAAATGCCCCCCAAGACTCGTGGAGCGGTCCGCAAGCCGCGTCGCAAGGACAAAAAGAATATCGCGCTGGGCCAGGCGCACATCAAGAGCACCTTCAACAACACCATCGTGTCCATCACGGACCCGACCGGTGCCGTCATCTCGTGGGCCTCGGCCGGCGAGGTTGGCTTCAAGGGCTCCCGCAAGTCCACTCCGTTCGCCGCGCAGATGGCTGCCGAATCGGCTGCCAAGCGTGCCCAGGAGCACGGCCTCAAGAAGGTCGACGTCTTCGTGAAGGGCCCGGGGTCGGGACGCGAGACTGCTATCCGTTCGCTGCAGGCCGCTGGCCTCGAGGTTGGCTCCATCCAGGACGTCACCCCCAGCGCCCACAACGGATGCCGTCCGCCGAAGCGCCGCCGCGTCTAATCAGCCCAAGGATGCTTTTGGCCGCCGCACAGCTTCCTCCCACTTCCGTGGGGGATCCTGTCGGCGGCCGAAAGTTCCACGCTGGAGGCTGACCAGCCGCCCATTTCCACCAATTCGTGCTGCGTCATATAGCGGATGCTCGCTGAAAGGAAACTAAGTGCTCATTGCACAGCGCCCCACCCTTACTGAAGAAGTAGTGGCCGATAACCGGTCCCGGTTCGTCATCGAACCGCTGGAGCCGGGCTTTGGCTACACCCTCGGAAACTCGCTTCGCCGCACCCTGCTGTCCTCGATCCCGGGTGCTGCTGTAACCAGCATCCGCATCGACGGTGTGCTGCATGAGTTCACCACCGTGCCGGGTGTGAAGGAAGATGTCACCGAGATCATCCTGAACATCAAGAACCTGGCAGTCTCCTCCGAGCACGACGAGCCCGTGGTTGCCTACCTGCGCAAGCAGGGACCCGGCGTCGTCACCGCTGCGGACATCGCTCCGCCGGCCGGCGTGGAATTCCACAACCCGGACCTGCACATCGCCACGCTGAACGAGAAGGGCAAGTTCGAACTCGAACTGACCATCGAACGCGGCCGTGGCTACGTGTCGGCAGCCCAGAACAAGTCCGGTGACCAGGAGATCGGCCGTATCCCGGTTGACTCCATCTACTCGCCGGTGCTGAAGGTGACCTTCAAGGTTGAGGCAACCCGTGTTGAGCAGCGCACCGACTTCGACCGCCTGATTGTCGACGTCGAAACCAAGGACTCCATTGCACCGCGCGACGCCGTCGCCTCTGCCGGAACCACCCTGGTTGAGCTGTTCGGCCTGGCCCGCGAGCTGAACACCGCCGCCGAAGGCATCGAGATTGGCCCGAGCCCGACGGACGCCGCCCTGGCTGCCGACATGGCCCTGCCGATCGAGGACCTGGAGCTGACCGTCCGTTCCTACAACTGCCTTAAGCGTGAGGGCATCCACTCCGTGGGTGAACTCGTTGCCCGCTCCGAGGCCGACCTGATGGACATCCGCAACTTCGGTGCCAAGTCCATCGACGAGGTCAAGGCAAAGCTGGTGGAACTGGGTCTGTCGCTGAAGGATTCGCCTCCTGGGTTCGATCTGGCTGCCCGCGCGGCTGCCATCGACGAGGACGAAACCTTCGAGGACGAACTCTAAATCGCAAGAATTTTGCCGCCTTGGCGCTCGGGAGCGCACAGCGGCACCATTGAGGAGAAAACATAATGCCTACCCCCACTAAGGGTCCGCGCCTCGGAGGCGGTCCTGCCCACGAGCGCCTGATGCTCGCCAACCTGTCTGCTGCGCTGTTTGAGCACAAGCGGATCACCACCACGGTCACCAAGGCCAAGCGTCTGCGCCCGTTCGCAGAGCGCCTGATCACCTTCGCCAAGCGCGGAGACCTGTCCTCGCGCCGCCGTGTGCTGGCCGTGATCAGCAACAAGGGCATCGTCCACGAGCTGTTCACCGACATCGCTCCGGTCATGGCCAACCGCGACGGCGGCTACACCCGCATCACCAAGATCGGCAACCGCAAGGGCGACAACGCCCCCATGGCCGTCATCGAACTGGTGATGGAGCCTGTTTCCCCGAAGCAGGCCGTGGTGAACGAGGCTGAGAAGGCCACTGCCAAGGCTGCCCCGGCTCCGGTCGAGGAAGAGACCGCTTCGGCTGAGTCTGCTGAGTCGCCCGAGTCCGCTCAGTCCGGCGATTCCGCCGAGTCGGCTGACTCCGCGGAGTCCGCTCCGTCGGCTGAGTCCGCTGAGGAAGCTGCCGAAGAGAAGAAGTAACTTCTTCACCGCACCGTCGGAAGCCCGCCGTTCCTTATGGAGCGGCGGGCTTCTGCGTATCCCGGGGGTGGTGGATCACGACGGCGGTGCTCGGCTTGGGCGCGCATCGCGCGGGCTTTGGCGCGGCCGCCGCTTGGAGACGAGGGTCAGGGGCCATGAGCAGATCGGCGATGTCACCGGGGCTGCGGATAGCATGGAAATCATGCATGTGAACCCCTCCGCCGTGCCTGACGTGGGCGGCGGCCTTTTACGCGTCCGGATGGATGTGGCGTACGACGGCGGCCCGTTCAGCGGGTGGGCGGTGCAGCCCGGCAGACTCACAGTCCAGGGTGCTATCGAGGAAGCCCTCGAGACGATGATCCGCCGACCGGTCCGGCTCACCGTTGCCGGCCGTACCGACGCCGGGGTGCATGCCCGGGGGCAGGTGGTGCACTTCGATCTGGAGCCGGGGGAGTGGCAGGGGCTGGCCCGCGGCCGTGAGATCGACCCGGGAGTCGCTTTGGTCCGCAGGTTGCGCGGCGTGCTGGCCAAGGTGCTGGGCGGCCGCGTCGGCGCGCCGGTGCCCTACCGGGACCTCGCCGGCGCCATCGAGGTTGGAAACGCCGTTCTCGCACCGGCCGGATTCGATGCCCGGTTCTCCGCGCTGTGGCGCCGCTACAGCTACCGGATCGCGGACCGCGCCGAGCTGTGGGATCCGCTGAACCGCAACATCACCCTCTGGCATAAGCACGCGCTCGACGTGGCCCTGCTGAACGACGCCGCAGCCCGGCTTCTGGGAGTCGGCGACTTCCTCGCCTTCTGCAAGCCGCGTGAAGGCGCTACCACCATCCGGGAGTTGCAGAAATTCTCCTTCGTTCGGGGGACCGACGGCGTAGTGGTGGCCACCATCCAGGCGGATGCCTTCTGCCACAACATGGTCCGTGCCCTGATCGGTGCTTCGCTGCTGGTCGGCAGCGGGGAACAGCCAGCCGAATGGCTACGCGACCGGATGCTGGCGAAGGTCCGCGATTCGCAGAGCAAGCTGGCCCCGCCTCACCCGCTGGTGCTGGAAGAAGTGCTCTACCCGGATGGCAGCGAATTGCTGCGCCGCGCCGAGCAAACCAGAGCCAAGCGCTCGGACCCTGACGAAGCCTGAGGACGGCTAAGCGCAAGGATCAGCTGAAGGCGTCCATCAGGCGTATGGCGGCCGGTCCCATGATGACGATGAACAACACCGGGAAGATGAACAGAATCAGCGGGAAGATCACCTTGACGGGGATCTTCATTGCCTTCTCCTCGGCCCGCTGCCGGCGTTTGACGCGCATCTGGTTGGCCTGGGTCCTCAGCACGGTGGCCAGTCCAATGCCGTACTTGTCCGCTTGGACGACTGCGCGGACAAAGGACTTGAGGTCCTGCACTGTGGAACGTTCCGCCATGGCCTGATAGGCCTCGCCACGGGATCTGCCCACTTGGATGTCCTGCAGCGTGCGCATGAACTCCTCGGCCAACGGGCCCTTGCCGTTTTCAGCCGTTCGGGCCATCGCGGCCTCGAACCCCAGCCCGGCCTCCACCGCTATGAGCATCTGGTCCAGGGTATTCGGCAGTTCAAGTTCGATCGCCTGCTGCCGCTTGATGCCGCGGTTGTAGATCATCAAATCGGGACCGAAGTACCCCAGGACTGTTAGCCCCAGCGTGAAGAGCGCCATTCCGGCGGAAGGACTCTTGCTGAAGACGAATACCCCGAAGCCGAAGCCTGCCAGGGCCAACAGCGGCTTGCCCACGATCATCTTTTCCAGCGGCAGCGACATCGGCCGTCCGGCAGTAGCGAGGAGCTTATCCAGCCGGGCTTCGTAGCTGCCCGG
>NZ_JBLKRT010000031.1:0-52691 GCF_047607445.1 Arthrobacter sulfonylureivorans
AGACACGTGAATCGCCTTGCCGACGGAACACCTGCGCGCTTTCGCCGGTGGCGTCGCGAAGATTCATCAGGACGGGGCCGGCCGCCGCGATGAGCCGGTCTTCTCCTGCAGCGGCGGCCAGTTCCACCAGCCGGCTGCCCAATACGAACCTGCCTTGCATGTCCCGGCTAACCAGGCGGTGATGCACCAGGGCCAAGGCAAGCCGGTGGGCGGTGGGCCGGGCTAAGCCGGTGGCAGCCACCAACTGGGCCAGGGAAGTAGGTCCGGCCTCGAGCGTATCGAGCACCATGGCCGCTTTGTCGATGACACCGACACCACTAGGATTGTCCATAGATTGATACTGTCATCTCATTATTTGAGATGCAAGTCGTTTCACTGGCGGGATCCGAGCCCCTGCTGGAAGAGTTGAATCACACACTTGGAGCAGGTCTCCCGTTGGGAGGCACCACCTGCATTGGTATTTGATGGAGGGATCTGGCCATGGCCGGTAACACTGCGGGCAAGACGCTCGCTGAAAAGGTCTGGGAAGCGCACGTGGTGCGCCGCGGCGACGGGGAAGGCGCAGCCCGCCAGCCCGACCTCCTCTTCATCGACCTTCACCTGGTGCACGAGGTTACCTCCCCGCAGGCCTTCGAGGGCCTGCGGTTGGCGGGCCGGAAGCTGCGTCGGCCGGATCTGACCATCGCTACCGAGGACCACAACACTCCCACCGTGGACATCGACAAGCCGATTGCCGACCCGACCAGCCGGACCCAGATCGAGACGCTGCGCGCCAACTGCCGGGAATTCGGCGTCCGCCTGCACTCACTCGGGGATGCCGAGCAGGGGATTGTGCACGTGGTGGGCCCCCAGTTGGGGCTCACCCAGCCGGGCATGACGGTGGTCTGCGGCGACTCCCACACCTCCACGCACGGCGCATTCGGCGCCCTGGCCTTCGGCATCGGAACGTCCGAGGTCGAACACGTCATGGCGACCCAGACGCTGTCGCTGAAGCCGTTCAAGACGATGGCCATCAACGTCGAGGGCACGCTGCGTCCCGGGGTCACGGCCAAGGACATCATCCTGGCTGTTATCGCCAAGATCGGCACCGGCGGCGGGCAGGGCTACGTGCTGGAATACCGTGGCTCCGCCATCCGCGCGCTGAGCATGGAAGCCCGGATGACCATCTGCAACATGTCCATTGAGGCGGGCGCCCGCGCCGGAATGGTGGCCCCGGACCAGACCACTTTCGATTACCTCAAGGGCCGTCCGCATGCCCCGGAAGGTGCCGACTGGGATGCCGCCGTCGACTACTGGCAGACGCTGCGCACGGAGGATGACGCCGAATTCGACGCCGAAGTCTTCCTGGACGCCGACACGCTGGAGCCCTTCGTCACCTGGGGCACCAATCCCGGGCAAGGTGTTTCGCTGTCCGAGGCGGTGCCGTCGCCTGACGACTTTGCCGATGAAAACGCCAAGGCCGCGGCGGAACGCGCCCTGACCTACATGGGGCTCGAAGCCGGCACCCCGATGAAGGACATCCAGGTGGACACCGTCTTCCTGGGCTCCTGCACCAACAGTCGGATCGAGGACCTGCGCATTGCCGCCGACATCATCCGCGGCCGGCAGAAGGCGCCGAACGTGCGCATGATGGTGGTTCCCGGCTCGGCCCGCGTCCGGCTCGAAGCCGAAGCCGAAGGCCTGGACCAGGTCTTCAAAGCGTTCGGAGCGGAATGGCGCTTCGCTGGTTGCTCGATGTGCCTGGGCATGAACCCGGACCAGCTGGCTCCGGGGGAGCGTTGCGCCTCAACGTCCAACCGAAACTTCGAAGGCCGGCAAGGCAAGGGCGGCCGGACCCATCTGGTATCGCCCGTCGTCGCCGCTGCCACGGCGGTGCGCGGCACGCTGAGCTCGCCCTCGGACCTGGACCCAGTCAACAACGACGCCGCCACGCGGTCTGCTGCCTAAGGAGCCTGAAGCACCATGGAGAAGTTCACCACCCATACCGGGATCGGCGTTCCCCTGCGGCAGTCCAATGTGGACACTGACCAGATCATCCCGGCGGTCTACCTCAAGCGGATCACCCGGACCGGCTTCGAAGATGCCCTGTTCGCCGGCTGGCGCAAGCACGAGGATTTCATCCTGAACCAGGAACCGTTCAACCGCGGATCCGTCCTGGTGGCCGGCCCCGACTTCGGCACCGGCTCCTCGCGGGAGCACGCGGTCTGGGCACTGAAGGACTATGGTTTCCGCGTAGTGCTCTCGTCCCGGTTCGCCGATATCTTCCGCGGCAACTCCGGCAAGCAGGGACTGCTGGCCGCCGAAGTAGCCCAGGACGACATCGAGCTGATCTGGAAGGAACTCGAGAACCATCCGGGTACCGACATCACCGTTGATCTGGACGCGAAGACGGTGGTCTGCGGAACCATCACCGCTCCGTTCGAGATCGACGACTACACCCGCTGGCGGTTGCTCGAAGGCCTGGATGACATCGGCCTGACCCTGCACCATGAGGCGGAAATCACCTCCTACGAGGCCACCCGTCCCTCGTGGAAGCCGAAAACCCTTCCTGCGAAAGTCTGACCGCAGGCATCCTGCACCGAATCGGCGCCTTCGCGGGACTTTTTTCAGGTCCCCCGGAGGCGCCGATTTGCGTCCAGAGGTGGCATTATGCAAGTCAGCGGCAAGTGTGCAGCTGGCCGCGGCGCGCGCAGTCCGTTTATTTCAGAATGGTCACGGATTACCAATATGCTTAGCTGAGCCCTAGGCCCAGTCCGGCGTTAAACTAGCTTGAGGAAACAGGTATTCATGGCAAGTGTTTTGACCATTCGTGGTGGCGTACCCCTGACGGGAAAAGTGCCCGTCCGTGGTGCCAAGAACCTGGTTCCCAAAGCGATGGTCGCATCCTTGCTGGGCAGCGATGCCTCGGTCCTCCGGAATGTGCCCGAGATCAGGGACGTGGAGATTGTCACCAGCCTGCTGCGCCTGCACGGCGTGGAGGTTTCCAAAGACCCGGTCACCGGCGACCTGACGCTGGACCCGACCAACGTTAAGACCGCCCAGATGAAGGACATCGACGCGCACGCCGGTGATTCCCGTATTCCGATCCTGTTCTGCGGGCCGCTGATCCACGCCATCGGCGAAGCGTTCATCCCCGACCTCGGCGGCTGCCGCATCGGCGACCGTCCCATCGACTACCACCTTGATGTCCTGCGCCAGTTCGGTGCCATTGTGGACAAGCGTCCCGGTGGCATCTCCATCTCGGCGCCCAGGGGACTGCAGGGCGCCAAGCTGACGCTGCCGTATCCCAGTGTCGGGGCCACCGAACAGGTTCTCCTGACCGCCACCCGGGCCGAGGGCATCACCGAACTCAGCGGGGCGGCCATTGAGCCGGAGATCATGGACCTGATCGCCGTGCTGCAGAAGATGGGCGCCATCATCTCCGTCCAGACGGACCGCGTCATCCGCATTGAGGGCGTGCCGGAACTGGTTGGGTTTAACCACCGCGCGCTGCCCGACCGCAACGAGGCGGCTTCCTGGGCCTCGGCGGCGCTGGTCACGCAGGGCGACATCTACGTTGAGGGTGCCAGCCAGGGCGACCTCACCGCTTTCCTGAACACCTATCGCAAGATCGGTGGCGCGTTCGACATTGACGACGACGGCATCCGCTTCTACCACCCCGGCGGGAGCCTGTCGCCGCTGGTGCTCGAAACGGATGTGCACCCCGGCTTCATGACCGACTGGCAGCAGCCCCTGGTGGTGGCCCTGACCCAGGCCGAAGGCGTCTCGATTGTGCACGAGACGGTCTACGAGAACCGGTTCGGCTTCACCGAGGCACTGATCCGGATGGGGGCGAACATCCAGGTGCACCGCGAATGCCTTGGCAGCATTCCGTGCCGTTTCGGGCAGCGGAACTTCCTGCATTCCGCCGTGATCTCCGGGCCCACCCAGCTCACCGGTGCGGAGATCGACATTCCCGACCTGCGCGGCGGATTCAGCCACCTGATCGCCGCGCTGGCAGCGACCGGAACCTCCCGCGTCACCGGCATCGATGTCATCAATCGCGGCTACGAGCACTTCCAGTCGAAACTGGAAGGCCTCGGCGCGGACTTCGACGTCGAGTAGGCGGCCATGGGAGCAGATACCAAAGAGCGCGTGGTGATCGGCATCCTGGCCGGCGTTGTCCGTCCGGCCCTGAACCTGGTGTTGCGGCGAAACTGGGCAGGGACCGAAAATCTCCGCGGTAGCCAAGGCATCATCGTCTGCCCGAACCACAACACCGAGATCGATCCCTTGGTTGTCGGCCACTATGTCTACAATCAGGGCGTCCTCCCGCATTTTCTGGCCAAGGCATCACTGTTCAAGATTCCGGTGGTAGGTCCGCTGTTGACCGCTGCCCGCCAGATCCCCGTCGAACGGAGCAGCTCGGGGGCCAACCGCTCCCTGGAAGTCTCCCGCGAGGTGCTGGACGAGGGCGGCGCCGTCATCATCTATCCGGAAGGCACGCTGACGCGTGATCCGAACCTGTGGCCGATGCGCGGACACACGGGGGCCGCTCGGCTCGCATTGCAGACCGGAGCCCCCGTCATCCCGGTGGCGCACTGGGGAGCGAACGACTTGCTGCCCCGCTATGCCAAGAAACCGAGTCTTTTCCCGCGCAAGACGGCCCACGTCGTGGCCGGCTCGCCGGTCGACCTGTCCGATTTCGACGGCATGCCGATCACCAAGACGGTGCTCGAAGCGGCAACGAATAGGATTATGGACAGCATCACTGCGCTGCTGGCCGAGGTGCGCGGCGAAGAACCGCCTGCTGTCCGCTGGGATCCTTCCGCACACGGGCAAAAGTCGACCGGACGGGACTTCGCGTCCGGCCCAGCGGTGCACACGGAAGAACTGCCGCCAGAGGAGAAACTGTGACCGAACGCCCCGACCTGCCTGCAACAATTGCAGTTCTCGGAGCAGGAAGCTGGGGCACTACCTTCGCCAAGGTAGTTGCTGACGCGCACCCCGAGATCCAGGTCCGGCTGTGGGCGCGGCGCCCCGAGGTGGCGGAGGAAATCAACACCCAACACCGGAATTCCAAATACCTTAAGGACATTGCGCTGCCCGGCAATATTGTTGCCTCCGCCGATGTGGCCGATGTCCTCGTCGACGCACCGCTGGCAGTGCTGGCCGTGCCGGCCCAGACCCTGCGACCGCAGTTGGCCTCCTGGAAACCGCTGCTGGATCCGGAGGCAGTGGTGGTGTCGCTCATGAAGGGCTTGGAGCGCGGCAGCGATGCACGCATGAGCGAAGTGATCAAGGAAGAGCTGGGGCTGTCCGACGACCGGGTGGCAGTCATCTCCGGCCCCAACCTGGCCATGGAGATCGCGCGCAAGGAACCCACCGCGTCTGTGGTGGCCTGCACGGATGAAGACGTGGCGCAGTGGATCGCCAGGCTCTGCACCGCCGCCTATTTCCGCCCGTACACCAATCCCGACGTGACCGGCGTCGAGATCGGCGGAATCGTCAAGAACGTCATTGCCCTGTGCGTAGGCATCTGCGACGGAAAAGGCATGGGCGACAACACCAAAGCCACGGTCATCACGCGTGGACTGGCGGAGACAACCCGGCTCACCCTCGCCTTGGGCGGAGATGTGCAGACCATGGCCGGGCTGGCCGGGTTGGGCGACCTGGTCGCCACCTGCTCGTCGCCGTTGTCCCGCAACCATACCGCCGGCCGTTTATTGGGTGAGGGGCTGACGCTTGATGAAGTGTCCGTCCAGATGACCCAAACCGCCGAAGGCATCAAATCCGGCCGGGCGGTGTTGGATCTGGCCACCAAGCTCGGCGTCGACATGCCCATTACCGAGGCCGTCGTGGCCGTCCTCGAGGGTCAGATCGCCGTCGAGGAACTGGCGCCAAAGCTTCTGGCCCGTGAACTCAAGTCCGAAGGTGAGCTGCAATGAACCAGGAATCAAGCCCGGCCGTGCCGGCGCCCACGGCCGCCCGCAAGCCTCGCGTCGCGGTACTTTTCGGCGGACGCTCCAGCGAGCATTCGGTCAGCTGCGTCACCGCGGCCGGTGTCCTGGGCGCCATCGATAAGGACAAGTACGACGTCGTTCCCATCGGTATTGCGCGCAACGGCCAGTGGGTGCAGGTCGCCGAAGATCCGGCCCAATGGTCGCTGGCATCGGGCACCATGCCGGAGATCAGCGCGTCCGCCGAACCGGTCATGCTGACCAGTAGCGACACCACTCCGGAGTTGGTGGTGGCGCCGGCAGCGCAGGTACCGCAAAGCCTCGGCAACGTGGATGTGGTGCTGCCGCTGCTGCACGGACCATTCGGTGAAGATGGCACGCTGCAGGGGCTGCTGGAGATGGCCGACGTGCGCTATGTCGGCGCCGGCGTGCTGGCCTCTGCGGTGGGCATGGACAAACACTTCATGAAGGTGGTCTTCGAATCGGCGGGCCTGACCGTAGGCCCCTACGTGGTCATCACCGACCGCCAGTGGCAGCAGGACGCCGAGGCCGCGCTCCAGCGGGCCGCTTCGCTTCATTTCCCGGTCTTCGTTAAGCCCGCCCGCGCCGGGTCCTCGATGGGGATCACCCGCGTGACCGAACCAGCCGGACTGCGGTCCGCTATCGAGGCAGCCCGCGAACACGACCCCAAGATCGTCGTGGAAGCCGGCATCAGCGGCCGGGAAATCGAAGTTGCCGTGCTTCAGGGCCGCGGCACCGAACCGACCCGCGCCAGCCTGCCCGGCGAGATCGCGGTGCAGCCCGGGGAACATCAGTTCTATGACTTCGAAGCCAAATACATCGACGGCGCGGCCGCCGCGCTGAGCTGCCCGGCAGACCTGCCAGCAGACGCCACCGAAAAGGTCCGCGAGCTCGCCGCCCTGGCCTTCGATGCGCTCGGGGGAGAGGGCCTCTCTCGCGTGGACTTCTTCTACACGCCCGACGGCGAACTGATCATCAACGAAATCAACACCATGCCCGGCTTCACGCCCATCAGCATGTACCCGCAAATGTGGGCCAAGTCCGGGCTGCCGTACACCGAACTAATCGACGAACTGCTCCACCTGGCACTCAACCGCAAAACCGGCCTCCGCTAACCGCACCCCGGTGGTCGCCAGGTCTCTACTCGGCGCTGGCGCGCCTCCGTCGACCACCGACGGCGCTTGCATGCTCTTCGGTGGTCGACCAAAGGCGCTTGCGCCTGCGTGGAGACCCGTGGCGCCTAACCGGTGGTCGACCAAGGGCGCTTGCATGCTCTTCGGTGGTCGACCAAAGGCGCTTGCGCCTGCGTGGAGACCAGTGGAGACCCGCGGCGCCTAACCGGTGGTCGACCAAAGGCGCTTGCGCCTGCGTGGAGACCCGTGGAGACCCGCGGCGCCTAACCGGTGGTCGACCAAAGGCGCTCGCGCCTGCGTGGAGACCCGTGGCGCCTAACCGGTGGTCGACCAAAGGCGCTCGCGCCTGCGTGGAGACCCGTGTTGACCCGCGGCGCTCAGGTCCCTACAGCACGTCCGAGATGCTGAGGCACTTGCGTTCCTGCGGAATCTCCGAGGCCGCCGCAGACAGATCCATGAGTACGGAACTCTCCGCCACGTCGTCGGGCTTAAAAATCAGTTCCGTGGCCGGCGTGCGCCCGTACGTCGTCGCAGTCCAGTAACCGTTCTCGCCCTCGCGCAGTACCCAATCCACGTCGTTGACGGAAACACACTGATCCGTTGTTGGGCCGGGCACCTGCACTCCGCAGCGCAGGATCACCTGGGACGGGTCGCCCCAAGCGGTTGTGGACTGGCTGCTCGTCTCGCGGCGGGGAAAGTCGGCCACGTATTGGGGCAGGATCACCATCATCGGAGCGCAGCCGGGATTGGCCGCATCCGGCGCCGCGTCAACAGTGACCACCGGCGAACAGGCCGTGAGGCTCCCCAACAAACCAAGCGAGAACAGGGCAGCCAAGCGGCGGCGATTGGGGAAAACGCGGGTCATGCTGCTAGCGTATCCCGGTCCTTGCACGCTGGTTGGGCCGCCGTGACGGCGGCCACGCCCAACGGGGATCCTGCACGGGCAAGCCTGCCGCGGGCTTTATCCTATTTGGTAGCCCCTCCCTAGGAAGAGACATCATTGACTGCTGAACATGACAACGAGTACCGCCCCCGGCGGCAGCGCCGGCCGCGCAAGAAAGACCCCATCCGTACGGTCTTCTTCACACTCTTGGGCATTGTTGTTGTGGCCGCGATCGTGGGAGGTGGCTACATCTTCAACTTGGCCAACTCCTTCAACAGCAAGTCGCAGACGATTGAGTCGGCCTTCCCGACAGACCGGGTGGCAAAGGACCCCAACGACAAGTCGGTCAACATTCTGCTGATGGGTTCGGACAGCCGCAACACCTCGGGGGATAACCTCACCGAGACCTCGGACGGCAGCCGCTCGGACACCATGATGCTGATGCACGTCCCGGAAAACCGGGAGAACGTCTACGTCATGTCGATCATGCGTGATACCTGGGTGGACATCCCGGGGCAGGGCGAGCACAAGATCAATGCAGCCATGGCGTTCGGCGGCGTGCCGCTGGTGGTGGAAACCATTGAAGGCATGTTCGAAACCCGCGTCGACCACGTGGCGATTATTGACTTCTCCGGGTTCAAGGAACTCACGGATGCCCTGGGCGGGGTGGAGATCAATAACCCGGAGGCCTTCTCAGCGAACGGTTCCACCGGCGAGTTCTTCCCCGCCGGTACCCAGACGCTGAGCGGAGAATCGGCGCTGTCCTTCGTTCGGGAACGCAAGGCCTTCAGCGACGGCGACTATTCGAGAGTCCGCAACCAGCAGCTGTTCGTGAAAGCTCTGATGTCCAAGTTCCTGACAGCGGAAACGCTGACAAACCCGGTGCGGATCAATGAAGTTGTCTCGGAATTCTCTCCTTTCCTCAGCGTCGACAACGAACTTGATGCGATGAGGGCAGGCTCCCTGGGCGTTTCGCTGCGGGACGTGCGGTCCAGCGACGTGCAGATGTTTACCCTGCCGACGCTCGGCACCGGCACGTCCGCGGACGGCCAGTCGATCGTGGTGCCGGACGAGGAGGCGATCGCTGAGATCGCTTCCGCTTTGCAGAGCGACAGCCTCGGCGAGTACCTGAGCACCGCGGATCTCGAGTAGGTTCACAGCGCCGCCGCGGCTTGCCGACGGGATGGGCCGGCTGCGGTAGGCTCAGTTAACGCCGGAGAACTGAGGACGATCGTTGGCGGGCATCGCCGGCGCATGCAGATGGGATCATGTTGCAGACGAAGATTGCTGCCAATGCCGAAGCGCTGCGCCGCTGGCTGTCCAAAGCCGAAGTGGTCCTCGGGAACCACAGCGACCGCCTGAACGCGATCAACATCTTCCCCGTGGCAGACGGCGACACCGGGACAAACCTTTACCTGACCATCCGGGCCGCGGTGAAGTCTGCCTCCGAAAACCCCACGTCCGACGTCGGCGAACTCTTGGCCGGTGCCGGCCAGGCCGCCATGGAGGAAGCGCGCGGAAACTCGGGCACCTTGTTGTCCGTTTTCCTCGCCGCCCTGGCCGAACCGCTGCGTGGGACTACCCGGTTGACCGGACCGCTGCTGGCCGCGGCCCTGCAGCGGGCCGAGATCCGCTGCTGGTCGGCGCTGAGCGAGCCGGTCGAGGGAACCATGCTCTCCGTCATCGCTGCGGTGTCGCAGGCTGCCTCGGCCGTGCACGGCGGCCAGAACGCCGACGACAGCAATCACGGCCTGGCGGCAACACTGGAAGCAGTCGTGGAGGAGGCAGTCGCCGCCGTCGTCAGGACCGAAGCCCAGCTCGGAGCCCTCGAATCCGCCCATATTGTCGACGCCGGAGCGGTGGGCTTCCTGCTGATCATGGACACCTTGCGTGCCAGCGCCCTGGGCGAGGAACTGCAGCCTGAACTGCTGGACGGACTGCACGGATTCAACGTGCAGGATCCGCATTTGCATCTGGACCACATCGACGAAGGCGTCGAAGTGATGTGCACGATCAACCTCAGCCCCTTGGATGCGGCGACGCTCCGCCTCAAGCTCGACGAGCTGGGCGACTCGGTGATCATGAGCGCGGTGACCGAAGTGGAAGACGGGTACCGTTGGCGCGTCCACGCCCACGTGCCGGATGGCGATGCGGCGCTGGAACTCATCCGCGAACTGGGCGAGCCGATGAATGTCACCATGACCGAGCTGGCGGGTCCGCCGGAGCACAGCCATGGCGGCTGAGCTTCCCGATGAGCTGGGTGTCCCGCTGGAGCGGCGGCTCGGCAAGCGTTCGGCGACGGCACTGGAAAAGCACCTGGGCATCACCGTCACCGGGGAACTGCTCAACTACTTCCCGCGGCGGTACCTGAAGCGCGGAGAGCTGACCATGATCGCCGAGCTGCCCCGCGACGAGGACGCCAGTCTGGTGGCCCGTGTGCTGAAGTGCACATCGCGCCGGATGCGCGCCCGGCGCGGCTCACTGACCGAAGTCGTGGTGACGGACAACTCCTCGGACATCAGCCTCACCTTTTTCAACGGCTACCAGGCCGAACGCGAGCTGAAGCCGGGTACGCTGGCCATGTTTTCCGGCAAGGTGACCTCCTACCGTGGCAGCCTCACGCTGACCAACCCGGACTACCAACTGCTCGAGGACGCTTTTGACTTCGACGCCGAGGAAGCCCTGCGCCCGGTACCCATGTACCCGGCCACGGCGAAACTCGGCAGCTGGCGGATCAAGGCCGCAGTGGACGCCTTGCTGGATATCGTGGACCTGAGCCGCGTGGGAGACCCCATTCCGCCGGACATCGCCATCCGCGACGGCCTGCTCTCCCTGGCCGAGGCCTATGAGCAGATCCACCGGCCGGCATCGCTGGAGGCCGCCAACGCGGCCCGGGACCGCTTCCGGTACCAGGAGGCGTTGGTGCTGCAGGCGGCGCTGGGCCGGAAGCGGGCCATCGCGGCGGCTGAACAGGCCACCGCCCGCCCGGGCCGACGCGGCGGCATCGCGGACAAGTTCGACGCCCGGTTGCCCTTCGACCTGACCAAGGGGCAGAGCGAGGTCGGGCAGACCATCGCCACGGAGTTGGCTGGCCATGCCCCGATGAACCGGTTGCTGCAGGGCGAGGTGGGTTCCGGCAAGACCCTGGTGGCCCTCCGGGCGATGCTTCAGGTGGTCGATTCCGGCGGTCAGGCCGCGCTGCTCGCGCCGACCGAGGTCTTGGCCAGCCAGCACTTCGAGTCGATCAGCCGGACGCTCGGTCCGCTGGCCCAGGGCGGCATGCTCGGCGGCGACGCCGACGGCACCAAAGTGGTACTGCTGACCGGTTCCATGACCGGAACCGCCAAGCGCAGGGCGCTGCTCGATGTAGCCAGCGGAGAAGCGGGCATCGTCGTCGGCACCCATGCGCTGCTGTCCGACACCGTGCAGTTCATGGACCTGGGACTCGTGGTGGTGGATGAGCAGCACCGGTTTGGCGTGGAGCAGCGCGATAAACTGCGCAGCCGTGCCGACACGCCGCCGCACCTGCTGGTCATGACCGCTACGCCCATTCCGCGGACCGTGGCGATGACCGTCTTCGGGGACCTGGAGACGTCGGTGTTGACCGAGTTGCCCGCCGGGCGGGCGCCGATCAGCACCCACATGGTGGCGCTGCAGGAACACCCTGCGTGGGAGGACCGGATCTGGCAGCGCGCCCGCGAAGAGGTGGACGCAGGCCGGCAGGTCTACGTGGTGTGCCCCAAGATCGGCGACGACGAACTTGAGGAAGCCGATCCGCCGGACGATCTGGAGCAGGAACAGCAACGGCCGATGGCTTCGGTGGCCGGAATCATCGAGCACATCAGCGGCCTGCCGGTCCTGTCGGGTGTGCGGATCGGCATGCTGCACGGTCGGATGGAACCCGACCAGAAGGCTGCCGCCATGGCGGCGTTCAACGACGGCACGCTGGACATCCTGGTATCCACCACGGTGATCGAAGTCGGCGTCGACGTGCACAACGCCACCTTGATGGTGATCCTGGATGCCGACCGTTTCGGCATTTCGCAGCTCCATCAGCTCCGCGGCCGGGTGGGCCGCGGCGGTCTCCCCGGTACCTGCCTGCTGGTGACGCAACTGGAACCGGGCCATCCCAGCCGGGAGCGGCTGCAGGCCGTGGCTGCCACCACCGACGGGTTCGAACTGTCCCAGGCCGACCTGCAGCTGCGCCGCGAAGGAGACATCCTCGGAGCCTCCCAATCGGGCGGCAAGTCCACCTTGAAGCTTCTGCGCGTGATTAAGGACGAGGCGGTCATCGCCCGTGCCCGCGAAGATGCCACCGCGATCTTGCAGCATGACTCCACGCTGTCGCAGTACCCGGAGCTGGCAGAGGCCATCGAGCTGTACCTGAACCCCGAGCGCGAGGCGTTCCTTGAGCGGGGCTAGCCGGTGAGCCGGATTGTGGCCGGCGTGGCCGGGGGCCTGACCCTGGCGAGCGTCCCGGGCGACAACACGCGGCCGACGACGGACCGGGTCAAGGAAGCGTTGTTCTCGCGTCTGGAGTCCTACGACGTGCTGGCCGGTGCACGGGTGCTGGACCTCTTCGCCGGATCGGGGGCGCTGGGCGTGGAAACCGCCAGCCGGGGCGCAGCGGCAGTCGATCTGGTCGAATCCGCAGACAAGGCAGCCGCGGTGTGCCGGCGCAACGCCGACCTGGTCAACCAGAAGCTGGGCCGGAAGACAGCCACCGTGCACCGCATGAAGGCGGAACGTTTCCTGGACGGCCTGCCGGCGGGACGCCACTGGGACCTGGTGCTGATGGATCCGCCCTATCCCTTAGGTGAGGACGCGCTGACCGGGGTCCTCGGGGCTCTGTCCGGCTTCCTTGCCGACGGCGCGGTCGTCGTCGTCGAGCGCTCTTCACGTTCTCCCGAACCCGCTTGGCCGGAGGGGCTTGAGCGGTTTGCGGTCAAGAAGTACGGCGAGACCCAGTTGTGGTTCGCCGAGCCTGTGCTGGAGCCGTCAGCCCCCGGCGAATGACTCAAGCTCGGGGCCGGTGAGCACGCTCGCTGGGTGCGGGCCGGCGGCCAGAAGCGCGGCGGACCACTCGGATGGCCAGTCGCCACGGCGGGCGGCGAGCACGATGTTGCCGGCCCTGGTGCCGGTGAACATGCCGGTCTCGGCGAGGGCGGCAACGGACCCCGCGGCGGAGGCCAGTTCCCTGGCCTGCCGTTTAGCGAACGCCAGCGGCGGATCGTCGCCGACGTTGACCAGCAGCACACCGTCCGGTGCCAGCACGTCCAGCAACTCCTCGTAAAAGCCGGAGGTGGTGAGGTGTTCCGGGGCGTCGTCGCCGGCAAAGACATCCAGCACAATGACGTCGAAGGCGCCTTCAATATCGCCGAACGCTACTTCATGCCGCGCATCGCCAAAGTGGACCGTGAGGTCGGTTCCCTCTGGCATGGGCAGGTGCTCGAGGACGAAGTCCAACAACTCCCGCTCTAACTCCACGGCCACTTGGTCCGAACCGGGGCGGGTGGCCTGCGCGTACCGGGCCAGCGTAAGGGCTCCGGCGCCGAGGTGGAGGAACCGCAGTGGGGCCCCCGGCGGCCCGGCCAGATCCACGACGTTCGCAATCCGGCGCAGGTATTCGTAAAACACGTCGTCGGGGTGCCGCAGGTTGACGTGCGATTGCTCCGCACCACCGATGCTGAGCACATAGGAGCCCGGAACGCGCTGGTCTTTCTCGATGCTGGCGTGCAGGCCGCTGCCGCCGAGGTAACGGTCCGCCACGGCTCAGGCGCCTTTCTGCAGGGAGGCGAGGCGCTGCGCGGCGTCCTGCAGGACCTCGGTCTTCTTGCAGAAAGCGAAACGCAACAGCGAGCGGGTGCGCCGGGCGCCGTCGGGATGGCAGAAGACCGGCACGGGGATGGCCGCAACACCGATCTGTTCAGGCATCCGCCGGGCCAGGTCCAGCGAGTCGGCGAAGCCCAGCGGAGCCGTGTCCACGTTGACAAAGTAGGTGCCCTGCGGCGTGAAGACATCAAAGCCCGCTTGCCGCAGGCCGCTGCTCAGCAGATCGCGTTTGGCCTTCAGGGCCGAGGCAATGCCGGTGTAGAAGGAGTCGGGCAGTCCGAGCCCCAGGGCTACGGCGTCCTGGAACGGGGCGCCCGAACTGTAGGTGAGGAACTGCTTGACCGTCCGCACCGCTGCGACAAGGTCCGCCGGCCCGGAGAGCCAGCCGACCTTCCATCCGGTGAAGGAGAACGTCTTGCCGGCCGACGAAATGGTGAGTGTCCGCTCGGCCGCGCCCGGCAAGGTCGCGATCGGGATGTGCGGGACATCAAAGGTGAGGTGTTCGTAGACCTCGTCGGTGACGATCAGTGCGTTGTAGCGATGTGCCAGTTCGACGATGCGGGTCAAAGCATCACGGGAAAAGACGCTGCCCATCGGGTTGTGCGGGTTGTTGACCACCACCATGCGGGTGCGCTCGGAGAAGGCCGCTTCCAGTGCGTCGAGGTTGGGCTGGAAGTCCGGAGCCAGCAGCGGCGCCGTGGTATGCCGGGCGCCGCTCAATCCGATGATCGCGCCGTAGGAGTCATAAAAGGGCTCGAAGGTCAGCACCTCGTCGCCCGGTCCGGTGAGTGCCAGCAGGGTGGCTGCCAGCGCCTCCGTCGCTCCCGTGGTGACAATGATGTCAGTTTCAGGGTCGGGGGTCAGGCCGTAGAACCGTTCCTGATGATGCGCGACGGCGGTGCGCAGCGTGAGCGTCCCTTTTCCCGGCGCGTACTGGTTGGCGCCGTTGCGAATGGCGTCCATGGCGGCAGCAGCAATTTCGGCCGGACCGTCCTCGTCCGGGAAACCTTGTCCCAGGTTGATCGCACCCGTCCGGGCCGCGAGCGTGGTCATCTCTTCGAAAATGGTGACGCCGAGCCCGCCGTCGTCGCCCAGGAGGTTCGATCCTGCCGCGGTCCGCTGCCAGGGGGCAGCAACGTCGTCTCGGCGGCCGTGGACGAGTTGCCTCATTGCTGTGCTCATGACTCCCAGTATTACCACTGAAGTGTTACCGCTGCGCGTGGTGCGCGACCTGCCGGATCGGCTAGATTCGACTCTATGCGCCGTGCCGTCTGCCCAGGATCCTACGACCCGCTCCACAAAGGCCACGTGGAGATCATTGCCCGTGCCGCGAGCATGTATGACGAAGTCATCGTTGCCGTGTCGACCAACTACGCCAAGAAGTACCGCTTCAGCCTGGATGAGAGGCTCTCCATGGCCAGCGAGACGCTCTCCTACCTCCGCGGTGTGAGCGTTGAGCCGATGGGTGACGGCCTGCTTGCCGAATACTGCCGCAGCCGTGGGGCCGGGGTCATCGTCAAGGGGCTGCGCTCGTCGCAGGACTACCACTACGAATTGCCGATGGCCCATATGAACCGGCACTTGGCCGGCATCGAGACCGTGTTCCTTGCCGGGGAGAACAGCTATTCGCACGTTTCCTCCACCCTGATCAAGGAAGTGGCGTCGCTGGGCGGGGACATTTCCGAGTTCGTCCCCAAGGCGGTTCTCAGTCGCTTCCGGAACGGGGGACCGGCTCCGGAATCGGCGTCCGGGTGATGACGGGCGATTACGACTGAGTGGCAGCGTCGGCTAATCTCGTACCCATGTCTCATGCTCCATTAGTCCGTAAAGCCGTCGTCCCGGCTGCAGGCCTGGGAACCAGGTTCCTGCCGACGACGAAAGCCATGCCCAAGGAAATGCTGCCGGTCGTCGACAAGCCGGCCATCCAGTACGTCGTCGAAGAAGCTGCGCGTGCGGGCCTGACCGACGTCCTGATGATCACCGGGCGCAACAAGCGGTCCTTGGAAGACCACTTCGACCGCGTGCCGTTCGTCGAGGAGACGCTGGAGGCCAAGGGCGACCTCGCGAAGCTGGCCGCCGTCCGCGAATCCTCCGAACTGGCAGATATCCACTACGTTCGCCAGGGCGATCCCATGGGGCTGGGCCACGCCGTTCTCCGTGCCAAACAGCACGTTGGAGACGAACCTTTCGCCGTCCTGCTGGGTGACGACCTCATTGACGAGCGCGACGAACTGCTCTCGGAGATGATTGCTGTGCAGCAGGCGACTGGCGGTTCCGTCATCGCCCTGATGGAAGTCGATCCGGAACAGATCAGCGCCTATGGCTGCGCGGACGTCAGCCCCGTTGAGGGCGCCGAGCACGTGAAGGTCCACGGTTTGGTGGAGAAGCCGGCCACCGCCGACGCGCCGTCGAACCTGGCCGTGATTGGCCGCTACGTCCTTCACCCCGCCGTCTTTGATGTCCTGGAGCAGACCGCGCCGGGGCGCGGCGGCGAAATCCAGCTGACCGACGCGCTGCAGACCCTGGCCAAGTCCGAGGAGGACGGCGGCGGTGTGTATGCCGTGGTCTTCAAGGGGCGCCGTTACGACACCGGCGACAAGCTCAGCTACATCAAGGCAGTCATCTCGTTGGCTACCGAACGCGAAGATCTAGGACCCGAGCTGCGTTCTTGGATCCTCGACCTTGCGGAGCAGATCCAGGCAGAGTCGCCCTTGGCGGCGGCTGGGCAAGACTGACGCCCGGGCCGGACGGCCGGTTTGGGCCGGCGGGAGTTTCGGGCTAAGATGATACGTCGGTCGTATGTTCTTGAGGAGTTTTCAGTACATTGGTCTTGAACCATGATCAAAGTTCGCCTTTGACCCTTGCGGTCAAAGATCTCGGGCGCAGCCCGGGCAGCATGCGGACTCTTGAAGAACATATTGCTGCGCCGAAGGACTTCGGGGCAGCGCTCATTGGCGTTCAGGAAGGCTCCGATATGGAGCTGGATCTGAAGCTTGAGGCCGTGCACGAGGGAATCCTGGTTTCCGGCACTGTATCCGTGGCTGTCACGGGCGAGTGCGGGCGATGCCTGGATCCCATCGCGTACGACCTTGACGTTAATGTGCAAGAACTCTTCTACTACGAGGACGCTGAACTCCTCGAGGAAGAAGAACAGGACGAACAGCGGCGGGTTGAGCGCGATTTGATCGATCTCGAACCGGCGCTGCGGGACGCAGTGGTGACCGCCCTGCCGTTCCAGCCGGTGTGCCGGGAAGACTGCCAAGGCTTGTGCCCAGAATGTGGGATTCGCCTTGAAGAGGATCCGGGTCACCATCATGAGGTAGTGGATCCTCGCTGGGCAGCCCTTGCAGGGCTGGCCGGCACGGCCGCCGACGAGGCGCCGAAAAGTAAAGAGTCAGACGAGAGAGAAGAGAGTTAGCCGTGGCTGTTCCCAAGCGGAAGATGTCCCGCTCGAATACGCGCGCACGCCGGTCCCAGTGGAAGGCCACTGCGCCCAACCTGGTCAAGACCGTTGAGAACGGCCGTGTCACCTACAGCCTGCCGCACCAGGCCAAGGTTGTCACCGACTCGGCAGGCACCGCGCTGTTCCTTGAGTACAAGGGCCGCAAGGTAGCCGACGCGTAACAACGTCCGGCATGCCTTCAACTGAAGAGCTTTTGGAGCGTCTCGGTGTCGATATCGACGCCGAGACGCTCCGTCTGGCTTTAACCCACCGTTCTTACGCCTACGAACACGGCGGCCTGCCCACGAACGAGCGCCTGGAGTTTCTGGGCGACTCGATTCTTGGTTTCTCCGTGACCGATGCGCTGTACCGGGACAACCCGGACCTGCCCGAGGGCGAGTTGGCGAAGCGGCGCTCCGCAGTGGTGTCCACGCGTGCGCTGGCCGGGATTGCCCGCTCGCTGGATCTGGGACAGCATGTGCTGCTCGGACAGGGCGAGAAGCTGACCAACGGCGCAGACAAGTCTTCCATCCTTGCGGACACCATGGAGGCGCTGTTCGGTGCCACCTACCTGTGTCACGGCATCGAGACCGCCCGCCAGCTGGTGATGCGCCTGATCGGACCGCTCCTGGCGGACGCCGAAGCCCTCGGCGCCGGGACGGACTGGAAGACCAGCATCCAGGAACTGGCAGCAGCCCGGAAGATGGGCAACGTGACATACCGTGTGGAGGGCTCGGGCCCGGACCACGCGAGGACGTTTGTCGCCACGCTGCTGATCGGCACCGCCGAACACGGCCAGGGGACCGGTCACTCCAAGAAGGAAGCCGAACAGGAAGCCGCCGCCTCGACGTGGCGCGACCTGCGCGGTTCGTTCTCTGAACCTGTGACGGAGAACAGCGGATCAGATGCCTGAGCTGCCTGAGGTGGAGGTTGTCCGCCGCGGGCTGGCCCAGTGGGTCCGCGGCCGGACGATCACCGGCGTCGACGTCCTTGATGAACGCTCCATCCGTCGGCACCTCCTCGGCGCCGATGACCTTCGTGGGAACCTGATTGGCGCGCACGTTGTCGACGTCGTCCGGCGCGGCAAGTTTCTCTGGATGCCGCTGCAGGAAGCGGCTGACCTTCCGGTGGTCGACCAAGCGAGCGCTAGCGAGTGCGTGGAGACCCGGCCCAAGCTCGCGCTGATGGCGCACCTCGGCATGAGCGGCCAGTTGCTGGTCGAGGACAGCGCTCAACCGGACGAGAAGCACCTCAAGGTGCGGCTGACGCTGAGCCCGGCCAGTGACGCTGACGGTTCTCCCATGCCGGCTGAGCTGCGTTTCGTTGACCAGCGGATCTTCGGCGGAATGTTCTTGGCAGATCTGGCGCCCACCCGCGACGGCCACGCCGGCGGCATCTCCGAGACCGGCCTGGCGCTCATTCCTGTTGAAGCCTCACACATCGCCCGGGACCCGCTGGACCCAGCCTTCTCTTTTGATGCCTTCTACCAGCGCCTCCGTGCCCGCAAGACCGGACTCAAGCGCGCGATCCTAGACCAGGCCCTGGTCTCAGGCATCGGGAACATCTACGCGGACGAGGCCCTGTGGGCTGCGAAGCTGCACTACGCCCGCCCCACGGAAACGCTCCGCCGCAAGGACGCGGAACGCCTTCTCGAAGCCTGCCGCGAGGTCATGACGCAGGCGCTGGCGGCCGGTGGCACCAGCTTCGATTCCCTCTACGTGAACGTCAACGGCGCATCGGGCTACTTCGAACGGCACCTGAACGCTTACGGCCGGGAAAATGAGCCCTGCTACCGCTGCAGCGAACTGGGCCGCTCCACCAAGATCCGCCGCGACACCTTCATGAACCGTTCGTCCTACACCTGCCCCGTCTGCCAGCCGAGGCCCCGCAACGGCCGCTGGTAGGCCTAATTCTGCAGTTCCGCCAGCACGGCGTCCGTGTACTTCGGCCAGACCTCCGCGGCCCAGGGTCCGAAGGCGCGGTCGGTAAGCGCGACGCAGGCGGCGCCGGCGTCGGGGTCCACCCAGAGGAAGGTGCCGGACTGGCCGAAGTGGCCGAAGGTGTTGGGGGAACTGGTCGCGCCGGTCCAGTGCGGGTCCTTGTGGTCGCGGATCTCGAAGCCCAGGCCCCAGTCGTTGTCCTGCTGTCGCCCGAAGCCGGGCAGCACGCCGGATAGGCCGGGATAGGCCAACTTGGTTGCTTCCTGCAGCGTGGACGGGGCCAGCAGCGAGGGGTTCTGCAGCTCGGCGGCAAAGCGGGAAAGGTCCGCGGCGGTGGAGGTGGCGCCGGCGGCGGGGGAGCCGTCCAGACTGGTGTCCGACATGCCGAGCGGAGCCAGCACGCCTTCCCGGAGGTATTCCGCGAAGCTCATGCCCGCAGCGGATTCCAGCGTTTCACCGAGCACTTCGAAACCGGCGTTGGAGTAAAGCCGTCGGGCTCCCGGAGCAAAGCGGACTGTGCGGTCGCCGAAATCGTAACCGGCGCAGTGGGCCAGCAGATGCCGTACCGTGGCGCCCTCCGGGCCCGCATCCTGGTCCAGTTCCAGTGCGCCCTCTTCAACCGCCAGCAGTACAGCATAGGCACTGAGCAGTTTGGTGACCGAGGCCAGCGGGAAACGGCGCTGCTGATCGCCGTGTGCAGCCACAACGGAACCGTCCGCGCCGACGACCGCGGTGGCCGCATGGTCCACCGGCCACGACTCGATCAGTTTGACGCTCTCCACAGTGTCTCCTAGCTCGTTGTTCCGGAGTAGTGGGCTGCCAACCGGCGCAGCCCGTCCTCGATGCTGACTTCAGGTCTCCAGTCCAGCACCTCGCGGGTGCGGCGCTGGTCGAACCAGTGGGCCGTCGACAGTTGCTCGGCCAGGAACCTGGTCATCGGTGGCTCGTCCTTGACCAGTCCGCGCTTTCCGGCTGCAGTCCAGGCCCGCTCGATGACAGAACCGGCACCGCGTGCCAGCCAGCCCGGGACCGACCAGGCCGGCGCCTTCACGCCGGCGGCAGTGCAGATGCCAGCGATTAGCTCGCCGACCGGGCGCGGCTGGCCGTTGGTGACCACCAGGGCCTGGCCATGCGCCTGATCCATCCGGTCGAGCGCCCGGACGATGGCTGCCGCGGCGTTGTCGATGTAGGTGGTGTCAATCAAGGCCGCGCCGTTGTCCAGCAGGGGCAGGCGGCCGGCCTGGGCCCGTGCCACCACCCGCTCCACCAGCTGGGTGTCGCCGGGGCCCCAGACAACGTGCGGGCGGATGGCCGCAACCCGGAAGCCTGGGGCATCCTCGGCGAGGGCTAGAAGCTCTGCGGCGGCCTTGGACCGGGCGTAGTTGCCGCGGGCCCGCTCCGGATCAGCGGTTCCGGCTCCGGCCCCGGCGATCGCCTTGCCGAAATGCGCCACGGACGGGGAAGAAACGAACACGACGTCGCGCACGCCGGCGGATTTTGCCGCCGCCAGCAGGGTTCGGGTGCCGTCGATGTTGGTCGCCACGAACTCGCTCCACTCGCCGGTGAAGGAGACCTTCGCGGCCAAGTGGATGACGGCGTGCACACCCTGGACGGCCCGGGCGACGGTGTCGGGGTCGGTCAACGAACCCAGCACCGTCTCGGCAGCGGGTCCGACGTCGGCGGGCCGGCGTTGGAAGGTCCTGACCTGGTGGCCCTGGTCCAGCAGCAACCGTGCGACGGCGCCACCGAGCATGCCGCTGGCGCCCGTGACCAGGACGGTCTTGGGCTCCGGGCGGGTCTCCACGCGCTCGCTGGCGCTCGCTTGGTCGACCACCGGGGCGCTCGCTTGGTCGACCACCGGGGGGGTCTTTTTGGTCATGGCTTGCGGATCCTTCCGCCGGCCAGCGATCGGGTTGCCCAGTCGGCAAGCCTGGCCCGGTCGATCTTGGAGTTGTGCCGGATGTCGGTGGGCAGTTCAGGCACCACCAAGACTGCGGCAAGATCCAGACCAGTACAGCGTGCGACGGCGGCGCGCACCTCCTCGCCGAGATCGCGCGGAGCGGTTCCCGGCTTGGCGGCCGGCGGCAGCGTTTCCAAGACCGCAACCGGTACTTGGGCGCCCACCGGACCGACGCCGACCACGGCAGCCAGTCGGACGCCGTCGTGCGTTTCCGCCACTTGCTCGGCGGCCACCGGTGTGGCGACGCCGGACGCGGTAGTGATGATGTGCGCGAGTCGACCCTCGACCCAGAGCCGCCCCTCGTCGTCGAGATGCCCCACGTCGCCGGTGCGGTGCCAGCCGGGCACGGACGCACTGTGCTGCTGGGTGATCCAGAGTCGGTCGTAGCGGTCCTTGACATGCGGGGCGCTGACCAGGATCTCGCCCGTGACGCCGGAATCGGTGGTCGGCTGGTCGGAAACACTACCGTCGGCAGCTACGGGGGCGATGGCCACCGTGGCCCCCGACACCGGAGTGCCGACGCAGACGCCGTTGCCGGACCCGGCTGCGCGGATGCCCTCCAGGCTGATGTCCGTGACCGGCAGCGCCTCTGTCATCCCGTAGGGGGTGTGCAGGGTCGCGGACGGCACCAGCGACTGAACCTTGGCCAGCAGCGGTTCCGGAATGGGGGCGCCGGCGGAGAGCAGCAGATCCACGCTGGAGAGCGCCACCCGGTGTTCATCAGTGAGGTCATCGGCTGTGGCCAGGACGTTGGCCAGCGCGGCCGGCGAGGCGAACACCGCGGTGGCGTGCACTGCGGCGGCGGCATCGGCCAGGGCAGCAGCGGTTAGGGTCTTCGGTGCGGTGACGTCCATGTCCGGGGTGACCGAGGTGGCGCCGAGGGCCGGGCCCAGCAAGGCGAACGGCGCGAAGCCGGCCACTAGCGATGTACCCGCCTCCAACCCGTAGGTGTCCTTCAGCGTGTCCCGCATCGCGGCCAGCTGCCGGTGCGTGTACACCACGCCCTTGGCCGGACCGGTAGAACCGGACGTGAAGAGGATGGCGGCGTCGTCGTCGGGGCCGGGGGCGGGGGCGGAGGTCTCCGACTGGGTTTCCACGCGGGTCTCCGCGCGCTCGCTGGCGCTCGCTTGGTCGACCACCGGGGCGCTCGCTTGGACGAGCGCCGGGGCGCTGTTGTCGGTGGTCGACGGAGGCGCGCCAGCGCCGAGTAGAGACCGGTCGAGCGCTGGGGCCGAGTTCGCTGCGGCGGCTTCTACTAGTTCGGGCACGGTGTGCGCGATTCCGTAGAGCTTGCGCTTGGCTTCGCCCAGGTCGGTGACGCTGATTCGCTGGCCGGGCCAGTTGAACAGCCGGGCGGCAACGAAGGCTCGTTCGATGCCGACGATGAACTTGGGGCCGGCACCCTTGATGGCGCGGCTGAGCCCGGCAGGTCCGAGCCCGGCATCGGCCACAACGATAACGGCGCCGAGCTTCAGGCAGGCGTAAATCAGGCTGGTCAGTTCGATGCCCGGCGGGACCAGCAGATTGATCCGGTCGCCGGCCTTCACGCCGATCCCGGCAAGTCCGTCGGCCAGCAGCTCCACCT
The DNA here is from genome assembly GCF_047607445.1 of Arthrobacter sulfonylureivorans. GTDB lineage: Bacteria > Actinomycetota > Actinomycetes > Actinomycetales > Micrococcaceae > Crystallibacter > Crystallibacter sulfonylureivorans_A. The sequence goes on from NZ_JBLKRT010000031.1 coordinate 22,736, forward strand.
GTCCGGCCAGCTCGGCCCAGGTCAGGGTCCGCGGCCCGGCGCCGGGGGCGGCGAGAGGCGCCATGTCCACGACGGCGGGGGAGTTGTCGGTGCGGCGCTCGACGAGTTCGGCGAGCATGGGGCGGAAGGTCTCCGCGCGGGTCTCCACGCGGGTCTCCACGGGATCGCTCGCGCTCGCTTGGTCGACCACCGGGGCGCTCGCTTGCGTCGGCTGACTTCCCACGGCGGGAAAAGCATCCGCCGCGGGCCCCTCGTCAGCCTCCTTCACCACCGAGGTGGTGAGCCAGGTGAAGAGGGGGGTGGCGATGTCGCGGTCTTCGGGGAGGAGATGGCCGGCGCCTTCGAAGCGGTGCACGTCCGCCTGCGGCAGCCGGTCCATCAGATCGCGCAGGTAGCGGTCCGAGAAGACCGGGTCCTTGGGGCCCCACATGATCAGCGCCGGAACGTCCAGTGTGCGGATGCCCTCGGCCACGTCGACCAACGTGCCCCAGCTGGGCGTGCCCTCGTCGGCCGGGATGTCCGCCACGAAGTTGCCCACGCCGGTGCGCCGCGCGGCGTGCCGGTACGGTGCCATGAACGCGTCCTTGACGTCCTTTTCCAGGGGAGGACGCGCCAAGGCGTGGGTGACGCGCAGGAAGGCGGCCGACGTCGTCGTTCCCCATTGATGGACGGCCGGGTGCAGTGCGAGTTTCAGCGGCGCGGGAAGGCCGAAGCCGGCGGGGTGGACGGCGGTGTTGGTCAGCACGACGCCGGCGAGCTGCTTGCGGTGACGGGTGGCCCAGCCCAGCGAGATGACGCCGCCCCAGTCATGCCCGACGGTGACGACCGGACCGGTGATGCCAAGTTCGGCGGTCAGATCGCCGAGGTCCGTGATCCGGTCTTCCAGCCGGCGGAACCGCCCCGTGCGCTCGGAGAATCCCATGTCCAACTGATCGACGGCGACCACGCGCCATGGAGCCGCGGCGTCGTCGGCTGCGGCCAGCACGGTGCGCCAGAGGTAGGACCAGGTCGGGTTGCCGTGAACACAGAGCAGCGTGCCGGCCGGCTCTATTCCGCGTTCGGCCAGCTGCGGTCCGTTGTCCAAGAGGTGCCAGGTGTGCGCGCTGCCGGCCGGATCCACCGCGGCGGTGGAGGGCACGCGGACACACCGGGACCAGGCCGGGTCGACTCCGGGCCAGAGGGGGTTGGCTACCACGCAATCTCCATCATGGTGGTGTTCAGGCCGGAGCCGACCCCCATGCAGAGCACGCGGTCGCCGCTGCTCAGGGTCTGCGACTCCTGGGCCAAGGTCATGGGGAGCGAGGCCGGTCCCACATTGCCCCACTTCGGGAAGGTGATCGGCACGCGCTCGCGGACCAGATCGACGGCCTTGATGATCGCGTTGGTGTAGGACGTGGAGACCTGGTGCGTGACGTAGCGGTCCATCGCGGTCCAGTTCCACCCATCGCGGTGGGCCTCGTGCCAGGCGCTGACCACCAGTTCCAGCCCGTTGTCCAGCAGCCCTTTGGTGTCCGTGAACATTCCGGCGGGTCCGCCGACGCACAGTTCGTGGTGCTCGGTGCCGGCACGCGAGACGCCGCCTAGGATCCGGTGGGATTCGGGGTGGACGTCCGCGGGGCCGATCACGGCTGCGGCTGCCCCCGAGCCCAGGGTCAGCGTGGCGAATTCGCGCAGGTAGTCGGCGCGGGTGGAATCCGGCCGGTTCAGGCGTTCAAAGGTGGTCTCTTGGGTGGGCTGGGCGTCCTCGCCCGCGACGATCAACGCATATTTGATCTGGCCGGAGTCGATCATGTTGGCGGCCAGGGTGATGCCGTTGACGAAGCCCAGGCAGGCGTTGGCCAGGTCGAAGTTCATGGCCGACGACGGGAGACCCAGGCCGTGATGGATCTTCACCGCGACTGACGGCTCCAGGTTTACGCGCGTCACGGACGTATTGATCAGCAGTCCGATTTGGTCCGGCTCCACGCCGGCTTCGGCCATGGCCTTGGCACCGGCTTCAATGGCGGCGTCGTCGAAGGATGAACCGGGTGACCACCAGCGGCGCTCAGTCACGCCGGCAACGCGTTCCAGCAACTTCCGGGAGAGCTTCAGGCGCTTCAAGCTGGGAGCGAGGCGCTCATCAAACTCGGCGGAACTGACGGCTACCGGCGCCTCCACGCTAGAGACGGCCAGCAAAGCCGCATTGTCATGTCGAAACGTCGCGTTACCGCTCAATATCCAGCCTTTATTCGTCTGTCGGGGACGGTCACCTGTACGCGGAGAATCCGGTATGGGCACCCGAAGTCTTAACTATGCACCCCGCGCCAGCGTTCCGCACATACGGACAAACGCATTGGTTTGTGGCAATTGTCTCTGCTACTGCTGCGCGGAACGTTTCGGCGCCCCCCTCGCCTATTCGGAGACCGGAGAATCGCGCACCGAATGGCCGGCCGGATCCACTCCGGCGGCAGGCGTTTGCTGCCGTTTCTTATTCAGGCGCCGGTCTGCGAAAAAGAGCACTCCGGCAAGCGTGCAGGCGACGGCGGGCCAATAGCTGTATCGGAAATCTGAGGCGGGGACTATCGGGATGTAACCGAGAAGGTAAAGGAGCGCAGACCAGCCGAGCGCCGCGATCTGCGGCCGCAGATATCCAGCCCTGGGAAGTAATAGGATGATGGCTCCGGCGGCAGCCAGCCAGAACCATGCCCTGAAAAACCAAGGGAACGTTTTCGCGCCCAGTTCCACAACGTAGTCGGTCAGGATGCTGTCGGCTTTGGTGGGCGCTACGTGGTACTCGGCGGGGACTGCATGGCGGCCCGCCGTGATGGGGGCGTACTCGCTTTTGCCGACGAACAGGAACCGGGAATAGGTCTGCGCGCGGTAATAGGCCCAGCGGACCGGGTGGGTGACCACTTCGCTCAACCACAAATCGCGGACTTCGGGCTGGTAAGCGATCGGTTCGAACGATTTGCCGGTGGCCCCGCGGCCGTAGCACTTCCAGTAGGCATCCCAGATCACGTCGTCGGCCTGGCAGACAGCGCGGGCGTGCAGCAACTTGTCTTCCAGTTCCTGCGGGAGGTCCGCGGCCCGAATGTCCCGGGCAGGCACCGTGAAGATGATGTCGTCCAGGAAAACCTGATTCAGTTGCCCCGTTGGCTTGGGCTGGAAGGCGGCGTTGAAGGCTGAACCGGCGCCCAGCAACAGCACCAGGAACGCGACGGCGGCGGCCGCGTAGCCGCCGAGCAAGCGGGTCCGGGTCGAGGTCAGCCGTGTGCGGAGCTTCGGTGATCCGTTGCGCCACGCCCGGTACAGCAGGAAGACCAGGGGAAGGATCGCAAAGAAGGCGTTCTTGCGGACCATGGCGCCGTAGAGCAGGAAGAGCAGCGCCAGGCCCAGAAGCGGGTACCTCAGGGCGGGGAAACGCTCGGCCAGCAAGATCAGGACCGTGCCGATAAAGAACGCGAGCATCATCTGCACGTCCTTCCACAGCACACCCAGGAACGTGATGGTGAACGGCAGCAAAGGCACAACCAGGGCGAGCCAGGACACCAGCCTGCTCCGGGTGAGATCGTGCAGGTAGACCGCCAGCAGCAGTGCGGCCAGGAATGCCAACCCGATCTGCACCAGCACCATCGAGCTGATTTCACCGGTCAGTCGGTACAAGCCGGTCCAGCTGACCGTCATGATCGCGGGGTGCCAGTCGTCCAGCGGAATCCGGCCGAAGACCTGCTGGAGCTGATGCGCCGAATCATTGGTCATGCGTCCCGGCCGGTTCGCCACCCACAGAAACGCGGTCGCCAGCAGGGCCACAGCGCCCAGAGCGGAGAGCCACCAGTAGTCCGGCGCCGTCCACGGGATGCGCGCCGCGGGGCTGCCGGTGTCGCCTCGCGGTGAGCGGGCGGATGGACCGGTCACTTCTGCGTCCGGTCAAAACGAACCGCTTCGGCCGCCCGCGGCACCACGTCTCCATCCTGCGGGTGCGGCGGCGGGTCCAGGCGCAGGTATGCCAACCGCGCTGCTTCACGCCGTCCGCGCTTCAAGGCGTCGAGGATCATGCCGATACTGCCCACCAGAACCGCCAGCCCCATCAGGGCGGCAGCCAGGATCGCCGTCGGGAAGCGGGGGACAAAGCCGGTCTGGAAGAACTCGAGCACCACGGGAAGGCCCAGCCCGAGCGAGACCAGCGCCAGCGCTGCGGCAATGAGGCCGTGGAACAGGGTCGGCCGTTCGTGGCGGACAAGCTGCAGGATCAGGTACAGAATCTTGAAGCCATCCGAGTAGGTATGGAGTTTGCTTTCGCTTCCCTCCGGCCGTTCGCCGAATCCCACCTCGACCTCGACCTGCGGCAGACGCAGCGAGGTCATGTGCACGGTGAGCTCGGTTTCGATCTCGAATTTCTTCGAGACGGCGGGGAAGGACTTGACGAAGCGGCGGGAAAACACCCGGTACCCGGACAACATGTCCGAAACCTGGGAGCGGAAGAGGAGGCTGACCACCCGGTTGAACACGCGGTTGCCCATTTCGTGCCCCGGGCGGTAGGACCCGGCTCCTCCTGAGGAACGGACACCCAGCACGTGATCGTACGGGCCCTCCAATAAGGCTTCGATCATGCGGGGCAGGGCCGCGGCCTCGTAGGTGTCGTCGCCGTCGATGGTCACGTAGATATCGGCGTCGATGTCCGCAAAGGCCCGCCGGATCACGTTGCCTTTGCCCTTGCGCGCTTCGTACCGGACGATGGCTCCGGCTGCCGCGGCGAGCTCCGCGGTGCGGTCGGAGCTGTTGTTGTCGTAGACGTAGACCGTGATTCCCGGGACCGCCTGCTGTAGATCCCGGACCACAGCGGCAACTGTCCGTTCTTCGTTGTGGCAGGGAACGATGGCGGCAATTCGCTGCCCCGGAAAGCTAGCTGTATCTGACACGGGAGGTTCACTCCTCTCCGGACACGGCCTGGACTGAGTTCTCCGTGGCCGGCCGACCGGCCACCTCCGCTGGGTTCTACACCCGCCTCCGCTAGGTACTACACCCGATTGTCCGGCGGGACAAGGCCGTGGCGCCGGGGAATACGCGGTAAACACGGTAGATTGTTGCAAGGAAATGTCCGCCGCGGGAGACACAACGTGCATCTTAAATCTCTGACTGTGCGGGGCTTTAAGTCTTTTGCGTCGGCGACGACCTTCGACTTCGAGCCCGGCGTCACCGCTGTTGTCGGTCCGAACGGGTCGGGCAAATCCAACGTGGTGGACGCCCTCGCCTGGGTGATGGGGGAGCAGGGCGCCAAAACGCTGCGCGGCGGCAAGATGGAGGACGTCATTTTTGCCGGCACCGCGGGCCGCCCGCCGCTGGGCCGCGCGCATGTCTCGCTGACCATCGACAATAGCGACGGCGCCCTGCCGATCGAGTACTCCGAAGTCACCATTTCCCGCACCCTGTTCCGCACCGGCGGCTCCGAATACGCCATCAACGGCAGCAACTGCCGGCTGCTGGACATCCAGGAGTTGCTCTCGGATTCAGGCCTTGGCCGGGAAATGCACGTGATCGTCGGCCAGGGCCAGCTGGACAAGGTCCTGCACGCCACCCCGGAAGACCGCCGCGGCTTCGTGGAGGAAGCCGCCGGCATCCTCAAGCACCGGCGCCGCAAGGAGAAAACGGTCCGCAAGCTGGAGTCGATGCAGGCGAACCTGCAGCGGCTCACCGACCTGACCGGCGAGATCCGCCGCCAATTGACGCCGCTGGGGAAGCAGGCCGAGGTGGCCCGACGGGCGCAGCAGGTGCAGTTCGAAGTCCGCGATGCCCGCGCCCGGCTGCTGGCGGACGAGTTGGTGGACCTCAGCACCTCGCTGGAGCAGGAGGTGGCCGACGAGGCCGCGCTGAAGGCCCGGCAGGCCGAGGTGGAGCAGACTCTGGGCGCAGGCCGCCGACGGCTGGCCGAACTGGAGCGGCTTGCGGCCGAGGCCACGCCCAAACTCAACGCCGCGCGTGACAGCTGGTACCAGCTCTCGTCCACCCGGGAACGCTTCCGCGCGCTCGCCAGCCTTGCCAATGAACGACGGCGGCTGCTCGGCTCCGCCGATCAGGAACCGGACAGCGGGCGGGACCCGGAAATCTTGGAGCAGCAGGCGGCCGAAGTCCGCGAGGAACAGGCCGAGCTAGAGTTTGAGCTTGAGGACCGCCGCGAGGTGTTGGACGACGCGATCGAAGCGCGTGCCGCTGCCGAGCGAGCTGCACAGGACGAAGAGAAGCGGCTGACCAATATCCTGCGGGCTGCTGCCGACCGCCGCGAAGGACTGGCCAAACTGGCCGGGCAGGTGGGCGCGGCACGCTCCCGGGTGGAGTCTGCGGAGGCGGAGCTGGGCCGGCTCCGAGCGTCGATCACCGAAGGCGAGGAGCGCCGCCGGCAAGCCCAGGCCGAGTTCACCGCCCTCGAATCCCAGGCGGCCGGGGTGGAAGAAGGCGAAGAAGGCCTGGACGCCGCCTACGAGGACGCCAGCGACGAACTGGCCGAGATCGAAGCGGAACTGGAACAGCTGCGGGCCGACGAACGCGAGGCCGAGCGGGAACGTGACGCACTGTCTGCGCGCAAGGAAGCGCTCGAAGTCGGACTGAACCGGCGGGACGGCAGCGAGACGCTGTTGGCGTCCGGCACCGACGGCGTGCTCGCCCGTCTGGCGGACCTCATCACCGTGGAGCCCGGCTACGAGGCTGCCATAGCCGCAGCTCTGGGGCCGCTGGCGGAAGCCGTTGCTGTGGCGGACCCGGACGCCGCGGTCCGGGCACTGGCACTGATGAAGGCCGACGACGCCGGCCAGGTGGACCTCCTCATCGCCGGTGCGACGGGCGACGGGTCCCCGTTGGTCGACCAAGGGAGCGCCAGCGACCGTTCCCCGGTGGTCGACCAAGGGAGCGCCAGCGACCGCGTGGAGACCGCGGATCTCCGCGCAGGCGCAAGCGCCTTTGGTCGATCGCCGGTGGATGAGCGTTCCCCGGTGGTCGACCAAGGGAGCGCCAGCGACCGCGTGGAGACCGTGGAGGGTGCCATTCCGGCGAACAGTTTGGTCCAGGCCAAGCAGGGCGTGGAGGGTGTCGTGCGCGCGCTGCTGGGCGCCGTCGTCGTGGTTGAAGACCTGCAGGCCGCCGCCCGCGTGATTGCAGCCGATCCTGCGCTGACCGCCGTTACCCGCGAGGGCGACATCTTCACGTCCTGTTCCGCCCGGGGCGGCTCCGCCGGCGGTCCCAGCCTGCTGGAAGTCCAGGCGGCAGTGGACGAGACCGCGCAGCGGCTGGAGGCCGCGACGGCCCGGGCCGAGCGGGCCAAGTTCGCGATTGCCGGCGCCACCGCGCGCCGGGATGAGGCCAAGCAGCGGACCGATGCTGCGCTGGAACAACTTCACGAGTCCGACGCCCGGCTGGCAGCTGTTGCCGAACGGCTGGGCCAGCTCGGCTCCGCGCTGCGGTCAGCCACGGGGGAGAGCGAACGGCTGGCCAAGCTGGTGGCTGCCGCGGAGGCCAACATCGTCACCGAGCAGCAGAAGCTCGCCGACATCACCGAACGGCTGGCCGCGGCACAGGCCGCCGAAGACGCACCGGCCGACGCCGAGCCGTCCACCGACAAGCGGGACGCGCTCGCCGCCGCGGCAACCCACGTACGCCAGGTGGAAATGGAAGCACGGCTGGCGCTGCGATCGGGCGAGGAGCAGTTGACCGCCATCGGCAACCGGGCGGCTTCGCTGGAACGGGCAGCGGCCACCGAGCGCCATGCCCGGGCGCAGGCTGCAGAGCGCGCCCGGAAGCGCCGCTTGCAGGCCGCCAAGGCCGCGGCCGTGGCCCAGGGCGCGCAGCAGACGCTGGCTTGGCTGGACGTCTCGGTGGATCTGGCCGAACGGGAACGCGACCAGGCCGAAGAGGTGCGCGCTGCGTGGGAGGCCGAGCTGTCTACCGTGCGCTCGTCGACTGACGCGCTCGCCGCCGAGCTGCGCGAGCTGACGGACACCGTGCACCGTGACGAACTGGCCCGCGCGCAGCAGCGGCTGAAGATCGAGGCGCTGGAGGCCCGCTCCATCGAAGACCTGGGGCTGACACCGGACCATCTGATTGCCGAATACGGGCCGGACCAGCCGGTGCCGGTCGCCACTGCAGCATCGAACGACAAATGGGCGGCGCTTCGGGCCCCGGTGGACGAAGAGGGCAACGCCGTCGTCGAGGGCATTCCGTTCGTTCGCGAGGAGCAGCAGAAGCGGCTCAAGAAAGCGGAGCGGGACCTGGCCGCATTGGGCAAGGTCAACCCGCTGGCGCTGGAGGAGTTCGCCGCGCTGGAGGAACGCCACCAGTTCCTGAGCACTCAACTCGAGGACCTCAAGGCCACGCGCAAGGACCTGCTGGACATCATCAAGGAAGTCGATGAGCGGGTGGAACAGGTCTTCACCGAGGCCTACCACGACACCGCCGTGCAGTTCGAGCGGGTGTTCGGGCGCTTGTTCCCGGGCGGCGAGGGCCGGCTGGTGCTCACCGACCCGGAGGACATGCTCAACACGGGCATCGAGGTGGAAGCCCGGCCAGCCGGCAAGAAGATCAAGCGGCTCTCCTTGCTCTCCGGCGGCGAACGCTCGCTGACCGCGGTGGCCCTGCTGGTAGCGATCTTCAAGGCCCGACCGTCGCCGTTCTACGTGATGGACGAGGTGGAAGCCGCGCTGGACGACACCAACCTGGGCCGGCTAATCACCATCTTCGAAGAGCTGCGCGAATCCAGCCAGCTGATTGTGATTACGCACCAGAAGCGCACCATGGAAGTGGCCGATGCGCTGTACGGCGTGACCATGCGCGGCGACGGAGTCACCACCGTGATCTCGCAGCGGCTGGAGCACGCCAAGGCGCTGGTGGACTGAGGCAGGAAGGTCGGCGATGGTAAAGATTCCGGGCGAAACAGCTCAGCTGCTGACCGTTGAGGGCTGCCGGCTGCGCGTCCGGACCGTGGGATCCGGCCCGGAGGTGTTCGTGCTGGTGCACGGGATCGGCGTTTCCGGCCGCTACTTCGAACCCCTCGCAATAGAACTGGCCCGGCACGGCCGCGTCCATCTGATCGACCTGCCTGGCTACGGTGGGCTGCCCAAGCCTGACCGGCCCCTCGATCTGGTGGAACACGCCCGGTTGGTCCACTGCGCGATGACGGAGCTGGCTATTGGCCCGGCATTGCTGGTGGGCCACTCGATGGGTTGCCAAGTCATCGCCGAATTGGCCTTGCTGCACCCGGAAAGTTGTACCGGCCTGGTGCTGCTGGGGCCGACCACCAACCGGCGCGAACGGAACGTGTGGAAGCAAGGCTGGCGGCTAGTGCAGGACTTCTTCCGTGAGCCCTTGGCCGTGGACGCGATCGTCGTGACCGATTACCTGCGCTGCGGTCCGCGCTGGTATCTTGCCCAGCTGCCGGCGATGATCTACCAGAAGCTGGAAGACCGGGTTGCCCGCGTTCGGGTGCCGGTGCGGATCATCCGCGGCAGCCGGGATCCCATTGTGCCGCTCTACTGGTGCCGGGAGCTGGCCGATGCCCTGCCGGGAACCACCGTGGACAGCATCGACGGCGAGGGACACGTCATGATGTTCCGCTCGCCGAAGCCGGTGGCCGAGCTGTGTCTGGCCCCGGCCGGACCCCGCGGGGATGCCGCCGTCGGCGACCGGCCATGAACCGGCGGCTCCGGCGGCACCGGCTGCTCCGGATGCTCCGGCGGGCCTTGGGCTGGCTGGAGGACTACATCTACCTCGGCCATCATCACGTCCGCGGGTTCCTCGCCCGAGCCGACCCGGCACAGTATCGGGAGGGCGCCGAGCAGCAGGCGAGCCCCGTCGTCGTGATTCCGGGCATTTACGAGTCCTGGACGTTCATGCTCCCGTTGATTGAGCACGTCTACGGCCGCGGGCATCCGGTGCACGTGGTCGAGCCGCTGGGGTACAACGTGGGCAGCGTCTCGCGGATGGCCGGCATCGTCGGCGACTACCTGCGTCAGCACGATCTGGAGAACGTGACGATCATTGCGCACAGCAAGGGCGGCCTGATCGGTAAATTCGTGATGACGACGGCGGAGTCCGCCGTGCGTGTACCGCGGATGGTGGCAATCGGGACCCCGTTTTCCGGTTCCCGCTACGCGGCTTTTGCCGTGACGCCGATGGTCAGGGCGTTTTCGCCCAGGAACCGTGTGCTGCGGCAACTGCTGGTGAACCTGGAGGTCAATCACCGGATCGTGTCCATCTACAGCGCGTTCGATCCGCACATTCCCGGCGGCTGCCGGCTGGAAGGCGGCGTGAACGTCAGGCTGGAAAGCACCGGGCACTTCAAAATTCTTGCCGAGAAGCGCGTTCACGACATCATCGACCAGGTGCTGGCCGGAGCGACGCCGGCGTAGGGTCTCCACGCGCTCGCTGGCGCTCGCTTGGTCGACCACCGGGGGATGTCGCCCATTGTCCGGCCGGGCGAGCGGCGTTAGTGTCGAAAAAGAAGGACCACTGCGGACGCATACCGGGCAGCCGCATTGCCGTGCTGACTGCCCGAGACAAAGGAGGCAGGCATGGCGATCAGCCGGACAAACCGCTTGGATCGGGGTGCGCTATGGGTTCGGTAGTTGTTTTCGCCCCGTCGCCCGGACTGACAGTGACGGTGGAGGATGTTGACGGCAGCCCGGACATCCACTTTCACGCCGGCGGTCAAGGCGTTTGGCAGGCCCGGATGCTGACCGGACTCGGCGCGTCGGTCACCATGTGCTCCGTCTTCTCCGGCGAAACCGGCACCGTGATCCGGCATCTGATCGCCGATGAAGGCGTCGCAGTGATGGCGGTCGAGGGGCAGGGCAGCAGCGGCGCCTACATCCATGACCGGCGGGAGGGCGCCCGGGAGCTGGTGGCGGAAAACCCCGGTGAAAAGCTGACCCGCCATGACCTCGACGAACTCTACGGACAGACCCTGAAGGCCGGCATGGATGCCGGCACCGTGATCCTCAGCGGAGCGGTCCGCGAGGACGCCGTCCCGGCGGACGTCTACCGGAGGCTCGCTGCCGATCTTGGGACTGCGGGCTGCCGCGTGATCGTTGACCTGACCGGAGACCGGCTGACCGCTGCGCTCGAGGGCGGCGTCACCGTGGCCAAGATTGCCGACGACGAACTCACCGAGAGTGGGCGCGCTTCCTCGGACGAACCCGAGGCGATCATCGAGGCGATGCACGCCCTGCACGAGGAAGGTGCCGGCACGGTCATTGTGACCCGCGCGCACCTGCCGTCGCTGATGCTTCACGAGGACGAGCTCAGCCAGATTCGCGTCCCCGAAATGCAGAGCGTGGACACCCACGGCGCCGGGGATTCGCTGACCGCCGGGGTGGCCGCCACCCTGGCCGACGGCGGATCGATGCACGAGGCGGTGGTGCTGGGCACGGCCGCCGGCGCGCTGAACGTTACCCGCCACGGCCTTGGCACAGGCGAGGAGGGCGCCATCCGCAACCTGACCAAACTGGTGACGGTGTCCGCCTATCAGGCCGAGGAGCCCGCCGCCGACCAGCAGGTCAGTCCGGACGAGCTGGCCCGAAAGGTATGGAAGCAATGAAGACGCCCAAGATGGTCCTGATTACCAACGACGACGGCATCGACTCCCCGGGGTTGCATGCGCTGGCCGCCGGCGCCTTGGAGGCCGGGCTGAACGTGACGATCGCAGCGCCGGTCACCGAAGCCAGCGGCAGCAGCGCGTCCATTACCGCCCGGGAAGACGAAGGCCGGATCCGGGTGGAGCAGCGCACGTTGGAGGGGCTCGAGTCGGTGCCGGCTTTCGCCGTGCATGGCACCCCTGGTTTCATCTCCATGATCGCCACGCATGGCGCCTTCGGCGACCGGCCAGACCTGGTGCTCTCCGGCGTCAACCGGGGCGCGAATGTGGGCCGCGTGATCCTGCACTCGGGAACGGTTGGCGCGGCGCTGACGGCCGGCGTCAATGGCGGACACGGCATGGCGGTGTCGCTGGACACCGGACTGAACCCGTCCCACTTGAACTGGGACACCGCCGCCCGGATGGCCACCGGTTTGCTGCCGTACTTGATGGACCAGCGGGCGGGCACCGTCCTGAACCTCAACGTGCCGAACGTCAACGGATCCGAGCTGCCCGAATTCCGGGCGGCGACGCTGGCGGAGTTCGGCATTGTCCAAACCACGGTGGCCGAGCGCGGCGACGAACACCTCCGGTTGGCCATCGCGGACAGCCAAGAGCAGGCCCCGCCGGAGAGCGACTTCGCGCTCCTGGCCGCCGGCTTCGCCACGGTCACCGGAATCCAGCCGGTTACCGAAAGCCATTTGCCGGACTTCTCCGCAGCCGTGGACCGGCGTCGTTCCTGAAAAAGGGCAGTCCCCGTACCACCGAAGTACATCGGAGGCATCATGAGCCGCATAGACCGGATCGCCGAACCATGGGGGACACGGACCCCTTACGCCGCGGGAGACGACTGGCCGGTGCGGGTGGACATCTACCTGGAAGACGGGCTGGAACCGGACAGCGTGGACCGCTGGGTGCAGACTGCCTCCATCCTGCACTCCAACGGCGACGCGCTGGACCTTGCGGTCAAGGACGGCCGGATAGCCGGCGTCCGCGGCCGGGCCACGGACCGGGTCAATCACGGGCGGCTGGGTCCCAAGGACTTGTATGGCTGGCAGGCGAACGCGTCGCCGGACCGGTTGACCAAACCACTCATCCGGGAAAACGGCAAGCTGGTGGAAGCGGACTGGGACACCGCGATGGACCGCGTGGTGGGCCGGACCAAGGAGCTGCTGGACGAACAAGGCGCCAGCGCCATCGGTTTCTACACCACAGGGCAGTTGTTTGCCGAGGAATATTACACGCTGGGCCTGGTAGCGCACGGCGGGCTGGGCACCAGCCATGTGGACGGCAACACCCGGCTGTGCACGGCAACGGCCGCGGCGGCCCTGAAAGCGTCGTTTGGCTGCGACGGCCAGCCAGGTTCATACACGGACGTGGACCATGCGGACGTCATCGCCCTCTACGGGCACAACATGGCGGAGACCCAGGTGGTGCTCTGGTCCCGGGTGCTGGACCGGCTGGCCGGCCCCCATCCGCCGAAGATCGTCTGCGTCGACCCGCGGGCCACGCCGGTGGCGAAGGCCGCGACGGTCCATCTGGCGCCCCAGCCGGGCACCAACGTGGCGCTGATGAACGGCCTGCTGCACGAGATCATCGCCAACGACTGGGTGGACCACGATTACGTCAAGGCCCACACCGTCGGCTACGGGGAGCTGGAACAGCGGGTGAAGGATTACCCGGCGGAGCTGGCGGCGGAGATCTGCGATGTCCCGGTGGAGAAGATCCGCGAAGCCGCCCAGATCATCGGCCAGGCCGAGCGGCTGCTCTCCACGGTGCTCCAAGGGTTTTACCAGTCCAACCAGGCCACCGCGGCCGCCGTCCAGGTCAACAACATCAACATCATCAGGGGCATGCTGGGCAAGCCCGGCTGCGGCATCCTGCAGATGAACGGCCAGCCGACCGCACAGAACACTCGGGAAGCCGGCGCCGACGGCGACTTCCCGGCGTTCCGCAACTGGTCCAACGATGCCCACGTCAAAGACCTGGCCCGGGTCTGGAACGTGGACCCGATGGCCATCCCGCACATGTCCCCGCCGACGCACGTGATGCAGATGATGCGGTACGTGGAGGACGGGTCGATCCGGATGCTCTGGGTCAGCGGCACCAACCCCGCCGTGTCGCTGCCGGAACTGCGGCGCATCCGCTCGATCCTGGAACAGGAGCGGTTGTTCCTGGTGGTGCAGGACATTTTCCTCTCCGAAACCGCGCAGCTGGCCGACGTCGTGCTTCCCGCCGCGACGTGGGGCGAGAAGACGGGCACCTTTACCAACGTCGACCGGACCGTCCACCTGTCGGAGAAAGCGGTTGATCCGCCGGGGGAGGCCAAATCCGACCTGGACATCTTCCTGGACTACGCCCGGCGGCTGGATCTGAAGGACAAGGATGGCGGCCCGCTGGTGAAATGGCACGATCCGGAATCGGCCTTCGAAGCGTGGAAAGAGTGCACACGCGGCCGGCCATGCGACTACACCGGCATGACCTACCAGAAGCTGCGCGGCGCGTCAGGCATCCAGTGGCCGTGCAACGAGGACAACCCGGACGGCACCGAGCGGATCTATGCCGACGGCAAGTTCTGGAGCGCGCCGGACTACTGCGAAAGCTACGGCCGGGACCTGCTCACCGGCGCCCCGCTGGAGCCGGACGAGTACAAGGCGCTGAACCCGGACGGCAAGGCGCTGCTCAAAGCCGCCGACTATCTGCCGCCGCACGAGCTGCCCAGCGAAGACTTCCCGCTGCAGCTGATCACCGGGCGCACGCTGTACCACTTCCATACCCGGACCAAGACCGGCCGCGCACCGCAGCTTCAGGCCGCCGCCCCCGAGGTCTGGGTGGAAATGTCCCCGGCCGACGCCGCCGCCTACGGCATTACCGAAGGAGACCTCGCGGAGGTGGCGACGCCGCGGGGGGCCGTACAGGCCCAGGTGCGGATCAGCGGCATCCGGGACGGCGTGCTCTTCCTTCCCTTCCACTACGGCTACTGGGACACCGACGGCGGCCACCAGCCCGACGGCGCCGGGCGGGCGGCCAACGAACTGACCATCACCGACTGGGATGCCGCGTCCAAACAGCCCATTTTCAAGACCGCCGCTGCCCGGGTGGAGAGAATCGGCGCGGGCGATGGACCGGCGCCGGCGCCCACCACCACCGCCTCCGCACCGGCAGGCCCGATCGACCGGCAGACGGCCGGAGGCCACACCGCAGGCGTTGACGAACGGCTGCAAGCGGCGCCCGGGGGAGGACTGTCATGAGGATCGGCCTGGTACTGGAAGAGCTGCATCGCTCCGAAAACGATTTGGCGCACGAACTGCTGCAAGCCAGCGAACGGCACAAGGTGGACCACGAGATCTACCATCTTGCCCGCGATCTGGCCCGCTGGTCGCAGCAGCACGTCCGGGAGATCGCCGAGATCGGCCGGCAGTACGGACAGGAGCTCGCCCCGGAGCCAAAGGACGAGAGTGCCTGGGCCGAACGGATGCGGGAAAAGGGCAGCGAGCTGCTAGGCCGCCGCGACGTCGCCTTGCTGCTGCTGCGCGACCTGCGGGAGATCTACCTGAAAGCCTCCGGGGTTTCCACCGACTGGGAAATGCTGGCGCAGGCGGCCCAGGGCATCAAGCACACCGACCTGTTGGCGGTGGCACAAAGATGCCACCCCGAGACAGTCCGCCAGATGCACTGGGCCAACGCCAAGCTCAAGGAGTCTTCGACGCAGATCCTGATCAGCTGAGCCAGGCTCAGACCAGCTGACGCGGGATGCTGCGCTGCCAGTTCTGCGAGTAGACGCGCGGATTGCCGTTATCCTCGTCCAGCTCGTACGCGTCCAACTGTGCGTTCACCACAAAGTCCGTCGGTGTAGAGGTCAGTACCGTCCTGGTCTGCACCTCCACCCGCCAGTCGCCGCGTTCGTAGCGCCGGACGGTCTGGGTTTCGCCGCGGACCGAATTCACGTCGTTACCGCGGGAGCTGTACCACTCGTTGCTTACCCGCAGGATGTCCGTGCCGGTTTCGTCAATCCGGAACCGGCCCTGGTCGTTGATGATCTCCACTGTCGAGGTGCCGGTCTCCAGGTCGCGGATGGTCCGCCAATGATGGTTGCCCGGATTCAGCAGGGTGGTCGCCAGCTCCGGGGCCGCTTCCGGCTCCGCGAAGGGACGCAGCTCGCCGTCGTCGGCACGCGGCTTGCGCACCGGGAGGTCCAGCGTGCCGCCGGAGAAGATGGTGACCGTCGCCGGTTCCGGCGCCGGCCACACCAGCGGCCAGTACGACGTCGAGACGGACAGCCGCAGCCGGTGGCCGGCCGGGAATGACTGCGCCAGACCGTTGAGCGGGATTTCGATCCGGTAGCGCTCGCCGGGTTCCAGCGGCTGCGGCTGCTCGCTGCCGTCGCGGTGGGTCAGGTTGAGCAGACCGTAGGTGACCCGGGTCGCCTCCCCGTTGGGCGCCACATCGGAAAGCCGGGCCACCAACTGGGCGACGGGCTTGTCCGAGGCGACCTCAAAGGTGGCGACCGGCCGGCCGAAAACTTCAAGATCGCCGTCCAGCGGCTCGGTCTCGTAGACCAACGAGCCGCCGTCCTCTTCGCGCTGGTCGGAGGGCAGGTCCGGCAGCGCCGCGTAGGACGCCCACTTGCCGGCGAACATGCCCACACTCAGCGGCGAGAGGAGGTCGACGCCGCCGCCGGGCTCCACCGGCGCGCCTTCCGGGAACAAGCCATACCGGCCCAGTTGCCAGCGTTGGTTCTCGATGTTCGGCGACGGCCAGGACGGTTCGGCGACCCAGTGGCCCGGGCGGTCCTGGTAGGACGGTTCGGGGGAGACCGAGTCCTGCATCCAGGCCCGGACCATGGGCTCTTCCATCAAGCCGGTGTCCTTGTCCTTCAGCCAGTGGTCCCACCAGCGCACCGCTTCCTGCAGGAAACCGATGGCCGGACCCGGCACGCCAAGATGCGGGTACTTGTGCCCCCAGGGACCGATCAGCCCTTGGCGCGGCACGTCCAGGTTCTCCATCAGGCGGAAAATCGCGTTCGTGTAGCCGTCCGCCCAGCCGCCCACGGCCATGACCGGGATCTTCACCTGCGAGTAGTCCTCACAGACCGACGCCGGCTTCCAATAGTCGCCGCGGGTCTGGTGTTCCAGCCAGGTCTCCAACCAGAGGCCGCTGCCGGAGAGCCGCTCGTGCCACATATCGCGCCATTTGTCGCCGACGATTTCCGGGTCCGGCGGCAGGCTGTTGAACGCAAACATGACGGTGGCCTCGGAGAGGTTGTCGGCCAGCAGGCAGCCGCCCATGTAGTGCATGTTGTCCACGTACAGGTCGTCGGTGGCCGAGGCGCTGATGATTGCCTTGAGGGCCGGAGGCTGGCGGGCGGCCATCTGCAGGCTGTTAAAGCCGCCCCAGGAGATGCCCATCATGCCCACCTTGCCGTCGCACCAGGGCTGGTCCGCCAACCAGGCGATCACGTCCTCGGCGTCTTCGTGTTCCTGCGGCCGGTATTCGTCAATCATCACGCCGTCGGAATCGCCGCTGCCGCGCATGTCTACCCGGACGCTGACGTAGCCGTGGCCGGCCATGTAGGGATGGTTCAGTTGGTCGCGGCCGCGGGAATTGTCCCGCTTGCGGTACGGAATGTACTCAAGGATGGCCGGGACCGGAAGCTGCTCGGCGCCCTCCGGCATCCAGATCCGTGCCGCCAGTTGGGCGCCGTCGCGCATTGGAATGAAGACGTTTTCGATGGCGCGGATCTTATGCGGAAAGTCCTCGATGGTTTTCATGCAGTGCTCAGTGCTCCTTTCGGATGGTGTCTGCACCGGATGTTGCCTGGGCCGAATACTGCCTGCACCGGATGCCCGCACCGGGCGCTGCCGGCGCCGGGGCGGGCTTGGTACGCCTGCACCGGGCTGCAAGGTCGCGGCCCGGCGCAGGCACAGGACTAGGCGGCGGGAACTGCCTCGAACTCAAACGGCAGCGCTTCGACGGCGGCGTTGTAGCGCTCCACCAGCTGGTCACGGTCATCGGCGCCCAGATACAGGATGCCGACGACGTAGCGGTAGCTGTCCTGGTTGGGCAGTTCAGACAGCCGGTCTCCCACCTGCACCTGACGGGTGAAGTTGGCATGCGGGATCTGCTTGGCCAGCCGGGCAACGTCCTGCTCGTCGGGGACGCGGGTCACGATCGCGTCCTCGTCATGGAAAACCATGCACTGGGAGGCGACGGCGAACTCACCCTTGCGGTGCGGCATGGTCGGTTCCACACCGAGCGCAATATCGATCGCGACCTCATGGTTGGATACCCCGTCTACCTTGGCGAAAAGATCGCTGTGGGACTGGGAAATGCGCGTGTTGACCTCGATCAGCCACAGCTGGTCTTCGGCCTGGTCCCACATGAACTCGGCGTTGAAGCAGCCGTTGTCGAAACCCACATGCCGCAGGTACCGCTCGGCCAGCTCGATCATCCGCTGCTGGACGGGCTCCGGGACGCTGTTCGCCGGGTAGTCCAGCCGCTCGAAGCTGGTTCCGGCAGCGTCCTTGTGCATGTCGAAGACACCGTGGGCGTTGTACGAGCCTCGGAACATGGTGCCTTCCGGGGCGGCCTGGGTTCCGGAAACGAACTGTTCGGCCAGGCAGGTGTTGCCGCCGGCGTTCTGCAGTTCCGGTGGCAGATCCACCATCTTCAGCACCTCGTTGAAAGCGTCGCCAACCTGCTCGATCTCGGCCCGGATCTGCCGGATGGCGTCGTTGAAGTCTTCTTCGCTGCGGACTTCGAAGCCGAGGTTGGACGAGTGCGCCTTGACCGGTTTCACCCAGAAGGGGAACGGAATGTCGATCTGCTGCAGGGCGCCGTCGTCGAAAGGGTCAAAGGAGGCAAACTGCGGCACTACCTCTGGGATGGACGCCTGCTGCTCCAGCCGGCTCCAATACTTGTGTTCACACTTGAGCACGCTTTCCAGCGTGGGCGCCGCGATGCCGTATTCCTTGGCGAGGATGGGCCCGATGACGCTGGTGGGGAAGTCCCAGTGGGAGACGATCGCGTCCACGCTGCCGTCAAAGTCCCGCAGCTGCTGCCGCGCTGCGTCCAGCAAGCCGTGGAAATCGATGTCCTGCGCTCCGACCAGCCGGTCGTAGTCCAGCAAGCTGTGGAAAGTGTAGTTTTCGGCTCCGCGGACTGTCTGCAGTTCGCCTGCCTGGAAATCTGTCAGTCCCAGAATAAATACGTTCTTCAAATTGATGCCTCCCGTTGTTGGTGAAGACCTTCATGGACCAGTGCCGGGTGCGGCGGCCACGAAAGGATCGGTTGGTCGGGTGGGATATTTCGACCCAACCACGCGCCCGATAGGCCGTCAAGGCGCGAACCGAGCTGGCAGGGTGGGGCTGGACCAGACGTCCGCCGCCGTCGCGGGGCCAGACTGGACCGCTGTGATGTGGGGCATGCATGTACGGCATGATGGGGGGATGGCGCAGAAACAGGCACCGTCGGAGCAGCCCATGAGCGACTTTGCGAAGGGCTTTGACTATCCGATGTATGTGGTCACCGCCGTGGGCGGTGCGGGCCAGCGGTCCGGCTGCCTGGTCGGTTTCGCAACGCAGTGCAGCTTGAAGCCCGCGCTGTTCCTGGTCTGCATCTCGCAGCAGAACCACACCCATCCCGTGGCGCTGGAGGCCAGCGTCCTCGCTGTGCATGTGTTGGAGCGCCGCCAGCGCGCGCTCGCAGAACTCTTCGGCGAAACAACCGGTGATGAGGTCGACAAGTTCTCCCGCTGCGACTGGGAGCCGGGCCCGGAGGAGGTTCCGCTGTTGGTGGACGCAGCACGGGTCATGGTCGGCCGGGTCGTGAAGAAGGTCGGCATGGGCGACCACACCGGCTTCCTGCTGTCCCCGCTCCAAACACGCGGAGGCGGCGTCACTGACCTGCTGTCCTTCAGCGACGTCAAGGATTTCGACGCCGGCCATCCCGCCTAGGATTCCAAGATGACGTCAACTCAACCGTGCACCAGCCCTGACCGTGATGCCGCCGCGCGGATGTGGCGCGAGTATGCCGCGGCGCGGCCTGAGGACACCAGGCCAGGCGAGGAGGTTGTCGCCGACCATTTCGGCGACAGCGCCGCGCTCGCGGACGAGCTGCTGGGGCTGGTGCTTGCCGGTCAGAAGCGCGCCACGGCAACGCTCGCGGCTGAATTCCACCTGCAGGGAGAACGTTTGCCGCGGATCGGGGACCACTGGGTGGCCTGCGATGGCTCGGGCAAGCCGCAGGCCATTCTGCGCTCCACCGAGCTCCGGCTGGGGCCGCCGTCCAGTGTGGACGAGGCATTCGCCTGGGATGAGGGCGAAGATGACCGGCAGCGCTCGACCTGGCTGGAGCAACACGTGGCCTACTGGAAGCGGGTCTGTGCCGCGCAGGGAATCGAGTGGCGCGGCGACAACGAAGTAGTGTTCGAGCGCTTCCGGATTGTGTGGCCACCGGAGCTCGCCGACTAACCATGCGCAGGGCGGTTGCCGCCGTGCCGCCGCCCTACAACCTTTCCCTGCCTTACTGTTGCGCCAGCCTTCCGCGGACCATGTCGCTGACCGCCTTGCCGTCGTAGCGGCCGGCAACCTTCTCGGTGACGGGCTTCATCACCGCACCCATCTGCCGCATGGACAGTTCCACACCGTCGGCCTTGAGCCCGGCGATGGTGGAGTCCACGATCTCCGCTACGTCGGCCTCGCTCAGCGGCTTGGGCAGGTAGGCCTCGATAATTTCAGCCTCGGCAGTCTCCGCCGCGGCCCGTTCCGACTCGCCGGCCTCGGAGTATATGCGTGCGGTATCGCGACGTTTGGCCGCTTCCTTCTGCAGCAGGGCGGTGGTCTGGGCATCATCCAGCTCCACCGGAGTCTTGCCCGACTTTTCCTTGGTGGTGATCTCGCCCAGCACATTGCGGACGGTGGTCAGTGCCGTCTTGTTCCCGGCCTTCATGTGGGCTACGACGTCGGCCTGCAGTTGCTCTTTCAAACTCACGTGGGTTCCTCGCTTCGGTGTTGTTGTGGTCGATGAGTGGTCAGTCGGTGCGTCCAGCAATCGACGTTCGGTGTGGCATCAGGTGGTGGCATAGCGGGCGACGAAGTTGCGCAGGATCCGCTGCGGGACCGACACCGTCTTGCTGCGGACCTGCTCCATCACCGCCTCCGCCTGGTCCGGCGGAAAGTAGCCCGCGTTCCGGTAGATCCAGATCCGGGTCAGCAGGCCTTCGGTATCCAGTTCTGCGTGGAACTGGGTGGCATAAAGGTGGTTCTGCAGTCGGAACATTTGGTACGGGCAATGCTCGGATTCGGCCAGATGGACCGCGCCCGCGGGCAACACGGAACAGGCTTCCTTGTGTCCTACGAACGCGCTGAATTCGCGCGGTAAGCCGGTGAGCAGGGGATCGGCGGCGCCGTCCTCGGTCAGCTCCACCTGCACTGCGCCAATCGGCTCACCGTATTGCCGGTCGACCACTCCGCCGCCGTGCCGCCCCAGTGTGCCGACCCCGTAGCAGGCGCCCAAAAACGGAAAATCGCGGGCGACGACGGTGTCCAGCAGCTGCTCCAGCTCGGCTTCCACCCGCAGCTGGACGGACGACTTGGTTGCGTCGTCGTCGCTCGACGTGAACGGGCTGCCGCCCAGGATGATGCCGCTGTAATCGTCCAGATCGATGACCGGCATCGGTTCGGCTTCCAGCCGGACACGGCGCAGGTGGTTCGGGTCCAGACCGCCGAACCGGACGAAAGCCGCATATTCCTCATCGGCTGCGGTGTCGTCGGCCCGGGTGGCCAGCAGCAGGAACGGCTTCATGCGTTGATCGTACAGTCGCCGCGGCGTGCGCCGGTACGACGGCTGTCGGTACGGCGGCTGGCAGGGGCGGTGCCGATATGGCAGCGGTCACCGCGGATATGGCAGGAGTCACGGCGGCGCCTGCTGGTACGGCGGTTGTCCCGGCCCGGCAGCCGTCCTTGCCAGCCTGACCTCCCGCCCCGGCTGCTCACGCTGGCTTCCACGGTTTACCCCAGCTCTTCGGCTTGGCCGAAGGAAAACGATTCCAGAGCGTTTGGAACCGCGATACTGCCTCTTGGGCGGTCGCCTGCTCGAGGGCGTCCAGACGGCCATAGAGGAAGGTGTCCTCGCCGTCGTAGGCCGCCCGGGCCGCAACCCGGCGCAGCAGTTGACGGGCCACGACGGCATCCTGGTGCTCGCCCAGGACACCTTGGATTTCGTGGGCCGCTTCGCCCAAGGCGGCGACGTCGACGGGGGATAGCGCCGCGGCCGCTTCGGCGGCATAGCGCAGCTGTTTCGCTCGTCTACGGACCTTGTGCAGCGCTGCTTCGGCCTGTTCCGTGCCCTCCGGTGCGGCGAGGGCGGAGCGGGCGGCTGCACGGAGGCGCTTGAACTGCCGGCCCACCAGCCGCGGCACCACCTGCCGGGCGGGTTCGAAGGCCAGCGGGGCCAGCTGCGGGTGGGCCAGCCAGACCTCGAGATCCGCCGCCAGCTGCCGGTAGCGCTCACTGTCGAGGGCCAGCACCACCTGCCGGTGGCCGGCGTCCAACCATTCCGCCAGCTCCGAGGTCAAACGGCGGACGGCAGGTGCGGTGCCCGGGGCGCCCGGCAGCACCGTCCGCTCCAGCTGCCGCTGGAACTGACGGGCCAGCTCCGGACGGGCGTCCGCATGGACCCCGTCGCTTCTGGTCCCGGCGCCAGGCTCAACCGGCCCGCCGTCGTCGTCGTCCCCGTCCGTTCCACCGCTTCCAATCCCGTCGTCAGGCTCAACCGGCCCGCCGTCGTCGTGCCCGTCCGTTTCGAGTCGGCCGCCGTCGCGCTCATTCGGTGCGCCGTCGTGGACCCCGTCCGGTCGTCCGCCACCGTCGTGCTCGTCCGGTGCTGACCGGTTGCCCTGCTCCCGACCCAGGGCCTCGCTGCGTGTTTGGTCCCCCGAGGCAGCAACCAGCAACCGTCCCAGGCGTTCGGCCTGCACCTCCGCGTCCCTGGCGGAAGCCAGTTCACCGGCGAGCCACTTCAGGCCGGCCTGCAGCCGGTCCGGCGGGGGATCCAGCAGTTTGCGGTAGGCCTTTAGGACCGAGCGCATCCGGCGGGTCGCGGTGCGTATCTGGTGCACGGCGTCCGGGGCGTTCTGCCGGGCGGGGCCGGCCAGTTCGACGAGGCGAAGAAACTGTCCGCGGATGGTATGCAGCAGCATGTCGGCAGCCGGGCCCTTGAGATCCGGCTCGGCAGCCGGGCCCTTGAGATCCGGCTCGGCAGTCGGGCGCTTGAGATCCGGCTCGGCAGTCGGGCGCTTGAGATCCGGCTCGGCAGTCGGCCGCAGCGGCGACGCGCCGTGCTCGTGACCGGCCGGCGCGGCCTTCCGCCCGTCCTGTTCGCTGCCGTTGGGGGACATGCCCGCAGTGTACCGCCGAGGGTAAACGGAGCCCCGGTGCCGCTGCACGGCCAGTCGTAGTGGCCGGTAGGCTAGACCCCGTGGACGCAACCATGATCATTATTTACGTCGTCATCGCCATTGCCGTCATCGGCCTCGTGGCAACGCTGCTGCTGCGCGGTCGCAAGACTCCGCCGGGCACCTACACCACCACCCGGGACGCCAACGACCCGGCCACGCCGCCGGCCGGGGGCGGAACCGACACACTGGAAGCGCCCCGCGGACCAACCGCCACGGCACCGCCCATCGGGGTACCGACCGAAGAAGAACCGCTGCCGGTCGGCGTCGAAATTCCGGAGGATGCCGCAGCGCTGGAGACCATTCCGGTGGAGACGCCGGCGCCGGTGCAGGGCCGCTTGGCCCGGTTGCGCGCCCGGCTGGTGAAGTCCAACAACGCGCTGGGCAAGGGGCTGCTGGCCCTGCTCGCGAGCGACAAAATCGACGACGACGTCTGGGACGAAATCGAAGAGACTTTGCTGCTGGCCGACCTCGGAACGGAGCCGACGCTGGAGCTGGTGGATGCGCTCAAGGACCGCGTGAAGGTGGAGGGCAGCCGCAATCCGGAGCAGGTCAAGGCCATGCTGCGCGAGGAGCTGGTCAAGCTGGTGGACCCGTCCATGGACCGGTCGCTGGCCGTGATGCGGCACGCCGACCGCCCCGCCGTGATGATGGTGGTGGGCGTCAACGGCGTCGGCAAGACCACCACGGTGGGCAAGCTGGCCCGCGTGCTGGTGGCCGAGGACAAGGACGTGATCCTGGGTGCCGCGGATACCTTCCGTGCGGCCGCGGCCGAGCAGCTCGCCACCTGGGGCTCGCGGGTGGGGGTTCCCACGGTGAAGTCCGACGTCGATGGCGCGGACCCAGCTTCCGTTGCCTTTGAGGCGGTCAAGGCCGGCATCGACCAGGAAGTCGACGTGGTCATGGTGGACACCGCCGGCCGCCTGCAGAACAAGGTGGGCCTGATGGACGAGCTCGGCAAGGTCAAGCGCGTGATCGAAAAGCAGGCCACGGTGGACGAAGTCCTGCTGGTGCTGGACGCCACCACCGGCCAGAACGGGCTGAACCAGGCCAAGGTCTTCGCCGAGGTCGTGAACATCACCGGCATCGTGCTGACCAAGCTTGACGGCACCGCCAAGGGCGGCATCGTCGTCGCGATCCAACGCAGCCTGGGCGTGCCGGTGAAGCTGGTTGGCCTGGGCGAAGGCGCCGACGACCTGGCCCCGTTCGAAACCGAAGACTTCGTGGACGCGCTGCTGAACTAGCAGGCGGGCTTCGCACGGGCCAAGGCATGCTGCCTGAGCACGCTGCACGACGGCGGTCCCTCCTGCCGGACATCCCGTCCGGCAGGAGGGACCGCCTTTTTTAGGGCCGCTCCCGAGCTGGGGCCGGTGGTTGGAGCCTACGCCGCGGTAGAACCCAGCCCGCTAAACCGGTGCTTTGCCGACGGCGCGCCGGGTTCGGATGCCGCCCTGGGATCGGAGGGGAGTGTCGGGCTTCGCAGGGCGGTCAGCACACCCCACAGCACCGCGGCGATGGCCAGCCAGGTGTTGTCCACGCTGCCGCCGGTGTCGGGGCCGAGCAGCCAACTGATGCCGAGCGAAACGTAGCTGAAGCTGAGCACAGTCCGCAGGATCGAACGCGCCTGCGGCCAGAGGGCGTGCAGCAGGCAGGTCCCGGCCAGCACGATGCCGAGGGCGCCCTGGACCGGCCAGTGGTCGATGCCCATGGTCCAGTACTCGGGCTGGGAACCGGTGGTGCGGGACACCTCAAGGGCATGCCAGGCGTAGGCTGCCCAGAAGGGGAGAGCCAGCACGGCGAGCACCAGCAGCGGCCAGTCTACCGACAGCCCCGGCCGCTGGAATCGGGTACCGGCGCGCCGGGCGGACCATAGCAGGCCGAGGGACATGAGGCCGAGCACCGCAGCCATCACCACCGGGCCGAAGCTGAAGCCGAGCAGGGCACCGAAGAGGAGCGCCGCCGTCGTAAGCCACAGCAGGACGAGGACCGGCCAGACGTCCCGCGGCCGGCACGCCGCCCAGCCGAAGGACAAGGCCACCGCGAACGTGGTGAGGACACCCCAGCTGGTCTCCAGCGCCGCGACCTCGACGTAGTAGGAATCCTCAACGAACATGGTCGAGAGGTCGATCAGTCCGAAACCGGGCAATATTGCCCAAAACAGCACGGCGATCGCCGCGAAAATACGTCCCCCAACGGTCATGGGTCAGAGAATAGCGGCGAACGTGGTGCCTGGCTACGGCTCTGCGCGGGTCAGTCCGCCGCCGTTCCCTTGACCGGCTTCGTCAGCGTCTCGCGACCGAACACCAGCCAGAGCAGCGCTGCCGCCAGCATGACCGCACCGGTGGCGCCGAAGGCCCAGGCATAGTTCAGCCGGTCGGCCAGCATGCCGGCGAGGACCGGGCCGACAATGGCGCCCGCGTCGGTGCCCATCTGGAACACGGCCAACACCTTGCCGCCGCTGCGGTCGCTGCCGATGATGTCGCCCACGGCAGCCTGTTGCGCGGGCCCCAGCAGCCCGGACCCGAAGCCGGCAATCACCGAGGCCGCCACGAAGACCGGCACGGATTCGGTGAAGCCGATGGCGGCGATCGCCAGTCCGGCAATGGTGAGACCGGCGACCACCAGCGGGCGGCGGCCGGCGGTGTCGGCCAGACGGCCGGAGAAAGTCAGGGCCAGCGCATTGCCGACGGCGAAGACGGCCAACGCCAGGCCAGCGGTCTCCGGTCCGGCCCCCAGTACGGCGGCCGCAAACAGCGGAATCAGTGCCATTCGCACCCCGAACGTTGCCCAGCCATTGGCGAAGGCGGAGACGACGGCGGCGCGGTAGCCGGGATCCGACAGCGCCTCGCGCAGATCCATCGCCTCCGGTACCGGCCCATCGTCGGCGGTCTTGGGCGCAGGCTTCTTCAGCAAGACGGCGACGACGGCGGCCGCCACGAGCAGGGCCAGGGCATAGACCACGAAGGGCATCCGGAGCCCGAACCCGGCCAGCAGGCCACCGACCACCGGCCCCAGGATGCCGCCCATCAGGAAGGTGCCTGCGTAGAGGCTGGAGACCCGGCCGCGTCCGCTCGGCGGGGCCAGCCTCAGGATCAGTGCCATCGCCGACACCGTAAACATGGTGGAGCCCAGACCGCCGAGGCCGCGGAAGATCAGCAGCTGCCAATAGTCCTGCGCCATCGCACAGGCTCCGGTTGAAGCAGCCACAATTAACAGCCCGGTGAGATAGACCCGGCGTTCGCCCCAGCGGCCCACGAGCGCCCCACCCACCGGCGCGAACACCAGCCGGGCGAGGGCAAAAACACTGACAATGACGCTGGCAGCCGCCACACCGACATCGAAACTGGCGGCGAACTGCGGCAGGACCGGCGCCACCAAACCGTACCCGAGGGCGATGACGAATGCTGCCGCAACCAGCACCTTGATGTCCCGCGGCAGCGGCGTCTGCGCCTCCTTGCCCTGGCGCTGCAGGCCAGGGAGGCGGAGATGGCGCTCGGTGCGGCGGGAAACTGGCATGCCATTAAGCCTAGCCCGCTGGGATAGATGTCCTTGCGGCAGCGCGAGCGACGGCGGCGGCAGCGGCATTGACGGCGGCAGAGGTAGCGACAGCGGCTGCGGCGGCGGCGACTGCGGCAGCAACAACGATGGCGGCGGGGGACGGGGCCAAGGCTCGCGCCGATCCGATGGCGGGCGCCGCCGTCGTGTTGGCGGGCGCCGTCGTGCGTTGCCTGCCGACCGAATTTGCCGTGCGGTTCCTCGGTGGCGAGCACCGCCGTCGTGCGTTGCGGGTGCCCATCCAAACTTGCCGCGCCGCCTCCTCGGTGGCGAGCACCGCCGTCGTGCGTTGCCTGCCCACGTAACACTGCGGAAACACGCCGGATAAGCCGGTTTTACTTGGGCGGGTTTCTTGTAACGCGGCCGCAATGCAGCTTCCGGCTTGCCGAAACACGCCGTCGGCAATCTTGAGTCAGCGGCGGGAAGCTACCTGCCAAAGGACGAGAGGACGTGAAGATGGATCTGTCAGCAGGTCACGTCTGGGTAATGATTTCGGCAGCCTTGGTGCTGCTCATGACGCCGGGATTGGCGTTCTTCTACGGCGGCATGACGCGGGCCAAATCCGCCCTGAACATGATGATGATGAGCTTCTCCGCCGTTGCGCTGGTCGCCGTGGTCTGGGTGCTCTGGGGTTACTCCATGAGCAGTGGCGAAGGAGTGGCCCAACTCTTCGGCAATCCGTTCGCTGCCCTCGGCCTTGAGCCGCTGCTCAACACCGAAGACCTGATCGGTGCAGGTTACGGAGCTACCTTCGCGATCATCACCGTTGCCCTCATCTCCGGGGCCATCGCCGACCGGGCCAAGTTCGGCGCCTGGGCGCTGTTCGTGCCGGTCTGGGTCACGCTGGTCTACTGCCCGCTGGCCTTCATGGTGTGGGGCGGGGGACTGCTCGGCGCTGAAGGAGCTATCGGTGCCTGGGCCGGAGAAGCGATCGACTTCGCTGGTGGCACCGTGGTGCACATCAACGCAGGTGTGGCCGGCCTGATCCTGGCCCTGATCCTGGGCAAGCGCAAGGGCTTCGGCAAGGACCCGGCCCAGCGCCCGCACAACATTCCGCTGGTGATGATCGGAGCCACCTTGCTGTGGTTCGGCTGGTTCGGGTTCAACGGCGGTGCGGCGGGAACAGCGGAGGAAGCCGGCCTGATCTGGGTCAATACCATGGCCGCCCCGGCTGCAGCCATGATCGGCTGGTTGGTGACCGAACGCATCCGCGACGGCCGCCCCACCTCGCTGGGCGCTGCCTCCGGCGTGGTCGCCGGGCTGGTGGCTATCACTCCGGCTTGCGCGAATGTGTCGCCGGTGGGCGCCGTGGGCCTCGGCCTGGTGGCCGGTGTGCTGGCAGCGCTGGCCGTTGGGCTGAAGTACCGCTGGGGCTATGACGACTCGCTGGACGTAGTGGGTGTCCACCTGGTGGCTGGCCTTGTCGGTACCCTGGCGCTGGGCTTCATCGCACTGCCGGTCGAGGGGGCGGGCGGCGGCCTCTTCTACGGTGGCGGCTTCGCCCAACTGTGGGCACAGACGGTGGCAGCAGTCGTATCCGTGGTGTTCTGCGCGGTGCTCACTGTCCTCATCGGGCTGGCGATCCACAAGACCATCGGCTTCCGGGTGACCGAAGAGCAAGAGGTCACTGGCGTGGACCTGACCCAGCACGCGGAATCCGCATACGAATTCGGCGGCCTGGGAACCGGCGGTACGTTCATCCCGCACCCGGCTACCGACCGCAGCTCCCATAACGCCGGCATCGGAAACCACGTCAAAGAAGAGGTCAACGCATGAAACTGGTCACAGCGATCATTCGGCCGCAAAAGCTCGATGCCATCCGCAACAGCCTGGAAAGCTACGGGGTCCAAGGGCTGACGATCAGCCAGGCCAGTGGATACGGCCGGCAGCGCGGCCACACCGAGGTCTACCGCGGCGCGGAATACACCGTGGACCTGCTGCCTAAGATCCGCATCGAAGTGCTGGTCTCGGACGAACAAGCCGACGACATCGTTGATGTCCTCGTGGCCACGGCCAATACAGGTCACGCCGGCGACGGCAAGGTCTGGCTGGTAGATGTCCAGGAAGCCGTTCGGGTGCGCACCGGTGAACGCGGTGAAGCCGCCCTCTAGGCGCCGTATTCTCCGCTGGCTCCGACGTTCTTCGACTACTCCGAAGCCCGGTTGCTTTGGCCGCCCCTGTGGCGGCCGGGCAGCCGGGCTTTGCTGTGTGACGCGGTTTGCCAGGACAAGCAGGGAGATCGCAGGGACGAATCGCTTGGGCGGCTTGGCCTCCACAGGCTCCCGAATCCTCGTCCGCGGGGGGCGGCTTGGCCTCCACAGGCTCCCGAGTCCTCGTCCGCGGGGGGCGGCTTGGCCTCCACAGGCTCCCGAGTCCTCGTCCGCGGGGGCGGCTTGGCCTCCACAGGCTCCCGAGTCCTCGTCCGCGGGGGGCGGCTTGGCCTCCACAGGCTCGTGCTGGCGGGTGTTTGTGCACATACGTCGAACGCCCGTTCTAGTCGGAGCTTGCGCTGCGTAGCGTCGAAGTATGGCAGCGGAACCGTTGGACGAGGCACAGGAGCCGGAGGAACACACCGGCTCCACGGCCACGCCACCGGACTCCGTATCGATGCCTTCTGCCGTCGCTGATGCCGTGTCCTCCCGGACACCAGCCGGCACCGGTTCCACTGACAGCGATGGCACCTCCGAGGGGGCAGCGGAATCCTCCGCTGAGGGGTCAGCCGAACACTACGCTGACTGGCCGACAAAATCCGATGCCGTCAACGGCGGGCCGGCCGAACCCGGAGCCGTCGCCGGCGGGCCAGCCGAACCCGGCCCGAGCACCCCAACCGTCCCAGCCCTGTCTGCCGCGGATCGCGCCCTGACGGAGGACCGCACATCATCTGATCCTGCAGCCATTGAACCTGCCGCTGAAGCCGCCGAAGATCCTGGCAGCGCCGGTCCCGAAGACGATACCGCAGTGGGGCGCCGGCGGGGCGGGAGTTGTGGGAGGAGGACTGGCGGGAGCTGGAACCGGCGGAACTGGCCGGGCTGCTCGCCGGCACCGACCCCGGGACCCTGGACGACTGGTCGACGATTGAATACCTCCAAGCCGTCCGCAAACACGAGGCCTGGACCCAGTCCCGCCGCACTCGCGGCCTGCACCGCATGGCCGTGCTCCGGCCGGCCACCGGCGCCGACGTCGGCGCCCCGGACGGGATTTCCCGGCACGCCGCGCAGGAACTCGCCCCGATCCTCGCCGTGCCCCGGCGGCAGGCGGCCGCGGACCTGGCCGACGCGCATCAGCTCGGCACCCACCTGCCCGCCACCCTGGCCGCCCTCGACCAGGGTGCCATCGATCTGCCGCGCGCCGCA
>NZ_JBLKRT010000032.1:0-46556 GCF_047607445.1 Arthrobacter sulfonylureivorans
GAAGAAGCCGATGTCCACGTGGGTCGCCGTGCGTGTCTCTACGTTGGTCTCCGCGCGGGTCTCCACGCGCTCGCTGGCGCTCGCTTGGTCGACCACCGGGGCGCTCGCTTGGTCGACCACCGGGGCGCTCGCTTGGTCGCGGGTCTCCACGCGGGTCTCCGCGCGGGTCTCCACGCGCTCGCTGGCGCTCGCTTGGTCGACCACCGGGCGCATGAAACGTTACGTTGCCTGTTACGCGATGTGACCACCGTCTCTGACATGTGCCAGCCGGACTGGCTAAAGTAGCACTAGCTTCAAGAATTGTGGCCGCCAAGCTCCGACTTTGGCCACATACCAACCCCACGCTCGTTGGGTGGTTCGGATGACGAAGCGGCCTGCATCAGCCACTGGCTACCGGTGCAGGCAAGAGCACCCGAAAGGACTCGGCGCCCGGCGCCGCTGCCATGGACACCCTTGAATCCCCGCAACTCCAGGTCCTAAGTCTGGCCGACTACGAGCAGGTCTCCGCAGCAAGGGAAGCCTTTGTGGACTTCCTGCTGGATGCGGCAGTGCAAACCCGCGGGCAGCAGCGCGCCGTCGCCGCGGCCCGATGACCAGCACGACCCAGTCAGCACCGGCGGCCGCCGAGAGCTCCGGACGGCGGCGAGCCCGCGGCCTGCTGCTGGACACCGACGTGGTCGCCGAGCTCAGGCGCGAGAACCCGGACCCCGCCGTCGTGGAGTTCCTGCAACGGCGCCGCCGCTCGCGTGTTTACATTTCGGCGCTGACATTGGGGGAGTTGCACGCGCTCAGCACCCAGGACAGCGCACTGACCGGGCAGGCGGATGCATGGCTGGTCGAGCTGACCGAGCGGTTCGCGGCCTACATCCTTCCGGTGGACCTGCAGGTTGCCGCGGCTTGGGCGCCGTTGGCCATCCAGGACGTTCCGGCCGTCGAGTCGCTGATCGCCGCGACAGCCGTAAAACACTGCCTCACGGTGGTGTCCGGCAATGCGGAAGGCTACCGCCGGCTCTCGGTGGAGGCCTGCGACCCGTGGCAGCAGCCCGGGGCGGCTAACACCGGCGAATAACCGGACGGGGTGCCCCCGGGGCGGCTAACACCGGCGAATAACCCGGACGAATAGCCTCAGTGGGACTGACTGTGAAGCGTCCGGCAGGCGCCCCGGCCCGCCAGGGTGTGCAAACAAACACAGTCCCGCAGCTATTTTCCGTCCAGCGGAGCCTCTGCGACGACGAACGGTTCCCCCTGTGGCCCCTTCGATGATTTACTGACCGGGCGTTCGGAACGCGTGAGAAACTAAACGGGGTCCGGTGACGGGCGGCACTCTTGCCGCCCGTTTTCTGCGGACAGGCTCCATTACGGTAAGGAATACATGGCTCATGGCCACTGAGAACAATGCCCCGGGCGCGATTGATGCCGCTGCCCGGGTGGACAACGACGGCGGCGCTCCCGCCAAGTGGAAGATTGTCGGTCCCGGCCTCGTCGTCGCGGCCACCGGCGTCGGTGCTGCGGACATGGTTGCCACGCTGGTGGCCGGGTCCCGCTACGGCTACGGCTTGTTTTGGGCGGTGATCGTCGGCGTCATCCTGAAGATCATCCTGGTTGAAGGCGCCGGGCGCTTCTCGCTGGCGACCGGCAAGACGATCTTCGAGGGCTGGCGCTCGCTGGGCCGCTGGACCACCTGGTACTTCGGCCCCTACATCATGATCTGGGGCTTCGTTTACGGTGCCACTGCAATGTCGTCGGCGGCGCTGCCGTTGGCCGCGGTGTTCCCGGTGCTGCCGCTGTGGGCCTGGGCCATCCTGATGGGCTTGGCCGGTTTTGTCATGGTGTGGTTCGGCAAGTACGCCATGTTCGAGAAGATTACCGCCGTGCTTGTCGGGCTGATGTTCGTCACCGTGGTCGGCCTGGCCATTATTGCCGTGCCCAACATTCCGGAAATGATCGGCGGCCTGGTGCCGATGATCCCGCAGGAAGAGGGCGCCATGTTCTACACGCTGGCGCTGGCCGGCGGCGTGGGCGGCACCATCACGCTGGCCGCCTACGGCTACTGGCTGCGTGAAAAGGGCTGGCACACCCCCAAGTGGATGCGCGTCATGCGGATCGACAACTCCGTGGCCTACATCATGACCGGCATCTTCGTGATCGCCATGCTGATCGTCGGCGCCGAGGTGGTCCGTACCGCTGGCGTCTCGCTGAGCGCCGGTGACGAGGGTCTGCTGGACCTCTACGAAGTGCTGAAGGTCGAGTACGGCGATGTGGTCGGCACCGGCTTCCTGGTCGGCTTCTGGGCGGCGTCGTTCTCGTCCATCATCGGCGTCTGGAACGGCGTTTCCCTGATGTTCGCCGACTTCTGGGGCAACATGCGCAAGAAGGAGTCCGGCCACCCGGACACCCGCGTGGGCGGCAAGTACTTTAAGTTCTACGTGCTCTGGCTGACTTTCCCGCCGATGATCCTGTTTGCCTTGGGCAAGCCGATTGCGCTGATCCTGCTCTACGGTGCGCTCGGATCGCTGTTCATGCCGTTCCTGGCACTGACGTTGCTGGGCCTGCTGAACGGCAAGCGCATCCCGAAGGAGTGGGCCAACCGGCTCCACACGAACATCGCGCTGGGTATCTGTGCGCTGCTGTTCGTCATCCTGGGCGTGCGCCAGCTGTGGACCGCCATCGCCCCGGTCTTCGGCGGCTGATCTCAGACACTGCAGTGCTGCCCCGTACCGTCCGGTGCGGGGCAGCACTGTTTAAAACGACGACGACGGTGCGCTGCCGCCGGTTGCTGCAGACGGGCTTGGTCTCGTGGCCGGTTGCTTAGTGCGGGCCGGTCCGGCGGCGACCGCCGCCTTCAGTTTCGTCGCCGCCGACCATCGATGCGAGAAGATCGTCGGCTTCGCCCAGTCCTCGAACAACCTGGACAAGGATGGCACGGGCTTCGGCCTCGGGCGTGCGATGGTGCGCCTCCGCAAGGATCCGGAGTCCTTCCAACGTCCTCGCATCCACATCCGGCACGGTCAGGGATTCCATGAGAGCCACCTTTCCTGGGGACGCACGGCGCCCCGGATGCCGCCCATACTAGACCCGCGCGGGCCAGGTGTCAGCGGAGGCGGGGACCGCCCGTGGCCGGTAGCCCGTGCACCGGGCGAATGGTGGCCCCTGCCCGCCGCTCAGCGCAACGGATCGAACGGCCGGATCTCGTCCGGCACCCGGCCGGTGACAATCTGCTCGGCCAGCAGTTTGCCGGTGGCCGGGCCCAGCACAATGCCCCACATCCCGTGGCCGCCGGCCACGAAGACGCCGGGGGAGCGGGTGGCGCCCACCAGAGGCAGCCCGTCCGGCGTGACCGGGCGCGGGCCAACCCAGATGTCCTCAAGATGCTCCAGGTCCATGTTGGTGAACAGCGGCCGGACCGAGGCCAGGATGGCGTCGATCCGCCCGGTCTGCAACGGCTCGTCCGGGCCTCGGAACTCCATAGTTCCGGCGATGCGCAGCCGCCCCTGATACGGGGTGCAGGCCACCCGGCGGGCGGGGAAGTAAATGGGGAACTCGGCGGGCTGGTCCGTTTCCACGCTGAAGGAATATCCCCGGCCGGCCTGCACCATGGTGCGCACGCCCAGTGGCTTGGCAAGCTCAGGCAGCCATGCCCCCGTGGCTAAGACAACGACGTCGGCATGGAAGGGCTCTTGGGCATAGGTCTCCACCGAGATCCCGGTGTGGCCGTGGCGCAATGAGCGGACCTCGGCGCCCGGGACGATCTTCCCGCCGCGTTCCACCACCGCTTCCGCCAGGGCCTCCACAAACGGGCCGGGCTCGAGGAACCGCTGTCCCTCCAGCTCGAACACCGTGGAAACGGCGGCGGACAGCTGCGGCACCTTCATCTGGGCGTCGTCCAAGCGGGTCAGTGGAGCGGACTGTCCGGCCTTCTCCACATTGGCCAGCTCGTGAACAAAGTGGTGGCTTTCCTTCTCGTCTTCGAAGCCCACAATGAAGGGGCCCTTCCGCGTCCACGCTTCGACGCCGTTGTCCGTCAGCTCATCAAAGCACTCCAGCGCCATCCGGTCGATCGGCGTCAGCGCGGCCATGGTCCGGTCCCACGCCTTCTGCGTGCCGTGCAGCGCGAAGCGGGCCAGGAACTTCCACAGCTGCGGATCCATCCGCGCAGGAACGTGCAGCGGCGCTGCGGGATCAACCAGCGCCTTCGGGCCGTAGGTCCAGACGCTCGGATCCGACAACGGCATGGCCATGCCGGGCGTCAGCCAGCCCGCGTTACCCCACGATGCACCGGCGGCGACGCCGGACCTGTCCAAAACGGTCACTTCCACGCCGCGTTCCTGCAGGTGCCAAGCGGTGGCCAGCCCCACCATGCCGGCCCCTACAACGACGGCGGTGCGGGGGGCGTGTGCGCGAGAGTACATCGGTGCTCCTCGGGTTGTATCTGCTCTCGCCACCCATGGTGAACAATGTTTATCAATATCTCAAGCGATTGGAAGAAGATTCTGCAAGACTGAGTAGCATTAGAGGAAAGTTCAAAAAGTGGTAGCTGTCACATGGTGGAACCGAACGAAATTCGTCCCCCTATGGGGGCTCCGGCCGGGTCGGGATTGGACCGCATCAACCGCTTGATCGTGGAACTGCTGCAGAACGACGCCCGGACGCCCAATAACGCGATAGCGGCAGCGGCCGGCATTGCGCCCTCGACATGTTTGAGCAGGATCCGTTCACTGCGCGAGCGGGGTGTGATCCGGGGTTTCCATGCCGACGTCGATCCCGCGGCGGTGGGGCGCGGCCTGCAGGCACTGATTTCCATCCGTCTTCAGGCGCATGCCCGGTCGAACCTGGCAGAGTTCAAGGACTATTTGGCCGGGCTGCCCGCGGTGGAGGGAATCTTCTTCGTCACCGGAGACCGCGACTTCCTGATCCATGTGGCCGTGGCGGACTCAAGTGCGCTCCGCGACCTCGTGGCAAACAACCTCAGCCTTCGACCGGAGGTTGCCGGCACCAATACCACCGTGATCTTCGAGCACGTCCGCCCACCGGGAAGTGCGCTCGCCCCCTGACCGCTATTTGTTGACATGTCATTCTCCGCGAAGCTAGCATGGTTGAAACGTCAAGCAATCTATCGAAGGCTGCCATGTCCTGGTTCAAGAATCTTTTCAGCAAGTCCAGCGCCCGCCGGTCTGCCGCCAACCCGGCAGCGCCCGTCTCAAGCGAGAACACCACCGCCAGTGCGGCTGCCCCGGCGGCAGTGGAGACAGCTGCTCCTGCGGAATCCACCGCGCTGCCCAAGGTCGCCATCATCACCGGCAGCACCCGCCCCGGCCGGGTCAACGACTCCGTGGCCGCCTGGGTGGCCTCCGAACTGGCCGGGCGGACCGACGCCACGTTCGAGGTGGTCGACATTGCCGACTACAACCTTCCGCTGCTGGATGAGGCGTACCCCGCCGCCTACCAGAACTACCAGGCCGACCACACCAAGGCCTGGTCGGCCAAGATCAGCGAGTTCGACGGCTACGTCTTCGTGGCCAACGAATACAACCACACGGTCTCGTCGGCCCTGGCCAACGCGCTGTCCTACCTGAACGCTGAATTCAACAACAAGGCCGCCGGCATCGTTTCCTACGGTTCGATGGGCGGCGTCCGCGCTGCCGAGCACCTGCGCAACCTCTTGGCCGAACTGCAGGTGGCCGTCGTCCGCAACCAGGTGATGTTCTCGCTGTTCACCGACTTTGAGAACTTCGCCGACTTCAAGCCGACCGAGCAGAATGCCGGCACGCTTGCCCCCATGATCGACCAGCTCATTCCCTGGGCCCAGGGCTTCGCCACCATCCGCACCCCGCAGGCCGCCGCTGTCTAAGGCCGCACTTCCTGCCGCACCGCCCGCCGTTCCCCATCCGGCGGGCGGTGCCATTTAACGTGCAGGACGTCGCGAGCTACTAGCCGCCGGCCGCCAAGATGCTGGCCATGGAGGCAATGAACCCCGGAAGACATGCGATGCCCAGCCCGAGCAGGACGATTCGCCCGGCCAGCATCACCTGGCGGTCCCGTGCGCCTGACGGCTGGGACTGGCTTGCGGTTGGCGACGGCGCCGCTCCCATGCCGGTCTCCGCGGGGTGGCCGGGCTGCCCGGCGGCCATGGCCAGCCGTTGATCCGCGGCCGCGGGGATGTCCGCCTCCCCGGACTGGAGCCGCCGCCTCACGGCGGCCGCCGCCCACAGCACGCCGATGGCGGCAATGATCCCTGCCACGACAATGATGCCGGCCGGACCCAGCAGCACAAGGAACAGCGCCAAGGGAATGTACCAGCGCAGATCCTTCACCGCCCCAATGAACGGGACGCGCCGCGACAGCCAGCCGGTGGCCAGGGCGAGCAGCAGGCCATGGCCAATGGCCAGCGCGGAGAACACGGCCACCGACAGCCAGCCGGGCCCGACGATTTGGAAGTCCCGGTTGTCCGGCCGCAGCGGATCCAGGACGGTCGACAGCGCCAGGAGCAACAGCAGGCCGTAGACGGCACCGCCCGCCCGGCCGGCGGGCAGCCAGCGCCGCAGCATTCCGTAGAGGAGGGCAGTGAGCATGCCGATGGCGATGCCCTGGACCAGCAGGAATCCGGTTCCTCCCACACTGATTTCCCCGATGACCGACCCGTTTTCCGTGAACCTGTTGTCGTCCTCGGGCGACGTCGCCGCCAGCAGCCGCATCACCAGCCGTCCGTCGGCGCCGGCCATGCACACGCCGGCCACACCTCCACCGACCAGCAGGACGTTGGCCCACCACAGCACTTGGCGCGCAACGTTCGGCAGGAGAGCGCCGCCGTCGTTAGCGGAGGAGGGAAGCTGGAAGCGCTCCCCTCCTCCGAACAGCACTGCTGCCAGTCCTGCGGCCAGCAGCAGACCGCAGGCGATCATGATCATCACGCGGTTAGTATCCAGTGGACTCGAACGCCAGCGAACCCCAGTCATAGACGACTGGGGTTCGCGGGATCACCGTCTGGCCGGGAAACCGATAGTACGCGGCGACTAGGTTGTTGCTTCGTGCGCCTCGTCCCGACGGCGAACCATGTAGGTGATACCCAAGGCCAGCATGACCGCGCCGAGGATGAAGTTCAGCCAGTTGGTGGCTGTATTGGTGGACAGGAAATTGGCCCCATATTCGGCGGGTCCGACGATCAGGCCGTACAGCCACATCGCGAGGTACAGGATGCCTGCTCCCATCAGGAATTCGCGGGCACCATTGACGGTGCGGCTCATGATGTAGCCCACCACGCCTACCACCAGGTAGACGATGTTGAGCAGCATGGACACTTGGAACACATTGAGCAACTTCGCTTCGGAGCCACCGGCGAAGGCCATCTCTCCGTAGTTCATTGTGATGCCAGGGATGAAGCCCAGGACACCGATCACAAAGAGAACAATTCCCGAAGCCATCGCAGCATTACGCACATTCCCGCGGGAGACATGTGCGTGATGGGCATGCGGTGATGCGGTTGTCATTTCTCCTCCCAAACAATGAGTTTTGAAACTTCGTCGAGTGACAACTCGGCCGTTGGTAGGGCGCATCTGACGTCGAAACCAGCGCTTTCAGTGTACGTCCGTTTGCCCGCTATGGCGGGAAAAAATCACGACGACGGCGGCCGGCTTGGCGCGCCAGCACGGCGCTGCGGGCGGTCCCGAGCAAGCGGCGGCGGCGGGCCGGCCGTGAGCGTCAGCACCGCCCGTGGGGAGCGACGGCGGTCGGCCGGCGCTGCTGCGCCAGACCCGGTTCGGCCAGGCTGGCGATGCTTTGGGGCGTCAGGCCTCGAGCAGACGTTTGAGCGTGTGCAGGTCCTGGTCCACCGCCGCCGCATCTGCGTCGAAACTTGACTCATCCATGCCTTCGCGGCGGTACAGCGTGAACACCACTTCCGCGCCGTCGCCGTTACCGAGCACGCGCAGCGGGTTGTAGATCGACTCGCCTGATGCGGTCACGACGAAGTGGTCCAGCACGCCAAACTCATTGCGTTCGGCAAACTTCACCCGCACGGGTCCGGTGGATGTTTCCGCGACCCAGGTGTCGTCGACCATGCCGATCGAGGAACTGAGGCCGGCAGCCCACTTCGGCAGGTTCTCCGGATTGCCGGCGAACTCGTAGACCTCCCCAACGGGGCGGTTGATGGCAATGCTGATGTGCCGCGCTGGAAAGGTCATGGCACCAGTCTTCAGGTTCGCTTCGGCGCGGACAAGCCCCGGTGGCCGGTCCTGGCGGCCGCAGGGGCGGATGATGGGAGTGCGGGCAGCAACGCATGACAGACTTGGACCATGGCATCTAGGACTGGCAACGGCGAAGACCTCCAGGAGAAAGCAGCCCACATCGGCATGCGCCTGGAAGACCGCTGGCAGGCATACCG
Organism: Arthrobacter sulfonylureivorans; assembly: GCF_047607445.1. GTDB lineage: Bacteria > Actinomycetota > Actinomycetes > Actinomycetales > Micrococcaceae > Crystallibacter > Crystallibacter sulfonylureivorans_A. The sequence continues at coordinate 8,378 of NZ_JBLKRT010000032.1, forward strand.
CGAACGACGGGCGCGGCGACGCGGCTACGTGGCTACCGTCATGCCGTTCACCGGCTACGGCACGGCGGGCTGGGTCCGCGTGCTCGGACGGGTGGTCATGGCCCGGCCCGGTGCCTTCGACAACGGCCGGATGCCCTCCAAGCTGGTGGCCGACGGTATCCGCGGCTGGCGGAACTTCATCAGCCCGCCGGTGGCCAACGCGCGCGTGACCATCTCCGCTGCCGGCGTCGAGCACCACGTAGTGGCCGACCGCGGCGGAGTGGTGGATGCACGGGTCTCCGTGGATCTTGCGCCCGGCTGGCACACTGTCACGCTACGCTGCGAGGACTCCGAACCCGTAGAAGCTGCAGTGTATGTGGTGCCGCCGGGGGAGCGGTTCGGCGTGGTCTCCGACGTCGATGACACGGTGATGGTCACCGCTCTGCCGCGTCCGCTGCTGGCGGCCTGGAACACTTTTGTGCTGGATGAGCATGCGCGCAATCCCACGCCGGGCATGGCTGTGATGCTGGAGCGGGTGGCGCGCGAACATCCGGGCAGCCCGGTGCTCTATCTATCCACCGGTGCGTGGAATGTTGCGCAGACCTTGACCCGGTTCCTGTCCCGGAACCTGTATCCCGACGGCGCCTTGCTGCTCACCGACTGGGGCCCCACCAAGGACCGCTGGTTCCGCAGCGGCCAGGCGCACAAGGCGGACCAGTTGCGGCGGCTGGCCGAAGAGTTCCCGGACATCAAGTGGCTGCTGATCGGCGACGACGGTCAGCATGACGAAGCCATATACGCCGGGTTCGCGCTGCGCTACCCGGGGCACGTGGCCGCCATCGCCATCCGGCAGCTGTCGGTCAGTGAAGCCGTGCTGGCCGGCGGTCGTTCACAGGACCGGCCCAGCGGCCCGGCGCGCAGCATCCCCTGGATCTATGCGCCCGACGGAAAGGGACTGGCGAACCAGCTCCAGCAGCTGGGAATCCTGTAGTCCCCACGTCAGATCGAGTATTCAACAGGCGGCCTTCTCAGAGCTGAAAAGGCCGCCTGTTGAATAGTCGAATCGTGGTTGGTCAGACCGTGGCGTCGACCGGGCCGAAGACCGCTTCGATCATGGCGCGGGCCGTGTCGTTGTCGGTCTTCTCCGCCAGGGCGAGTTCCGAGCACAGGATCCGCATGGCCTGCTCGAGCTGGTGCTTCTCACCGGCGGAGGAGCCGCGTCCGAGGGCGCGCAGCGAGAGATCGCGGACCACTTCGCTGACCTTGTAGATGTCGCCGCTGTTGATCTTTTCCTGGTTGGCCTTGAAGCGGCGGGACCAGTTCTCCTGGTCTTCGGGCACCTTCGCCTTGAGGATCGCGAAGACCTCCTTGACGCCCTTTTTGCTGATGGCCTTGCGCACACCGACCGTTTCCGCGTTGCCCAGCGGCAGTTCGATCATCAGTCCGTCATGGTGCGCGCGGAACTGCACGAACTTGGTCTGGCAGTCCTTGAACGGACGGGTCCGGAGATCGGTCACGGTGACGGCGCCGTGCGGGGGGTAGACGAGGGTGTCGCCAACTTTGATGTTCATTGATGCCCTTTCATGCCATTATGGCAGATACTGCCACATTGGCAGCGATTACTCAAATATTGGGGTATCTTGGAAGCTGCTATGCCACAGAAATCGCCGATCGACGGCGCTTCCAGAACCGACGTGCCCGGCCCCGCCACGGCTGAGCTCCCTACTGCCGCACCCGGATTAAGGGAGCGACGGCGGCGCCAGACCCGGACCGAAATCAGCCAGGCCGCGCTGCGTCTGTTCCAGGAGTACGGCGTTGATGCCACCACCGTGGACGGCATTGCCAACGCCGCCGGAATCTCCCAGCGCACGTTCTTCCGGTACTTCACCAGCAAGGAAGAGGCGGCCCTGCCTGCGCACCAGGACTTCGACGCAGCACTCGAAGCCGGGCTGCTGACCATCGACCCGTCGGGCAATCCGCGCGAAGAGCTGGAACGTGTCTACCAGCAGGTGATGCAGGGGTACGCGGACAACGATGCCCCGCAGGCCCGCAGCATGTTGCTGGTCAACCAGCTGATCCGGAAGGAGCCGCTGCTGAAGGCGGCCCTGCTGAAGCACAACGCCACCCGCACCACCGGGCTGGTGGATGCGCTGATGGACAGGTTCGGCCGCGACGGCGTCAGCGACCTGCAGATCAGGCTGGCCTTCGAGACCTGCGCGGCAGTGGTCCGCGTGGCCTTCGAAGTCTGGGTGACCCGGCGCGAGGCGGGCCGAGACGACAACCTGCCGGACATTTACGCTTCTGCCCGGCAACTGGCCCACTGATGAAGACTTTGCCGGTCGATGCGGTGTGTCCCTGCCAGAGCGGGAAAGCCTATGGCCAATGCTGCCGGCCGTTCCACCGCGGCGACGCCGACGCGCCGACCGCTGAAGCCCTGATGCGTTCGCGCTACACGGCGTTTGTGGCAGGCGACGTCGACTATCTGCTGCGAACCTGGCATCCGGAAACACGGCCGGCGACCCTTGAATTGGACCCCGGGCTGGCATGGACCGGACTGGAGATCCTGAGGACCGTGCGCGGCGGCGAAGCGGACCGCGCGGGCACGGTGGAATTCCGCGCTAGCTACCGCGAGGACGGCCAGGACAGGGCGCAGCAGGAGAAAAGCACGTTTGTGCGCGAGGACGGCCGCTGGGTCTACCGCGACGCGCTGTCACAGTCCTGAAACTCTCCGGCCGGGATAGCCCGGGCAGGCTGCCGTTCCTGCAGCCACTCTGCTGCCCGCCCAGCGCCGTCGTCGTGCATCAGTCCAGGGTCAGGAACAGGACGGCGTAGAGGCCAAGCGCGCCCAACACCACCACGCTGCCGGCGACCCAGGCGGCTGCGGCGACATCCGCGTGAATCCTTTCGTTGGCGATGCCGGAGACCGCCCGGTGGTAGCGCAGTTTCTGCGTGATGTAGATGCCCAGGGCCGTGCACAACGCAACGGCCATCAGGGTTGCGGTAAACCAGCCATATTGCGGAAACCAGCGCAGGAACATGGCGGTCGCCACGATCATGGCCAGGGTGGTCCGGCTCCAGGCCAGCGAGGTGCGCTCGGGCTGCAGCCCTGCGTCGTGGTGTTCCGGCTCCGGGAGGGAGCGGGCGCGCCGCATCAGGTCTGCCGCAGCAGGACGAAGATCAGCAGCAGGGCCGCCACCACCCCGCCGCCAATGGCCAGGATCGGGGCAATCAGCGGAAGCGGCAGGGGAGTCTTGTGCCGCATGGACCGTTCCACGTTCAGCCAGCGGAAGAAGGAACCGCAGCCGATCGCCATCGCCAGCACCAAGAGGATGACGGCGATGGTCGTGCGGATCGCCGGAACGAAAATGTCGGTGGTGAACGCCTCCACGGCGATGCCGCCGGCCACCAAAGCCAGCGATGTGCGGATCCACGCGAGGAACGTGCGTTCGTTGGCCAGTGTGAACCGCGGATCGGGTTCGGTGCCGCCACGGAGCAGCTTGGCGGCGAACTTGCCGCGTTCCGGACGGGGTGAAGGCGATGAAGTAGGCACGGCTTCATGGTAGTCATGTCTGCGGCAGGGCAGCGTGCATGACAGCCCGGACCCGCACTGACGCCGGACGGTCCGCAAGAACAACAGGGGCGCCCGGTCAGGCCGCCGGGCGGTCCCCGTCGTGGTTCTCTTGGTCCATCCTGGTCACGGTGAAGAAGCGGTTTCCCGCGCCCTTGCGTGAACTCGGCACCAGGAGCTTGGAGTATTTTTCACACCACTGGGCGGTGCCGACGGAATCCGCGGTTGCCGCTGCGATGGCTTCAATATCGTCGGACCACCCCAGAACGCGCTCGCCCTCGAGGCAGAACTGAATGAGGCCCAGTTGGGTATCGACATGGAGTTCGACGTCCACCCAAACGTCGAAACCCGGTACCGTGCTGGCTGTATCTTCTGTTTCGTATGTATTCATCATGAGACTTGTGTTGCGCATCACACTATGCGGCGCCCTCCCACTATAGGGTTCCGGATCCGGAATGCCAAACGGTTTCCACAGCGTAAACGGCCGGTAAAGTAAATCGGGCCATGACCGAGACACCTTCCGCCCAGCGCCTGTCCTGCAACGTTCCGATGCGTTGGGGCGACATGGACGCCTACGGGCACATCAACAATGTGGAGATCCTGCGGATCCTGGAGGAAGCGCGGATCCATGCGTTCGGCCCGCCGGCCGGAACCGGAGGGCCCGGGCTTGAGGTGGACCTGCCGGTCTTTTCCGACCTGCCGGAATCCACCCAGGCTCTGGTGGCCGAGCACCGGGTCAAGTACGTCCGGCCGCTGAACTACAGCAACATCCCGGCGCACGTCGAGGTCTGGATCAGTGCGATCAAGGGCGCCAGCCTGACCATCGCGTACATGATCATGGACCCGGTGACCGCCGAACAGTGCGTGCTGGCCGAAACTACGCTGGCGTTCTTCCACACGGACTCCGGCCGGCTGCTGCGCCTGAGCGACCGTCAGCGGGAGATCTTGGCACCTTACGTGGGCGAGTCCAACTTTCGCTGAAACAACGACGGCGGTGGGCCGGCTGCGTCCCGCCGCGCACCGAGCGCTTGGCCAGGGTCTGACCGTCCTGTCGCGGCGGCTCTTGTTCCTATCCGTCCCAGCCGAGATTGCGGGCGATGCGTTCCAGGACGTCTAGGGTGGCATCGTATTCGTCGTCGCTGATGCCCTGAGCCAGGACGGCCCGCGTGCGGTCCACCACGTCGCCGAGCGAGGCGAGGCTGGCCCGGCCCGTACTGGTCAGTGCGTAGTGCCCGTCTTCCGAGCTCACCCAGCCGCTTTCCACCAGCTCTTCTACCGGCGCCTGTGGCCCTTCGTCGTCCGTCTCCGGGATGAACGGGCCCAGCGCCTGAGTCAGTTCGTCGGCGGTGGACGGTTCCTCCGACAGCAGGTTCATTAGCTGCCACTGCCGGCGCGTGATGCCGTGTTCTTCCAAGGTTGCGACGAACTGCTCGTCGATCAGGCGGTCAACGAGCTTCAGCCAAAATCCGATGGGTCGTAGAGATGCCATGCCGACACCCTACAAGGGAGGCCTCCTGCTGATCGACCTTATGCATCAAATCCCCTGCGGAACTGTCGGTGTGAATGCTTTTCTGCCGTCAGCAGACCCTGCTGACTCCGGGGCGGCGGGTTTCTACGATGGAACCAGTCAGAAGGGAGTTCACGTGCTCGAACTTCAGAAGCTTCAGCAGCAGTCCGTTTCCGGACCGGTGCCGCTGCTGCGCGATGTCTACGGAACTGTGCTGCGCCGGGAACGCCGGCGCCAGCGACGCACCCTCGACGACGTGGCCAGTCGCGCCGGAGTGTCCCTTCAATACCTGTCAGAGATTGAGCGCGGCCGCAAAGAAGCCTCCTCGGAGATTCTTGCGGCGATCTGCACATCTCTGGGGTCCGGGCTGGCTGCTTTCCTGGCCGCGGCGCACCGTGAATTTGCTGCCGCCGAGCGCCGGCCGGTACTGGATCTGACATGGCCGGTGCCGCCGACTTCGTTGACCTCGGCTGCCTCGCGCCCAAGCTCAGGGCCGGCCGCCGGGACAGAATCCGGCGCAGTGGCAGAACCGAACCCTGGCGCCCAGGCCGTGCCTCCGCCGTCGTCCATCTTGATGGCCGCTTAGGCCTGGCCATCACGGCGGCCGGCGGCTCGGCACTGTTCCGGCGGATAGCACAACGGGCAGGTGCGGCCTTGCGGCTGCGCCTGCCCGTTGTGCTTGCTGGCTGAGGCTGTGGTTAGGCCATGGCTGCCAGTTTGGTCTTGCCGAAGAGGGCCCGGTCAACCGAGATTCGGCCGGGGCCGACCAGCGCCAGGGTCAGTGCGGCAGCGCCGAGCAGCAGCACCAGTTCGTAGCCGCCGGCTTCGACGAACACCCCGGCGGAAATGTGGACCAGCACCAAGGCGCCGATCATGTTCAGCGTCAGCAGGGCGGCGACCAGTCGGGTCAGCACCCCGAGGATCAGGGCGATGCCGCCGCCCAGTTCCAGGCCGGCAACGATCGGAGCTGCGATGTCGGCGGCGGGGATGCCCATCTGGCCAAACGCGGCCTGGGTGCCGGCAACGGTCCATTCGTTGAACTTCTGCCAGCCGTGGGCTGCGAAGAGGAAGCCCAGGACAACGCGGAGGACGGTACGTGCGGTGGTGGTCAAAGCGGAGTTGGTCATGATGTTTTCACCGTTTCAATGGTCAGGGGAACTCGGCCGTCTGGAACGAGCGATAAGCATCAGAGGTTGACGCTTCAACTAAATCTTGACAGAAATAATGTTGAAGTGTCAACTTTCGCCTTCGCGGGCGCCCGCTCGCATCGGGAAGGCGTCCACAGCGGAAGGGAGGAGACGCGGTTCGGGCAGGGCGGGCCCGGCGACTCAAGCCCGGCGGACCGGCTGGCGCAGGATGGTCTTGAGCTTGGCCGGGTCGGTCCTGCGGGCATCGCTCAGGTAGATCTCGTGGTGGCGTCCCACCGGTTCCAGCTTGTTTGCCGGCAGGTATTCGTCGTGCAGCCGGGCCAGCACGGGTCCTTCGTCGTCGTACGGGCCCACATGCATGACCTGGACGCTCAGTCCTTCATCCAAGGACCCGAACCGGAGCGCGTCCACGGCGGGAAGTTCCTTCTTGGCCGCTGCCTGCTGCATCGCGTCTTTGATCTGGTCCGGCCCCAGCCAGTCGGGCTGGCGGATCATCAGCGTCCATGACCACTCGTCCTTGGCGCGGCGGGTGAAAGCGGACATATCGTTGGCCCACCACAGGCCTTCCAGCGGGCCGACCACGTAGTCGCGGGCGAACTGCTTCTTGCTGGCGAACTTCACGGTGTAGGAGACGGAGTACAGGGCCTCGATCACGTGCCCGTACCATTCTGACGTGTTCGGATTGCCGTGGCCGTCTGCCTCCAGAAACTGCATCGGCGGCACAGTGACCAAGCGGAAGTCCTTGCCCGGGGAGTAGAGCTCCTTCTGGTCTTTTTTGAAATCCAGCTTGTCCATATTTGCTTTCCGACGTCGGCGAATGTGGTCTAGTTATATCGCGTAGTCACAGCTGAGACGAGGGAAAATGCTGCAGCAGTTCGCCGCCGAATGGTGGCGCAGGATCACCGACGGGTTCACGCGGGGCGAGCCGCTTGAGACCGGACTCCTGGAGCTGGCGCTGATCCTGGCTGTGGCGCTGGTCTTGTCGGTCCCGCGCGGGAGTTGGCGGTACTTCGGTTTGTTCGTCACTGCGGTCCATGAGCTCGGGCACGCTTTTGCAGCGTTGACCACCGGCCGGCTGGTGCGCGGGATCCATCTGCGGTTCGACCAATCCGGCGCGATGATCAGCCGTGGGGCGGGACCTGCCTCGGCCGCCTGGGCAGGGTTCTGGGGATATCCCGTGCCTGCGCTGGTGGGAGCGGTGCTAGTGTGGGCAGCGTTCACCGGCTGGTCTGGCGCTGCGCTGTCGGTGAGTGCGCTCCTTCTGCTGGCCACGCTGCTGTTTATCCGGAATCTCGAGGGCATCGTGATTGCTGTTGGGCTGGCGGTTGCCTCCCAACTGCTGGTCTGGTTTGCGCCGGTGGAGTTCCTGGGCCATCTGACTCTGGCGATCGGCATCGGGCTGCTGGTTGGAGCCGTGCGGGACTGGTTGAATCTGCTGAGCGTGCACACACGGCGCCGCCATCAGCTAGCCAATTCGGATGCGTTCATCATGGCCAAGCGCACGGGGATTCCGGCCGCGTTCTGGCTGGCCGGGTTCGCCTTGGTCATTCTGGCCTGCTGGGCCGGGGCTGTGGCAACCGTAGCCCGCATCGGCGACGTGGTGAACCTCTAACGGCTGCCGCTCAGCACCCAGGCCTGAACCCCTGATAGGCGTGGTTTTGCCCACAGTAAATTCCGCCTTCACAGCGCGATGCAGCGGTTCCCGAGGGGCGGGAATTATCGCCCTCGGCGAGACGTTGTTGAATCGATGTTGAAATGTCTGAATGAGCAGCTATGATGGGCGCTCGCAGATAGGTCAAAACAACTAGCACATCAGGAGTTCTAAACCCGCATGGCAACCGATTACGACGCACCGCGCAACAAGGACGACGACAACAACAATGAGTCGCTCGAAGCCCTTCAGGCCCAGCGCTCCGGCGGTGCGAAGACCGCGCTGATCGACGTCGAGGATGCGGACACCGCCGAGGGCATTGACCTTCCTGGTGCCGACCTCTCCGGCGAAGAACTGGTAGTGCAGGTTGTTCCTCCCCGCGAGGACGAATTCACCTGCTCTTCCTGTTTCCTGGTTCGCCACCGCAGCCAGGTGGCCCGCGAAAAGAACGGCGAGAAATACTGCCGCGACTGCGAAGGCTAAATTCCACGTTCCGAACCCCGCGCTGATGGAAGCGCGGGGTTCTGTTGTTAATTAGGAAAGCGGTTTGCCTGTACGTCAGGCGACTCAGACCTCGCGGATGGCCTGACTGATCGGTGTGCTGCCGTTGATGAATTCGATCACCTTGCCGGTGGTGGACGGTACGGCCAGCACCTCGGCGGCGACCATCGCGACGTCCTCCCGGCTCACCTGACCGCCCTGCGTCCCCGGTCCGGCCTGGATCTTCCCGGTCGCCGGCTCCAGCGTGAGCGCGCTGGGACCCAGAATCGTCCAGTCCAGCGACGTTGACTTCAGGTACTCGTCCGCGGCCGCCTTCGCCTCGGCGTACGGGAAGAACGAATTGTCTTCCGGGACTCCGTGATCCTTGCCTGCGCCCAGGTAGGACACCATGATGTACCGCTGCACACCGGCCGCCGACGCGGCATCCATCGAGCGGATCGCGGCGTCACGATCCACAGCATAGGTTCGGTCGGGATTGCCGCCGCCGGCCCCGGCGGACCAAACCACGGCGTCGTGCCCGCGCAGTTGATCGGCCAATTCCCCAGCGGTGGCGGTCTCGACGTCGGTGACCATCGGCGTCGCACCGGCGCCCCGCACATCGGCGGCATGATCCGGATTGCGGATCAGCGCGGTGACCTGGTGACCTTGGCCGGTGAGGATGCGGGAGAGGTGGAGCGCGACCTTGCCGTGGCCGCCAATGATGGCAATGCGGGACATATGCTTCCTTCCGTTGTGGTCTTTCCCAACTTAGGCATGCCAACCCGGGCGACGCCAGCGCCCGTTACCTCTGGAAGAACGACGTCCTCGGCTCTAGCCGTCGCTGCCGGTCAGATGAATCGCGGCCTCCGGGGTGGCCACCCGGAAGCTAAACGACTGCTCAATGTACAGATAGACGAACTCTTCGTCGTGCCGGTCGTAGCCGACCGACAGGTCTTGGCCCGACTCGAACAGGAAATCTCCGCCGCGCAGGCTCATCACGATCGCGCCGCGGACACCGGGCGCCCAAATAATCGGTCCGCTCAGCAGCTTGCGCAGGTGCTCCGACAACAGATATCCGCCGCGCTCGGTTGCCTCCACCACGGCGGTGTAGTGGCCGGGGCCGAGCGCCAGCCCGAACGGCCCGCCGATACCCACCTGGAGCAGGGCCGAGACAGCCTTGGCCACCCGCTTGGGGTAGTCGTTGAAGTCCGGGACGCGCGGTATGGGGGCGTGCGGGGTGGCGCTGGTGACTCCCGTGATGCCCACCTGCCGCCAGCCGTGAAAGACGGCTGCGTTCTCCGCAGTGGCAATTTGGAGTGCAGCCTCATCCAAATCGGTCAGGTCCACATCGGCGGCTCCCCGGTCATGGTCCAGCAGCTCCATGCGGGACACCTTGAACGGCGCCCTCACCTCCACCAAGGGGAGCACACCGCGCTGCCGCGCCGCCACGCCGTCGGCCGGTGCCGGTCCGGTCACCTGCTCCGTGCGGCCCAAATTGGTGGCGGAATACTCCCAGCCGAATGGGCCGGCGAAATCGACCATCTTTCGGGCGCCCAAAGCCACGGTGAGCCGCTCCCTGGCTTCCTGGTCCAACAGCTTCCAGCCGCCGTCGGAAATCGGGGCGTGCTCGCGCAGCAGATGGTTGACGGTCATGCGAAGTCCTCCCTGAGGCTGCCGATCCCCAGCGAGGAGTCAGGGCCAACTGGTCCGGGCGGCCCGGAGCCTGCGTCAGGTGCTTCCGGGCTGGATCCGGCCGCGGCCGCCGCCTCGGCGGCGCCGCCGTTGGCCACGATGTCGCCGTCCTGGAACAGCGTGCCGCGGGCAATGCTGCGCCACTTCGGCTTGCGCCGCAGCAGGAATTCCAGGTCCATGCTGAAATGCTTGAACTCCTCGGCCAAGGAGTCCTCCATGATGGCGACCGATTCCGGGTCTTTCTCCAACGACATGCGTTGCTCGTACCAGCCGATCGCCTCGGCTTCCTCGGTCAGATTGGCGCACATCCGCGCAAACGTCCGCGTCTCGGCGGAGAGTTCTTGGGCGGGTTCGTGATACTGGTCAAAGCCCATCTGGATTCCTCCGTGAGGTTGTGCCTCTGAGCCAGCGTAGCCACGGCCCAGCAACCTGACTACCCCCGGCGGCGGCTGAGCCCCGCTGTCCTGACGCTCGGCTGACCAGACAGGCCGCCCGGTCTGACCCCCGAATTCCAAGCTGCGTGGCTCTGAATTCCGGGCTGAGTGGGCCCTCCGCGTAACAGTGTGAAACCGACTGTTGTGCGGGCTGTGATTTTCATACCCTAAAGGCCGTCAGCAGTTGCCCCACCGGGAGATTCCCATGAACAGCCACACGCAAGTGCCCGCGTCCGTCACAGAATGGGCCGGCACCAACGATGAAACTTTCTGACGCTGAACAGCGTGAACTAGCCAGCATCGAACGTCATCTCGCCGCCGAAAATCCGGCCTTGGCTCGCATGCTGTCGATGCCCGGACGGCCGTGGCCCACCGGGACCCGACACCCAAGCGAGGCCGAACCGCCGGGCGACGCAGGGGCGGTGATCACCCTCTCGCTGCCGATCGTCGGCCAGCAGACCCCACCCGTGCCCGAACAGCCCCAGCCCAAGCGGCGCAGCCTGGGTCGCTGGCTGATGGTTGCTGGAACGGCAACGGTGGCCGCAGCCCTGTTGACCGGGACCGTCGCTATCGCCGTGGGGGGATTCCTGCTGATTGCCATCGGCAAACACACGGCCGACGTCTAGGACGGGTGTTTCAGCCACCGGGGTTCATGAAGCCGGATTCATAGGCCGCGATGACGGCTTGCGTTCGATCCCTGACGCGCAGCTTCGACAGGATTGAACCAATGTGGGTCTTGATGGTCTCGGTACCGAGGAACATGGACTGCGCAATTTCCTGGTTGTTGTAACCGCGGGCCAGATGACGCAGGACCTCGGCTTCCCGGCTGCTCAGTCCGGCAGCAGCAACACGGTCGGGGGCGTTGCTGCCATGGACTGCGGCCAACTCGCGAAGCTTGGCCGGGAACACGATGGAATCGCCGAAGGCCACGGCACGCACCGTGTGCAGGAGTTCCTCCGGCCGCGCGCGTTTGAGCAGGAAGCCGTCCGCGCCTGCTTTGAGCGCCTGGTAGACGTAGTCGTCGCTTTCGAAGGTGGTCAGCATCAGGATCTTGGGCCGAGCGTCGCCGAGGGCCACCAACTGAGCGGTCGCCTGGATGCCGTCCATCTGCGGCATCCGAACGTCCATCATGACCAGGTCTGGCTGCAGCCGCCGCACTTCCGGCCAGACGTCCGTTCCGTCGGAGGCTTCACCGACGACCTCGATGTCCTGATGCGCACCGAGAATGGCGGCCAGACCGGAGCGGACCAACGGTTCGTCGTCTACAAGAAGGATGCGGATCGGCTGGTTCACCGGGCTGGCTCCTGCCACGGGATGTCTGCGGACAAGATCCAGCGGCCGCCGTTCAGTTCGGTGCGAGTGCTGCCGCCCGCCAGTCTGGCACGCTCCTGCATACCTGCGAGGCCGCGGCCTCCGGCCCTCGAGGCAGTCTCTCCCGCTGGTTCGGCAACCGGATTCTCGAGTCGAACGCGCAGACAGCCGTTAGTGGATTCAAGGTGCAGCAGTGCCTCCCGCGGTGCAGCGTACTTGAGTGCGTTGGTGAGTCCTTCTTGCAGGATCTTGAACGCGGGCTCCGACGCTCCTGCCGGTACGTCCGCCAGCACCAAGCTGTCGAACCGGCGGACTACCTGCAGTCCCTGCTCTTCCATGCGGTCCAAATAGCCGGGCAGCTGACTAAGTCCCGCGGAGCTGTCTCGGTACTCTCCGGGAGACCGTAAAAGTCCGATCACTCGGTCGAGCTCGGCCAGTGCGCTGCGGCCAGTGTCGGCGACGGCGCGCATCGCCCGCACTGCGCCATCGGGATCACGTCCCAACAAGGCTTCCGCGGCAGTCGCCTGCAAGGTGGTCACCGTCAGGGCATGGCCCACCGAGTCGTGGAGTTCGCGGGCAAGCTCGTTCCGTTTGGCTTCCATCCGCGCCTGTTCTTCTTCTAGCACCTGATGTTCTGCAGCAGAGGGGCCGAGGAGAAGCGTTGCCCAGTGCGGCAGCGCGATGCCGGTCAATATGGTGAAAATGATGACTCCGGTGCCCAGCCCCAATGACCACAGCGCCGCCGTCGTGCCATCGGTGAACGGGACGACCGCGGCCGCCAGTTCGCTGGCGGAATCCGCGTTGCCGAGCATCGGCAGGATCAACACGGCCACGATCAGCGGGGCCGCGAACGCGATGGCCACGAGGGTCAGGCCCCCGGCCATGAGATGAACAAGGTACCAAACCGCGCCCCTGATCCGTCGCTGCCGCGTCGCGGGACCGGCGGGTTCAGCCAGTTCCAACCCGAGGAGCTCACCGACGGCGGTTCGTTCCAGCGCCCGAGTGGCGGAGAGCGCGGCAGGCACAGCGAGCAGGAGGACCAGCACGGTAAACGCGACGGCAGCGTTGGCCGGACTGACCGCGGCCAGCTGGGTGGCCCAGATGAAGACAACGATGTACGGGACAGCGAGCAGGGCGCCGATCATCATGAACACGAAGTGCCTGAAGATCCGCCCTGCCCGCTGTAGGGGCCTTCGGCCCGATTCTGTCATGGGCTCATTCTCTGCCATCGAGTGCCGACCGTCATCCGCTGAGCCCGCACCGGCGGCAGGAACCGCGGTGTTTGAGGTAGTAGGCCAGTGTCGCGGCGCCGAGCAGCACACCCCACGGAATCCACAGGAGCGTCGGTCCGATGGTTGCCCAGTTGGCCCAGTCGAATGGGATGCCGCCTGTACCGCGGATGGTGGACACACGAATCATCTCCGACCCGGCGGGAATCACAATGAGGGATACAAAGCCGGCGGGAATGGCAGCCAACAGGACCGGAATCCGGCGTCCGCCCAGGAAAGGGATCCGGCGGGGAAGCATTGAGCCCCAGCGCTGGATCAGGCCCAGCGTCAGCAAGACTCCGAGCACTGCCATGGACGCCAAGCCAAGACCGGCGTAGACCTGACCGTTGTTCTGCATCTGCTGCAGGAAGGCTGGCTCGATTCCGAGCGGTATGCCCGCCGCCCAAGCAAAGCGCGTGACGGCATAGACTCCCGGAATGATGGCTGCGGCGATGGTCACCGGCTTTGCCCGCCGTCTGACCGTGGCAGCGGAGGAATGGCGACCGCACGCGACGCAAGCGCCCGAACGCCGGCGAACGGCCACGGTGGCGGTCAGGATCCAGAGCGCCACACCGATGATGCAGGCTATTTGATGGCCCACAATCGGCCACGGCAGATCGACCGCTGTCTGCAGGAAGCCGGGATCGGTCAGCGACTTGACCGCGAGGAACGGCAGATAACCCAGCGTCGCCAAGATACTGCTATCCACAACCGCCAGCAGCACGATGCCAGAGAAGACGGACGCGAAGGCCGTGGCTCCGGCCGCGGAGGCACGGCCCGGAAGCAGCCGGTAATGGACGGCGAACCCCAGCAAACATCCCGCCATCGCCAGGGACAGCAGGACGTAGCTGAGGACAGTGCCCAGCGGCCCATTCCATTCGTGGGACAGGGCCTCGGCGGGAACCAGAGGCAGGGAACCGTGCGCCAGCAGGAAGAACACGGCGGCTACCGAGTAGCAGCCCGCCGCCAAGGCCGTGATCAACGGCACCCGCTCGATGAACCGGTTCCGCGCCGCTGGTAGATGCTCTTGTATGTCTGAAATAGTCATGCTGCCAGTCTTCTCGCCGGCGGTCGCGCGCGGATCCCGCTGCCGGGCGAGCAGCATCCCCCGAATGAGGGAATGCGACTGCCGCATAGTAAAGTTGCCGGGTGATTCGCCGATACTCTGCTCTGCTGATGCTCCCGCTCGTCGCCTTGGTTGCCACTGGCTGTGGCCAGATCGAACAGGCGGCTTCCGACGCCGCCGACCAGGCCGCCAATGCGGCTTCCGAGGCTGTCAGCCAGGCCGCGTCCGACCTGGCCAACGCCGCTGTCGGCGAAGCCGTCAAGCAGGCATGCGCCCCGATTCAGGACGGCAACATCGGCGCGGAAGACAAGCAGCTGCTCGGCGGACTGGTCTCGGCCGCAGACGCCGCCGGCGTTCCCGCCGAGATCACCGGCCCGATGTCGCAGATCGCCGAATCCGGCGACCAGGTCCCGGCCGAAACCGTCGCCGCCATGCAAAAGGCGTGCGATGACTACAGCGCCGGCTAGAGTCCGTACGCACGCACTGCGCCGCGGCGCACTTTAGTCAGGCTTAGTGCGCCACCGGCGCATGTTTCCCGGCGACCTCGGCAGTTTCGTCTTCCACCGGTTTGCGGATGAAGAACGAGGCTGCCACGGCCACCACGGAGATGATGGCACCGGCCAGGAACGCGGCCCGCACCCCTCCTGCCACCGCGGCCGACGTGTCGGCGCCGCCCGCGGTCAGCCCTGCTGTCTGCATGGACATCACGGTGACGAACATGGCGGTGCCCGCGGCGCCAGCCACCTGCTGCACGGTGCCGATGATCGCGCTTCCGTGTGAGTACAGCGGCCGCTGCACCGAACCCAGACCGGCTGTGAACAGCGGCGTGAACAGCAGCGCCAAGCCCAGGCTGAGCACGATGTGCGCAGCCAGCAGCGTCAGCGGGGCCGTGTTCTCGGTGACCGTGGATAAGTACCACAGCACGGCGCTGACCAGGACCGTTCCCGGCACCAACAGCACAGTCGGTCCGAACTTGTCGTACAGCCGGCCCACAGCCGGTGCCAGCAAGCCCATCAGCAGACCGCCCGGCAGCAGCATCAGACCGATCTGCAGCGGTTCCAGTCCCAAAACCTGCTGCATATATATAGGGAGCAAAATGATGGTGCCGAACAGGGCTGCCATGCTCACTGCCATCAGCCCCACGGACATGGAGAAGTTAACCGCGCGGAAGGGCCGCAGATCCAGCAGCGCCTTGTCCGAGCGCTGCAGCCGCAGCTGGCGCAGCAGGAACACCAGCAGCGCCACCCCGCCGGCCGCAAACGCGATCCACATCGCGGCACCCGAGGTGGGCTCCGCCGTCGTTGTGCCGTGTCCGGAACCCACTTGGCTGAGCCCGTAAATCAACCCGCCGAAGCCGATCGCGGAAAGCACCACCGACGGCACGTCCAGCGGCACCTGCCGGGGTTCGCTGACGTTTTGGATCCGCCGGTTGCCGACCAACAGCATTGCCAGCGCGATCGGCAGGACCAGCCAGAACATCCAGCGCCAGGACAGCGCGTTGAGGATGATGCCGGAGATGGTCGGGCCGATCGCCGGCGCCACCGAAATGACAATCGAGACGTTGCCCATGGTCTTGCCGCGGTCCTCCGCCGGCACCAGGTTCATCAGGGTGGTCATCAGCAGCGGCATCATGATCGCCGTGCCTGACGCCTGCACCACGCGCGCCACCAGCAGCACTTCGAACCCCGGAGCCAGCCCCGCCAGCAGCGTGCCCGCAGAGAACAGCATCATGGCGGCAGTGAACACCTGGCGTGTGGTGAAACGCTGCAAGAGGAAACCGGTCACCGGGATGACCACCGCCATGGTCAACATGAACGCGGTGGTCAGCCATTGGGCCGCGCGGGCGCTGATGTGCAGGTCTTCCATCAGTTCCGTCAGGGCCACGGACATGATGGTCTCGTTCAGGATCACCACAAACGCGGAAACCAGCAGGATGCCGATCACCCGGCGGTTGCGGCGCGACTCCTCAGCCGTCAAACCGCTGCCCCGGACCTGTCCGGGCTGCGCCGAGGCACTATTCGTCAACGGTTCATTGCTCACAGGAGAATCCTCGGGTGGAGTGCGTGCTGTTGTGGTCGGCCGTTAAGGGCCCAAGAACGCCGGCGAAAACGGCGGAATAGTAGTCTAACCCTCGGGTATGGTCGCCTATTCCCGCTGCCCAAGCGCTGCCAACTCACGACGCCGGTGCTCGCCGCCGCGGGAATGTCACCTCGGAACGGGGGCAGCCCGGCAAGCGTGGAGGCCCTTTAAAGAGGAGAGGCCCCGCCGGCGCAAGGCCGACGGGGCTCCCTGTGTTCCTGGGCCGGTCGTTGGGGGAGTGAACCGTCCCAGGAGTCTGTGGTGAGTTAGATGGTGTAGTAGCCGGTGACCGGCATAGCGCTCACGTCGTGAACCAGGGTGCCCTGGCTCGGGTTGAGGGCGCTGATCATCTTGCCGCCACCCAGGTAGATGCCGATGTGGGCGCCACCGTTCTGTACAACCAGGTCGCCCGGCTGCGGGTTGCTGGTCGGGGTCAGGGCGCTGCCCTGGGTCTGGCTGGTGCGGGGCAGGTCAACGCCCACCTGGGAGTAAACCCACTGGGTGAAGCCGGAGCAATCCCAACCGGAGGTGGAGGTGCCGCCCCAGACGTAGGGGGTGCCGACGCCCTGCATGGCAATGTCCACGATGCTCTGGTTGCCGCCGGTGGAGGCAGGCTTGATGTCGGCGCTGGCCAACGAGACCGTGGCGGTGTCCGCCGGGGCAGCCTGGGTGGCCGCGGTGGCAACGCTGGCGGCCTCGGCAGCCTGGCCGCCGCCGGACTGGGTGCCCTGGGCGGAACCGGTCAGTGCGATCTGGTCGCCCGGGTAGATGATCGTGTAAGCGTCTAGGCCGTTGATGGCCAGCACGTCCTGCACGTTCTTTCCATACTGGTCGGCGATCGTACCGACGGTGTCGCCAGCAACCACGGTGTGGGTGGCAGCGTCGGAAGCAGCTTCGGTCGTGGCAGCGGGTGCCGTCTCGTAGCTGGCCGGGGCAGCGGTGTCAGCCACATCGGCCGAACCGTAGGTCGGAACGGTAACGTCCGCGGCGGCGTTGGCCGGCAGGCCGACGCCCAGCATCAGACCGCCGGCGGCCGTAACGACGGCGGCGCTGCGGCCGACGGTGCCGGCGTGGGACGAAACAGCGTTGGACAGGCCGGCCACAGTGGTGTTGCGGACCGGGGTGGCGCGGTGGCGTGCACGGTTGTTTTTGAGCAGCAAGAAGTAACCTCTCCCAATGCTTACGAGGTGAGCTGTCGGATTCGGATGGGAGTCACCCGGTCGTGCGGCAGTGCGGCAGGCACCAACCACGCGACTTAACCCCAAGGGCCCCAAGAGGGGCCCGGAAAGTGGGTCCCCCGCCTCTGCCAGATGTCTAGCGAACAAACTCGGGAAGGTTGGCAGAGCTCAGCAAGACCTTCCGAGGACGCGGCGGATGATCGCCGACGTGATGAATACGTTACGTAACGGTTCGATAACTGTCCAAGCCCTGAGATTTTCCTGTGGATAACCTGAAAGCCGGAAGGATCGCACTTCCCCTCGGCCGTTTTGCGCCGAATCTCCACAGGCCATTTGCTACATCGGGTGGAACAGACCGGTGCCGCCCCCGCCAGTTGGGGGCCCGATTTAGGGCCATCCGAGTGAACATCATCACCAAAAACTGCCCTTCGCAACGCCTCCACAGGACGCAGGGACTGCCATTGTGAGAGCCCGACGGCGGGAGTAGGCTCCGGATTAACCGGGCCGCGCGAACGGCCGGCGCTCCTGCTTGCAGCCGGCGGCGTAGCCCAGCCACTTCGGAGAGGAATGAAGCGCCATGCCCATCACCCGAGATCTGATCATCAACGGCGAGCACGTCCCGGCGGTTTCCGGCAAGACCACCGAAGACATCAGTCCCTTCACCGGTGACTCTTACGCGACCGTCGCCGCTGCCGGTCCGGAGGATGTCACTCGAGCCGTCGACGCGGCGTCGGCGGCGTTCGATACCTGGGCCGCGACCCCTCCAACCCAGCGGTCGAAAATCTTCCTCAAAGCTGCCGATCTGCTTGAGGACCGGATGCAGCAGGGCATCGAACTGATGGCTGGCGAGGTTGGCGGAGTGGCGGTCTGGGCCGGCTTCAACGTCCAACTGGCGGCCAACATCCTGCGCTCCGCAGCGGCAGCCACCACGGCGCCGCGCGGTGATGTGCTCGCCACCGACCTGCCGGGCAAGTTCTCGCTCTCGGTCCGCCAGCCGTACGGAGTGGTGGCGGCGCTCTCGCCCTGGAATGCGCCGTTCATCCTGGGCATCCGCGCCATGGCCATCCCGCTGGCCGTGGGCAACACCGTGGTGCTCAAACCGAGCGAGGACGCGCCGTTGGCCTGTGGGTTGTTCCTCGCAGATGCCTTGCTGGACGCCGGCCTGCCGCCCGGTGTGCTCAACGTGATCACGAACGACCGCGCCGATGCGAACGACGTGGTCAGCACGCTGATCTCCGACCCGCGTGTGCGGAACGTGAACTTCACCGGTTCCACCAAGGTGGGACGGATCATCGGCACGCTGGCTGCACAGAACCTGAAGCCGGCGGTGCTCGAGCTCGGCGGCAAGAACTCGCTGGTGGTGCTGAAAGACGCAGACCTCGACTACGCGGTCCAGGCGGCGGCTTTCGGCTCGTTCATGAACGCCGGGCAGATCTGCATGTCCGTGGACCGGGTGATCGTGGACCGCAGCATCTCCGAGGAATTTTCCAGCCGTTTTGCGGAGAAAGTGGCCAAGCTGCCCACCGGCGACCCGATGAACCAGGCCACCGTGATTGGACCGCAGGTCAATCAGGCATCGGCGGACCGGCAGTACGCACTGATCGACGATGCCGTCGCCAAGGGAGCCACGGTGCTGGCCGGCGGGGAGAAGGCGGGCCAAGCGGTGGTTCCGGCGACGGTACTGTCGGGTATCACCGAGGAGATGCGGATCTACGCCGAGGAGATCTTCGGTTCAGCCACCACGGTGATGGAGGTGGACGGCGCGGAAGAGGCGGTGAAGCTGGCCAATGACACGAATTACGGGCTCACCTCCGGCGTGATCACCGAGAACCTAGCCGAAGGCATTGAGGTGGCACAGCGGCTCAAAACCGGCATCAGCCACGTCAACGACCAGCCGGTGCAGGACGAGCCGATGGCCCCGTTCGGCGGCATCCATGAGTCCGGCTACGGCAAATTCGGCGGTCAGGCCGGCATCAATTCGTTCACAGAGGAGCGCTGGATCACCATCCAACAAAGCGGACACGCCCAATATCCGTTCTAATCGCGGATGCGCACGGCCGTCTCCCGCATGTAGCGGTCCACATGGGCGTACGCGTCGCGGGTCAGCGCCTTCCACAGTTCGACGGCGAGGCGCGGGTTGTCCTGCTCCAGTCGGCTGATCGCTTCAGCCGGGAGGAGCTTGACCCGTACCTCGCCGTGGGCGCGGACGGTGGTTTCCTGCCGGTCGGCGCTGCCCAACGCCATTTCACCGAACGTCATGCCGGCGCTGAGGGTGGTGAGCTTGACTCGGCTGTTCTCCGGGCCGGGCGATGTGGTGACGACGCTGCCGGACAGGATGAAGTAGACGCCGCCGAAGCGCTGGCGGATGCGGCGGATGACCTCGCCGTCGTCGTAGCTGTGCTCCTCCATCAGGGCGGCGAGCGCAGCGGCGTCTTCGGCGGCGAGCGGGCTGAGCGCGGGCGAGTCGGCAACGTCCACAGTGGCCGGCCGGCAGAGCGCGTCCCCATAGCTGGCGATCAACTGGTTTTCGGCGAATTCGACGGCGGCGCTGCGGGTGGCGAACGACGGCACCGCCCGCCCGTCTTCTTCGAACCGCTGCGCCAGGGCGCCTTCGCCGTCGATGAGCACCAGGCCGCGTCCGTCCTGCGCCAGCGATGTCCGGAGCTGCTCCAGCATGTCCAGGGCGACCGGGGCGGTTTCATCGACCCGGCGCATGTCCAGGATGATGAGTTCCACCGACTCGTCCAGGTCGCTGACCTCGCGCACCATGGATTCCGTACCGGCGAACAGTAGGTCCCCGTTCAGCTCGATCACCCGGGCGCGGTGGGCGTTGTCGCGCAGCACTTCTGCGGCCTCGTCATTGCGGCGGATGCCGGACGGGGCGTCGGTGATGTCGTAGCTGGCCCGGATGGCATTGCGGCCGGTGCGGGCGGCCCGGACGAAGTGCAGCCCCATATCGTGCGAGACTCGCCGGCTGGCCTCCACGCCGCGGACGCTGCTGCCATGATCGTTCAGCGGCGGTGAATAGACGGCCAGTCCCAGCTGGCCCGGGAGTACCGCGAGCAGCCCGCCGCCGACGCCGGACTTGGCCGGCATGCCCACGTCCGAAAGCCACGCCCCGGCGTCGTCGTACATGCCGCAGGTGGCCATGACAGAGAGGACCCGTTCCTCCACCTCCAGGTCCAGCACCTGTTTGCCGGTCAGCGGGTTGGTGCCGCCGTTGGCCAGCGTGGCGGCCATGATGGAAAGGTCGCGGCAGGTGACCAGCACCGAGCACTGCCGGAAATAGTCCTCTGCCACCGGGTCCGGGTCCTGCTCGATGATCTCGAAGGAGCGGAGCAGGTGCGCCAGCGCCCGGTTGCGGTAGCCGTGCCGGGCCTCCGACTGGTAGGTGCGCTCGCTGACGGACAACTCGCGGCCGGCGAAGGCCGAATAGTGCTCCAGGATGCGCCGGAAGCCGGTCTTTCCGCCGCTGCCCTTGCTCAGCGAGGTGGCGGTCAGTGCCCCGGCGTTGATCATGGCGTTCGCCGGGCGGCCGGTGCCGGGAGCCAGCGAGATCTCGTTGAACGCGTTGCCCGACGGCTCCACATCCACCTTTTGGTCCACCGCATCCAAACCCAGATCGGACAGCGCGAGCCCGTAGGTAAAGGGCTTGGAGATGGACTGGATGGTGAATTCTTCGCCGGAATCGCCGACCTCATAGACGTAGCCGTCCACGGTGGCCAGGCAGATGGCGAACTTGTCCGGGTCTGCGCCCGCCATCCCGGGTATGCCGGCATAAGGCTTGCCGTCCTTGAGTCCGCTGAGCTCGGCATGCAAGGTGCGCAGGTAGCTCTGGATAGGGGAGTCCATGCTTGCCAGCCTATGCGGTCCCGAACGTCGGGACCGGCCGGGTCCGGGAGGGCAGGCCTGGAAACGGACGCCGCCGCTCACCCAGCAGAGGCTCCGGGCGGGCTAAATTTGGCTGCATGAGTGATGCCCTGCCGCCATCGGCCGACCACAATCCGCTGTTCGGCCTGCTGGCGTCCGGCGACCGGGCCGGGACGCTCGCTTACGCGGCAGCGATGGACGACGACGAAAAGCGCCGGCAGAAGTCCCTGGTAAGGAAGCTCCGGTTGGTCGTGTCGGCGGAACCGACCGGCGCACGCTCTCCGGACGGCTGGTGGCTGGGTCCGTTGACGGCAGAGCACTGGGCCGCCGCCGACATCGCACACATGGCCTGCATCGGCGCGGAACGGTCCGCCGACCTGTCCTACACCGATCGCAAGGTGGCCCGCGATGCGCCGCCGGCCCTGTTTCCCGACCGGCTGGAACTGTTCGTTGAATCCTGGTCGGCCCGCTTTGAACGGAACCCGAAAGGCTGGGACCGCAACCGCGGTACTGAAGCAATGTTTGACTGGGTCCGTGACGGGCTGGTCCCCGCACCGGCACAGCGCGGGGCGATGCTGCTCCTGCTTGGCGAGACGCAAGTGCAGCGCATCAACTTCCTAAAGTTTCTGGGCGAACGGCCCGGGCTGATCAACGTGACGCTGAAGGAGCTGTTCCACGTGCCCGGCGTCAAAGGCGCCAGCGCCATGCAGTTCGACGAAGCCAATCCGCGGGAGAACCGCCGGCTTTCCGTCCTGCTGCCGCAGCTGGTCAAGCTGGGCTACTGGGACGGCGAGTGGGTCCGGCACAGCATTGAACACGTGCTGGCCAGCGATGAATGGCCGGAGTACCAGAAGCGTTTTTTCAAGCTCCTGCGCAGCAATCTTGCAGAGTAAAAGGAGCAGAGTCCGGCCCGTGAAGTAGCGGCACACAGGGTTTCCGCGTTCTACGCCCGGTGTTGCCCGGCGGGCTGTTCGTCTACGCTGTGGGAAAAGGCGGCAGCGGCGAAAGGCGGGACAGTCATGGCTTCCAAACCGCACGGCACCGGGCCGGACGGCCTCGAGGCTGAGGGCGGCCGATCGGCTACGGGACGGTCCGGCGGGTCCGGCCGCGGGGCCTCGGACGCAGTAGAGCCGGGGACCGGCGGACCGGTCAGCGGTCGGCCGACGGGCACGCAGGCGAACCAGCGGAACACACGGCTGGGCATGATCTGGACCTCGGTTGTGATCGCACTGATCCTGCTGGTGCTGCTGATCATCTTTATCGCGCAGAACCAGGACCAGGTCCTCTTGCGCTACTTCGGCTTCGAGGGGCAGGTTGGCCTGGGGCTTGCGCTGTTCATTGCCGCGGTCGCCGGCGGGATTGTGGTGGCAGCCGCCGGTGCGGCCCGGATCATCCAGTTGCGGCTGCGGGACCGCAAGACGCGCGGATCGGTCCGCCCGTAGCGCCCGTTGCCGATGGGCCAGGACATTCCACGCCGGTTGTTCACGTTTGGTCACGGCACCAGCACGCCTGACGAACTCGCTGCACTGCTCAAGGGAGCCGGCGTGCAAAAAGTCGTTGACGTGCGCCGATTCCCGGGCAGCCGCAAGCACCCGGAGATGGGCCGGGAGGCGCTCGCCGGATGGCTTCGCGACGCCGGCCTGGGCTACCGCTGGGAAGAAGCGTTGGGCGGGCGACGCCGGATTGCGGCGGGGGAGCCGGAGCCCGACAGTTGGTGGCGGGTCGCCGCCTTCCGCGCCTACGCCGCCTACACCCGCACCCCGGAGTTCGCGGACGGTCTGGCGCGTCTGCTGGCCGACGCCGAAGCCGCCGAAGTGGCCATCATGTGCAGCGAGAGCGTGTGGTGGCGGTGCCACCGTCGGCTCATTTCCGATGTGATGGTGGTCTTGCACTGCGTGGACGTCGTGCACCTCCTGCCGGGTGGCAAAGAATCACGGCATGAGCCGTCAGCCGGCGCCAGAAGCGCCGGCGGCCAGCTCTACTGGGACCGTCCGGAAGACTAGGTCAGCGCTTGCGGCCGAAGACCAGTGACGCCAACGCCGTCGCTGCCGTCACCGTATAGACGGAAGGCCAGGCACCGATCTTCTTGGCCAGTGGGTGGGACAGCCCGAAAGCGGCCAAATATCCGGCGGTGAGCGCAGCAGCCCGGCCCGTACCGGCGTCGCGCTTCCAGAGAGCGAAGGCACCGGCGCCGGCCGCGGCCAGCACGGCTCCGCCCAGTGGTCGGTTCTTGGTGGCGCGGGCGGTCTGGAAGCCGCCGATCAAGCCGGCGCTGGTCAACAGGGAAGGGGCAATAGAAGCCATGGAACACTCCTGACGTTCGGGGCTTCCAGCCTAGCGCCCAGCCGTCCGGTGCCTATGCTGTCCGGCCAGCACAGACACCGGAGCAGACCTTCAGCCGGCGTCGGGGTCCCGGTACCAGATGGTGAGATAGAGCCTGTGGGCCGTGATCACCAGGGCCAGCCACGCGATTCCAAGGGTCCACGCAACCAGCACATCGGTGAACCAGTGATGGCCCAGGAAGACCCGGCTCAACCCCATGGCCATCGCAAACAAGGCCGCGGCGCCAGCCGTGAAAATCCTGGATTGCCGCCGGGCCTGGCGCAGGATCAGCAGATAGGCCACAACGCCCGCGATCACCACCGCATTGAGGGAATGCCCACTGGGGAACGACGCCGAATATTCGTACGGCGGCACCGCGTCCGCGAGCGGCGGCCGGGCCCGTCCAATGAACTGCTTGGCCACCACCGTCATCAACAACGACCCCACACCCGCAGTCACGATCAAAATGGCGGGCGTCCACGACCTCCGGTGGAGGGTCAGGATGACCAGAGCCGCGATGGCCAGAATCGGCATACCGATGGGGCCGCCGATAGTTGTAAACGCCGTGACCGTTGTGTCGAGCCAGGGCGACCGGAGTGTCCGTGCGCCGTCCAGAGCCGGTTGGTCCAAGGCGGAAACACCGTCTCCCTCGGTCACCGCCTCATAGATTTCCGTCGACGCCACGGTGAGCAGGACAGCGATCAGAGCCCCGACGGCCAGGGTGAGAAGCAACGCGGCGTGCGGTCCCAGGAGACTGCTGAGCCGGGCCATCCACCCGGCGAGGAGCCGTCCCGCCGGTGTTCTGTTCTTGATCAGGTCCGGCCCGGCCACCCCGCGGTCGTCACGCATCCGGCGCAGGCTGAGACTTGGCGGATTGTTTGCGTCTGGCCGCGAGCAGTTTGTGCGTGCCGTCGCAGTAGGGCTTGATGCCCGATCCGCCGCAGCGGCACAACGCTACGGTCTCCCGCGACCGGGCCACCGCTTCGCCGTCGCCGTCCACCAGGTCAAAGTCGCCGCGCACCAGCAGCGGCCCGTCGGGGCAGACCACGATCTCTGTCGGATCCTTGCTCGTCATACAGTTCTCCTCGGTTGAGATGGCCGTACTGCCGCCGCAGTGCCGCCGGGCTGCTGGCTGCAGTCCGCAGGCGCCGACCGCCGTAGGGCATACCGCCGGCACAGCGCCAGGCCAGCGCGATCCACGACGTCACCGCGCGCTCCAGCAACCAGAGCGGCGCCCACCAGGCGGCCCACATACTGAACACCTGCTCACCGCCCGCCCGCCGTCGTCCGGCTTCCGCCATGACGACGGCGGCGGCAGCCAGCGCGGCACAGGCCGCGGGGCGGCGGACCAAGACCACCATCAGCGGCAGCAGCAGCAGTTCCACGGCCAGCCGGGCCGGCTGGGTCTGCGAATCATAGGCCTGCCGGACCCGCGGACCCACGAAGTGCCGCAGCGTCGGCGGCAATCGGCGGACGTACACCCCGTCCGCCCTGATCTGGCGGCCGCCGGCGGCTTGGACCGTCCGGATGAGCTCCAGGTTCTCGAACAAGACGTCGCCGCGGTACCCCTGTGTCTGCAGCAGCACCGAGCGGCGGACGGCCATGGTGCCGGGGTAGTCCGAGGCGAAGGCCCGGTTTAGCAGCGACCGGGCGGTGTCCCAGCGTGCGTGCCACGGCAGCGGGTCGAAGAAGTTCTGCGGCCGCACCAGGTCGGCCTGCACCAGCAAACCCGCCACCGAGGCCAGCGACTCCGGCGTGTAGCGGACATCGTCGTCGGCAATGATCACGAGCTCATGCCGGGAGTGCCGCAGCCCGGTGAGCACGCCCTGCACCTTCCCGTTGGATGTCGACGGCCCGTCCGGGCGCAAATGCTGTCCGCGCTGCCGCCAGAGCAGGTGATGCTGGGCGAAGACAGGATCCGGCGAGCCGTCCACCACCGTGAGGTCCGCCCACTCCGGCAGCGATTCCAAGTAGGCGGTCAGTTCGGCGTCGCCACCACTGTCCCGCCACTTCAACGGCAGGACGTACTCGATCCTCACACTGCTGCGCCGGCCGCGACCGGAGCCTCCGTGCCTGGATCAAGCGGTTGGCGCAGCGCGGAGCGGCCGGCAGTCCAGGCGTCCATTTGCCATCCGCCTGCGAGCCCGTCCAGATAGAGGGCGCTGCCGGCCCCAAAGAACACGTCCGCGGCCAAGGTCGGGTCGCCGGTAATCAATCCGCCGGCCAAGTCCCGCCCGGCAATCTGTTCGTGCACCGCGTCGGCTTCCACGTGCTCGTCAAAATACTCGGTCACTTGCTCGCCGTACCCCAGCCGGCGGAATCCGCGGGCGTATTTGCCGTTGGGAATCGACGAGGTCATTTCGTAGATGGCCAAGTGGCCGCAGATGGCTCCGCGCAGGCGGCGGTGCAGCCCGAAGAGGGACATGGTGTTGACCGATGCCAACGTGATGGCCGGAATGCAGTCGACGTAGGCTCCGAAAGCCGGATTGAGCCCCAGGCCCTGCATGGTGCGGGCGAAAAGCTCCGCGTGGATCCGGCCGGGCTTGCCGCCGCCGTATTCGTCTGCCTGGATTTCCACCATGGCCGACTTTGCCCGGCCGCGCAGCCGCGGGATGGCCCAGGTATGCGGGTCGGCCTCCTTGAGTTGGTACACCGAACGCAGCACCACAAATTCGTTGGCCTGCTCCGCCGTGGCGTCCCGGGCCAGGAAAGCGGAGACGCTTGGCCCGTCGTCGTCCGCTGCCAGCTCGAACAGCCGGTCCGCCACAGCCTGCGACGTGAGTTTCTCCGGGATGGACACGGAGACGGATTCGCGCAGCCTGGCCTCAAGCCGCTGCTCGATCAGCGCGCGGACCTGCAACAGCTGCACGTCCCATTCCCACCGGTCGTCCACGCCTTCCAGCCCGCCGTAGTGCAGTTCGTACAGGCAGAACAGCGCCAGCTGCAGATCGTCGTCGTACAACACGTCCTCGGTGGCGGCAACAGCCTGCTCAGCGGCGGCCAGGAGTTGCGGCAGAGCGTCCGAAGCATCGTCGCGCGGCAGTGCGTTCAATAGGGTCTCGCTGACCGGACCCCGGGGATGTGGAAGCTTCACGGCGTCTCCTTATTGACTTTGGCTGCACAGGCGCGGTGCTGATTTCAAGTGCATCCTTGCCGTCGCGCTCCGTCAAGAGGGCCAGCGGCGGCAGAGGTCCCGAGGCGGGCCGGGCCGTTGGAAGGGCCCTTGGCTTCGCTTCCCAGCGGTGGCAAGGTGGGAAGAGTCCGAACATCCCTGAAGGAAGGACGGAAAACCATGCCCGAAATTGCAGGTAAAAAAGTCTTGGTTGCGGTCAGCAATCGCGGCGTTGAGCAGGACGAATTAAAAGTTCCGGTGGAAAAGCTCCGTGCCGCCGGCGTCGACGTCCTCGTCGCGGCGTCCGAGGCCGGCGAGGTGGAAACCCTGGTCGGAGACTGGGAACGCGGCGAGAAAATCCCGGTAGACAAGCCCTTGCCCGATGTTTCCGACGGCGACTACGACCTGCTGGTGCTGCCCGGCGGCACGCTGAACGCTGACGCGCTGCGGCTGGACCCGGATGCCCAGGGAATCGTGCGCTCCTTCTCCGAATCCGGCCGGCCGATCGCCGCGATCTGCCACGGGCCCTGGCTGCTGGTGGAAACCGAACGCACGCGGGGCAAGACGCTGACCTCGTACATCTCGCTCAAGGCGGACATCATGAACTCCGGCGGTCGCTGGGACGACGAGCCCGTGGTGATCGACCGGGAGCACGGCTGGACGCTGGTGACCTCCCGCAACCCCGGCGACCTGGACCAGTTCGTCGACGGAATCAAGGAAGTACTCGCCGAGACCACGTGACTCCTACGGACTACGGCGGTGCCCCACCCCAGCGATGAAACGCCAAGGGGCGGGGCGCTACCGCTGACCCGGAGCGGCAGCGCCGGTAGCAGCGGTGCCTAAACGTTGGCCGGTGCGGCTGTCTCCGCTGCGGGCCGCGCCGCAGCGTTCGCCTCCTCCCAGCTGGCCGGGCCTCCCGCGAAGGCGCCGCGGTAGCCTGCAGCCGGGTGGCGGTCGTTGAGCAGCGGAGCGCCAAACAGCTTCTGCCGCAGCGGGCCTTCGGCGTACTCGCGCTGCGCCAGGCCCCGCTCGCGCAGCACCGGCATGACTTTCTCGCCGAACTCCTCGAAGGAACCGGGGATCACCCAGTTGATCACGTTGATGCCGTCCACACCGGCGTCGCGCCACAGCTCCAGCTGGTCAGCTATCTGCTCCGGCGTGCCGACAATGCGCGAATTGCGGGCCTGTAGCCAGGCCAGGTCTTCGATCAGCGGTTCGCGATCGGTGATGGCCTTGGAGAGCCACTCGGTGAAGCCCTTTGACGTGTTCGTGTCCACTTCCGAGAGCGGGGTCTTCGGCGGGTAGACCCGGCCGGTGCGGTCCAGGATGGCCATGTGCGCCAAGTAGCCCTCGACCGAGACGTAGCGGTCGTACTCTGCCTCCTTCGCCTTCGCCTCGGCCTCCGTCTCACCGATGATGAAGGACAGCCCGGCGAAGAACTTAATGTCTTCCGGCAGCCGGCCGTGGGTGGCGGCGCGGCGCCGGGTGTCGTCGACGATCTGGCGTGCGACATCACGGGTCGGCGCGATGATGAATGCGGCCTCGGCGTTGCGCGCGGCGAATTCGCGGCCCGATGTGGAAGAGCCTGCCTGGAACAGCACGGGTGTGCGCTGCGGCGACGGCGCGGGCAGGTGCGGGCCCTCCACCCGGTAGCGGGCGCTCTGATGGAAGATCTTGTGGATCTTTGACGGGTCGGAGAACCGGCCGCCTTCCTTGTCCTTCAGTAGCGCGCCCTCGTCCCAGGAGCCCTCCCAGAGCTTGTACACGATGTCGACGTACTCGTCCGCCCACGCGTAGCGCTCGGTGTGGTCCGTCAGCGCCGGGAGGCCGTAGTTGCGCGAGGCGTTCTCGTTGATTCCGGTGACGATGTTCCAAGCGATCCGTCCGCGGGAGATATGGTCCAACGTGCTCATCTGCCGGGCGAAGTTGAACGGGTGGTTCTGCACCACGTTCGACGTCGTCGCCAATCCGATGTGCTGGGTATGCACGGCGAGCGCCGCGAGCAGCACCGTCGGATCGTTCGACGGGATCTGCAGACCCTGGTGCGCGTAGACGTCGAAGTCGGCCTCGGGGTCACCGTAGAGTCCCGAAACGTCGGCGAAGAACATGGCGTCGAACTTGGCGGCTTCCAGCGTCTGCGCCAAACCAATCCAGGTGTCCACGTCGTTGAATTCGGTCTGGCCGGCATCGGGCCGGCGCCACTGGCCGTGGTGGATGTGGCTGGCGGTGTTCATCACGAACGCGTTGAAATGCAGTGGCTTGGGCATGACGGCTGTCCTTGTCCTCGAGGGCCTGGCGGCGGTTTCCTTGTGCCCTCGATGCTGACCCCCATCCCTCGGGCAGCGGAAGTTGTGTGTCGCCGTCGTGGCTTCCATGGCGCCGGGTGACGCAACATTGCCCCTTTATGTCTCGCAATGACGGGATGACGACGGCGGCGCCGGCTACCGCAACAAACTTTGGCCGGGGTGCCGGGCGTGGGTTGGACTGTCTCCACCCATCTACCTGACCGATCCACATCGGCCGTCCCAAGGAGCAGCACCGTGAAAAACCGCCAGCCGGCGTACCAGCCGTCCACCACCGATCCAAGCCGACCGCGACTGCGCAACGGCCTGCCCGTCATCGGGCGGAGCAGCCTTCACACCAATGGCGGAAAGGGGTCAGGCCGGAGAGCAGCCTCCGCCGCCGCGCTGCTTGGCGTGCTGGCGCTGACGGCATGCGGCAGCGGTTCCGGCGGAGCGGCCGGCGCTGCCGCGGGGGAGAAGGTGGACGGCGGGACCATCCGCTATGCCCATCTGCAGGAGCCGCCCTGCATCTACGGCGGCTGGGTCCAGCAGGCCTACCTGTCGCGGCAGGTGCTGGATTCGCTGGTATCGCAGACCGAGGACGGCAGCATCGTCCCCTGGCTGGCCGAGGAATGGAGCGTCAGCGAGGACCAGCTGACCTGGACCTTCAAGCTGAAGGAAGGCGTCAAGTTCACCGACGGCACTCCGGTGGACGCGCAGGCCGTGAGCGACAACTTCGAATACTGGACCGGCGGCGGCAACGGCACCGTGCAGGCCTACATCCAGGAGTACTACGAGACCAGCAAAGCGGTGGACGCCAACACACTGGAGGTGAAGTTGTCCGCGCCGTACTCGCCGCTGCTCTCCGCGCTCAGCCAGGGCTACTTCGGCATCCAGTCCGCCGCCGCGCTCAAGGAGCGGACCGAACAGCAGAACTGCGAGGCTCCGATCGGCTCCGGTCCCTTCACGGTGGGCGACTGGAAGCGCGGCGAGTCGGTCACGTTCCGGCAGAATCCGGACTACAACTCCGCACCGCAAAACGCCAAGCACCAAGGCCCGGCCTACGTGGACTCGGTGGTCTGGTCGTTCGTGCAGGACAACACCTCGCGCTTCGGCTCGCTGACCAGCGGCGAGTCGGACGCCATCGGCGAGGTGCCCACGGTGGACTTCGAAACGGCCAAGTCCCAGTTCCACGTGCAGCAGTACATCACGCCGGGCCGCCCGGTCACGCTCTCGCTCAATACCGTTGAGGGCCCCTTCACTGACACCAAGGTCCGCCAGGCCTTCGCCTACAGCGCCGACCGCAAAGCAGTGGTGGACTCCGCGTTCCTGGGCGTGGTCCCGTTCGAGCCCAACGGCACGGTCAGCCAGAGCACCCCGGGCTACAACGCGCAGATTGCCGGTGAATACCCGTTCGACCAGGCCAAGGCCAACGCGCTGCTGGACGAAGCCGGTTGGACCAAGCGCAACGCGGACGGCATCCGCACCAAGGACGGCCAGGAGTTGGCGATCGACATCGTCTTCGGCCTGAACTCGATCGTCACCACCGAGGGGGCCACCGCGCTGCAGAACCTGCAGGAACAGGTCAAGCCGGTCGGCTTCAAGGTGAACCTGCTGCCGATCACCCAGGCGGACCTGTTCGGCGGCGCCTATTCCACACCGGACAGCTACGACGCCCAGCTGGGGTACTGGACCAGCCCAACCGCCGGCATCCTCTACATCAACTTCCGGCAGAACACCGCCAAAAACCCGAACTACGCCAACACCGCGTTCTACAACAATGCGGAAATCGAAGACCTGATCCTGAAGGCGAACTCGGCCCCAAGCACCGAGGAAGCCAACACGTTCTACGCCCAGGCCCAACAGCGGCTCAGCGACGAGGCGGTGGCGGTGGGCCTCTACACGCAGACGTCCACCGTCGCTACCAGCCAGAACCTACAGGACGTCTGGCTGGAGGCATCGCAGGGCGAGCCGGTTTTCCACGACGCATACTTCACCGAGTAAGGAACGGCCGCCATGAGCACACTCAACAACGGCACCGGCCTCCTACCGAAGGCCGCAAGGTACGACGGCGCTGCCTCCACCGCGGGCGGCGGCACCGGCGGCGCGGCCAGCCAACCGGGACGCCGCCCGCCGCGGCCGAACAACCTGGTGACCTCGCCGGGGCTGCGTCGGGCGGCTGGCCGGCTGCTGACCGCCGTCGGGGTGGTCTGGGCCGCCGCCACCTTCACTTTCCTGATCCAGGCGCTGCTGCCCGGCGACCGGGCCACACTGCTGCTGAACCAGCTCGCCGGGCAGGTCCAGCAGCGCACCGCCGCGGAACTGGCACCGATCAACGCGAAATACGGTTTCGACGATCCGCTGATCGTGCAGTACTTCCGCTTCCTGGCCGACCTGGCCACCGGAAATCTGGGCGTCTCCTACCAATTGCACAAACCGGTCACCGAGGTGATCGGCGATCAGATCGGCCCCACCATCGGACTGACCTTCGCCTCGCTGCTGGTCGCATGGCTCATCTCCGCCGTGGTGATCGTGGGAACGGCCCGCCGCAGCCGGGCGGTATCCTCCGTGGCCTCCGGGCTCGAAGCCGTGGCGGCCGGCCTTCCGCAGTATTGGCTGGGCGTGCTCTTGCTGGTGGTGTTCGCGCTGAACCTGGGCTGGTTCCCGGTGGTCGGCGGCTCCGGTCTGGCCGGTCTGGTCCTGCCTGCCCTGACGCTGGGCATCCCGCTGGCCGGATTCCTCGGCCAGGTCACCCGGACCGAATTCGAGAAGGGCATGGACCAGCCGTTTGCCCTGTCCGCCCGGATGCGCGGCATGGGGGACACCGGGGTGCGGTTGCGCCACGTGCTCCGGCATTCGGTGCTGCCCGGCGTCACGCTTTCCGGCTGGGCGCTGGGGTCGCTGTTCTCCGGGGCGGTGATCGCCGAAAGCATTTTCAGCCGTCCCGGACTGGGCAAGGTGCTGGTCACCGCGGTCAATTCCCGTGACCTGCCGGTGGTCTGCGGCATTGTCATTCTGATCGCCGCCATCTATGTGCTGGCCAACCTGCTGGTGGACATCGCCTACACCCTTATTGATCCGAGGTTGAAGAACTCATGAGCACCTCCACCCTGAACCCATCCGTCAACGTCCCGGCCGCCGCGTGGCA
Source organism: Arthrobacter sulfonylureivorans (assembly GCF_047607445.1). Lineage (GTDB taxonomy): Bacteria > Actinomycetota > Actinomycetes > Actinomycetales > Micrococcaceae > Crystallibacter > Crystallibacter sulfonylureivorans_A. The sequence goes on from NZ_JBLKRT010000032.1 coordinate 40,473, forward strand.
ACGGTTTCGCGAGGTTCCGCTGCTCCCGGCGGTGGCGGTCGCCGTCGTGCTCTTCTTTGTGCTGGCCGCGCTGGCACCACACCTGCTCACCGGGCGCGATCCGTTCGCCATCGACCTGCCCAACGCGCTGCAGGCACCCAGCCTGACCCACCCGTTCGGCACCGACCAGTCCGGCCGCGACCTCTACACCCGGGTGGTCTACGGAACCCGGGAGTCGCTGCTGATCGGGCTCGGCGCCACCGGGCTGTCCATGGCCATCGCCGTGGTTCTGGGAGTCGTATCCGGGCTCGGCGGGAAAATCTTCGACGGGCTGATCAGCCGCAGCCTGGAGGTCCTGTTTGCCTTTCCGGTGCTGCTGCTGGCCATGCTGTTCGTGACTGTCTACGGCCCCAGCGTCACCACCCAGATTGTTGCCGTCGGGCTGGGCACCGCGCCCGGCTACGCTCGGATGATCCGCGGCCAGGTCCTCGCCGTGAAGAACTCCGGATATGTGGAGGCGGCGCACGCGCTCGGACACAGTCGCTGGACGGTTCTGCGCCAGCACGTTTTCCCCAACGCCATGCGTCCGCTGGTCGCCGTCGTCACCCTGGGCATCGGGCAATCCATTGTTTGGGCGTCAGGCCTCGCCTTTTTGGGCCTGGGAGTTGCGCCGCCTTCACCGGAATGGGGTGCGCTGCTGGACGCCGGCCGCATGTTCATCACCCGGGCCTGGTGGCTGGAAGTGATGCCCGGTCTGGCCATCGTTGCCATTGCCCTTGCCGCCACCGTGCTGGGACACCACCTGCAGAAGAAGCTTGAAGGAGCCCGCTCATGACCGCCACGCTGGAACAAACCGCAACCGCCGGCACCGTCCGGCAGGAACTGCTCAACGTCCGCAACCTGAACGTCTCCTTCAACGCCGGCCGCGGCAGGAACGCCCGGTTGAACCACGTGGTCAAGGGCGTGGACCTGCGGCTCGCCGCTGGCGAATGCCTGGCCATCGTGGGCGAGTCCGGATCCGGCAAGTCGGTCACCGCGCGCACCTTGGTGGGGTTGCCCGGTGCCAACGCCGCGGTGCAGGCGGAGCGGCTGGAACTGGCCGGCCACCAGATCGGGGAGCTGGGGGAGCGGCAGTGGCGCCGGCTGCGCGGCAAGGACATCGGGTTCGTGCTGCAGGACGCACTGGTTTCGCTGGATCCGCTGCGCCCGGTGGGCAAGGAGATTGAAGAGGCACTGCGGCTGCACGGCTGGGGCAACCAGCGCTCGCGTGCGGCAAAGGCAGTGGAGCTTCTGGCCAGCGTGGGCGTCCCGCAGCCGGGACTGAGGGCGGGGCAGCGTCCGGATGAACTTTCCGGCGGACTGCGCCAGCGGGCATTGATCGCCTCTGCGATCGCGTTGGACCCCAGGATCCTGATTGCCGACGAACCCACCACTGCACTGGACGTGACCGTCCAGGCGCAGATCCTGCAGCTGCTGGGCCGGATGAAGGAACGCGGCACCGGGATCGTGCTGATCAGCCACGACCTCTCCGTGGTGGCCACCTTGGCGGACCACGTGGCCGTGATGCAGGACGGGTCCATCGTGGAGCAGGGCCCGGCCCGCCAGGTGCTGTACCACCCGCAGCACGAATACACCCAGGCGCTGCTGGACGCCATCCCGTCCGAACACACCAAGGGCACCCCGCTGACCAAGGACGGCCGCGCCCGCATCACCGCCACCAGCCGGCGTCCCCGGACCGCACGCCCTGCAGACGCCCCGCCGGTGCTACACGCAGAGGGACTGGTGAAAAGCTACCAAGGCCACGACGGCGTGATGCGCACCGTCGTCGATGATGTCTCCTTTGAACTCCGGGCGGGGGAGACCCTGGGGATCGTCGGCGAATCCGGCTCGGGCAAAAGCACCACGGCCAAGATCGCGCTGGCCATGCTGGAACCGGATGCCGGCCGGGTGCTGCTGGACGGTGCGGCATGGACCGGGATTTCGACGGCGGCCCGGCGTTCCCGCCGCCGCTCGGTCACCGTGGTGTACCAGGACCCGCTGAGCTCGTTCGACCCACGCTGGAACGCCCAGCGGATTCTCTTGGACGCCGTCTCGCTGCGGGACTTTCCCGGCGAGGCAGAGCGGGCAGCCCGCGTCCTGGAGTTGGCCGGCCAGGTAGGGCTGCAGGTGGAGCATCTGGCCAAACACCCGCTCCAGCTCTCCGGCGGCCAGCGCCAGCGCCTCGCCATCGCCAGGGCACTCGCCCCGGAACCGGAAGTCATCGTCCTGGATGAGGCGGTATCCGCCCTCGATGTTTCTGTGCAGGCCCAGGTACTAGACCTGCTCACCGATCTGCAGCAGGAACTAGGACTGAGCTACCTGTTCATCTCCCATGACTTGGGCGTGATCCACCACATGAGCGACCGGGTGCTGGTGATGAAAGACGGCCGGGCCGTGGAACAAGGCAGCGCCGAGGACGTCTTCAACCACCCCCGGCACCCGTACACCCGCGAGTTGTTGGCCTCGCTGCCCAAGCTGGGCCTGGCACCGGGCCAGCGGAACCCGGCCGCTGCTGCAGCGACACCGACCATAGGAGGAGGATCTTCTTCATGATTCTGCATCACGGGCTGCGGCGAGGACGCTGTTGCAGCTGTTGACCGCTGTACCGGGCCCCCACTGCGGGTAGCCCCACCCGGCTCGGAACCTCGCCGGGTGGGTCATCCCTTGAACCCGGACGAGAAACCCTAGACTGGCTGATGTGCTGTTGCGTAGCGATTTGCCCAACAGGGTGAACCTATGAGCCGCGGCGGCCGAGAACGCCCCGGCTCCAGACCGCTGCACCTACAGCTGCCCGCAATCTTGATGGTGATGGGCGGCGGGGCTCTGGGCACCTCGTGCCGGTACTGGCTGAACACGGCCATCCCCGCGCCGGACGGCTGGCCGTTGCCCACCCTCCTCATCAACCTCAGCGGGGCTTTCGCACTCGGCCTGTTGCTGGAAGCCCTCGCCCGGCGCGGGCCGGATGTCGGCACGCGCCGGACATTGCGGCTGCTCGCCGGCACCGGCTTCCTGGGAGCCTTCACCACCTACAGCACCCTTGCCCTGGACGCCACCCTTCTCCTGTCAGCCGACAGGATCGCCGACGCCGTGGCGTTCATGCTGCTGTCCGTGGTCGGTGGGCTGGCAACCGGGGCAGCCGGAGTGTGGGTGGCGGCTGCTCGCCGGGCCGCCGGTCCTCAGAAGTCCAGCGGCGCTGAAACGGATGCGAGATGACGATCCTTTTGGTGATGCTGGCCGGTGGGGCAGGCGCGGTTGCCCGGTTCGTCCTCGGCGGGCTGATCAGTTCCCGCTTCAGGGGCGAGCTGCCTCTCGGCACCATACTGGTCAATGTCAGCGGATCGCTGCTCATCGGATTGCTCGCCGGCGCCGTCATCTTCCACGGCGCCCCGGCTGCCCTGCAGACCGTGTTGGGGACCGGGTTCCTGGGTGGCTACACCACATTCAGTACGGCGAGCGTGGACACCGTCCGGCTGCTGCAGTCCCGCCGTCCCGTCCTGGCGCTGATCAACGCAGCGGGAACGCTGATCATGACCGTTGTGGCGGCGGCCGCTGGACTGGCCCTGACGCTGCTCTAGCCCGCCGACTTACCCGTCCAGACAGGTTAAACGCCACGTCGTTGACACTCCAGAATTTGTCCCACTATGCTGAGCCGGACATCCTACACGTGCTATCCGGGCACCGTTTACGGTGCGTGGTGTTGAGCTCTCTGAAGTGGGTTTAACGCCATACTCTTCAGTGCTACACCTCAAGCATCACCTGTATCGCGGGAGCGAACATGGGCAGTGTCGGTTTATTGTATGTTGGGGCTGTTTTGTTCATAAACGGCCTAATGCTGGTGGGGCTCATTCCGGGAAAATCAGCCGCCATCCTCAACTTTTTTGTCGGTACTATGCAGGTCATCTTCCCGACGCTCATTATTCTGCAGGCAAATAATGACCCTGCGGTGATTTTCGGTGCTGCAGGGCTGTACCTTTTCGGTTTCACGTACTTGTACGTCGGGATTCTTCAGATCACCGGTTACCCCGGCGAGGGGCTGGGATGGTTCTCCCTGTTCGTCGCCATCTGCGCCGTCGTTATCGGCATCATTCAATTCACCTCGGTCAATGATCCGGTCTTCGGATCCATCTGGCTCATCTGGGCGGTGCTCTGGTTCATGTTCTTCCTTGTGCTGGGGTTGCATAAGGAAACACTGACCCTCGCCACCGGTTGGTTCACCATTCTGGTCAGCTTCCTGACCGGCACCATCCCGGCGTTCCTGCTGCTGTTGGACCGGTATGAGACCGGCGGGGGCAGCGCCCTGCTCATGGCAGTAGCCGGAGCAATCTGCTTGGCCGTGGCCTTCTTCCTGGCCAGCAGGGGACTTCCGCATGCGAGTACCACCGAAGACACGGCCACTGCCTCCACTGCCTAGGAGGACATGCCGGCCGAGGGAAACAGCCAAGAGGAACATCCTCAAGGAAAGGAAACCGCTGCTGATGCCGATTTACGAATACCGGTGCCCCGAATGCTCGGTTTTCGACCTGATACGCGGAATGGGAGAAGCGCCTGATTCGGCGCCTTGCCCATCCTGTGGCAAAACGTCACCTCGCAAAATGAGTGCGCCGCACCTTTCCCGTGCCGGGTCTGCGCAGTTTCGGCTGATCGACGACGCCAAGCGCAGTGCGCACGAACCTCCGGTTGTCACCGGGCTCCCCGGTAAGGGAAAGAATCGTCCGGCGTACACTGCCAACCCGCTGCACCAAAAGCTTCCCAGACCCTAAGGAAACAAGTTTTTTCAGATCATCCTAAGGAGAGAGAAAAATGCCTGAGGTTATATTTCCCCTTGATTCAACAAAGAAGTTCGAGGACCAGGAAAAAGTCGGCCACAACCGGTGGCACCCGGAGATCCCGCCGGTGGCCACGGTCAGGCCCGGTGATTCCTTCCGCGTTCATTGCCGTGAATGGTTTGACGGCGCGATCGTCAATGACGACTCGGCCGAAGACATTCTTAATGCCCCGTTGCCGACCGTGCACAAACTCAGCGGCCCCTTCGCCGTTGAAGGTGCACAACCGGGCGACCTGCTGGTGGTAGACATTTTGGACGTGGGGCCCATCCCGCAAGAGGATTCCGGACCCTTGGCCGGACAAGGCTGGGGGTACACCGGCATCTTCTCTACGAACAACGGCGGTGGGTTCCTGACCGAACAATTCCCGGACGCCTACAAGGCCATTTGGGACTTCACCGGGCAGGTGGCCTCTTCGCGGCACGTTCCGGAGGTCTCGTTCACCGGGCTGATCCACCCAGGGCTGATGGGCACGGCGCCGTCCGCGGAACTGCTGGCCAAATGGAACAAGCGCGAGGGCGATCTCATCGCGACGGATCCCAACCGGGTGCCGCCGCTGGCTTTGCCTCCGCTGCCTCAAGATGCTGTCCTCGGGGGAGTGCCACAGTCCGATTTCGACCGGGTGGCCGGCGAAGCTGCCCGCACCGCGCCGCCTCGCGAAAACGGCGGCAACCAGGACATCAAGAATTTCTCGAAGGGCACCCGGGTCTTCTATCCGGTCTTCGTGGACGGTGCCAACCTGTCGATGGGTGATCTGCACTTCTCCCAAGGCGACGGCGAGATCACCTTCTGCGGCGCCATCGAGATGGGCGGCTTCATGGACCTGCATGTCGATCTCATCAAGGGCGGCATGGACACTTACGGAGTCAGCGAAAACGCCATCTTCATGCCGGGCATCGTGGATCCGCGGTTCAGCGAATGGCTCGCGTTCTCCGGAACTTCAGTGACCCTGGATGGAGAGCAGAAGTACCTGGATTCGCACCTGTCCTATCAGCGGGCCTGTCTGCACGCTATCGACTATCTGACCAAGTTCGGCTACAGCCGGGAGCAGGCCTACCTGCTGCTCGGCGCAGCGCCGATCGAAGGCCGGCTTTCGGGCGTTGTTGACATCCCCAACTCGTGCTCCACTGTCTACCTGCCCACCTCAATATTCGACTTTGACGTCCGGCCCTCGGCATCAGGCCCGCATCAGGTCGAGTCGAAGATGGCGGCGCCCATGGCCAAAAACAAGTAGCACCAACTC
>NZ_JBLKRT010000033.1:0-41593 GCF_047607445.1 Arthrobacter sulfonylureivorans
GCGACTTGGCCCGCTCAATAGCCAGGTTCTCCGCGACGTCTACGTGTTCACACCCGCCGTAATAGCGGCGTCCCGGGTACCCCTCGGCGTACTTGTTGGTCAGGACCGAGCCCTGGACTTCAAGCACCGAACGCGGCGCGAAGTTCTCGGAGGCGATCATTTCAAGGGTGTCGCGCTGGCGGCTGAGTTCGGCGTCGATCACAGCTGCGATTTCAGGATCAACCTGGGACAACGGCAGATCGGTCACAGAGGGCGTGGAAGTCACGGGGAGAATCTCCTGGGTGGTGGGCTTATCTCACTGCTACAGGCCAGATTACCGGGTGCCGGTACCGCACGCATGACGCGTTACCAACCCCGGACACAGTCCGGCCCAAACGTGACCTTACGTCCCAGGCGTGCGATCCGTGGTCTGCATCTACAGGGCGGCAATCGAAGAATCCCCGTCCCTGCTGCCGCTTCCTGGTGGTGTCCCACCTAACGCCAGTCGCGGCGAGCCAATCCTAACAGTTGGTCACCCCGCCGATCCGGTCGGCCCGGAACTGCCGTTACCGGTGCAACCGGCCAGAGCGAGAATGACTGCGGCGGCCACTAGGACCCGCCCGGTTTTGCGGCGCAGCGAGTTGTGACGTTCCAGATGCGTCATGGCAAGGCCTTCCGTCATCGCTGCTGCCACCCTAGCCCCAGCGGAGCCAGGAAAATATGACTTCGGGATAGCCGACCGCGCCGGAATACCCAGGGCCCTGCCGCCGTTACAGGCCATAGAAGTTGAAGCGTCAACAATCGGCAGAGGAGCACCGTGGCGGACCAGGCAACAGACAGCGGCCAGCAACTGCAGACCGTGGTGATCGGCGCGGGCCAGGCCGGGCTGAGCGCCGCCTATCAACTGGCCCGCCGCGGGCTGGTTCCCGAACGAGACTTCGTGGTGCTCGACGCCAATGACGGTCCGGGCGGCGCCTGGCGCCACCGCTGGCCCTCGCTGACCTTCGACGCCGCGCACGGCCTGCATGACCTTCCCGGCCTGCCGCTGGGGGTTCCGGATCCGCACGAGCCGTCCTCCGCCGTCGTCCGCCGTTATTACGGTGCCTATGAGCAGCAGTTCGAGCTGCCCGTGCACCGCCCGGTCCGTGTCACCTCAATTGACGACGACGGTGCCCTCCTGAGGGTGCGCAGCGACACCGGCGGCGAATGGCTGGCACGCACGGTGATCAGCGGCACCGGAACCTGGGACAAGCCGTACTGGCCGCACTACCCCGGGCAGGAGACCTTCCGCGGCCGCCAGTTGCACACCCGGGATTTCTGGTCGGCCGATGAGTTCCGCGGGCAGCGGGTACTGGTGGTCGGCGGCGGCACCTCGGCGCTGCAGTTCCTCCTGCAACTGGATGCCGCCGGGGCCGGCACCCTCTGGTCCACCCGCCGCGCCCCCGACTTCACCGCCACCCCGTTCGACAAGGAGTGGGGCGTCGACGTGGAACGCCGCGTCAACGAGCGTACCCGCGCCGGCCTGCCCACGCTCAGCGTGGTGGCCGCCACCGGCCTGCCGCTGACCGAGACGTACCAGCACGGCATCGAGGCCGGCATCCTGGTGTCCCGCGGGAAACTGGAGCGCATCACCGAACACGGCGTTGAGTTCGCCGACGGCTCCATGGAGAACGTGGACGTGATCCTCTGGGCCACCGGTTTCCGGCCGTCGCTGGACCATCTGGTGCCGCTGCGGCTGCGCGAACCAGGCGGCGGGATCTTGATGGCCGAGGATGGTGTCTCGGTGGTGAAGGAGCCGCGGCTTTTCCTGGTCGGCTACGGAGCGTCTGCGTCCACGGTCGGTGCCACCCGCGCCGGGCGGGCCGCCGCCGTTGCGGCCACCCGTCGCCTTGCCGCAGAAGCCCAACCCCAGCCGGTACCCTAGGACTCGTGACTGACGCTGCCGCTCCCACCGCCTACACCCTCACGCTTTCCTGCCCGGACCGCCCCGGCATAGTGCATGCCGTTGCCGGCGCCCTGGTGCAGGCCGGGGGGAACATCACCGAGTCCCAGCAGTATGAGAGCCCGCAGTCGGGTCGCTTCTTCATGCGGGTGGCGGTGGCCACCCACCAGTCCTACACATCTCTCCACGAACGGCTGCAGCCGGTGGCGCAGGAGTTCGGCATGACCTGGCGACTGCGCCGCGAGGGCGTCAAGATGCGCACGCTGCTGATGGCGTCGAAGTCGGCCCACTGCCTCAACCACCTGTTGTTCCTGCAGCGCTCCGGCACACTGCCGATCGAGATCCCTGCCATCGTCTCCAACCACCCGGATCTGGCCGATCTCGCCGCGTTCTACGGCATCCCCTTCCACCACATCCCCGTCACGCCGGACACCAAGCCGCAGGCCGAGCAGGCCCTGCTGGACCTGGCCGCCGAGCACGACGTGGAACTGGTGGTCCTGGCCCGCTACATGCAGGTGCTCAGCAACGAACTCTGCACGGAACTAGCCGGCAAGGCGATCAACATCCACCATTCCTTCCTGCCCAGCTTTAAGGGCGCCAGGCCGTACCACCAGGCACATGCCCGCGGCGTGAAGCTCATCGGCGCCACCGCGCACTACGTGACCGCGGACCTGGACGAGGGCCCGATCATCGACCAAGAAGTCATTCCGGTGCGCCACTCCCACACCGCCGAACAATTCGTGGCGCTGGGCCGCGACGTCGAAGCCCGCACTTTGGCCCGCGCGGTGCAGTGGCATGCCGAGCACCGTGTGCTGCTGGACGGCAACCGCACCGTCGTCTTCAACTAGTCCGGCCTGCAGGGCACCCCCGGGACGCTTGATCACGACGGCGGCGCCCGGCTCTGCCGTGGGGCGTCCGGCCCGCCGGGCACCCCGGGGACGCTTGATCACGACGGCGGTGCCCGGCTCTGTGCCGCGGCGCGCCGGAGGCGTACGCTCGACGGATGGGCAACCATGAGCCGGAGCTGAAGGCGTTCTATGACCGCCAAGCCCCCGCCCGTGATCTGCGCGCCCGGGATCCGAAGCGGGACGAGGCCAGGCAAGCGTTCATCGCGTCCCTGATCGCGGCACACCGGCACAGTGTGCTGGAGATCGGCTGCGGCACGGGTGCGGACGGATTGGCGTTCAAGGCCGCCGGTATCCACTACACCGGCGTCGACTTGTCCGAGGAAAATGTCCGCTTCGCCCGAGCCAAGAACCTGGACGCGGTGGTCGGTTCGGCGCGCGAGCTGCCGTTCGCCACCGGCACGTTTTCGGCAGGCTGGACGATGAGCACACTGCTGCACATTCCAGATCAGGACCTCCCAGAGGTCTTGGCCGAGACGATGCGTGTGCTGGCCGAGGGCGCTCCGCTGGCGGTCGGGCTCTGGTCCGGCGACGACGAAGAGGTCATCGTTGCCCACGACGACTTCGAGCCGAACCGCTTCTACAGCCGCCGCCGAGACGACGCCGTGCGCCGGCTCTTCGGCGAACATGGCCTGGTTTCCGGCTTCACTACCTGGGACCGTCCGGGGACAGATCGGCACTACCAGTTCTTCATCGTCACCAAGCCCTGACCGGGCGCAGCCAGCGCGGCCAGCCGTCACGAACCCCCTGAAGCTCCGTCGACTGGCTAGGCTGGTGCAATGGCCCACATCATCACCATTGCCGGCATGCTGCCGGCCGTCGACTTGTCCGCCTTCGTTGCCCCCACGGCCACGCTTAGCGGGGACGTGGCCCTGGCCGCTGACTCCAGCGCGTTCTACGGCGTGAGCGTCCGCGGTGACACCGCTCCAATCCGGGTCGGTGAGCGCAGCAACCTGCAGGACAACGTGGTCCTTCATGCGGACCCCGGTTTTCCCTGCACGGTCGGCGCCGGCGTCAGCGTCGGCCATGCCGCCGTGATCCACGGCTGCACCGTCGAGGACAACTGCCTGATCGGTATGAGCGCCACCATCATGAACGGAGCTGTGGTGGGCGAAGGTTCGCTGGTGGCAGCCGGCGCCGTCGTGCTGGAGGGAACGCAGATTCCACCGCGCTCCTTGGTTGCAGGTGTCCCCGCCAAGGTCCGCCGCGAGCTGACCGAGGAAGAGTACCAGTCCGTGCTGGACAACGCCGCCCGCTACGTGGAGATTGCAGCCCTGCACCGCGATGCGATCGACGACGCCGCCGAGCAGTAGCCCTCCGTACCGCACCACCAGCCGCCCCGGTGCAACCGCTCCGTACCGCACCACCAGCCGCCCCGGTGCAACCGCTCCACCCCGCACCACCGGCCGCCCCGGTGCAACCGCTCCACCCCGCACCACCGGCCGCCCCGGTGCAACCGCTAAACCCCCGGTACCGGCCGCCCCGCGTCGCATTCCGGACGATCTTGCGTTAACTTCTTGACTACAAGTCGCCGCTGGCGCACGCTTTTGTGTATGTCAGCCGATCCGCCGTCCACCCTCGAGGCCTCGTCGCGCTCCGTTCCGCGCGGAGCCGAGCACCGGCCCGGTTCCCAGAGCGCCCTGCGCCGGCGGAACAGCCAGCGGATCCTGCAGGCGCTGATGGCTCGCGGCCCGCTGACGCAGGCCGAATTGTCCCGGCAGACCGGGCTGTCCACCGCGACCGTGTCCAACATCGTCAAGGCCATGGCCGACGACGGGTTGGTCAGCACCTCACCAACCACCAGTTCCGGCCGCCGCGCACTGTCGGTCAGGATCGACGGCCGCGGCGCGGTCGCCGTCGGGGTGGATTTCGGCCGACGGCACGTTCAGGTTGTACTGGTCAGCCTTGACCACCGGGTGCTCGCCGCGGACGCCGTGGAACTGCCCCTCGGCCACGACGCCGAGCAGGGCATCGACGCCGCCGCCCGACTGGTCCAGCGCCTGCTGGACGAACAATCCATCTCTCCGGGGGCAGTGCTCGGCGTCGGGGCCGGCATTCCCGGGCCGATCGACCGGCGGACGGGCACGGTGATCCACGGTGCCATCCTGCCCGAATGGGTGGGCATCAACCTGCTGGACCGGCTGCAGGAACGGTTCGGCGCCGACGTTTTCGTGGACAATGACGCGAATCTGGGAGCTCTCGCGCAGGTCAGTTGGGGCCCGTTCCAGCACGCCCAGAATCTGGTGTTCCTGAAAATCGGCTCCGGGATCGGTGCCGGCCTGGTCCTCAACGGCGAACTGTTTTACGGCCACATGGGAGTCACGGGCGAAATCGGCCACGCCACCGTCGCCGAGCACGGGATCATCTGCCGCTGCGGCAACCGCGGCTGCCTGGAGACCGTCGCGTCCACCTCCACCATGATCGATTTGCTCAGCCACGGCCGCGGCACCCCGCTGGGCACGGAAGACATTATCCGGATCGCCTTGGACGGAGACCCGGCAGCCCTCAGGGTGATCGACGACGCGGGTGTAGCGGTGGGTCGTGCACTGGCCAACGTCTGCAACCTGCTCAACCCCGAATTCATCGTGGTCGGCGGCCCGCTCACGGGGCTCGGCAGCATCCTGCTCGACCCGGTGCGGCGCGGGCTGCTGCGGCATGTGGTGCCGGTCGTCGGTGAATCGACTGAGCTGGCGATGTCTACCCTGGGCAACCGCACGGAGGCCCTGGGGGCCGCCACGCTGGTGCTGCAACAGGCCGAACTTCCGTTCGTCTAAGCTGGCCGCCAACCCCACTGTTGCGTAACGCTTTGCGTTCAACTCTTGACGACAAGGCCTGTGACGGAGTTAACTTCCTTCAAGCCACACATCCGTGTGCGGGTCGTGCAGACCCCGTGGCCAGAGACAGTTGATTGATGGAGGCGTTATGCGACGCATAACTATGCTCGCCAGCGTTGCGGCTGCAGGTTTGCTCCTGTCCGCGTGCGGCGGGGGAAGCGCGGTTGAGGATGCCAACCCCTCAGAAGCGACGGGTTCGGTCGGAGTCTTCACCTGGTGGGCGGACGGTTCCGAGAAGGTCGGGCTGGACGCACTGGTGGACATCTTCTCCGAGCAGTATCCGGACCTGAAGTTCGACAACCTTGCCGTAGCTGGCGGCGCCGGCAGCCAGGCCAAGAGCGTGCTGGCCGCGAACCTGAAGTCGGGCAATCCGCCGGACTCGTTCCAGGCCCACGCCGGCGCCGAGTTGCAGGACTACATCGCCGCAGACCAGCTCGAAGACCTCAGTTCTTTCTACGAGGAATCGAAGCTGAACGAGGCCTTCCCGCAGGATCTGCTGGACCGTCTCACCGTTGACGGCCAGATCTACTCCGTCCCGTCGAACATCCACCGGGCCAACGTGGTGTGGGCCAACGTCGAGGTGCTGGAGAAGGCCGGCCTGGATCCGGAGAAGCCGCCGGCCGACCTGGATGCCTGGTTCGCGGACATGGACAAGATCAAGGAATCCGGGACCACCCCGCTGGCCGTGGCCGGCACCTGGACGCAGGTACAGCTGTTCGAGAACATCCTGCTGGCCACCCTCGGCGCCGAAGGCTACAACGGCCTCTGGGACGGCACCACCGATTGGGCCGGCGCCGACGTGACCAAGGCCATCGAGAACTACAAGAAGGCACTCAGCTACACCAACTCCGACCGTGACACCCTCAGCGACTGGGGTCCTGCCACGCAGCTGGTGGAGGACGGCGCCGCGGCCTACAACGTGATGGGCGACTGGGCCGAAGCCAAGTTCTCGCAGGACGGCAAGAAGCCCGGCGAGGACTACGTCTACTTCCCGACTCCCGGGACCGACGGCGTCTTCGACTTCCTGGCGGATTCGTTCACGCTGCCCAAGGGCGCCCAGAACCCCGATGGCTCCAAGGCGTGGCTGACCACGATCTCCAGCGTTGACGGCCAGCAGGCCTTCAACGCGGCGAAGGGCTCCATCCCCGCCCGCACGGACGTGCCGTCCGACAAGTTCGGCGAGTACCAGAAGAGCGCCATCGAGGACTTCTCCACCGACACGATCGTGTCCTCGCTGGCCCACGGTGCCGCAGTACCCGTGGCCTGGCTGAACGAATTGAGCACCGCGGTGAGCAAGTTCGGCGGCCCGCAGGATGTGGCGGCGCTGCAGGAGTCGGCGGCGTCCATCGCCGAGAAGTTCCAGCAGTAACCAGCACACCCGGACGGGCGGGCGCGGCAGAACCACCGCGCACGCCCTTCCACGTCCCACCGGTGTGCCGGCGGCACAAGGAGAATTCAATGTTCAAAAAAGCCAAGACCTGGGGCCCGGCGCTGGCCCTGATCTCCCCCACCCTCATCCTGCTGGCCGTCTTTGTCTATGCACTGATTGCAGAAAACGTCCGCATCTCGATGACCAACCAGCACACCGCCCGGCCATCATCGGACTTCGTCGGCCTGGAGAACTACGTCCGGCTGTTCGGGGACGCGGATTTCCAGCACGCGCTGCGCAACCTGCTCCTGCTCACCGTGGTGTTCCTGGCCGGCACGCTGATCTTTGGTTTCCTCTGGGCCTGGATCCTGGAACGGCCCGCATTTGGCGAAGGTTTCTTCCGCTCTGTCTACCTCTTCCCGATGGCTGTCTCCTTCATCGCCTCCGGCGTGGTGTGGCGCTGGCTGCTCTCCAGCCTGCAGACCGACCAGTCCGGGGGCGAGCGCACCACCGGCCTGAACCGACTGCTGGACAGCGTGGGTCTCGGCTTCCTGCAGAACAGCTGGTGGTCGGACCCGAACTGGGGCATTGCCGCCATCGCCGTGCCGGCCATTTGGCAGCTCTCCGGCTACGTGATGGCCTTGTTCCTGGCCGGGTTCCGCGGCATCCCTGAAGAACTCCGCGAAGCGGCGCGGATCGACGGCTGCAGCGAATGGAAGCTCTACCGGCACGTGATCTTCCCGCAGCTCAGCCCGGTGATGCTCTCGGCCGTCATCATCATCGGCCACATGTCCTTGAAGTTGTTCGACCTGATCCGCGCCATCGTCCCGGATGCCAACACCTACGACATCCAGGTCCCGGCCACCATGATGTGGGTCAAGTACATCGGCAGCGACTACGCCGACTCGGCCGCCATCGGCACCATCATGCTGGTACTCGTGGCGCTGGTAGTCGTGCCCTACCTCGTCTACACCTCGCGGCAGGAGAAACGCTGATGACCACCGCAACCGTCCCGCCGCCCGTCGAGGTCGCCAGGCCCCGACCCCCGGCACCGCGCACCGGCCGGCAGCGCATGAACCGGACGCTCAAGTACGCCATCCTGCTGCTGTTCGTGTTCGTGGTGCTGATCCCGGCCTACGTCCTCTTCATCACCAGCTTCAAGGGCCCGTCCGACGCCGACCCCTCCACCGCATGGCTCTTGCCCACCACATGGGAGACCGCGGGCTGGGAAAAGGCATGGGACACCCTGGCCCCGGCACTCGGCCGCACCTTCGCGATGGTCATTCCGGCGTCGATCATCTCCGCTTTCCTCGGTTCAATGAACGGCTTCGTGCTGTCGCGCTGGCGTTTCCCGTACGCCAACGTGGTCTTCACGCTGATCCTGTTCGGCATGTTCATTCCGTACCAGGCAGTGATGATCCCGCTGACCCAGCTGATGCAGGGCCTTGGCGTACCCAACGGCATCCCCTCGCTGCTGGTCCTGCACATTGTCTACGGCCTGCCCATCTGCACGCTGATCTTCCGCAACTACTACGAGTCCGTCCCGAACGAGCTGATCGAAGCCGCACGGATGGACGGCGCGGGGCTGCTGCGCACCTACGCCTCGGTGATCCTGCCGATCTCCACCCCAGGTTTTGTGGTGGTGCTGATCTGGCAGTTCACCTCGGCGTGGAACGACTACCTGTTCGCGGCGTTCTTCTCCTCCGGCTCCAACGGTCCGGTGACCATCGCGCTGAGCTTCCTGGCCGGCGGGCAGCTGACCGACTACGCCGCATCGATGGCCGGCGCGCTGATCGCCTCGCTTCCCACGCTGCTGGTCTACATCATTCTGGGCAAGTACTTCGTCGGCGGCCTGATGAGCGGCTCGGTCAAGGGATGACCCCAGCGGGTCAGCCTCGGCGCCCGGGGCTGACCCGTCCGCGGCGGTACTTGTTGCAGAATGGGGAGCGTGACTTCGCATCGGGTATGGCAGACGGCGGCCTCTTCGGTGCTGCTGGTGCTGGGGCTGTCGGCCTGCTCGGCAGACCCCGCGCCGTCTTCTGCAGCCCCCTCCCCTGCCGTCTGCGTACCCCGGGACGGTTCCGCGTTGGCCCCGGCGTCCGGAATTCTCTCCGGCGTGAACCTGGACTGGGAGCAGGAGACGCTGCAGGAATACGGCAAAGCCCTCGGCCACCGACCGGCCGTGGTGGTCAGCTTCGCTTCCTTTCCGCTGAGCAGCGATGCTGCGGCAAACGTCGAAGCAGCGTTTGAACAGGTCAGGTCGGAGGGCGGAATCCTGCTCCTGACCCTCGAGCCGCGGGCCGGTTTGTCAGCGGTAACGTCCCAGGTCACGGATGATCTTGCCACCACCGCGGACCGTTACAACCGGGCCGGTGTGCCCGTGATCGTCCGCTTTGCCCACGAGATGAACGGCTCTTGGTACGAATGGGGCCAGCAGCCGGCCGCGTACAAGAAGGCGTTCCGCCAAGTGGCGGAATCGATCCACCGAATCGCCCCGGGCAGCGCCACCATGTGGGCGCCCAATTATGGCGGCGGCTACCCGTTTGCGGGCGGACGGCATCAGGTCGAGCCGCAGACCCAGGATTTCCTGCACCTGGACACGAACCAAGACGGGAAGATCACCGGCGATGACGATCCGTATGCGCCTTACTATCCGGGCGACGAGGCGGTCGACTGGGTGGGGATGTCGCTGTACCACTGGGGCAACAGCTACCCCTGGGGTGCCAACGTTGTGCCGGAAGAAGGGAAGTTCTTGCAGCAGCTGACCGGCACCTACAACGGCGACGGCGGTGACGACCGGGGCGTCCCCGATTTCTACGCGGAGTATGGCGAGGACCGCGGCAAGCCCGTGGCTGTCCCGGAAACGGCCGCACTGAGCATCCCCGGACGTCCCGGAGCCGAGGAGCTGGCGATCAAGCAGGCTTGGTGGCAGCAGCTGTTCGATCCAAGCATCCCGGAGGAGTACCCGCAGCTGAAGATGGTCAATTGGTTCGAATGGAACAAGAACGAGGTAGAGGTGGACGCGGTAGTTGACTGGCGCTCCGCCGGCACATCCGGCATCGCCCAGGCTTTCACCGCGGACCTTCCGGACTGGTTCCTCTTCGCCGAACAGCCACCGTCCTGCCGTCCCGCACCTTGATCCCGCTGACGCTCCAGCAGGTGATGGCGGCCTTGGGCTCGGCCGCGCTGATCGGGTTTGTGGACTACCGGCTGTTGATCCTGCCGGCCGGGGCCGGCTGCCTGTTGAGTATCCTGCCGATGCTCAGCAGGGCCAGCCGGCCGACGGCGAAAGGGCCGGTTTCCGCCTAGATGCTGTGGCTGCCGCCTTCGCCGCGGCGGGGGTCATCGGGATGCCGGGTGTCGTCGATGTGCCGGCCTGCCTGGTCGCCCTGCGCTGCGGAAGTATCGCCGTCGCGGGTCGTGTCCGCCCCGGGATCCGTGCCGCGGGTCGTGTCGGCGCCTGTTCGGCGGTCGGTATCGAAGTCGCCTCGCGGGGCGCCGCCGTCGTTCTGGGCACCTGCATCTCGCTGGGCGCCGCCGTCGTACTGGGCACCTGCGTCTCGCTGGGCACCGCCGTCGTACTGGGCACCGCCGTCGCGGTGGCGGTCCGACCTGCTGTCACGGTCCTTGGTGTTGATGTCCGGGTCCAGGTCATCGGCCTTGCGGAGCGTCTCTTCGCTCTCGCGGCGGATTCCCTGCGCGTCCTGCTGCCGCTGCTCGGCGTCCTGGCGCAGCCGCTCGGCTTCCATTTTGGCGCGCTCGGCCTCGGCGTCCGCGCGCTGGGCCTCGGCCTGCGCCTGCATCGCGTCTGCCTCACGCTCCCGCGCCTCCACCGACGAGGCTTGCGCGCCCTGCCGCATTTCGGCCGCCTGACGGCGGTGTTCTTCCTGTTCCTCAAGCTTCCGCTGCGCGCTCCGCTTCCGAGCAAAGAAGACGATGACTCCAATGATGATCAGGAGTACGACTATCGCGACGATGATGCCGATAAGCATTCCGGTATCCATGTGCAGTTCCTCCTCGTAGTGTCGGAAATACTGAGCCTGCTTACTTTGTACCACCCATAGGTCGGCACCGGTAGGGCCCCGCTTCCGTGCGGGAGGGTTGGGACAAAGGTTGATCAGCCCATGGACGTCCGGACCGGCCGGCAGCAAGATGGAGCCATGACACACATGCCCCGCATCGCGACGCCGCCCTGTGTTGAGCCCGGTTCGGCCGGCCCGCTCGAGGCCACCGGGCGGCCGCTGCGCTGGGGCGTGGTGTCCACCGGCGCCATTGCCACGCTGATCAGCGGAGACCTCACCCGGTTGGACGATGCCGTGCTGCAGGCGGTCAGCTCGCGGAACCAGGCCAATGCCGTGGCCTTCCAGCGGCGTTTCGGTTTCGCCACTGCCTATTTCGACGGCGCTGCCGGTGCCGGCTACGACCAGCTTTTCGCCGACCCGGAGGTGGACGTGGTCTACGTGGCTACCCCGCACGGCCAGCATTACGCCATCGCGCGGCGGGCGCTGGAAGCCGGAAAGCACGTGCTGTGCGAAAAGTCCCTGACCATCAACGCGAGGGAAGCCGTGGAGCTGACCGAGCTGGCCGCCGCCCGCGGACTGTTCCTGATGGAAGCGGTCTGGACCCGGTTCCTACCCATCATCAACCGCGCATGGGAGATCCTTGCCTCCGGCGAGCTCGGCGAGGTGCGCTGGGTGCAGGCCGACCTCGGGTTCCCGGCCGTGTACGATCCGGCGGCCAGGCTCTGGAATCCAGCAGCCGGCGGCGGCGCGCTGCTGGACCTGGGCGTCTATCCGCTGACCTGGGCGCTGGGCACGCTGGGCTTCCCGCAGACGGTCTCCGCTACCGGCTATGTCAACGACGACGGGGTGGACGCACAGAACGCCATGACGCTCAGCTATGGCTCAGGCGCGCAAGCGCAGCTGGCCTGCTCGCTGCAGGCATCCTCACCGCGCACCGCCACCGTGGCGTGCACCGGCGGCTGGCTGAAGAGCAACGCACCGCTGCACCACCCCACCGAGCTGACCGTCCAGCCGCATCTGGGCGAGGTACGGGTGGAAACCTTTCCGAGTGTCGGCCACGGCTACGTCTTTGAACTGCGGGAAGTCACCCGCTGCATCCAGGCCGGTCTGCAGCAGAGTCCCACCATGCCCTGGGCCGACACCGTGGACACCATGCGGCTCTTCGACGGCGTGCGCGCCCAGCTGGGCGTGAGCTACGTGAACGACCATGCCGTCCCGGTGGCGGACTGAGCTGCGCGAGCACGACGGCGGCCGGGCACCTTCACGCGGAAGGTGCCCGGCCGCCGTCGTTGTGCGGGGCGGAAGCCGGGCGAAACGCCCGGCATTTCCCGCCCGGTGCGGGTTAGTCCGTTGCGGTCAGCGTGGCCACAATGCCGTTCAGCGTGGCGGACGGGCGCATGACCTTGGCGGCCTTGGCCTCGTCCGGCCGGTAGTAACCGGCCAGGTCCACCGGGGAACCCTGCACGGCGTTGAGCTCGCCGACGATGGCCTCTTCCTGCTCGGCCATCTGGGCGGCGATCCCGGCGAAGGCCGCCGCCAGCTCGGTGTCGGCGGTCTGCTTGGCCAGCTCCTGGGCCCAGTACAGGGCCAGGTAGAAGTGGCTGCCGCGGTTGTCCAGCTCGCCGGCCTTGCGCTTGGGCGACTTGTTCTCCAGCAGGAACGTTCCGGTGGCCGCGTCCAGCGTGTCGGCCAGGATCTGCGCACGGGCATTGTCCGTGCTGGTGGCCAGGTGCTCGAAGGATACGGCCAGGGCCAGGAACTCGCCCAGCGAATCCCAGCGCAGGTGGTTCTCGGAGAGCAGCTGCTGGACGTGCTTCGGAGCCGAGCCGCCGGCACCGGTCTCGAAGAGGCCGCCGCCGTTGATCAGCGGCACGATGGAGAGCATCTTGGCGCTGGTGCCCAGTTCCAGGATCGGGAACAGGTCGGTCAGGTAGTCGCGCAGCACGTTGCCGGACACCGAGATGGTGTCCTCGCCCTTGCGGATGCGCTCCACCGTGAACGCGGTGGCCTCCACCGGCGACATGATCTCGATCTGCAGGCCCTCGGTGTCGTGGTCCTTGAGGTACTCGTTCACCTTGGCGATCAGGTTGGCGTCGTGCGCACGGGTCTCGTCCAGCCAGAACACCGCCGGGGTCTGGCTGGCGCGGGCGCGGGTCACGGCCAGCTTCACCCAGTCGCGGATCGGCAGGTCCTTGGTCTGGCAGGCGCGCCAGATATCGCCCGGGAAGACGTGGTGCTCGATCAGCACGGTGCCGGCTTCATCCACAATCTGCACGGTGCCGGCGGTCTGGATCTCGAAGGTCTTGTCATGGCTGCCGTATTCTTCGGCGGCCTGGGCCATCAGCCCGACGTTCGGGACGGTGCCCATGGTGGTGGGATCGTAGGCGCCGTTGGCGCGGCAGTCGTCGATCACTACCTGGTAGATGCCGGCGTAGGAGCTGTCCGGCAGCACCGCCAACGTGTCGGCTTCCTGCCCGTCCGGTCCCCACATGTGACCGGAGGTGCGGATCATGGCCGGCATGGATGCGTCCACGATCACGTCGGAGGGGACGTGCAGATTGGTGATGCCCTTGTCCGAGTCCACCATGGCGATGGCCGGTCCCTGGTCCAGCCCCTTGTCGATCAGTTCCTGGACGCCCTTGCGGTCCTCGGGATCCAGCGCGTCCAGCCCGTTCAGGATGGAGGCCAGGCCGTTGTTCGGGCTCAGGCCGGCTGCTGCCAGCTTGCTGCCGTAGGCTTCGAACAGTTCGGAGAAGTAGGCCTTGACCACGTGGCCGAAGATGATCGGGTCGGAGACCTTCATCATGGTGGCCTTCAGGTGCGCGGAGAAGAGCACCCCTTCTTCCTTGGCGCGGGCAACCTGGGCCGCCAGGAACTCGTCCAGCGCGGCGGCGCGCATCACGGTGCCGTCAATGACCTCGCCGGCCAGCACCGGGAAGGAGTCCTTCAGCACCGTGACGGTGCCGTCCTCGGCCACCAGCTGGATCTTGATCTTGCCGTCGGCCGGCATCACCACGGACTTTTCGTTGGAGCGGAAGTCGTCGGCGTCCATGGTGGCCACGCTGGTCTTGGAATCGGCGGTCCAGGCACCCATGCTGTGCGGGTTCTGGCGGGCGTAGTTCTTGACCGACAGCGGCGCGCGGCGGTCCGAGTTGCCCTCGCGCAGCACCGGGTTGACCGCGGAGCCCTTGATCTTGTCGTAGCGGGCGCGGATGTCCTTCTCCTCATCGGAGGACGGATCGTCCGGATAGTCCGGCAGTGCGTAGCCCTGCTCCTGCAGCTCCTTGATGGCGGCCTTCAGCTGCGGCACGGAGGCGCTGATGTTCGGCAGCTTGATGATGTTGGCTTCCGGCTGCTTGGCCAGTTCGCCCAGTTCGGCCAAGGCGTCCCCGATCCGCTGCTCCGCGGTGAGGTAGTCGCCGAAAACGGCGATGATCCGGCCGGCGAGCGAGATGTCGCGGGTCTCCACTTCCACACCCGCCGTGGAGGCGTAGGCCTCAACGATCGGCAAGAACGAATACGTGGCCAGCATCGGCGCTTCGTCGGTGTGGGTATAGATAATCTTGGCCATGGGTGAGGCGTCTCCCTGCAAAAAGTGGGTCTTCAGTGTTTACTCAACTCCTCCAATTTACCCGAGGAGGCTGAATCGGTCCCGGTCGAAGACGTGCACCCTTCATCCTGAACAGCCGCTGGGAGGCTCAGCGCGGCCCGGGTCATCTGCCCAAGGGCCGACCCTGGCTGAGGGCCGCGCCCTGCCTGCCCCCGAGCACGACGGCGGCACCCCGCCTTGCGGAGGCGGCTCGCCTCAGAGTCCGCGCTCAAGCACGACGGCGGCACTCCGCCTTTTCAAGTCGGCTCGCCTCAGAGACCCGTCCCGGGACCGAAGACCTGCGAGCGGTGTGCGGCGTTTCCTTGTTCCAAGTGGGTGTCCTTGGCGCCGCCCGGCCGGGATGCCTCGGCTTCCCGCACGGCCTCATGCTGGTCGGCCGACTCGTAGGAGCGCGGCTTGCGCAGCCTGGAGGCCATGAAAAAGGCCACCGCACCGGCCACGATGACCGCCACGATCACCACACCCAGCCAGATGTCGCCCGTTCCTGCCGCCGCCGTCGTCTGCATCGCCAGCACAGTGTGCCTCCCTTAACCGCCGGTGCCGGACAGACCGGTTCCCTTTGAACCTATGTGCCCGGCACCGCGCTGGCAAGCGCCAAGACAGGGTTTGTCGTCGAGGGCAGGGTCCACGGAGGGTGCCCTCGACGATATACCCCGCCCTCACGGCGGCCGCTACCGTGCCCGGATCCGTTCCCGGGCGGAAGCCGCCGGAGACGGCACCCTGCTAGTGGAAAAAGTGGCGCGCTCCGGTGAAGTACATGGTGATGCCGGCCGCTTGGGCCGCCGCCACTACTTCCTCATCACGGACGGATCCACCGGGCTGCACCACGGCGCGGACACCGGCGTCGATAAGGATCTGCAGTCCGTCGGCGAACGGGAAGAAAGCGTCGGAGGCCGCCACGGCGCCACGGGCCCGCTCGGGTGCTGCCGCGTCCTGCACATTGGCCGCCCCGCCGGCAGCGTCGGCTCCGCCGCCGACCGCCACGCCCAGGGTGTTGGCGCGCTCCACCGCGAGGCGGCAGGAATCGAGCCGGTTGACCTGGCCCATCCCGATGCCCACGGCCGCGCCATTGGCTGCCACCAGGATGGCGTTGGACTTCGCCGAGCGCACCGCATGCCAGGCGAAGGCCAGATCAGCCAGCGTCGCGTCGTCGGCAGCCTCGCCGGCAGCCAGCGTCCAGTTGGCGGGATCGTCGCCATCGGCGTTGATCCGGTCCGAAGCCTGCAGCAGCATGCCGCCGGAGACCTGCTTGTATTCCACCGTGTCCCGGGCGAAGCCCTCGGGCAGGACCAGCAGCCGGATGTTCTTCTTCTGCGACAGGATCTCCACGGCCTCGGGATCGAATCCCGGGGCCACGACGACCTCGGTGAAGATGTCCTTGACGGTGTTCGCCATCCCGGCGGTCACCGTCCGGTTTGCTGCGATGACACCGCCGAACGCGGACACCGGGTCGGTCGCGTGCGCCTTGGCATGCGCATCGGCGATCGGATCTGCGGCGCCCGGAGAGGCGACGGCGATCCCGCACGGGTTGGCGTGCTTGACCACGGCAACGGCAGGCTGGGCGAAATCGAAGGCCGCCCGCATGGCCGCATCGGCGTCGACATAGTTATTGAAGCTCATCGCCTTGCCGTGCAGCTGCACGGCCTGGGCGATACCGGGCTCCGCGCCGGCTTCCACATACAGTGCGGCGGCCTGGTGCGGGTTTTCGCCGTAGCGCAGCGATTCGGAACGCTCCAGCGCCAGTCCCGCGTAGGGCGGGAACTTCGGTGCCACGGCTGCGCCGGAGTCGGCGGCCTCGGCATCGTCGCCGAATTGCTCGGCGGTCCACTTGGCCACCGCAGTGTCATAGGCGGCGGTGTGCGCGAAGGCAAGGGACGCCAACCGGCGACGGGTCTTCAGGTCGAAGCCGCCGGCGGCCGCAGCCTCTACAACATCGCCGTAGCTCGCCGGATCAACAACCACGGCCACGCTCGGGTGGTTCTTCGCGGCGGCGCGCACCATCGAGGGCCCGCCAATGTCAATCTGCTCCACGACGTCGTCCTGGCTGGCACCGGACTTCACGGTCTGCACGAACGGGTAGAGGTTGACCACCACCAGGTCGAACGGCTCGACGTCGAGCTCCTGCAGCTGGCGGACGTGGTCGGCCAGCCGGCGGTCGGCCAGGATGCCGGCGTGGACGCGCGGATGCAGGGTCTTGACCCTGCCGTCCAGGCATTCCGGGAAGCCGGTGATCTCGGAAACCTCGGTGACCGGAACGCCCGCGGAGGCGATCTTCTTCGCCGTCGAGCCGGTGGACACTATGCTCACCCCGGCGGCGTGCAGGCCCTGCGCCAGCTCCTCCAGCCCGGTCTTGTCGTACACCGAGATCAACGCACGGCGAATGGGAACACGGTCAAGCTGCTTTAAGCTCACGCAAAACTCCAAGTATGGATGGCTTCGGGGATGGTCCCAGTCTAGCGCCGGGCACGTCTCGGGCCCCGAGTGTGAAGCCGGTCCGCGGTGTGGGTAACCTCATGAAGGCAGCAGAAGGAGAACAGCAGAACATGTCAACACCGGCGGCGGAAGACGCGGCACTGCGGATCGGGCGCTTTTCACTGGCGGTGTGGCTGGTCGGGCTGCTGATCCTCGGCGGTTCGTTGGCCGTTGCCGTGCCCCGGCTGGTCCCGCACCTGTTCGGCGCAGGCAGCGAGGCAGGTTCCGCAGCAGATTCGGCGGCAGAACCAGCAGCAGAGGCTGGCGCCGGCGATGCTCCGGTTCCCGGAACCGCCGACGGCGGCGGAACCAACGGGGGCGGCGGGGATGACGGGGGCAGCGGAGCCGACGACGGCGGGGATGCCAACGGCGCAGGGACAGCCCCGGAGAACGCACCCCCCGTGCAATCCGACCGGCCCGGCAGGTATGCGGGCTCCCGCAATGGCGCCATCAAGTACCAACGGCCGTCCGACTACGACGGCCCGTTCGAGGTGGTCGTTAACAGCGGCGTTGATGTCAGCGTGGCGGTGGACGACCCAGACAACCCGAAGTGGCCGGTCGACTTCCTCTACAACTCCGCCGACCGGACCGAACCAGCCACTGCGCTGCTGGCCCCGGCCCGGGACGAGTTCACCCTCACCATCGAGGCTGAAGGCGACTGGCAGTTGGAGGTCCGGCCGGTCCCCTACGCCGAGCTGGAAGGCGGCACGGTCTCCGGTTACGGGCCGGCACTGGTGCGCTATGAGGGCGAGGAAGTGCTGGCCGAATTCACTTACAAGGGGGAATCGAATATCGCCGTCTACACCTGGCAGGAATCACGCCGAAACCTGGTGGTCAACAAGATCGGCAACAGCTCCACCAAGTTCTCTTGGCAGCCGTACCCGGTGACGTATTTCCTGGTGGACACGACCGACGGCGAATGGAGCTTCCGAGTGGGCAGCTGAGGACCACGGCTGAACTGTGCCTAAAGTAGAGCCAGATCCCGAATCAGGTCCTTTAAGGGGAGACACCCATGTCGTTTGCCGAAACGCTTGACCAAGCGTTCAAGGCCCGCATCCCGGTGCTGTACGTGGAGAGCCACGAAGAGGCACGGGTCCACGCCGAAGTGCTCAAGTGCGCCGCTGCGCTGCGCACGCCGCGGCCTGTGTGGACCTGGAACGCCAGCAGCGGGCTGATCTCTCCCGGCGACGGCCAGCAGTCCAACACCACCGCCCCGGCACGGGCCCTGGACCGGGTGCTTGGCACGCACGACCCCGGCGTGTTCATCTTCTTCGACCTGCATGCCTATTTCGGCACCGAGCAGCGCCCGGCGGACCCCGAAGTGGTCCGGAAAGTCCGCGAGATCTCCGCCGCCTTCCGGCAGGGCAGCGCCGGGCGGGTGCTGATCATTGTCGCCCCGCTGCTGCGGATTCCGCCCGAGCTGGACAAAGCCGTCACGCTGGTGGACTTTCCGCTGCCCAGCCACGCCGAGATCCAAGCCATGCTCACCCACATGATCAACCAAAATTCCGACGGCGGACGGATCAAGGTCGCACTCAGCGAAGCCGACCAGGAGAACATGGTCCAGGCGGCACTCGGCCTGACCATGGCGGAAGCAGAGAACGCCTTCGCCCGTGCCATGGTCGACGACGGCGAGTTGACCGCCGACGACGTCCAGGTGGTACTGGACGAAAAGCGCCAGACCATCCGCAAGTCCGGGCTGCTGGATTACGTGGACGTCAAGATCAGCCTCGACCAGGTCGGCGGCCTGAACAACCTCAAGCGGTGGCTGGCCAAACGCCAAGGCTCCTGGCTGGATGCGGCCGCGGACTTCGGCCTGCCCTCCCCCAAAGGCGTGCTGATCACCGGCGTTCCCGGCTGCGGGAAGTCGCTGACCGCCAAGGCGATGGCTTCGGGCTGGGGGCTGCCGCTGCTGCGCATGGACATCGGCCGGGTCTTCTCCGGGCTGGTCGGTTCCAGCGAGCAGAACATGCGGAACGCCATCGCCACCGCCGAAGCCATTTCCCCCGCCATCCTGTGGATCGACGAGATCGAGAAGGGCTTTGCCGGTACCAATGGCGAAGGTGATTCCGGCACCTCCGCCCGGGTCTTCGCCTCCTTCCTGACCTGGATGCAGGAGAAACGCCATCCGGTGTTCGTCGTCGCCACCGCCAACAACATCGACCGGCTGCCGCCGGAATTCATGCGCAAGGGCCGGTTCGACGAGATCTTCTTCGTCGACCTGCCCAGCGACGCCGAACGCCGGGTGATCTGGCAGATCCAGATGGCTGGCCAGAGCACGCCGGCCAACCAGTTGGGCGCCATTGCCAACGATCCAGCCGCCGTCGAGCAGCTCGCCGCCGCTTCGGAGAACTACTCCGGTGCGGAGATCGAGCAGGCCGTGATCGCCGCGCTCTTCGACGCCTACGCCGAACACCGCCACGTACTCCTGTCCGACCTGCAGCGCGCCGTGTCCAACATGATTCCGTTGGCCATCACCCAGGCGGAGGAAGTCAGCGCCATCCGGCAGTGGGCAGCCTTGCGGGCGGTCGGTGCCACCGGCAGCGAAGACCTGGACGACGGTTCCCGGCATCCCACGGATCCGCAGCACCCGGCAGCTACCCGGCCAGCCGTAACCTCGGGCCAGCCGGTCCGCGGCGGCCGCACCGTGGACTTCTAGACCGCACCCGATTCCGAAGGAGAAGCGATGGACCAGCAACAACTCATTGTCACGGTCGGCCCCGACGGCGCCGTGGCGGCGGAAACCCGGAACATCTTCGGGAGCGACTGTCTGGACTACATCACGCTGTTGGAAGACTTGCTGGAAGCGGAAACCGTCTCCAGCTCATACACAGAGGACTACACCCGCACCGCGGTCACTGCCAGCGACTATGTACGCAATGAGTCGGCAGACTAGCCCCGGTGCGCCCGAGCAGCTAACCGCACTGGCACCGGCCCCCCGGATCAACAACCGCGCCGTGCCGCCGCGGACCGATGCCGGAACCATCCGGTATGCGCGGTTCCTTCCGGCCACCGATGCCGAAGGACCCGGCCGGCGGGCTGCGCTCTGGCTGCAAGGATGCTCCATCCGCTGCCCCGGCTGCTTCAACCCGCACCTCTGGGCCGACCGCGGCGCAGCCCTTGTCCCGACCGGCGACTTCGCCGCCGAGCTTGTTGACCAGGCGATCGCCGCCGGGTCCGAGGGACTGACCCTGCTGGGCGGAGAACCGTTCGAGCAGGCGGCGGCCAGCGCCGTCGTCGCGCGTTCCTTCCGGGAGGCCGGGTTGTCCGTGATGACCTTTACCGGCTACCTCCACCAGGACCTGGAGCGCTGGTCGGTCGACCGCGAGGACATCGCCGGCCTGCTCGCTGCCACCGATCTGCTGGCAGACGGGCCCTACCTACAGGACCGGCCCGACCTGCAACGGCCGTGGATCGGTTCCACCAACCAGGGCCTCACCGCGCTGACCGGCCGCTACCGGGACCTGCTGAAGGACATCGGCGCCCAGCCGGACCGGATCGAAATCCGCGTTGCCCCCGACGGGACCATCGGGTTGAACGGCTGGGCCTCCGACGACCAGTTGGACGCCCTGCTGGCCAATCTGGGCGCCCGCGCCGACCGGCCTGGCTCCGGCAGCCCCGCCGCGAACCGGCCCCGCTCCGGCCGTCCGGCTGCCGCCCACTCCAGCCGCGCACCGGTAGCCCGCTCCACCGCGTCCGGCCGCGCTTTTGTCCCCACCATCACGCCCCGCCCGGTCCCGGCCGGCGCCCGATCAGGAGAAACCCCGTGAGTGTTTCCGTACTGCTCATCCCCGCTGCCATCGCCGCGGTTGCCGCCGTCAACGCCGCCATCGACAACAAAGCCAAGAACAATGAAACGAATAAGGCGGCTGAGGTTGAAGCGGTGCCGCAGGTCCAGGTGCGGACACGCATGAGGGATCTGAACCTGCTGCAGGACGCCTTGGCGGACACGCAGGCCGAGGTCGTCCGCGTCGAGGAGGACTCCCTTGAAGCTGCCTGGACGGACGCTACCGCGGTGTTCAATCGCGACAGCGAAGGCATCTGGCAGGTCCACTTCAGCGGTGAGGACGTCGACCGGCCGCGGGCGGCGGAAATCGTGCAGGCCATCGACGAGGCTTACGCCCGAAGGGTCCAGCAAGCGGTGGTCCGGAAGCTCCGTGAACGGGCGCACACCGCCGGCCTGGAGCTCGCATCGGAGACGGTCGAAGAAGACCAAAGCGTCACCATGGTCCTGAATGTCCGCCGCTGACCACACCCGCACGCTCGCCTCCCGGACCGGGAAACCGCCTGCACTCTGGCTGGCTGCCGGCAGTCTGTGGTTGTTGCTGCCGCTGCTCGGCATCGGATTCCTGGGCTGGGCCGGCTTCCTCATCATTGGCTTGTTGGCCCGCCGCGCCGCCTGGCTCTCCGCTGCCGGTCTCTATTTGGTGGTGCTGCTGGTCTCCCTGGCTATGAACCCGGAAGCCGGCGGCACCGCCCGTACCCTGCTGTGGACGATCAGTTCCCTGCATGCGCTGGGAATCAACCCGGCCTGGCTGCGCAACCGCTGGGAGCTTGCCACCCGATCCTCCGGTCCTGCCTTGGCCGCCCTCATCCGCCGCGCACCAGCTGACGTTGGGACAGAAACAACGACGGCGCGTCCCACCGCCCGGGCGATTTTCGGCCGCAGGTCCCGCACAGCGGCTGCGCGCCCTGCCGGCACGGCCCCGGCCCCGCGCCCCGCAGGCAACGCTGCCGAGCTGCTCGATGATCCCGGCCTCGATGCCACCAGCTACTACGCCGGCCCTGCTCAGTCCCCCGCCGCCGGACCTTCCCGGTCCCCGGCCGATCCCGTGGACGTCAACAGTGCGTCGGCGGTAGCTCTGCAGAAGCTGAACGGAATCAGCCGACACAAGGCACGCAAGGCCATCCGGCTGCGCAACGAACGCGGACCGTTCCGCTCGGTCGAAGACTTCGGTGCCGCATTGGGGATCTCCCAGCCGGATCTGGTGGTGTTGCGTCCGCATTTGGTCTGCAAGCTCCCGCCGGCCCGGCCGGTGTCCTTTGGAAGATCGGTGGATTACTGATGGCAGCCGCACAGCCCACGCTGGGATGGAACATCCGCCAGAGCTGGTGGCTGCTGGTACCCGTGGGGACCTTTGGATTCCTTGGCGGAGCGGCCCTGCTGGTGGTTGGTTCCCGCGCGAAGCGCCCGCTGTGGTGGATTCTCGGTCTGGTCCATCTCACGCTCAGCGGTGTTGCGCTGGCCCTGCTCGATGGAGTCGGCGTCCAGGAGGAGATCGCCACGTGGCTGCTCCTGACCTGCTGGCTGGCCGGGAGCAGTTTCGCCGTCGCGATCAACCCCGAGTACTTGCGCTTCAAGTGGGACCGGGATCGCGCCACTGCCCAGCCGGCCCGCACCACGGGTCGCACCGTCCGGGCGCGCTCCGGCAGCCAATTGAACAGCCGGCGCCAGCCGCATGACCGGGCCCGGGCAGCCAACGCCAAGCCCGCGCGCCGTACACGTGCCGGCTCCCGCAACACCGCCAAGGCACGAGGTACGCAGGCTTCCGGGAAATCCCGAGCTGCACGCCGCGGCTCGGCGACTCCGACCGGCACCATGACCACTGCCGGCAGCCCACGCTCGACGCATTCGAATCCGGCGGGCGTTGCCTCCTCGGCGGGCGCCACCACAGCGGCCGAGGCCGGAGATGCTCATACCGTGGACGTCAATACCGCCTCCGCGCGCGAGCTCGAAGCCCTGCCCGGTTTCTCCCGGACGCTCGCCGAGAAGGCGGTCGAGGTTAGAGAGAAGCGCGGCGGCTTTAGCACGGAACAGGATTTCGCCGCGGCCCTGGATCTGCCGCCGCACATCTTCCAGCGGCTGCGCGGACGCATCGTCTGCGGACGCACGCCGCAGGCACCGCCGTCGTTCGGACGGATCGTGGACTACTGACGCCGTGCCGTGCCCGGCCGCGCTGCGCAATCCGCGGTTAAATGCGCCAGGTCCCGATGCTGTGGGGAGATCCGGGACCTGGCGGGCTTTGAAGGACTGCTGGTCAGTCAGCACTCTGCGCGCTCGGGGCCGAAGCAGCGGACTGGGCTGAGACCGGCGACGGCGCACTCTGCGCGGACACCGGACTGGCCGCAGTCTGGGCCGACACCGGCGACGGCGCACTCTGCGCGGAGGCCGGGCTGGCTGCCGACTGCGCGGAGACCGGCGACGGCGCACTCTGCGCGGACACCGGGCTGGCTGCCGACTGCGCGGAAACCGGCGACGGTGCGCTCTGGGCCGTCACCGCGGACACCGCGGTCTTCACGTCCTGCTTGTCCAGATTCACCGCAGCCGGGGAGATGCTGGTTTCCGCGACGGGGACAAGTGCGGGCACCTCCGCCTGCTGGACGACACCCGATGCCGGGTCCCCGTTCCCGAAGGCGGAATCCGCGACCGCAGATCCGGCGCCGATTGCCATCACGCCGAGGGTTCCGGTTGCAATCCACAGAGTGCGCTTGTTCATGTTCTGCCTTTCACAGTGCATTGGGAGGTGATGATGACTCCAGCATGCACACCCAACGTGAGACCTTGAGGAGAACTCCATGAGAACCCTCTCATCTGCCGAACGCGACTAAAGTGTGGATAGCGACTCCCCTGGAAGGCCACGAATGACGCAGACCGCCCACCTGCCTACCGGCGACCAAATTGTGCAGGAACTGCCCTGGCGCTGGCGGGTCCAAGGCAAGATCTTCCTGCTTGGCGGACTAGGTTTCATGTTCGATGCCTGGGACGTCACGCTCAACGGCGTTCTGATCCCGCTGTTGTCCGACCACTGGGACCTCGTCCCAGCCCAAGCCGCTTGGATCGGCACCGCCAATCTGATCGGCATGGCTCTGGGTGCTTTCATCTGGGGGTCCATCGCCGACCTCATCGGCCGCAAAACGGCGTTTACCGCCACGCTGCTGGTCTTCTCGGTCTTTACCGTCCTGGGAGCATTCGCACCGGACATTGTCTGGTTCTGCGTTTTCCGGTTCATCGCCGGTTTCGGACTAGGTGGCTGCGTACCCGTGGACTACGCGCTGGTCGGCGAATTCACGCCGCGCCGCCAGCGCGGCCGCGTCCTCACCGCCATGGACGGGTGGTGGCCCGTGGGCGCCGCGCTCTGCGGTTTTGTTTCCGCGATCATCATGGCCACCGTGGCCGATTGGCGCTTCACCATGCTGATCATGGTGCTGCCCGCCCTGTTGGTCTTCTGGGTGCGCAGGTCGGTGCCCGAGTCCCCCCTCTACCTGGTCAGCCGCGGGCGCACAGCGGAAGCCGAACAAGTCATCAACAGCATGGTCGAACGCACCGGCGGAACCGTACGCGAATGGCGGCTGCCCGAAGCATCCGAAGCACCACGCTTGTCCGCCGTCAACGTCCTGGCGCAATTCAAAGCCGTCTGGAAATTCAACTGGAAGATTACGACGGCGGCCTGGGCCTTGTTCTTCAGCATCCTGCTGGTCTACTACCTGGCGCTGACGTGGATGCCGATCATCCTTATCGACGCCGGATTCGCCGCGGCTCGCGCCTTCCTGACCACTGCCGGCATGGCCGCCGTCGGTCTGGTGGGCGTCATCATCGCCGCATACTTCGTCGAAAAGACCGGGCGGAAGTGGATCCTCGCCATCACCGGCCCGCTGTCGGCGCTGATGCTCGTCGTCGTCGCGCTCCTCATCGAAGTGCCTCCTGCGGTGGTGGCCCTGCTGTTGGTGTACGGGATGGTGGTGCAGATCGCTATTCCGGTGCTGTACACCTACGTCTCGGAGCTCTACCCCACCGAGCTGCGCGGGTCGGGCTTCGGCTGGGCGTCGACGTTCTCCCGCGTCGGGGCCGGCTTTGGCCCGCTGATCTTCGCGTCAGTCATGTGGCCGTATCTGGGTCTCGCGTGGTCGTTCGCCATCGCCGGGATCCTGGTGCTGTTCGCCGTACTGTGGATGTCACGCTTCTCCCCCGAGACCAAGGGCGCCGAGCTCCTCTAGTTCGGGGGTCATTTGCCTGGCGCCCACACGCAAAAGCGCCCCTCCGCCACCAGGCGGAAGGGCGCAGGCCAACCGTAGTTGTCCGAGAGAGCCTACTGAGGGATGCCGGCGTCCGGAGTCTCCTTGACAGACACCATCGACCACGCGCCGTCGGCGTAATTGGCGGTGACCGTCAGCGTGGTTCCGTCCGAATCCCATTTCT
Source organism: Arthrobacter sulfonylureivorans (assembly GCF_047607445.1). Lineage (GTDB taxonomy): Bacteria > Actinomycetota > Actinomycetes > Actinomycetales > Micrococcaceae > Crystallibacter > Crystallibacter sulfonylureivorans_A. Next base: position 25,331 of record NZ_JBLKRT010000033.1, read on the forward strand.
TGGTATCGACGGTCTTGCCGTCCTTGTCCAGGGTCGTGCTGCCGTCTTCCATGTACGGAACCACGGCGCTGAGATTGCCCTTGTCGTCCTTGGCCTCGTCCAGCGCCACCACGTTCAGCGCCTTCGGCTGGCCGCCCACAATCCAGCCACCATCGGCGTAAACAGCCTCGATGTCGTCCGCCTCGGCCAGGCAGCTGGCGCAGTCTGCGGCGACTTCACGCATCAGGTCTGCATCGCCCGTCTGGATCGCATAGTTCTTGGCATCAAAGTAGTAATACGTGAAGGACGCCAGACCCTGCGCGGTGTCCTCAGCCATCCGGTCATTCTTCTCCGGCGTCCGGACGTTCTGCGCCGGCGCGTCAGTGGTGGCCGACACCGGCTTGTTGCTAGTTTCGGGCTTCTCCGATGCGGCCCCGCTGCCACAGCCCACAAGTGCAACAGCTGCCACAGTCAGCACGGCACCCGACATCATCAACTTCTTCATGGTCTCCCCTTGGATAACGGATTGAGAGGGAACCGACTTCTACGCATCTAGGCGGCGTCAGCACCGTCAGATACCCTACCGCCGGGAGACATGCCAAAGTCTGAAAAGAGTGCTTCAAGTGTGCTAGATCACACCAGGATTGTGCCGCTTCAGCAACCCGCGCCCTCCGGATTGTCCAGACAGTTGTCCGCGTAGTTATTCACCACTGACCGCCAGACGCTGATCGCGACCGGGGCGGAACTAAAGTCCGCAGTGTTAGGGATCGGGATCTCCTGGCCTCCATTGACGGAGTAGTAACCCTTGAAAGTAGTCGTCAAGACAATCCCATAGTCGCCAGTGTCTTGATAAACGTGACTTGTCGCAGTCTGCTCACCCCAACGCTCCTGCGGCACCGGACCGCCCGGATCCGCTACCGGCCCAAAGCTTTGACCATCACCATAAGTCCACGTGTAACCCACGGGTTCCACCCGGATAACGACATCTTGGCCGAGCATATTCAGATCGAACGTCTGTTCTTGGGCAGCCGCATAAATGTTCGTGTGGGCACCGCGAAGAGTGTGCTCACTCGGCTGAATGAGCACCGTCCCAGCGACCACCGGTCTCTGTTCAAGCTGATGTTGGATCCGTGCCGCAATTTCTTCGAGAACGTCAACAGGGTCCTCTGAGTAGATGCACACCGGGCCTCCAAGTGGCATCCAACTCGAGCGTTCCGTGCCCAAAAGGCCCGTGTACCACTGGACTAGTCGGGGGCCCTCACTCTCCGTGCAGCGATCACGCTGCTCCAAACAAGGTGCACTTTGGTGACTCTTGTCCTCAAGGCACAGCGGCTCGAAGCGATAACCGTTCGTGTCTGATGGCAATGTATTAAAGGATCGGTGCCACATCCCAGTCGCAGGATCTTGTTGCCAGGCCTCCGCCGTTGCGTAATCATCCAAATAAACATTGTCAGTACGTGCGGCATGGGACGGCGTGGAGACCGCGGTCAGCGCGATGCACAAAAAGAGGGTGACCAGACCTCGCACACTGACTCCTGAGACAATCACTGTCAGCCAATTTTCTCGACGTTCTTAGCAGTCCAGTGCCCATCTTCGTGAACAGCGATCATTATTAGCACCGAAGAATCAACCGATTCTCCCTTGAGTTCATTCGTTCCGTCAGCCCGATAAACATCAATGGCCTCTTGCGCGTGCTGGAACAGTATCTGGTATTCGCCGTCCGATGTCGTCTTGAAATTCGTCTGTGTTGTGGCTGGAGTTATGGCTCCACCGACTACCCAACCGTCCTTGGTGTATATCTGGGAGATCCCCTCCGCGGCGTTACTACAAGCTGTGCATTCGTCACCGCTAATCGCCTTCATTGGCTTAAGATCACCGGTCGCGTAGGCGTAGGTCATCGTTTCCAACCAGTAGGCAGTGAATGCTTTTAAGCCCTGCTCAGTCTTTTTCGTCGCTGCCTTGGGGATTTTGGGCACGGGCACGTTCTCTGCTGGACCATCAGCAGTGGCCGGCTTGTAAGCGGCCGTGGCCGGCGGCGGCGTTGGAGTGGGCTCCGTCGACTGGCTGGCTGACGCCGAGGCAACAGGCGCGGGGCTCGATGACGGCTCGGCGCCGGCTGGTCCTGTGCAGGCGGAGAGGGCGAGGGCTGCCGCAGTGAGGAGGAAGGTGGTTCGGGCGCGCGTTGTAGCTATGAGTGTTGGCTGCTGGCTCACTCAGACCCCCGGGTGCTGGACGGGCTGGACGCTTAGTGCGAGACAGTCTAACCAGACGCATCAACGGATGCGGAGGTTTTCCACAGGTTTGGTGTGCAGCGGGTCTAAAGCGTGCGCCGCCCTTGACAGCGGCGGGTAAAGACCCGGTGTCTTGGCGCAAGAAAACCGCGCCGACGCCCCTAGCCGGGCACCGGCGTCGTGATTCAAGGAAGCCTAGGCGAGCTTGGCGAGTGTCTCCACGAGGAGCCGGCGTTCCTCTACCTTGATCCGTTCGTGCAGCGACTCCTCGGTGTCGTCGTCCAGTACCGGCACTGCGGCCTGGGCCAGAATGGGGCCGGTATCGACGCCGGAATCCACCAAGTGCACGGTCACGCCGGTGACTTTGACGCCGTGGGCCATGGCGTCGCGCACGCCGTGGGCGCCCGGGAAGGACGGCAACAGGGCCGGGTGGGTGTTGACCAGGCGGCCCTCGAAGCGACTGACGAATTCGGTGTCAAGGATGCGCATGAAGCCTGCCAGCAGCACCACCTCCGGGTTGTACGCCGCAACGGCTTCTTCCAGGGCGCGGTTCCATTCGGGCCGTGAGGCGAACCCGGCGGGCGCAACGGTGAAGGTGTGAATCCCCGCCGCGGCGGCACGTTCCAGCCCGCGGCAGCCGGGGACATCGCTGCCCACCGCGGCGATCTCGGCTTCCAACCTGCCCTCGCGGACGGCGTCGATGACTGCCTGAAGATTGGTGCCGGAGCCGGAAACGAGGACCACTATGCGCATGGAATCAACTTTATGCGTCCCTCTCGCCTAGGCTTAATCCATGCAGCAGACCACGCGCCCGGAGCCGACCGAGGAACAGATCAAGTCGGCCGGGCTGTTTGTCCGTGTGCTCCTGCTGTTGCTGGCGTCCACTTTCTTGGCAACGGCTCTCCCGCTCCCGTGGAAAGCGGTGGCTCCGGCGCTGGCCGTGGCGAGCATCGTGGTAGCCGTGATCGGTCTGGTGAAAGCAGTGCGTGCAGGGCTGCCGGGCTCGCTGCGGATCACCTATGTACTGGGCATCGGCGCCGGCGCGTTCTTCCTGCTGACCACCTTGGCGCAGGTGCTGTTCTGGCCTCTGACCGCTGCCTTCGAGGACTGCAACCAGCTGGCCGTCACGCAGTCCGCGCGCGAAGCATGCCTGGGCACTTATGAGGACAAGCTGCTGAACTTTTCCAACCTGCTGAACCCGTAGGTCACTTCCGGCTGCGGGCCCTGGCTGGTTCGCGCTCCAGCCACGGCGCCACGGCGTGGCCGATCATGGTGCCAAGCGCCACCTCGCCGGCAACCCACAGTGCGGTCCACAACGGATCCGGGCCGATCTCCGTCAGCCGTCCGATGCCCAGCGAACCGTTGGACAACCACACCAGCCCGGCGGCCGCGGCCCCGGCGACCGCGCCCACGAACAGTCCCAAGAGCAGCGTGGATGTGGAGGCGGTGAACCAGCGGGCCCGGATCTTGATGGAGAGCCACTCGTCGAAATGGTTCTCCCCCTCGCGCAGGAACCACCAGCCGGCCAGCACGCCAGCTACCACCGGCACGGCCAGCGCGGCCAGCCCGTAGGTCAGCTCGCCGGACGGCAGCGCGCCCAGCACCGGCAACGCGGGCATGGGTCCCACCGTGGTGGCCAGCGGCCCCAGCGAACTGCCGGAGCCGATGGCGAATCCGGCCCCCGAACTCCACGACAGCGCCCACACCACGAAGTTCGGTATAAGTCCCAGCTGCGCCACGGTCAGCACCACGCCGCCAACGATGCCGGGACTGAGCTGTTCGTAGATTTCAACCACTTCGGCCCAGTGCAGGCCCAGGTCCACGGCAAGCAGAACGGCCGAAAGTGCCACCGCAGCCGTCACCGCCAGCAGCCCGGCCCGGACTCCGGCCCACACGTAGGATCCGGCCCAGCGGGAATGCTGACTCGTGCGGGCCACCCATGCGGCCGCATCGACGCCGATCAGCCGAGCCCAGGACCCGGCTTCCCGGTACGCGCCCACAATCAGGCCCGCGCCCGCCGGCAGCAGCGGAATGAGTGCGCCGGCCAGGATGGAAATCTCCACTTCATCGGTCCGCACCAGGTATGCGGTCGCCGCTCCCACGGCAGCGTAGGTTCCGAGTGCACCGACCAGTGCCTGCCACAGTTGGTCCGTGTAGGAGGCCCTGGCTAGCCGCCGTCCGGCCCGCCAGGACAGGAAGAACGGGATCAGTGTGAGCCCCAACGGCACCAGGGACAACGTCCCGCGCATCGTTTCGGCCGAACTGGTTCCGGTTTGGATGGCCAGTTCCAGCGGGACACCGTGGATGAGCAGCCAGGCCTGGCCGCCGAGTCGAGCCAGCGAATCGAAACTGCGGTCGTCAAAACCGTCGGCAAACCACACGCCCACCAGCGGCAGCAGCACCAGGATGGCCGAGAGCAGGGCGCACTGGAAGAACTCGAAGGCACCCTGCAGCCACAGGGGCATCGGCAGTCCGGCCTGACCGCCCGGTCGCGACGTGAGTTTCATTGCTTCTATGGTGCCAGTCCGGGTGCCCCGGCCCGCTCAGCGACTCGGCGCCGTGGCCATCGGCACACGGTAACGCACCGCCGTCGTACTGTCACAAAGCACGACGGCGGAGGCTCGGCTCCCGCTGTTGGGTCCAGCCGGGCGGACTTCAGGCGGCGGGTGCGATGTTTTGGTTGCCGCTGAACACATTGAGTGGGTCGTACGTGTGCTTGATCCGGGCCAGCCTGTTGTAGTTCTCTTCTCCGAACGCTGCTTTGATCCGGTCCTGCCCCTCATGGCCGATGAAGTTCAGGTACACCCCACCGGTGGCAAAGTCGGAAATCTCGCGGCGGAATCCCTTCGCCCAACCGATGGCTTCCTCGGTCTGGGCAGGATCCTGCCACAGCGCGAAGGGGTGGCTCACCCAGGTGGCGTCGCGCCGGGCCATCGGTGTGCTTGCGCTTTCCGCCGTGGCGACGGCGCCTCCCCACGGCAGCAACAGCAATTGCGACGACGGGTGCGGCAACCTAGCACCGTATTGCAGGAAGACGTCGACTGCCGGGTCCGGAAACTCGTCATGGTATTCGGCGGACCAATAATTGAACTGGTCGGGTTGGTCGTCAAGCATGGACTGGAACTCCGCATACGGCCGCGGCGCCACAACGTCGGCAACGGGCCCCCAGCTGCGCACAGTCTCGAGCGTTCGCTCGCCCGTTTCGGGCTCTCCTGCGTGTACAAAGACCACGCCGAGCGCGGGCTTGTTCTGCAGGTCGGCCGGGACGAACTCCTCCGGAGGGGCAATCACCGACGCCAGCGCTGTCCCCACCCCCGCGGGAGCATCCGGTGCGAAGTCGCGGTACGCGCGGGCCACGTCGGGAGCAGCCTCGGCGGGCCACAGCATCAGGCCGGACAAGCTCTGCTCGCCGACCTGATGCATCCGAAAGGTCAGGGAAACCGCTACGCCCAAATTTCCGCCGCCGCCGTGCAGCGCCCAGAACAAGTCCGGATTCTCCCGCTCGCTGGCGGTGACCAGTTCGCCGGATGCCGTCACCAGGTCCACCGAGACCAGGTTGTCGCATGCCAGACCCCAAGTCCGTTCCATCCACCCGGATCCGCCGCCGAGCGTGAAGCCGGCGACGCCGGTGGTGCTGACCCGGCCGCCGGTGGTCGCCAGTCCGAAGGGCTGGGCCGCCCGGTCGAACTCGCCCCAGGTCGCGCCGCCACCTACGGTGGCTGTCCCGGCCTCGGCGTCCACCGTCACCGTCTTCATCGGGCGGACGTCGATGACGAGTCCGCCATCGTTCATGGACATGCCCGCTACTGAATGTCCTCCGGACCGCACAGCCACGTCCAACTGATGCGCCCGGGCGTACCGCAGGGCCTCCCCCACATCGTCCGGGCTGCCGCATTTGGCAATGACGGCCGGTCTCCGGTCAATCATTGCGTTGAAAAGTTTTCGAGCCTCGTCGTAGCCGGAGTCTTCCGGCCGGATCCACTCCATGGCGCTGGTCCTCTCCACATATCGGACCCCCAGCAAGAAAAACCGTACGCCGCTCACCGGCGACACGCCAGACTTCGGGCCCGCCGGAACGGACCGGGCGGGATGCCCTCCCGGCAGCCACCAACACGTCACTGAGCGCGGCATCCGCGGAAGCAATTGTTAAATGGAATGGGCGGCCGGATGAAGTTGAAATCATCCGGCCGCCCCGCAGGCGGATATTCATCGAACGGAAATTCAACGCAGGAAGACTAATTCCGCGGACTCTTTCCGTGGTTCCGCCAGTCAGCACGAACCGTGTTTCCACGGTTCTGCCGGCGCCATCGGCCCGTGCCCCCTCGAAACGTCAGCCCCGCAACTGGGCCGCGGTTCCCACAGGCGGTGATGGTTCCGGCGCGCTAACGCTTCCGGCGCTTGGGAATGGTTTCACTCTCCAAGTTCGCCTTTTCGCGCTTTTCGGCACGTTTTTCCTTAATGCTGCGGCCCTGTTTTTTTGCGCTTTCGCGCCCAGGCGTCTTTCCGGACATTCTTGCTCCTCTTTCTCAAGCGGGATGTCTTGCTAGAGACCATACCCGCTTTAGAAAATAAAGCCAGCCCCTATCTCCGGGAGCAAAAACAAACGCAAAGAAACGGCATTCAGGCCTGCAGATCCACCAGTCCTTTAACCAACGCACCGGCCGCTCCCAGAAAGGCCAGCACCACCACCGCAGCTCTGGCATGCTCGTCGCGCAGCCGCCGGCCGAGCCGTTCGCCGGCAAAGATGCCCACGATGATCGCGAGGGCAATGACTGCCCACATCCACCACGCCAGGTGTGGCACGCTGCCTGGATCCACGGCCAGTTTCACGCCCACGGTGATGAGACACAGCTGCAGGAAGAACGGCTGCAGGGTTGCTGCGAATGGTCGCGGCGGCCAATGGGACAGGATGGCGTAGGCGCTCACCGTCGGACCGCCCACTCCGGCGAGCGCATTGGTCAGCCCCGAGCCGAGCCCGGCGAGTGCCTTGGGCAGCTGCCCGGACACGGTGACCTGCGCGCGGCCCAGCACCACCGCAACGGCCAGCCCGGCCATCACCACCGCGCCCACCACGGTGGAGAGCACCGCGGGCTGGACCTGCACCGCTAGCCAGGAGCCCGCGACGGTGCCGACGACGGCGGGAACGGACAGCCACAGCAGCAGTTTCCAGTCGATCTCCTGCCACACCCGCGGCACAATCAACCCGCAGGAGACCACTGCGCAGATGTTGATCATCATGATGCCCTCGTGCGGCCCCAGCAAGATGGCCAGGATCGGCGCCACCAGCAGAGCGAACCCGATGCCCGCGATGCGCTGGGCCACCGAACCGAAAAAGATCGCGCCGGTGATCAGCGCCAAGAGTCCCATGGTCACCCGACCACCCTGCCAGAGCGGAGTTGGGCCGCCGTTCACCGACACGATCACGCCTGCTTGCCTGCGCGTTGCCGGCGGCAGGCAGGGTGGATGGCGTGAGGGTAGCTATCGTCGCCGAATCGTTCCTGCCGCATATGAACGGTGTCACCCATTCCCTGCTGCAGGTCATCGCCCACCTGAGGCGTCGCGGGGACGACGTCCTGGTGGTGGCACCGACGTCGTCGTGGCTTGAAGACACCGCACCGGCAACGGTGGAGGGCTACCCGGTCTACCGGCTGCCGTCCATCCCGCTGCGCGGCTACCCGAATGTGCGCGTGGCGGCCGGGACCGTGGCACGGATCCGCCGGGTGTTGGCCGGCTTCCGGCCGGACGTGGTCCATGTGGCCTCCCCCTTCATTTTGGGCTGGCGCGCGGTGCAGGCCGCGCAGCAGCTCGGCCTGCCCACCGTCTCCGTTTACCAGACCGAAGTCCCGGCCTACGCCGCCCGGTACGGCGCTCCGTGGCTGCAGGAACTGCTCTGGCAGCGCGTGGAGAGCATCCACAACGCGTCCACGCTGACTCTGGCGCCGTCGTCGTTCGCCATGCAGCAGCTGCGCAGCCGCGGCATCCGGGTCCACTTGTGGCGGCGCGGCGTGGATACCACCCGATTCCATCCGGACAAGTACGACGCCGGTTGGCGGGCTTCCGTCGCGCCCAACGGCGAACGAATCATCGGCTATGTGGGCCGCCTGGCGGCCGAAAAGCAGGTGGCGGATCTGGCCGTGTTGGCCGAACTCCCCGGGACCCGGCTGGTGGTGGTTGGTTCCGGCCCGCTGAAGGAGGAACTGCGGGCCGCATTGCCCGGGGCGCATTTTGACGGTTTCCAGACCGGCGAAGACCTGGCCCGACGCGTCGCCTCGTTCGACCTGTTTGTGCACCCTGGCGAATCGGAGACCTTTTGCCAGACCATCCAGGAGGCGATGGCGAGCGGCGTGCCCGTGGTGGCGGTGGGCCGCGGCGGCCCGCTGGATCTTGTTGACCCGTCGAGGACCGGCTGGATCTACCGGCCCGGGAACTTGGATGAACTGCGCGAGTACGTCCGGGACCTGACCGGCGACGATACCAAGCGCCGGGCGCTGGGCGAGGCGGCTCATCGCTCCGTGCAGGGTCGGACGTGGCCGGTACTCTGCGAACAGCTGGTGGACTATTACCGGCTTGCCATCAGGGTCAAGCGCCGGGAGCTGAACCTGGAAGCCCGGGGCGTGCTGGGTTTCCTGGCCGGGTGAATGCTTCAGCCAAAGATTAGGCTATTCAGCGCCTTGACCCGTTCCACTAGGATGTGCCCATGCCCACAGAAACCGGATCCGTATCGCCCGAATCTGCCCCGTCATCCCGGAAGGACCAGCGGCCGCCGGGCGCACCGTCCGTACCGGAACGGCTGGCCGAACAGCTCAAGTCGCTGGGCGTCGCCCGGACCTTTGGAGAACCGCTGCAGGTGGGCGGCGAGACCGTGGTGCCGGTGGCCTGGGTCCAATACGGTTTCGGCGGCGGCGGGGATGCCGATGGAGCCGCCGGCGGTGGCGGAGGCGGTATAGCCCTGCCGCTCGGAGTCTACGCCGGACGCGGCGACGGCCCCGCGACATTCCGGCCCAACACCGTGGCACTGCTGGCGGTGCTGATTCCCTTGGTCTGGTGCGCCGGCCGCGCCGTCGCCCGGGTTGTCCGCGCCGCCAAGAAGTAAGCCAAAACGGGGCCGCGCTGCCCGGTCTCCACGCGTTCGCTGGCGCTCACTTGGTCGACCACCGGAGTGGGCTTGGCGCTGTCGGTGGTCGAAGGAGGCGCGCCAGCGCCGAGTAGAGACCGGCCGACCACCGGTGTGGACACGGCACGCGGGGTCTCCGCGCGTTCGCTGGCGCTGTCGGTGGTCGAAGGAGGCGCGCCAGCGCCGAGTAGAGACCGGTCGACCACCGAAATCGACCACCAGAGGCATGGCACTAGCGGTCGGTGCGGCGGGACCGTAGGCTCGAACGTACCAGCGGACAACACAGATTCGAGGACTCCCGATGAAACTGAGCCATATTCCGTTGCGCCTCACCAGCGGCGCGTTCATCCTCAACTCCGGGCTGGGCAAGCAGAAGCTGGATAAGGAAAGTGCCGCCGGCATGCAGCAGATGGGCAGCCGTGCGTTTCCCGCTTTGAAGCAGATGGATCCGGAGAAGTTCGGCAAGATGCTTGCCTACGGCGAGACCGCATTGGGCGCGGCGCTGCTGCTGCCCTTCGTGCCCAGCCGGCTGGCCGGACTCGGCTTGGCCGCGTTCTCTGGGTCGCTGCTGGCCATGTACTTTAAGACGCCGCACATGACGCAGGAGGACAACGTCCGCCCCAGTGCCGAGGGCACTCCTGTAGCCAAGGACATCTGGCTGTTTGGCATTGCACTGGCCCTGATCCTGGATCCCAAGAACAAGAAGCCCGCGGCACTCCCGACCGCCTAGCTCTCTGGCGGAGAAAACGGCCGCGCCCGGGTCCTGCCCGGGCGGCCATTTTCGCTGTCCACAGCTTCAGCGTCTGGTGCTGGCCTCCGCTTCCACCATGAGATGATGGAGGCCATGGCCGCACACACTTTTCCGCTGGTTGACGTCAGCGAAATCATCAGGCTGGTGGGCGGCGCCGCCTTTGCCCGCGGCAAAATTTATGCCTCCGACGGATCCGTGGCTGAGCTGGACTGGGACCCGTCCGTCCGACTCCTGACCGCCAAAGTTCTCGGCACCGCCGCGCTGCCGTACCGCTGCCGGATTTACTTGGAGATCGGTAAGAGCGGCCAATGGCGTCCGGCCTCGGCCTCCTGCAGCTGCCCGGTGGGCTCCGACTGCAAGCACGTGGCCGCTGTGCTCCTCAACAGCAACAGCCAGCACCTGATCACCAATCAGGCCTTTGCGCGCGAGCCGGAACCGGAGCAGGCCGGCTGGCAGGATTCATTGGCCGGCCTGATCGGCGGTACCCCGGACGGCGCCAAGGGCAGCGCAGGCAAAACCGCGAAGACCAAGGCGAAAAGCACGTCCGGGCTGGGGCTGCAGTTCGAGCTGATGGAGCCGAGCCGCCGGAACGACCGCCAGTACCGCCCCTCGGGCCTCTCCATGCCGCAGACCTCCGCGGCGGGACCGAGCTGGAGCCGCAAGGCCGGAAACCGGTTGCGGGTGGGCGTCCGCCCCGTACTGCAAAACGAGACCGGACGGTGGATCCGCAGCAAACTGCGCTGGAACACCATCAGCTACAAGACCTACGGCCTGCCGCTGGACACCGAACAGCACCGCTGGTTCAGCCAGTTCGCGCCGCTACACCGGGCCACCGGGCTGACCTACTTCGGCGAAGACAACGACTGGCTCTTCCTCGACGAGTTCAGCAGCCCGCTGCTCTGGGAGCTCTTCGCCGAAGCCAAGCGGCTGGGCATCGCACTGGTCGGCGCCAAGGCGGACACCGTCGTCGAAATCCGACATCAGGCCGTGATCGGCTTGGACGCCCATCTCGACGGGACAGCGCCAGCCGCCGGCGCCGACGACAGCGGCGCCGCCGGAGACCACCCGGGAACCGCAGACCTGGTCCTGACCCCATCGCTGCGGATCGACGGCCAGGAACTTTCCACGGAGACCGCGGGCATTGTCGGCACGCACGGCGTATACCACTACGACCTCGCGGGCCAGACCGTCATCACGCTGGCTCCTACCGCCCATACCGTCACCGACCAGGAAGCGAACCTGCTGCTCTCAGGCACCCCGCTGACGGTGCCGGCCGCCGACGTCGAGCAGTTCATGGAGCGCTACTACCCGGCGCTCAGCCAGCGCATTGCGGTGGCCAGCAGCGACGAATCGGTCAGCTTCCCCGAGATTGTCCCGCCGGCGCTGGTGCTGACCGCGTCCTACCGCAAGGGCAACGTGCTGCAGCTCGGCTGGCACATCGAATACCGCCACGGGGACAAGCCGCTGCGGTTTCCCGTCGACGCGGAACCGGACTCCAGCCACTACCGCGACCTGCCCGCCGAGCAGGACCTGCTGGAGGCCGCCGCGGCGGTGCCGGGGGCGGGCACGACGACGGCGCGCACCCTGCGGGACATGGCCACGGTGGACTTCACGCGCTATGCGCTGCCCGCGCTGGAGCAGCTGGACGGCGTACGCGTGGACATTGTGGGCGAAAAGCCCGACTACCAGGAGCTGACCGAAGCGCCAGAACTGACCATCAGCACGGTGGAGACCGAGGAGAGCGACTGGTTCGACCTCGGCGTCATGGTCCGCGTCGCCGGCCGCACAGTGCCGTTCGGAAACATCTTCAAGGCGCTGGCCCGCGGCCAAAAGCGGCTGCTTTTGGTGGACAAGTCCTACCTCTCGCTGGAGCAGCCGGTCTTCGACCGACTCCGCCAACTGGTGGATGAAGCCCGGCAGATGCAGGACCGGGTATCCGGGGAACTGCAGATCAGCCGCTACCAGGCCTCGCTCTGGGAAGATCTGGAGGAAGTCGCCACCGAAACGGTGCAGGCCCGAGCCTGGCGGGAATCGGTCCAGGGCCTGCTGTCGCTGGAGGAAGTGGAACAGACTCCCCTGCCGGCCGGTCTGGACGCCGAGCTCCGCCCCTACCAGGCCGAAGGTTTCAACTGGCTCGCCTTCCTCTGGCGGCACCGGCTGGGCGGTGTGCTGGCGGACGACATGGGGCTGGGCAAGACGCTGCAGGCCTTGGCCCTGCTGCTGCATGCCAAGGAGAATGGCGAGCCGGCCGTGGCCCGCCCGTTCCTGGTGGTAGCGCCCACTTCCGTGGTGTCGAACTGGGTCCACGAGAGCGGCCGCTTCGCACCCGATCTGAAGATCGAGGGCATTACCGACACGCAGATTCGCAGCCGGCGCCCACTGTCGGAGCTGGCCGCGGACGCCGACGTCGTGGTCACGTCCTACACGCTGTTCCGTCTGGATTTCGAAACCTACCAGGAGACGGACTGGGCCGGGCTGATCCTGGACGAGGCGCAGTTCGTGAAGAACCGCGCCACCAAGGTCCATCAGTGTGCCCGCGATCTGCGCGCGCCCTTCAAGATGGCCATCACCGGCACGCCGATGGAAAACAACCTGATGGAGCTGTGGTCCATCTTCTCCATCGTGGCGCCCGGACTGTTCCCCTCCGCCGTGCGGTTCGTTGACCAGTACCAGCGGCCGATCGAACGCAACCAGGACTCCGAACTACTGCAGAAGCTGCGCCGCCGGATCAAACCGCTGATGATGCGCCGCAGCAAGGAAGCGGTGGCCCGCGACCTGCCGGAGAAGCAGGAGCAGGTACTGGAGGTGGAGCTGACGCCCAAGCACCGGCGGATCTACGACACGCACCTGCAGCGCGAGCGGCAGAAGGTCCTGCGCCTGGTCGAGGACATGGACAAGAACCGGTTCACCATTTTCCAGTCGCTGACCCTGCTGCGCCTATTGAGCCTGGACCCATCGCTGGTGGACTCGAAGTACGCCTCGGTGCCGTCCAGCAAACTCGGCGTGCTGTTCGAACAACTCGAAGACGTCATCGGAGAGGGCCATCGGGCCCTGATTTTCAGCCAGTTCACCGGCTATCTGAAAAAGGCCGCCGAGCAGCTGGACGCGGCCGGCATCGACTATTGCTACCTGGACGGTTCCACCCGACGCCGTGCCGAGGTGATCGAGACGTTCAAGAACGGCAGCGCGCCGGTGTTCCTGATCAGCCTCAAGGCCGGCGGCTTCGGCCTCAACCTGACCGAGGCCGACTACTGCTTCCTGCTGGATCCGTGGTGGAACCCGGCCACCGAGGCCCAGGCCGTGGACCGCACGCACCGGATCGGCCAGACCAAGAACGTCATGGTCTACCGCATGGTGGCCCGCGGGACGATCGAGGAGAAGGTGATGGCGTTGAAGGAGCGGAAGGCCAAGCTGATCTCGTCCGTGCTCGAAGACGACGCGATGTTCTCGTCCAAGCTCACAGCCACTGACATCCGCGGCCTGTTCGGCGACTAAATCCGGAGCGCCGCCCGGAACAGGTTCCCGCCCCGGACAGACGTTGCCATGCGCCGGGTGGTACCTTCCCGCGGGGTCCATCCTCTAACCGGGGGGGTCCTTCCGGCCGGGACTACTTGGTCAAGATCTGCAGCAAGCGCCAGCCTTCCGGCACCTGCGCTTCGAGGGCAGCCCTTGCGTCGGCATACGACTCGCCTTCAGCCGACAATTCCTTGGTTTCGACCGGCTGGATGATTCCCACAACTTTGACCACGCACTAAAGGTATCCTCGACCCCGCCGGGATCGCGGCACCCTCGGGCATGGTTCCGGTCACGTTCGCGGGGAAGCCCACGGCTTCTCCCACCGAGAGCGGCATGTCGGTTCGCGGGGCAGACACACCGGTGACCGCCCTCAGCGGCCCCGCCCATGGCTGTGCCAGACCAGGTCCAGGCCGGCGTGCGCGCAATCGAGGTTCCATTCCGTGTGTTCCACACCGAGCGAGTCGGGGTGGTCCGAGGCGAACAACACCACGCCTGGGTAGTCCCGCAGGAAGTCTGCCAGCATCGCGGTCCCCGAGCGGTCCAAATCCGCGTCGAGCCGGTTCAGGACCAGCAAGGGCGGCGTGCCGATCGATGCCCTGGCCAGCAGCAGCCGGGCCAGCTCGGAGGTGCTCAGCGGTTCGCCGCCCCTCTTGAGTTGCGTCTCTTCTCCCCGCTCCAGCTTGGCGATTCGTCCGGCCAGTCCGACCCGCACCAAGGCTGCCGAGCCGTCCGCCGGCGGAAGATCAGGCCGCCGGTATCTCACACTGCGTGCAATCGAACCTCGCTCCAGATACATCCCCGTCGCCGCGTAGCCCACCAGCCTCCGGCGTCTCCGGCCGCCGCTCGCCAGCAGCGGCTCGCCGTCCACCATGACCACCGCGTGCGCGTCGGTCTGGATGCCGATCAGTATCTCCAGGGCTTGGGTCTCCGCGGCCGGGTCGGCAGACCGGATCCGGATGCGGGAGCCGGGGCCGGCGGACAGCGGCGGCGCCGGGCAGTTCCGGCAGGCGGCCAGTCCGTCCACCAGCACTCTTCCGCGGGCTGGGTGGTGCGGCCCGTCAGGCACCGGCGCGCCGTTCACCGCGGCGGCCGCACGGCCCTCCACCGCCGACGCTGCACCAATCTGGGCCTCACGTGCCCCGGTGCCGCCGGCGGCAGGCAAGCGCCGCCGTCGTTCTTGGTTGGCCGCGGCCCCGACGGCGAGCGCTGGGCCGAGGATGCGGCGGGCTGCCCGGAAATTCTGTCGATACTCCACGACCCGCCCCATGTCAGTGACCGGCGCGGAAATCATGCCCACGATGGTCAGGCCGGCGGCGATGGCGGCAGTGGGCACCATCTGCCAGGTTCCGACGGCGGCCACCGCGGCGCTGCCCAGCGAGGCGGCGGCCGCGGCGGCTCCACGGATGTAGCCCGCGGCAGCGGCACGGTGCACGGCCGCGTCAACCACCTTCCGTCCCGCCTTGTCGATCTGCTTGACCTCCCTTTCCTCGCCGCCGGCGGCTCGGATCGTCCCCGCTGCAATCACCGTGTCGGCCAGCCGCGCGGCCAGACGCCCGCGCTGCCGGCGCAGCTCCTGGGCACGGCGGAAGGCGGGGCGGGAGAGCAAGGCCAGTACCGCGGCCAGTAGCAGCAAGGGTACGACGACGGCGAGCGCCAGTGCCGGGGACAGGAACCACAGTGCCGCGGCGGTTCCCAGGATCAGCGGGATGCCGACCGCCAGCGGCGCTATGCCCAGCGCGATCCAGTTCCGGATGCTGGAGAGGTCGTTCGTGTTGCGGGCAATGGTCACTCCCGGCGATGGACCGCGATCGCTGGCCAGCGACGCAGCGACCAGCCCCTTGCGGATCTCATGGATGTAGTCCTGCCCCAGCTTCTCCGCCAGCAGCCGTTCGGCGGCACGCAGGACGCCCAGTCCCAGCGCCGTGGCGGCGAGGCCGAAGCCGAGCGGGAGGATGCCCGCGGCACCGGCCGGCGAGGAGCCGTCAAGCAGCCGGATCATCAACAGCGCGCTGGCTCCGGCCGCGGCGGCCATCAGCAGGCCGGTGCCCACCAGGGCCGCCATCAGCCAGCGGCGACGGCCCTGCAGCAGTCTTGGCAACGAGGCGTCCATGCCCTTCCGATGCAGCCGCGCCGGCACGGACCCCGTCTGTGCCGACCCCGCCTGGGCAGCGGCTGGCATGGCTACTTCCGCTCCGGCAGCAATTGCAGGGCGGTGACCGGCTCGCACAGGTCGTAGGTGTTGATCACCGGTGCGCCAATGACGCCCGAGGCCTCGCGGGCGGCCAGCGGCGAAGCGGTCAGCAGACCCGAGACGGCGGGCACGCTGACACCGGCGTCGCGCAGTACCGCGATGCCTGCTGTCGCACCCAAGGCATCGGCCGCGGAGAACACCACGTGATCCACCGCGGCGTGGAACACCGGGTCTGCCAGCAACCGTGCCGTTTCGCCCTGGTAGACCCCGTCCGCAATCTCCACCACCACCACATCGGTCTCGGAGCTGGTCAATGCGTCGATCAGGCTGGTCAGCAAGCCGCGCACCCGCTTGTAGTCCAGCCGGTAGGTGGTGGGAAAGCCGAAGTCGGTGAAGTCCAGCACCCGGCTCGCCCCGGCGTCGGCAAACAGCAGCGGATCGTTGCCGGCGCCGGTTCCGGTGGCTTTGCCCGCCGCAACGT
>NZ_JBLKRT010000034.1:0-39026 GCF_047607445.1 Arthrobacter sulfonylureivorans
CGCGGGCCAGGCAGGTGACCTGATGCCCGCGGCGCAGTGCTTCGGCGGCGATTTCATGGCCCAGCCAGGCGGTACCGCCCAAGACGAGAATCTGCATGGTGCCATCGAACACGTGTTTGGCTCCGAGTGCACGCGATTTTCGCCCTGGCGTGTTCGCTATGCTCCAAAGATGGCCAAACCTGCCGATTTCACACCCCGTATCGACGCCCCGGACCTGGGGCAGATGGCCGACGGCGATGCGTCGGCCTTGGTGCCGGAGGGGCGGGTGGCAGGCCTGCGTTTTGTCAGCGCTGGGCTGGACGGCCAGCGCCTGGCCGGTGTCTCCGTCACGGAGTGCACGTTCGAGGATGTCTCAATGGACGGGGCCGACCTGCGTTCGGCTGGCTTCGTGGACGTGGCCATCGAGCGGATGAACGCCCCGGTGTTCAGCGCGCCCCGTTCGCGGTTCCGGCGGGTCGTGATTGACGGTTCACGGTTCGGTTCAGCCGAGGTGTACGAATCCGAATGGGAATCGGTCGAGTTCCGCAACTGCAAGCTGGACTACGTGAACCTGCGCGGTGCCGAACTCCAGGACGTGCTGTTTACCGGTTGCATCCTTGACGAACTGGATCTGGGCGGCGCTGCCGCCCACCGGTTGGCTTTCGCCGACAGCCGGGTGCGGCGGCTGGACCTGACCGCGGCGAAGCTGAAGCATGTCGACTTGCGCGGCTTGGAGCTGCAGGAATTGGCCGGACTGGAAGGCCTGCGCGGGGCGGCCATGACGCCGTTCCAGATCAGCGAACTTGCTCCCTTGTTCGCGGCCCATTTTGGCATTGTGGAGAAAACATAGCCGGATTCAACACAATTGCCGCGTCAAATTCACCCACAGTTCAGCGTTTTTCTGTTTGTATGGTTTGTAGTGGACCGGACAGCACACGTCCGGCGAGCAGCAGAAGGTAGATGATGGACCTCCGTCAGGCCGAGCATCCACGGCCCAACCACTTCCTACTCCACATCAGCGACACCCACTTGGTGGGCGGCGACGGCCGGCTCTACGGGGCGGTAGACAGCGCAGCACGACTCGAGCAGATCTTCGAGGATCTGCAAGACTCCGGCTCCCGGCCCGAGGCCCTGGTCTTTACCGGCGATCTGGCGGACAAGGGCGAGCCGGAGGCCTACTCCAGACTCCGCAGAATTGTGGAACCGGCGGCAGTGAACCTCGGCGCCCAAGTGATCTGGGCAATGGGCAACCACGACGACCGTTCCGGGATGAAGACCATGCTGCTGGACGAGCCCGCCGGCGCCGAACCCTTGGACCGGGTGTACGACGTCAACGGCCTGCGCGTGATGACGCTGGATTCGACCGTTCCGGGTGCGCATTACGGGCAGCTGGAGGATGACCAGTTGCAGTGGCTGGCCGACGAGCTGGCCGAGCCGGCACCGCACGGAACCATCCTCGCCATGCACCACCCGCCGGTGCCCAGCGTGCAGGACCTGGCGGTGCTGGTGGAGCTGCGCGGCCAGGCCGAACTGGCCGAGGTGCTGCGCGGCAGCGACGTGAACGGGATCATCGCCGGCCACCTGCACTATTCCACCACCGCCACGTTCGCCGGCATTCCGGTCTCGGTTGCCTCGGCGACCTGTTACACCCAGGACCTTGCCGCCGACGCCGGCAGCACCCGCGGCCGCGATGCCGCACAGGCCTACAACATGGTCCACGTCTACGAGGACACCGTGGTCCATTCCGTGGTTCCGGCCCGCGGAGGGCTGCCGGTCGGTCGGCAGGTCACCGCGGCGGAGACCCGGCAGCGGTTGGAGGACGCCGCCGTCGTCATTCCCGACGCCGTACGGCCGGGCCGCGTCCCCTCCCACCTCTGAGGCCGGGCCATCCTGAGCGCACCCTGGTCGGCGCAACCGCAGGGCGGTTCAGTCCCAGCCCGACGTCGGGCGACGGAGGCAGCTTCGGAGCCGCCGGTTAGGCAGACGGCGCCTTCTCCCACGGGGCCCGGAACGGGAAGTAACGGGCCAGGAAGTCTGTCACCACGCGCTGACGTTCCTCAGCGGGAACCTCCGGGAAGCTGCCGTCATTGAGACAGAAGAAGTCCCGGTTGCGCTTCTGCAGCAGCTTCTCCAGCTTCGCCAAACCCGAATACATGGTGGTATCCACGTAGGTGACCTTGGCGCCCGGATTCGTCACCGCCCGTCCGGTCAGCAGGGCGTAGTAGTGGTACAGCGAGTTGGTCACCGAGATGTTGTCCTTGGCGCGGAAGCGGCTGGCCGCGGTGGACTTGAACTCGTCAGCGAATTCTTCTTCCATTTCCAGCAGCACGGATTTGCGCAGCGGCGCCGCGCAGTGCTCCAGATGCCGGGTGGTGATCCGGCCGAAGCGGTCGTACAGCAGCTTGCGGTTCACGCGGGCCGCGTTCTCGAAGCCGGAGCGGTCCAGGTGGTTGTCGCCAAGGCCGATCCGGGTGTCGGCTTCCACGAACTTGGTGATCCCGCCGGGGGAGAAGAACAGGTCCGGGCCGATCGGGCGGCCAAAAAACATGTCGTCGTTGGAGTAGAGGAAATGCTCGCCCAGGCCGTCGATGTGCTGCAGCTGCGCCTCGATGGCCTGTGAGTTGAAAACCGGGAGCACGGAGGGGTCGCGGAAGTGCTCCTCGCTGCGCACCACCTTGATGTCCGGGTGCTCCTCGTCCAGCCAGTCCGGCAGGGGAGAGTCCGTGCAGATGAATATCCGCCGGATCCACGGCGCGAACATGTACACCGAGCGCAGCGCGTACCGCAGTTCGTCGATCTGGCGGAAGCGCGCATCGGCGTCGTCGCCTTCGCCCAGCACGGCGTTTTCCAGGAAGCTGTTGCGATAGCGCTGGTACTCGCGGTTGTTGCCATCCACCCAGGAAAAGACGATGTCGATTTCGAAATCAATGTCCGTGGCGTGGTCGGCGAACATGTTCTCGATCGTGGGCCAGCGGTGCCCGTAGCGCTCCACCTCGCCGCGGACGGCTTCCACGGCCGGCAGCGTGCGCCGGGTCAACGAGTTTTCGATCGGCAGGTGGATCAGCCCGTTGTCCCAACGCCACAACTCCACCTGCACACCGGTGCCCTGGCCGTACCGCAGCCCGCCGGTCGGTTCAATCCGCGGCCGGTACAACCGGATGGCACGCGCACGGTCGCCGTCGGCGAGTTCCCCGTCGGCCACCAACCGGGCGGTTTTCTTCTTCGCGTCCATGGTCAGCGAATAGAACGGCTCGTCCGCGCAGGCAGCCACCAGGGCGGCGCGCAGCTCGTCGCGCTGTTCCCAGTTCACCGCCATCACTGGCCGGGCGTCGTTGCCGCGGACCAGCAGGTAGGGAATCTGCGCGTCATCAAGGACTTTGCGGACAAACAGCAGATCCTCCACCATCGCCTGGTGCGGCGTGAGGGACGTGTTGACCAAAGCGTAAACGCCCTTGACCTTGAGCACATCGGGGCGTTCGGTGAGGCGCACGACGGCGGCGGGCGAGGTGATCTCGACCGTGGACTCGGGTGCGAGGTCGGGTTCGGGCTCGGCGTAGAACGCGTCCTGTGGTGCAGGCATGCTGGTCATTAAACCTCCGGAAACTGGCGGCCCCAGCCGACTGTGGGGCTGGTGCCACCCATGGTGGGATACGGGTGGGCGATTGTTACAAGCAGTGCCGCTGCGGCGGCGGCGCCGCACTACGTGTCAGTAAGGAACCTTACTGCGACGGTACATCGGGTTGCGCCAACCCGCGGCACCGGACGTGCCGGCTGCCGATCGACCGGACCGAGCACCGCCGGGCAGCGGCAAGGATCCGGTGAGCTCATGGCTCACGGGGGCGGAATCGGTGGGCATGGAATCACTTTCTCACCGGCCTTGGCTGGCCACAAGGGCCATGTCGCCTACGGGAAGGACCTGCGGGGCCCTGGCGCCGGGCGGTAGATTTAGAGCACCCGGAACCGCGTTCACAGACCCGGCTCATCCTCAGCACACCTCGACGGAAGCGGGACAGTGGACCAACTGGCACTCATCATTGGACTGCTCTTTGCCACAGTGGTGGCGGTCGGACTGGGCGAAAGGTTGCGGCTGCCCTACCCGGTGCTGATGCTGCTGCTGGCCGTCGCCTTGACCTTCATCCCGGGGTTCCCGGAAATCCACATTGACCCGGAACTAATTCTCCCGCTCTTCCTGCCGCCGCTGCTCTATGCCACCGCACAGCGCAGTTCATGGGCGGTGTTCCGGATCCGCTGGCGCACCATTGTGCTGCTGGCGGTGGCCCTGGTGGCGGTAACCACGGCAGTGGTCGCCGGTGCAGCCTGGTTGATGATCGGCAGCATCGGCCTTCCCGCGGCCATCGCGTTGGGCGCCGTCATGGCACCGCCCGATCCGGTGGCGGTGGAATCCGTAGCCGGCCGGGTCCGGATGCCGCGGCGGCTGATCACGGTGCTGCAGAGCGAAGGCCTGTTCAACGATGCCGCGGCCATCGTGATCTTCCAGGCCGCCGTCGGGGCGGCGCTCTCCGGCAGCGAGATCGGCGTGGGCTTGTTGCCCCAGTTCCTGCTGGGGGCTGCCATTGCCGTCGCAATCGGCATTCTGATGGGCTGGATCACCATGATGACAACCCATTTCGTCACGTCATTGGTGGCCCGCAGCGCGATCACGTTGGTGGTGCCGTTTGCCGCCTACATCCTGGCCGAAGAATTGCACGCGTCAGGGGTGGTGGCGGTGGTGGTGACGGCGTTGGAGATCCAGCGGCGCTCGCGGCCGCAGGATGCCGCCGAGCGGGTGACCCGGCGCGCGTTCTGGGACGTGGTGGAGCTGCTGGCCACGGGGCTGGCCTTTGGGCTAATGGGGCTGGAGATTCGGCAGGTCGTCGTGGAGGAAGGCACCGCCATCTTCGGCATGCTCGGCCTCGCCGTCACGGTGTGCGTCCTGGTCGTCGCGGTGCGTTTCCTGTGGATGGCCGGGCTGGCGTGGCTTGCCCGCGGCAAGGAGGACGCGCTGCCGCCGACGTCAACCAAAGACGTGCTGATCCTGACTTGGTGCGGCATGCGCGGGCTGGCCACGCTGGCGCTGGCGCTGGCCATCCCGGTGACGCTTCCGGACGGCACGGCCTTCGCCGGCCGACACGAGATCCTGGTGGTCGCTTGCGCGGTGCTGCTTGCCACGCTGGTGCTGCCCGGGCTGACCTTGCCCTGGCTGATGCGCGTGCTGAAGGCCCAAGACGGCGGCACCGAAGAACACGAAGCGGCCCGCGTCCTGGCCGGCCGGGCGCAGGAAGCGGCCATCGCCGCGCTTCGCGACTCCGAGCTGATGAAGGATCTGCCGGAGGAAAAGGTGGAAGCGGTCAGGCAACGGATGCACCGGCTCGGCAACGACCTGCTGAGCATGGCCGGCAGCAAGCACCCGAAGCCGCGCAAGGCCGGCCGCGAGGTGCTGGTCACCGCCCAGACCATTGCGCTGAATGCCGCCCGGCAAGAAGTCGTGGCGGCCCGCAGCGAGCCGGACATGGACCCGGAAGTCGTCGACCGCGTGCTGCGGCAACTGGACCTGCGGACCATTTCCCTGCGCTGAAAGAACGACGGCGGAGGGGCGGCTCAGGCGGCAGACCCGGCTTCCTGCCGGGAGGCCAAGCGGTTCCGCCACCAGCCCACGGTCTCCGCCGCGGCCTGGTCCAGCGGGGTCGGCCGGAGACCCAGCAGTTCTTCGCTCTGCGCCGAGGACATCACGAACGGTCGCTCGAACTGGTACGTCATCTCCGCCAGCTCGCGCATCCCCGCTGAAAAGAGGCCCAGGCCGCGCAGCAGCCAGCCCGGAATGGAGCCGACCTTGGGAGCCGGGGTCCCTGCGGCCCGGGCATAAGCCTGCACCATGCCGCGCTGTGTGAGGGCAGGAAGCGTCGGGGCATGCAGCACCGTATCCCACACCTTGCGGTTGCCCGCGGCAGCAATCATGGCGGCCGCCAAATCCGGGACGTAGGTGAACGAGTGCGGCAGGTCCGGCTTGCCCAGCACCCGGACGGTCTTGCCGGACAGCACCAGCGGCACCATGCGCTCGCCGGCGTGTGCATTGAGCACATGCGGGCCGAAGAAATCCGAGGCCACGACGCTCACGGTAGGGGTGGCCGACGCAGCGCGGGCCGCCAGCAGCGCGGTGCGCACGCCACGTTTGCCGCCCTCGGCCCGGCGCGGGCCGTCTTCAGTCATCACCTGATCCGGCCGGTCATAGGAGTAGAGGCTCTCCGGGAAGACAACCACCGCCGCGGCCCGCTGGGCCGCGGCCAGGACATTCTGCTCGGCGCCCGGCAGCTCGGCCTCCCACGCAGTGGCACTGTAGGCGCTGCCGTGAATGCAGTGGAAGATCGCGGCTGCACCGGCGAAGAGTTCGTCCAGTCCATCTGGACGGGAAACGTCTACGGACCGGCGTTCCACCAGTGGGTGGTCCGGACCGCTGCCGGAACGGGTCAGGATCCGGACGCGGTGGCCCTGCCCGGCCAGCTGCTCGGCGACGGTGGTGCCAACCGGGCCAGCGCCGGTGACGATGTAGAGGTTGCTCATGGTGATGTTCCTGTTCATATTTGTGTGCCTCGGCGATTCCGAGAGCACTGCTCTCTGAACCATTGTGGACTTGAGGTCTCCGTCCTGTCAAGAGCAGTGCTCTCGAAAGTTGACAGTGCTCTCAGATGTGCGGAAGGATCGGGTTATGGCAGGCACCCCGCGCGAACGCGCCCGAGAGCAAACCATCAGCGACATCGTCCGGATCGGCCGCGAACAGTTGAGCCAGGTCGGCGCTGCCGCTCTATCGCTGCGCGCCGTGGCCCGTGAACTCGGCGTGGTGTCTTCTGCGGTCTACCGCTACGTGGGCAGCCGGGACGAACTCCTGACCCTGTTGGTGGTGGAGGCCTATAACGAATTGGGCGAGACCGTGGAGCATGCGGTTGCGGCTGCGGGGGACCGCGACGCCGGGGCAAGATTCCGGGCCCTGTGCAGGTCGGTGCGGGAGTGGGGCCTGCGCGAACCGGCCCGCTACGCCCTGTTGTTTGGTTCGCCGGTGCCCGGTTACCAGGCTCCGGCCGAGCGCACCACCGGTCCCGGGATCCGCGTAGTCGTCGCGTTGGTCCGGATGATCGACGACGCCTACCGGGCCGGCGCACTGACGTTTGACCCGGAGGACGCCGGGAAGGAGCCGGCTCGGCGCGACCCGGGGCCGCAAGGTTCCGCGCAGCAGGAGACGGCTCTGCCCGGACCGCTCCACCATGACGTCGCCGCCATCCGCCGCGAGTTTGGCCTGGCCGCTCCCGACGCGCTGATCGCCCGCGGCACCCTGGTTTGGACGGCGCTTTTCGGTGCCGTGAGCTTCGAGGTGTTCGGCCAATACGGGCGGGAAACCTTCACTGATGCCGGGTTGCTGTTTGAACACCACCTGGACGTCCTCGCCAACATCCTCGGCCTGCCCTAGCCCCAGCCCATTCGGCAGCCGACCAAGCGAGCGCCCCGGTGGTCGACCAAGTGAGCGCCCCGGTGGTCGACCAAGCGAGCCCCAGCGAGCGCGTGGAGACCCGCGTGGAGACCAACGTCAGCGCCGCCGTCGTTATTGCAGCCCGTCCGCGCAAAGTTCAGCAAAATTTTCCCCGGAGAGCCCGCCGGGTGGCATACGATCTGTCCATGCCAGATCTTGCCACGTCCATCGGATTGGTGACCGAAGTGCTGACGTGGGCTGCCCTGGTACCGGGTGTGCTGCTGCTGTTGGTGGCCGCGGTGCTGCGGTTAGCCGGAATCCGCTGGCACAGTGCCGACGGCGTGGCGTTCGACGACGGACGACGCCGGGGCGTGCGCTGGTTCGACACCCGGCACGGGTTCCTGGAAGGTGTCTTTCCGGCCGGAACCGGCTCCGACGTGGCAGCGGGCTCGGACGTGCTGGTCTATTACGACGCCCACCGGCCCGACCGGTGGCAGGTGTCCGAGCCGGAGCCGCCGGGCAAAATAGTGCTGCTGCTGGGCAAGATCCTTACCGCTGTGGGCGTGATGTCGGCCATCGTCGGGCTGCTTGCCATGGTGCTTTCCGGCTAAGCCGGGGCGCTGAAAGCCTCTGTCTTGCCCTGCTGGCTTCACGATGATCCGGTCGTCGTCGTACAGCATGTTTGCCCAGGATTTGCCCCGCTGGCGCTCGGCTTCGTTTTGATGCTCACCGGAAGCGGCGGTTAGGGTGGAGGAGGTGCGCCGGGAAGTCTGGTCGGCAATTTCTGTTGTCGACCCTGAGGAGCCGCTGTGGCTACCAAAATTCCTGGACCGTCCGCCAAACCCAAGGTATTGGGCCGCGGGAGCTATGCCGAAGCGCTGCGAATCGGCGAAATCCTGCGGAAGGAGACGGTCGGCGGCGCCTTGCTGGTTTTCGCCGCACTCGTCGCCCTGATCTGGGCAAACTCGCCCGCTGCAGACAGTTACTTCGACCTGCGCGACTTTGCTGTCGGCTATGCGCCTTGGCATCTGGAATTAAGTCTGGGTGCATGGGCCGCCGACGGGTTGCTGGCAGTGTTCTTCTTCCTGGTCGGGCTGGAGCTGAAACGCGAGTTCGTTGCAGGGGACCTCCGCAGCCCACGCAAAGCCATGGTCCCGGTGGCAGCCGCTGCCGGCGGAGTGGTTGTTCCCGCGCTCATCTATGCCGCCATCAACGGGGGCAACCCGGAAACGCTCAATGGCTGGGCGATTCCGACGGCAACGGACATCGCGTTTGCGGTGGCGGTTCTGGCCGTCATCGGCTCGCATCTGCCCAGCGCGCTGCGAATCTTCCTGCTGACCCTCGCGGTGGTGGACGATCTGATCGCGATTGCCATCATCGCCTTTGTCTACACAGAGGAAATCCATTCTTCTGCCCTGCTGCTGGCGCTGATTCCGATCGTCATCTACGCCTTCCTGGTGCAGAAGTTCCGCGCATTCTTCGGCAAGCACCAAATCGCCATGTGGGTCGTCCTGTTGCCGATCGGCCTCGTGGCGTGGGCACTGGTCCACGCCTCCGGTATCCACGCCACCATCGCCGGTGTGGTGCTCGGCTTTACCGTACCGGTGCTGCGCAGCCGGGCCAGCGGAGGGCCGGAGTCGGGTCCTGGCCTCGCCGAAATATTCGAGCATCGGGTCCGGCCGGTGTCGGCGGGATTTGCGGTCCCCGTGTTCGCCTTCTTCTCCGCCGGCGTGGCCATCGGCGGTGTCGAAGGCTTTGTCTCAGCACTGGGCGATTCCGTCGCCATCGGCATCATTGCCGGCCTGTTGCTGGGCAAGCCGATCGGTATCGTCGGGACCACCTGGTTGATGAGCAAGCTGACCAAAGCCGAACTGGATAAGTCATTCAAATGGGTCGATCTGCTGGGAATTTCCGTGCTGGCCGGCATCGGCTTCACCGTCTCACTGCTGGTGGGCGAGCTCAGCTTCGGCTTGGGCACTCCGGCGAATGATCATGCCAAGGTTGCGATTCTTGCGGCGTCGCTGTTGGCAGCGTTGCTCGCTTCGGTGGTGTTGCGTTCCCGCAACCGGCACTACCGGCAGATCGAGGCGGAGGAGCGGATCGACGCAGACCACGACGGCATCCCGGATGTTTATCAGCGAGACGGCAACGTCTGAGAACGCTTCGGAACCTTCGCTGACTAGGTCCGGCTCCCGCTACCAGGCCCGGACCGGCCTGGGCTGCCAGCTGCCCACCCGCCGTCGTCCTTAATGCCACATCTACTCAGCTTTGCCGGCTTCCCCTATGGTGGGGGCATGGAAGAGGTCGTCCTGGTGGGATTCGACGGCTCGGAAACCAGTGGCCGGGCACTGGACTGGGCACTGTCCGAGGCTCGATCCCGGGGCTGGCGGGTGCGGCTGGTCACGGTGATTTCGGCCGCCGGCGTTGACGATCCGCAAGTGGACCACCAGTACCTTGCCTCCGCCCGGCGCGGCGGGGAAGGCGTGCTGCAGACCGCGCTGGACCGAGCCGGAGCCATGGGGCTGCAGGCCGAAGGGCACGTTGTCTCCGGGGACCCGAGCGAGGTGCTGGTGGACGAGACGGCGTCCGCAGGCTTGGCCGTGGTGGGCAAACGCGGCCGGGGCGGCTTCGCAGGCCGGCTGTTGGGCAGTGTCTCCTCCGGGCTGGCAGCTCACGGGGAGTGCCCCACCGTGGTGGTGCCGGAGCGGTGGGCGCCCGGGACGACGGCCGCGGAGATCTCCGATGAGGCTGCTGCGGCGCTGCCCGGCGGGCCGGTGCCGTGGCTGGTCCCGTCGCCGCAGGGCGGAACGGACCAGGGGCTGCATCCGCCGGACCCCAACGAAAAGTTCAGCTATGCCGGACAAGTGGTGGTCGGCGTCGACGCCGCGGGCAGCTCGAATCCGGCCGTGTGGGCAGCCGCCGAAACAGCCAGCCGGCATGCCATTCCGCTGCGGATGGTGTCCGCCCGGGCGCCGTTCTACCGCGACTCGCTCTGGCTGGACAATGTGGCGGGAGCGCAGCGGTTCCGCGAGGAGGTCACCGCCGAACTGGACACTGCACTGGGCGAAGTCCGGGACCGCTATCCGGAGCTGGATGCCAGTTGGAACTTCTATGTCATGAAACCCGCCGAGGCGCTGGTCCATGCCACCCGAACTGCCGAATTGATGGTGCTGGGCACCCGCGGCCACGGCGGCTTTCCGGGTCTGTTGCTCGGCTCGGTCAGCCAGGCCGTGCTGCACCACGGAGTGTGCCCGATGATGGTGGTTCCCAGGGGAGTGCAGGCCTAGCCGGTGCCGGCCGCGCCGGGCGCCCGGTAGCCGACTTCACCTGCCATCCGCAAGGCATCGAGGGTCTCATCGACGGTCAGCAGCACCGTTGTCTCGAAGGAGCTCATCGCGCCGCCTCCGCTGATGGCCAGCGCCACTGCGGCCATGGAGACGTTGTCCGGTGCCTCCCAGAGGTTGTATCCGTCGTGCGTGCCGAAGGCGTACCAAAAGCCGTGCAGCTTCCCGCCGACGGATTCGATGTAGGCCTTGGCGGCTTTCCCCCGGTCCTCCGGGTTGTGGATCATTCTGGCCCAGACCTCCGGGGTGTAGCTGAACTTCGATAGATAGAGCGCCATTGTCTTTCCTCTCGAATTGTTTTGGCCCGGAGCTGGCGGACGGTCAGACTTTGACGGACCGGCGTCCGCGCCGCAGTGCCGCGGTGAACGTTGAAACGGCATGGCTGGGCACCGCCTGGGCCGCCACGAATCCATCCGGCCGCACCAGATACAGCTGCTCCGGATCCAGCCTGGTGTTCCCAGCGCGCGGCAGCACATGCATGGTCAACCCCAGCGCTGCCTGCACATGATTGACGACGGCGGGGCCGGGCTCACCGTAGGAGTGCACCTGCCACTGCAGGCTGCGCAGCGTGTCGAAGTTGCTGCCCGCGTACGGCAGCCGCCGACCGACCACTTTGCCGCGCCGGCCGCCGGCCGCTTCCTTAGCGTCCGCGGTCATCCAGTAGTGAATCCGGGTCTGTGACAGGTAGCCGAACATGCGGGAGGCACCCGCGGTCCGCGGCACCACGCGGGTGACCACCGGGATCAGGAACTGCAGCACCCATTTCCGGGCAGCGATGGCCCAGGGCGCCGTGGACGTGACGAACCCGAAGACCCGGTCGGTGGTCTGCAGCAGCCGCACCGCCACCGGCCGCCGCTCGGCCTGGTAGCGGTCCAGGTAAGCGTCTGCCGCCTGCCCGCTCAGTACATCGGCGAATTTGAAGGCCAGATTGTGGGCATCCTGCAGGCCGGTATTCATGCCCTGCGCGCCCACAGGGGAGTGGACGTGCGCGGCGTCCCCGGCGAGGAACACCGGGCCGTCGCGGAACTGCCCGGCGATCCGGTGATGCACGCGATAAGTGGAGAACCAGTTCGACCCGCCGTAGCCGACGTCGAACTTGTCAGCCAAACGCCCTCGGATGGCCTCCTCCGAAACGTTCGCGCCGCCGTCGTTGTTGTGTCCCTGGGCACCCAAGGCGGCGTCGCCGACCACGCCAATGAGCCGCTCGTGGCCGGGGCCCGTCATAGGGAAGCCCAGCAGGAACTCGTCCATGCCGGCCCGGATGTTGATTGCTTCATCGGTCAGGCCGCGGACATCGGTGGCGTCGCAGACGAAGAAGGTGTGCGGACTGGTCGATCCCTCGAAGCTGATGCCGCGGCTGGTGCGCACCGTGGAGGAGGCGCCGTCCGCCCCGACACAATAGCGAGCACGGACCACGGCCTGGCCCGCCGGGCCGGTCAGTCTGGCCTGGACGGGGTAGTCCGGCTGCGTGCCGCTGTCCACAATGTCCAGCTCGGCCAGCCGGCACTCCCAGAGCACTTCGCCGCCCAGAGCCTTCAGGTTCCGCAGCAGCAGCTCTTCGTTCTTGCTCTGCTCGTAGAACATGATGCCCGGGAACGGTGTGATGCCGCGGCCCATCCTGCCCAGCGGGATCCGGCCGCGAGGCTTCGGGCCGAACCCGATGACGGCTGCTTCGGCCAGGTTCCCTTCGGCCACAATGGTGCCGGCCAGGTCCAGTTGGTCGTAGATTTCCATGCTGCGTGCCTGCACGCCCAGTGCCCGCGATTCCCGGGTGGGCCCCGACTTGCCGTCGGCGACGATGTGCTTGATGTGCAGCTTGGCCAGCCAGTTGGCGAGCATGAGCCCTGTGGGACCGGCCCCGATGACCAGCACGTCGGTCTGAAGTTCGGCTGCCATGGCGGTACCTCCTGCACCGAGCGTACCGCTGGCGATGCGGCAGCGGCAGGGGCTTTGGCGGGGGAGGGCAGCACTGCTGACCACGGGCCGCCGGTAGAATTGATCGTTCCCCCACCAGAAGATCGGAGCCCCCTGGTGCCCACCACGACCGCGCAGCCGGACCTGACTCCCGAAGAACGCCAGTCCGTGCTGCGGACGCTCAAATCGCCGCGGCTGCTGAAGACCGAAGTGCTCGGCGGGCTGGTGGTGGCGCTGGCGCTGATCCCGGAAGCCATCGCGTTCTCCATCATCGCCGGCGTCGATCCGCGCATCGGGCTGTTCGCGTCCTTCACCATGGCGGTATCCATCGCCTTCCTGGGCGGCCGACCGGCGATGATCTCCGCGGCTACCGGTGCGGTGGCGCTGGTGATCGCCCCGGTGGTGGACAGCCACGGACTGGACTATCTGGTGGCAGCCGTGATCCTGGCCGGGGTGTTGCAAGTGCTGCTGGCGCTGCTCGGCGTGGCCAAGCTGATGCGGTTCATCCCGCGGCAGGTCATGGTGGGCTTCGTCAACGCCCTGGCGATCTTGGTGTTCATGGCGCAGGTTCCCGAGCTTCTGGGCGTTCCGTGGCTGGTGTACCCACTGACCGCCTTGGCGCTGGTGATTGTTTTTGGCCTGCCGAAATTGACCAGCGCGGTGCCGGCGCCGCTGGTGGCGATTGTGGTGCTGACGCTGATCACGGTGTTCGCGTCCGTTGCCGTGCCGACGGTAGGGGACAAGGGTGAGCTGCCGGACAGCCTGCCCGCCCTGTTCTTCCCCCAGGTGCCGCTGTCCTGGGACACCTTCGGCGTCATCTTCCCGTATGCCCTGGCCATGGCCTTCGTAGGCCTGCTCGAATCACTTATGACGGCCAAGCTGGTGGATGACATCACCGACACCCGTTCATCCAAGACCCGGGAGTCGTGGGGTCAGGGAGCGGCCAACATCATCACCGGCTTCTTTGGCGGGATGGGTGGCTGCGCGATGATCGGCCAGACCATGATCAATGTCCGGGCTTCGGGGAGCCGGACGCGGATCTCCACCTTCCTGGCCGGCGTGTTCCTGCTGATCCTGGTAGTGGTTCTGGGTGACGTGGTGGCGCTGATCCCGATGGCCGCTCTGGTGGCGGTGATGATCTTCGTGTCCTGGGCGACGTTCGACTGGCACAGCATCAAGCCCTCGACCTTGAAGATGATGCCGAAGAGCGAGACCGCCGTCATGCTGGTCACCGTCGTCGCCACCGTGGCCACCCACAACCTGGCCGTCGGTGTGGGCCTCGGTGTGCTGACCGCCATGGTGCTCTTCGCCAACCGGGTGTCGCATCTGGTGACGGTGGAGCGGACCGTGCTGGAGCTGAACGGCGAAGAGACCGCTACGTATGTGGTCGACGGCGAGTTGTTCTTCGCGTCCTCGAACGACCTCTACACCCAGTTCGACTATGCGCTGGACCCTGACAAGGTGGTCATCGACATGCACGCCTCGCACCTCTGGGATGCCTCCACGGTGGCGGCGCTCGATGCGATCACCGAGAAGTACCGGCACCACGGAAAAGAAGTCCGGATCATCGGGCTGAACTCGGCCAGTGTGGCCATGCGCGAACGGATGGCCGGCAAACTCAACGGCTGACCCGGGCGGTTGTCCGGCCTTTTGGCGGCTCACCGCTCCACGGCTGCCACAACGGCGTATTCTAGGGGCACTCCGGTTCGGATAGTGCCGGACTGCGCAGGGACAGGAGGCCAGCATGAGCGACCAGCTAACCCAGGATGAGGTAGCGCATTTCGCTGCCTTGCTGGATGCCCGGGAAGCGTCCGACCGGGCACAAGTTGAACGTCTCACCGTGGACATTGCCGAAGTCACCGCGGCGACCCGCGACATCCCGGCCGACGACGAGCACGACCCCGAAGGTTCAACAGCCACACTGGAACGGGCCCGCGAAGTAGCGCTGCTGGTCAGCACGGAAAAGGCGCTGGCCAACATCGCTGCTGCCCGCGAACGGCTGGAGGACGGAACCTACGGCCGGTGCACGTCGTGCGGCAACCCGATCCCGCGCGAACGCCTGGAGATCAGGCCCGAAGCGCAGTACTGCGTCACCTGCGCCGCGAAACAGCGCAGCTGAAGCGGCCACACTGCTTAGCGGGTGAGGCGCCGCGCCAGCGGCTGAGGCAACGCGCCAGTTCGTTGGCAGATGTTATTACGCCTTCGCGCCACTCCGGGCCGGGCGAGGTCTGGACCCCTGCGGGACGGAGTGGCTTGGACCCCTGCGGGACGGGCGAGGTCTGGCCTCGAGGCAGCCTGACCGAATTCCCCAGCTATCGGCGGGCCGCCGTATCCTCCTCCGGGACAGCACGACGTCGGTGCCCCGCCTTCCGTAAGCGGGGCACCGACGTCGTTGTGCGATGCTGTGCTACTTTGAGGGAGAAAGTGCGGATTTGATCGATCTGTGGGAGGCCCGGCCATGCTGGCACCGGAACGGCGGCGCTATGTGCTGCAGGAACTCAGCGTCCGTGAAACCGTGCGCGTTTCCGAAGTGGCCCAAGCGCTGAACGTATCCGAGATGACCGTGCGCCGGGACATCGAGGCGCTCGACGGCGAGGGCGTGCTGCGCAAGGTGCACGGCGGAGCCACCCGGCTGCGGGGAACGCAGGAGGCGGAGCCGGGGTTCAGCGTCAACCTTGGCCGGCAGCGGCAGGCGAAGCTGGCCATCGGCCGGGCCGCCCGGGAACTGCTGCGGCCCGGGGCCACGATTGCGATCTCGGCCGGCACCACCACGTATTGCCTGGCCGGTCTGCTGGCCGGGCTGGAGGGGCTGACGGTGGTCACGAATTCGCTGACCGGGGCGGACGTGGCCCGGCGCTCCACCGGCGGCGAAGCGACCGTGATCCTGACCGGCGGGGAGCGCACGCCGTCGGAAGCGCTGGTGGGCCCGGTTGCCACCGCCGCGATCCGGTCGCTGCACGTGGACGTGTGCTTTTTGGGGGTGCACGGCATCCACCCGGACGGCGGGCTCAGCACGCCCAACCTGGCGGAGGCGGACACGAACGCCGCCCTCGCCGAGTCGGCCGACCGGCTGGTGGTGCTGGCCGACCACACCAAGTTCGGTATTCGTGCGCTCGCGCCGATCGTCCCGCTGGCCGCGGTGGACACGCTGATCACCGACGCCGGCATCCCGGACGAGGTCCGGTCGCGCTATGCCGAACTTGGCGTCAACCTGCTGGTGGCCTCCGAAACGGGGGAACCGGCGTGACGGAACAGGATGCGCCCGTGGCGGGCACCGCCGTCGTTGTTCCGGAAGCGGAGCCGGTCCCCGCCGTGACCAGTACCCGGCTGGCGGACGGGCGGGAACTGCTGTATTTCGACGACGGTGCGCAGCCGGTTCCGCGGACCGCACAGGACACCCGGGAGCTTCCCGAACGGCCGCCCGCCGGCGAGCTGCGGTACGACGTGCTGACCGGGGAGTGGGTGGCGCTGGCCGCGCACCGGCAGACCCGCACCTACTTGCCGCCGGCCGACGCCTGCCCGCTGTGCCCCAGCACGCCCGACTACGCCTCCGAGATTCCGGCTGCGGACTATGACGTGGCCGTATTCGAGAACCGGTTTCCCTCGCTCGGTCCGGACCTGCTGGCGGTGCCGGAACACCCGACCTGGGGCCGGTCTTACACCGCCGGCGGACGCTGCGAGGTGGTCTCCTTCACCTCGGCGCACACCGGCTCGTTCACCGGACTGGACACCCGCCGGGTGCGGACCGTGATCGACGCGTGGGCGCACCGGACCGCCGCGCTGAGCAGGATGGACGGGGTGGCACAGGTGTTCTGCTTCGAGAACCGCGGTGCGCAGATCGGCGTCACGCTGCACCATCCGCACGGACAGATTTATGCCTACTCGTACCTGCCGCCGCGCGGGGCGGTGATGGCGGCGGCCGCGAAGCAGCACTTTGCCGCGTCCGGAGGGCGGGAGACGCTGACCGGATCGGTGCTGGCGAAGGAGCGTTCCGACGGCTCGCGGATGGTGCTCGAGGGTGAACATTTCAGCGCCTACGTGCCGTTCGCCGCGCGCTGGCCGCTGGAGGTGCATCTGGTGCCGCACCGGCAGGTGGCGGACCTGGCCGGGCTCACCGGCGCCGAGCGGGACGAGCTGGCGGAGCTGTACCCGCAGCTGCTGGGACGCTTCGACGCGCTCTACGACAGCCCCACGCCCTACATCGCCGCGTGGCATCAGGCGCCCGTGGATCCGGCGCTGCGCGAATCCGGCTACCTGCACCTGCAGCTGACCTCGCCGCGCCGGGCGGCGGACAAGCTCAAGTATCTGGCCGGCTCCGAGGCGGCGATGGGTGCCTTCATCAACGACACACTGCCCGAACAGGTCGCGGCGGCGCTGCGGGCGGCCGCCGGCGGGGCCGATGCGGATGCCGGCAAAGCCGGTGTGATCGCTGGCGGAACTGATGCGGCCGGCGCCGGGGCTGATGCGGACGGCGACGGGGCTGATGAGGACGCCGCCCGGGCTGGCACCGACACTGGGAGCGGGCAGTGAGCGCCGAGGCCCTGGCCGCCCGCACCGCAGACGCGTTCGCCGCTCGGTTCGGCCGCACGCCGGCCGGAGTGTGGGCCGGACCCGGACGGGTGAACCTGATCGGCGAGCACACCGACTACAACGGCGGCTTTGTGCTGCCGTTTGCCATCGACAAAACAACGACGGCGGCGCTCGCGGTCCGTGGCGACCGCACCGTGCGGGTTGCCTCCGCCCTGTCCGGGACCGAAGCCGTGGAAGTCGACCTGGATGGCCTGCGCCCCGGGGCCGTGACCGGCTGGGCTGCCTATCCGCTGGGCGTGGCCTGGGCACTGGAGCAGGCCGGGGTGCGGCTTCCCGGTTTCGACCTGCTGGTGGACTCCGACGTGCCGGTGGGCGCCGGACTGTCCTCGTCCGCGGCGCTCGAGTGTGCCGTGGCGGTAGGTCTGGTTGAACTGGCTGGGCTGGATGGCTCGGTTGAGCTGGGAGGCTTCGCTGAGCCG
The DNA here is from genome assembly GCF_047607445.1 of Arthrobacter sulfonylureivorans. Taxonomy (GTDB): domain Bacteria; phylum Actinomycetota; class Actinomycetes; order Actinomycetales; family Micrococcaceae; genus Crystallibacter; species Crystallibacter sulfonylureivorans_A. The sequence goes on from NZ_JBLKRT010000034.1 coordinate 17,706, forward strand.
GGTGGACCGGGTGGACCGGGTGGACCGAGCGGATCGGCTGGACCGGGCGGACCCGGTGGACGGGCTGGACTGGCTGGACTGGACCGGCGGGCGCTGGCCGCCGTCGGCCGCCGGGCCGAGAACGACATGGTCGGCGCCCCGACCGGCATCATGGACCAGTACGCCTCCCTCTTTGGTGCCGCCGGATCCGCCGTCTTCCTGGACTGCCGCAGCGAAGAGGTGCAGCTGGTACCGCTGGAGTTGGACGCCGCCGGCCTGGTCTGCCTGGTCCTGGACACCAAGGTTTCGCACGCCCACGCCACCGGTGACTATGCCCGCCGCCGCGACTCCTGCACCCGGGCGGCGGATGCCCTGGGTGTGCCGCTGCTGCGCGACGTGCCGCTGGACCGGCTGCCGGAAGCACAGCAGTTGCTCGACGAAGAGACGTTCCGCCGCGCCCGACATATCGTGACCGAGAACCAGCGCGTGGTGGAGACCGTAAACGCGTTGCGCTCCGAGGGGCCTGCGGCCATCGGCCGGCTGCTCGACGCCAGCCACGTTTCCATGCGCGACGACTTCGAAATCTCCTGTCCCGAGCTCGACCTGGCCGTGGAGACCGCCCAGGTCAACGGCGCGCTCGGTGCCCGGATGACCGGCGGGGGATTCGGCGGGTCCGCTATCGCTCTGGTCCCGAAGGAGGCGGTGGACGCGGTGCGGGATGCGGTCTTGCGGGCTTTCGCTTCGCGCGGCTTCCGGCAACCCGAGCTGTTCACCGTGCTCCCGGCGGACGGAGCCCGCCGGCTGCTGTAGGCCGGTCTGCACGGGCATCTGGCCGGCCAGCCCGGCCTAGAGCGTGGCGGCAATCAATGGAAACCCGGAGGGGATGTCCGAAGTCCCTTGGAACCGCCCGGGTGGGCCAGACGGCCAGCAGGCAGAAGGCGAATATGGCCAGTGATCCCAACAGGGCGACCGCCGCTGCCGCCGGTGCCGTCCGCTGGGCAGGCGGCAAAGAGCCCCGCACTTCGGCTCTGCAAAGCGCCAGCCACCCTTTCGCCGTGCCGTCACTCGGCATAGGCTCAATTCAGGTGGAATCGATTAACCATCAGGAGTATCAGAGATCCGGCCTTCTGTAGAGACCGAAGAGCCCGCAGGGTCTTGGCCTCGTTCGGACCGTGAAGGAGGAGATGCAGATGAGTGATCCCGGCGCGGCGGTTGTCATCGAAGACGACGTGGACACCCGCAACTTAGTTTGTGCGGTCCTGCTGCAGTCTGGGTTTGATGTCCACGCTGCAACAGGGGGCCGAGAAGGAATTGAAGCGGTTCGACGGCGAATTACCAGCGTGGTCACGCTGGACATCGGGTTGCCGGACATCGACGGCTTTGAAGTACTCCGGCGCATCCGCCAATTCAGCAACTGCTACGTGGTGATGGTGACCAGCAGGAATGACGAGCTGGACACCCTCACAGCCCTGCAACTGGGAGCCGACGACTACGTCACCAAACCGTTCCGGCCACGTGAACTGCGCGCTAGGATCCACGCAATGCTCCGCCGCCCGCGAACTCCACATCCGTTGGAGCTGTCCGCCGGAAGTACCGCGGCGGCCCCCCTGGCGCCGACCGCTCACCAGAATATCCTTGAGCACAACGGGCTCGCCCTCGACTCAGACAAGCGCACGGCTTCTCTTGACGGGGAGGAGTTGCGTCTCACCAGGAGCGAGTTCAACGTCCTTCAGGAGATGCTGCGCAGCGCCGGCGCTGTGCGGTCCAAGGCCCAACTCGTTAAGGTCGTTCGTGGCGACTACTACCCAGAAGACTCCTACATCAGCGAAGCTGACGAGCGGGCGATCGAAGTTCACGTAGGCAATCTCCGCCGCAAGCTGAAGGAAGACCCACACCGCCCGCGTTGGCTGGTTACGGTACGGGGAGTCGGCTACCGTCTGGCGCCTGAGCGGCGAACTTAACGGAGCGGTCTCCGTCGTCGAGCGCCTTCCGGAGCTCGTTCACCGTCTCGGTGCCGCAGCGATCGATCAGAGGCAGAGCCGCGGTGGCCGCTGTGTAGTCCCCGGCCCGGACGTGGGATTCGACTTGGCTGGAGAACCCTGCCAATTGACTGGCGCCCACCATCATTGATGAGGTCTTTATGCTGAGGACTGCATCGAGGGAATCGGCCCGATCCTGACTCTCCAGGGCGGTCTCGAGGCACTGGAAGCGTGTATGCCAGGCATCGGCAAAGTCTCGGACCAACGCCTGGGCGATGCCTTGGTCAGCCAGCCCTTCGCCTAGTTCCTCGACCACCGATCGGTCAACCAAGGGCAGCAATTGGCACTGGCCGGAAGGCATCATGACGGACTCAGTGCGAGATCCAATCGGTTCCGGAGCTATCGGGTCAGTGAGCGGTGGTGGTTGTGGCGGGGTGGACATTTTTCGAGACTACTTTCTGACTGCTGGAGGTACTCCGGTACTTCCGGATTCCTTGGGTAATGCTGCGGCTTTGCTGAGGTGGGCAACGCAAAGATCATCTGCCGAGCGTGGCGATGATGTTCAGGGCTGCGGGACCGAGGAGCGCGATGAAGAGCACCGGAAGAATGCAGAACATCAACGGAAAGACCACCTTGACCGGAATCTGCATAGCCTTCTCTTCGGCACGCTGACGGCGCTTGACGCGCATCTCCGCCGCCTGCGTACGGAGTACGGCCGAGACTGACACGCCATATGCATCTGCCTGAACGACCGCACGAACAAATTGCTGCAGGTCCTTGGATGTGGTCCTGCCCGCGAGCGATTCATAGGCCTCGCGGCGCGACCGGCCCACCTGCATGTCCTGCAGTGCCCGGACCAGTTCCGAGGCCAGCGGGCCCGAGCCATTGTGGCCGACCCTGGCCACTGCCGCGTCAAAGCCCAGCCCGGCTTCGACCGCAATGGTCATTTGGTCCAAGGTGTCCGGCAGTTCTTCGCCGATGACCTGCTGACGTTTCTGCCCGGCGCTGTGCAGCAGCAAATCCGGCAGGAAATATGCGACGACGGCGATGGTCGCCGCCAGCAGGAGGCCCGCGGCAGTGGGCGCGGCTGCCAGATAGAGCGCGCCTCCTGCCATTCCGGCGGCAGCAAGGACGATTTTCGCCATCATGAGCCGTTTCAGCGGCCAGGCTTCCGGCCGGCCGGCGAAGGCCAGTTGGCGTTCCAATCGTGCGGCAAAGCTGCTGGGCGTGAACTTGCGGGCCAAGGCCTCAAATCGGTTGTGGCGTTGGCGTTTGGCGGCGCGGGCCCCGGGCAAGCCGCGAACGAGGTTGGCCCGAATAGCGGTCTGACGAGGATCCCTCCCGCCGACAACGGACCAGGCGAGCAGAGGCAGCGACAACGAGAGGATTGCTGCGGCGATCAGCATGATCAGCGGCATGAGCGGACTTCTTTCAACGGGGAGTGCCTTAGAACGTGAAGCTGACGACTTTGCGCAGCCACAGACCGCCGGCAACCAGCAGGCCTGCGCCGACGGCCAGGAGCATGAAGCCCAGCGGACTCTGGGTGAACTTGTCGAGGTAGCCCGGGCTGGCCACCAGCAGGAAGCCACCCAGACCGAACGGCAGAACCATCAGCACCAGAGCCGAAATCCGGCCCTCTGCGCTAAGCGCCTTGACCTGGCCGCGAATTTGGGAGCGCTCCCTAATCGTGCCGCTGACCTGGTCCAGGACCTCGGCCAGATTGCCGCCGACCTCGCGGTGGATATCGATGGCCTGGGCCACCCAGTGGAAATCCTGGCTGCCCATGCGATCTGCGGTGTCGCGGAGGGACTCGCCGAGGTCGCGCCCCAACCTGGTTTCGTTGATTACGCGCCGAAGCTCTTGGGAGGTAGGAGCCGGGGATTCTGTGGAAACCGCATCCACGGCGCGCAGCAGGCTATGTCCCGCACGCAAACCACTGGCCAGCAACTGCAGCGAATCGTCCAGCTGGTCCGCGAAAGCAGCCCGGCGCCGGCCTGCCCGGATCACCAGCAGGGTCTTGGCGGCAGCTGGGGAGGCAACAGCCAGCAGCAGGGCGCCCACCGGGCCGGCCAGTAGCAGTCCCAGCGCTGCCCCGGCCGCGGAACCGGCCAGGACCATGACCACGAGTTCGGCCGGAGCCAGCGTCAGGCCAGCCGCTTCGATCGCAGCAGCGAGGCCAGAGGCTTCGCGGCGGCGGGCCAGCACTCCTTCGATGATGGCGGTGGTCCGCGCGGCCATGGCGCTTAAGCCGGAGTTGGCCGGTTCGGCGGCACCCCGGCGTGAGGGTGCTAACCGCACCGGCCGGACGTCGAGCACGGTCATGGCCAGCAGCGCCACAGCTCCGTAGCAGAGCAGGATGCCGGCTATCAGCAGTGCCGGGCTCACCGTGTTGCCCCCTTGGTCCGCGCTGGGCCGGCCGGTTCGAAGATCTGGGCAGGCAGTTCAATGCCCAGTTCACGGAACCGGTCCGTGAACCGCGGCCGCACTCCGGTGGGAACCGGCTTGCCCAGGAAACGCCCGGTGGCATCAACGCCGGCGCTGTAATCGAACACGAAGGCGTCCTGCAAGGTGACGATCTCGCCCTCCATGCCCTGGACCTCGGTCACGTGCGTGACTCGACGGGTGCCGTCGCGCAGGCGTGTCAACTGCACAATGACGTCCACTGCCGAGGCAATCTGCTCCCGGATAGCCCGCAGCGGCAGATCCATGCCAGCCATCAGCACCAACGTTTCCAACCGGGCAATGGCATCCCGAGGAGAATTGGAGTGGACGGTGGACAGAGAGCCGTCGTGGCCCGTGTTCATCGCCTGGAGCATGTCCAGCGTCTCTCCGCCGCGGACCTCGCCGATCACAATCCGGTCCGGGCGCATACGCAGTGAGTTGCGGACCAGATCGCGGATGGTGATGGCGCCTTTTCCTTCGATGTTGGCGGGCCGGCTTTCCAGCCGCACCACATGGTCCTGCTGCAACTGCAGTTCCACGGCATCCTCAATCGTGACGATGCGCTCGCCGGTCGGGATGAACGAGGAGAGCACATTCAGCAGGGTTGTCTTGCCGGTACCGGTCCCGCCCGAGACGATGATGTTCAGCCTGGCCCGGACGCAGGCGTCCAGCAGCGTAGCCATCTCCGGTGACAGAGTCCCGAAGCCAATAAGGTCCTGAACTTGGAACGGGTCGGCGGCGAACTTGCGGATGGTCAGGGACGAGCCGTTTACGGCCAGGGGAGGGATGACTGCATTGACGCGGGACCCATCCGCCAACCGGGCGTCCACCAGCGGTGAGGACTCGTCGATCCGGCGTCCGACTCTGGAAACAATGCGTTCAATGACGCGGCGCAACTGCTCCTCGGACTGGAACCGGGTGGCGCTCAGGGCCAGTTTGCCGCGGTGCTCCACGTACACCATGTCCGGCCCGTTGACCATGATTTCGGAGATGTCAGGGTCTTCCAGAAGCGGCTGCAGCGGGCCGTAGCCAAGCACGTCGTCGCCGACCTCACGTATCAGGCGCTGCCGTTCTTGTTGGCTGAGCGGGATTTCCTCCTCTTCAACGACCTTGGCCAGCTCCTGTTGCACCATCTGGTGAAGCTTGTCTTCATCGAGCGAAGAATCCAGCAATCGCGAGCCCATGCGCTCGAACAGGACCGCGCTGGCACGTTCCTTCATCTTGCCCAAGGCATCCTGCACCGGCGGTTGGTGGCCCGACGCGTTCCGGCTCGGTGTGGGCGGCTTCGCCGCACTTGCACTGGGGGCAGCCGGGGCTGTGGTCTCGGTCTTGGCCGGAGCCGGTGCTTCTGCAGTTGCAACCGCACGCGGCGCCGTCACGGGCCCGGGCGCAGTGCCGTGGACGGCATGGAGGCGTTCTGCAAGGTTCATGACTTTCCTCTACGGTGGCGGGCGCTGCGCTGGAGGGCGCGGGTTTGAACGGGGGCAAAGCGGTTGACGACCTTCTGAAGCGTGCGGGCGGCAGGATCACGCGGGGCGTTCTCAAGCACTGGCACGCCCTGATTGGTCGAAATCCGGACAGCCCGCGTATTAGGGATAACGTCATCGACTTTGCAGCCGAGGGTCGACTCCACATCGCGGCGGGTCAATCCGTCCCGAGGATCGGCCGCGTTCAGGACGATGTGCCGGGTCAGCGGTTCCATGCCTAGCTGGCGGAGGACTTCAAGCTCTTTACGGAGGCCGCGGATGCTTGGCACATCCATGCCGCCCACGAAGACGTAGTCGGTGGCCCGGTCCAACGCTGCGAGTGTGTGCTCGGACAAGCCTGGTGACGTATCGACGATGACATGGGCATACTGGCCGGCCAACTGGTCCAGCAGCTGTGAGACCTGCTCAGCGGTAATCTCGTCGCCATCCGCCGGCGACCTGGGCGCGCACAACGCATAGACGCCGCTGGAATGTCGGGCAAGGTAAGACTTGAGCACCATGCTGTCTTTCTGCGCGCCCGGCTGCACCGCGTCCACCAGGGAATGTTCCGGGTCTAGACAGAGAGCGCTGGCCACGTCGCCGAACTGCAGGTCAAGGTCGACGATCACGGTCTGTTGCCCGGCCGCGGCCAGTCCGACCGCGAGGTTGGTGGCAACCGTCGTCTTGCCGGCACCGCCCTTAGGAGAAACAACCGCGATGACCCGCCCATCGGTGGACTGACCCTCTACGGACGGTACATTGCGCCGCCGGTGGGTTGCGCTGCGGACGGCACGGTGTAGCAGAGCGGCAATGTCCCGGACGCTGGCAGCCGGAGCGACGACGTCCCGAACACCGGCCCGCATGGCGGCCAGTACGACGTCGGTGCTCGCCCCTGCAATGAGGAGCACCGACACTTCGGGCCGCTGCGATTCAAACTCCGCTGCCAAATCAAGTGCCTGTTCGGTGGACAGTCCCGGTCCCAGGACCACAGCGTCCAGAAGCTGAGGGTTGGGAAGCACGGAAAAGACATCATTGGGCTCGCTGGGAAGGTCTGCTTGGTCCCACAGGTGGATCTGACCGGCCAGAGAACCCACAGCAGCAGCAGCAAACCGCTGCTCGAAGTCAAAATCCGTGCCCACCAATACATAACGGCTCACTGGTACACCTCATCCTTGTCCACTAGGCGCGCTCCCTTTTCGCTGGCATCTGTCGGCTCCTTCGACAGCCAAGTGCGGGCGAACTCCTGTGCGAACACGATCTTTTCGGCGTCCGGTGCCTTGACCGCCAGGGTGACCAGCACGTTGTTGGCCGGAACCGTTGCTGAGGTATCGGACGACTCCGGTGCAACGGCAACCCCTTGGACCCTGGTTACCAGCACCTTGTGGAGCTCCAAATGCGTGACCGCGCCAACGTTTCCGGGACCGTTTTCCATTGAGATGAAAACCCCTACCGTGTCTCCGGCTTCCAGTTGCCCGCCCACCACACGCGACGGTTCCAGGGAGATGGTCACCTCTTGCATGCCCTGAGGCACGGCCACCGTCCCCCGCTCCTGCAGGTCTGAAGGGAGCGCAAAGCGCTCGCCCAGCAACTGTTCGCCGGCTAGCAGATCCACGGTCGCTACTTGTCCGGCCAGCTTCTGCAGGTCCGTCACCGCCCCGGCTGCCACGACTTTGGACGGGACAAGTTCGCTGGAAACGTAGGCGCCGAGTTGTTCGGCCGGAGTGCCGGCGGGAACCGGTTCGGCCACCACAAGAACCTTCACGCTTTCGGCGCCGGCCAGCGCTCGTTCATCGGCGCTGCCGATGTAGGACAGCACCATCACGGTTCCGACGGTGGCCATCAAGAGGGCAGCAATGGCTCCAATGATTCTTCTTTTCACCGAAAGTGCTCCTAGCGCACGAGGGTCACGAGGGAGGCGCCGAAAACATTCGGGGCACCGCCGAAAACGAAATCTTGTTCACCGGCGTCGAGCGTCACGAAGGTGACGAACTCGCCGATCAGCGCGCGGCAGCTGCCGGTACAAGCAACCGATGCCGGGCTGAGATTGTTGTAGGCCGTGCTGCTGAAGTTCCAGCCGGTAACCTTGAACGCCGCGAAACCGATGACGTGATACCAGGCATTCGCGCCGGTGCCGCCGGCCTTGTCATAAAGGGGCAACAGGACCGTGGTGTGTGCAATCTGCTGAAGCAGATTTGTTTGCTTGCAGGAGGACGGCACATCGTTGCCAGGATCGCTGGCGACTTCCGGATCGACGGGGAAGCCTGGAAGCCCGGTTGCGCCGATATTGATTTTGGCCTGGCACGGACGAGCCGGATCCTGCTTTAACCAGCCGAAGCCGCCAGGAATCGTGTAAGCGGCACCGGTGCTGCCGGGGAGCGTCGAACTGGAGCACCCATGGGATGTTCCGGCGTTTGGGTTGAAGTCCACCCGTTGCACGCCCTTATCAAGCATGCCGGCGAACTGGCAGTAGGAAATGGCAATGGGGAGGACTGATGTGCTGGCTACGGGAGCGCCCCAGCCAGCCTGGGACTGGCTGGTCAGAGTTGCCGTGTCGTCCAGCCCAAGAATGGGAGCGAAAGCTTGCGCGATGAAGTGCCCCTCCGCTCCCAACGTGCTGGTGGAGACGGTTACCCGGCCGGCCGCGGCGTCCAGGTCCACGGATGCGTCGGCCATGTTGTCGTTCGCGTTTCGGGAGGCCAAGGAGGAGGCCAGCGACGTGAAGTCGGCGCTACAGTTCCCAGCCGCACAGTTCTGCGCAATGGCCAGCGCACCGGCGTCGGCGCCGTTCTTCAACTGGGCGCGCTCGAAGTAGAGGGCCCCGATGTCTACCACCACGGCCACCATGCCGAGCAGGACCACCATGAAAATCGCGGTGGTCACGGCGGTGGCGCCGTGTTCGTCCTTTAGACGCTGCACTGCATGGCTCCCTTACCGGTCAAGGTGATGCCGGCACCAAAGATGCCGGACAGAAAACTGAGGGGGTAGCTGATGGTGACGGTGGCGACCGAGCCCGGCGCACACACGCCGGTGGCGCTGGGGGAGACCTTGATGGCAACCTGGTCCGGCGTGATCCTGGGACTCAGGGCGGGAGCGGAGGCTATCGCCGCCGCCCGGGCTTCGGCTGCAGAGGCAGCCGGGTTGCCGATTGTCATAACCCGAGCGCCGTCTCGGGCGGCCGCGGTCAACTGCATCTGGGCGTTATAGACCCGCCCGAACTCCACGATCCCAAGCAACAAGAGCAGCAGGAGCGGAAGGACCAGGGCGAATTCGACGGCGGCCGCTCCGTGTTCTGATTTCAGCCGCTTCATTGTGTGTGCTTTCTGGAGGTGGTGGGTTGGGACGGCCGCGGGAGTGCGGCCGTCCCAGATTCCACCGAGGGTGGGAACGGTCCGGCGGGAGGATCCTGCTGGTTAGGCAGTAGTTCCGCCGATGTTCAGCCGGCCACCGAGTCCACCGAAGAAGTTGCTCAACTGCGGACCGAAGATGGTCAGTCCACCGATGAGGACGACGGCGATGAGGCCCACCATGAGGGCGTATTCAACGGCGGTGGCGCCGGTTTCTTCGCGCTGAAGGCGGTTCTTGACGGTGAAGCCGATGGTCTGAAGGGTGGCGATGATGGAAAGCATGAGAACTCCTGTGCATATGAATCGCTGGCATTTCTAGCCGGCGCCTGGCTGGCACCTCGCCAGCTCCTCAAGAAAATTAGCAACCGGATTCGCGCTTTCAGCCTGGCTTTTGGCAATCCTGTGAGTGTTGAAGCTAAATCCTTAGGAGCTTGGATAAACGATGCACTCTTGCTGCGAATTAATGGTTTTTGCTGCGGAAGGTTCGAGGCGGTGTCAGCGGGAGGGAACGGTTCACCTCGTGGGCACCTCGTCCGCCCGACGTACTCACCTGTCGGATCATCCAGATGTCCGCCTCCGAAAACGACTGTTCAGATAACGCCCGTTTCGAACCTGAAAAGGGCGTTATCTGAACAGTCGTTGGGGGACAGCCGATGAGCGAAGCGAGAGGTGTCTGGCTACGGGGCTCGGGAGTCTGGCCGGTTGCGCCAGGTCAGGCGGACTGGGCGGCTTTGAGCTGTGCCTGCAGCCCGGCAATCAGGGCCTCGAGCCCTAGCTGGAAGGCGGCGTCGGCGGCCGATCCGGTGTCGCTGAGATCCTGGGTCCGCACAGCGGAGGTGAAGACCGGGTTCGCCGTGGCCAGCTCGCCTGATTCGAAAATGTCGGCGGGCGCCGTCACGTCGAAGGCCGAACCGAAAATGAAGGACTCCAGGGCCACGATGGCCGGCACCACCTGAGGTTCCGGCCAGCCCGCGCGCAGGAAGCCGGCGGCCACCGCCTCGTACATGGCCAGCGTGTGCGGCGCACCGGTCACGGGCAGCACCGCAATGACCGGAATCAGCGGGGCGTGGTGGGTGAAGACGTCCCGGTAGGACCAGGCCCAGCGGCGCACCGCGTCCGGCCACGGAAGTTCGGAGAAAGCGGCCACGTCGACGCGGGCCATCAGGTGGTCCTGCAGCAGCAGCAGGACGTCGTGCTTGGAGGCCACATGGTTGTACAGCGCCGAAGGGGCCACGCCCAGGCTGCGGGCCAGCCCGGACATGGTGAGTCCCTCGTAGCCACGCGTTTCGATCAAGCCGAGCGCCGCCGTCGTCATGAGCTCCTTGGAGAGCAGCTTCTCGGTGGGGCGGCCGGCCGGGCGGTGTCCGTTCGGGGGAGGAGCAGAGGCGTCGTCGCGCGCCGAGCGTATTGTCACGACACCCTCCTTATTCCTTGTCCCCTCGGGGTTGCGGCGGTACAACCCGTATGACCATCCTACGCATCCCTTTTCAAGATCCTGTGGCACAGGTTACAGTTGACGTTAAATGAATGCAGTTCATTTAGGCGGAGGCCGGAAAACAGGCCGCGTTCCGCAGCAGTACTAACGGGAGTTGAGCAACAGTGAGCAAGTTGAAGCGGGACGTAGTGGTTATCGGGGCCGGACCTTCCGGGCTGACCGCGGCGCGGGACCTGAAGCGGGCAGGGTTGTCCGTGGCGGTGCTGGAGGCACGGGACCGTGTGGGCGGCCGCACCTGGACCGATGTGGTGGACGGCGCCATGCTCGAGATCGGCGGCCAGTGGGTGTCCCCGGACCAGACGGCCCTGCTGGAACTGCTGGGGGAGCTGGGCCTGGAGACCTACAGCCGCTACCGCGAGGGCCAGAGCATCTACCTGGATCCCGAGGGCGAGGCGAAGCGCTACACCGGCGCCATGTTCCCGGTCAGCTCCTCCACCGAGGCGGAGATGAACCGGCTGATCGGCCTGCTGGATGCACTGGCGGCCGAGGTGGGCGCGGAGGAGCCGTGGGCGCATCCGCGGGCGCGCGAGCTGGACACCATTTCCTTCCACCACTGGCTGCGTCAGCAGTCCGCCGATGAAGAAGGGTGCAACAACATTGGCCTGTTCGTGGCCGGCGGCATGCTGACCAAGCCCGCGCATTCATTCTCCGTGCTGCAGGCGTTGCTGATGGCCGCGTCGGCCGGCTCGTTCAGCAACCTAGTAGACGACGAGTTCATCCTGGACAAGCGCGTGGTGGGCGGCATGCAGGAGGTGTCCATCCGGATGGCCGCTGAGCTCGGTGAGGATGTCCGGTTGGCGGCTCCGGTGCGCACACTGCGCTGGGACGACGACGGCGTGACCGCCATCGCGGACGGCGTCACCGTGGAGGCGCGGCACGCCGTGATGGCCGTGCCGCCGAACCTGTATTCGCGGGTCTCCTTCGAGCCGCCGCTGCCGCGCCGGCAGCACCAGATGCACCAGCACCAGTCGCTGGGCCTGGTGATCAAGGTCCACGCCGTCTATGAGACGCCGTTCTGGCGGACCGATGGCCTCTCCGGCACCTGCTTCGGCGCGGGGTCGGTGGTGCAGGAGGTCTACGACAACACCAACCACGCGGACTCCCGCGGCACCCTGGTCGGTTTCGTGAGCGATGAAAAGGCCGACGCCATGTTCGAGCTCAGCCCGGAAGAGCGCAAGGCGGCCATCCTCTCCGCCATTGCCGACTACCTCGGCCCGGCTGCCCTGGACCCGGTGGTGTACTACGAGTCCGACTGGGGTTCCGAAGAGTGGACCCGTGGCGCGTATGCCGCCAGCTACGATCTGGGCGGGCTGTCCCGGTACGGCAAGGACCAACTGGCGCCGGTGGGACCGATCTACTGGTCCTGCTCCGACCTGGCCGGTGCCGGCTACCAGCATGTGGACGGCGCCGTGCGGATGGGCCACGCGACCGCGGCCCGCATTCTGGCGGAGCATGCTGCGTCCCGCGGCGAGCTGGCCGGTGCTGCCGGGCGGAAGGGCTAGGGCGTGCGCCGTTACGTTGTTGCCTACACGGCCACCGACAGCGGACGCGAAGCGATCAATCTGGCAACGGCGCTGGTACGCCGACAGGGAGGCAGCCTGGACCTGGTCATGGTGCTGCCGGAGTCCTCGCCGTACTCGGGTGCCTACCCCCGGCCGGAATCCGGATACGACGCGATTCTCTCCGACCAGATCCAGGAGTGGCTGGGCGAGGGGCTCCGCCTGGTTCCCGACGACGTGACAGCGCGCGCCCATGTGCGCCGGGCCGAATCGAACGCAGAAGGCCTGATTGCCGCAGCCGAGGAATTCGGCGCCGCGCTGATCGTGATCGGCGCCGGACGCACCAGCGTGTTCCGCCGCTTCAGTGTGGGGACGGTGGCCAGCGGGCTGCTCCATGCCTCGACGGTGCCGGTGGCCCTGGCGCCCCGGGGCTACCGCCGCACCGAGCCCGTCACCCGGATCACCGTCGGGCTGGGCAACCGCGCCGGCGCCGACGACGTGCTGCACGTCGCCATGGATGCGGCCCGGCGTCGCGGACTGGCCCTGCGCTTGCTCTCGCTGGTGACGCTCGATTCGTCCGACCCGGACGCCGTGTCCCGTGCCGAAACCCAGATGAAGGAGCGCCTGGCCCAGGCCGAGACCATGCTGGCCGGCCGAGTGACGGCACAGGTGGCGCATGGCCGCTCCATCGAAGACGCCATCGATGCGCTGGAGTGGGACGACGGGGAAGTGCTGCTGATCGGTTCCAGCCGGCTGGCACCCCATAGCCGGCTGTTCCTCGGGGCTACCGCCAGCAAGGTGCTGCGCGCCCTGCCGGTGCCCATGGTGGTGGTGCCTCGCGGCTACCGAAGCGCGCCACTACCCACTGACAACCCCGAGCTGTCCGAGGCTCCGGAACTTTTCGACGACGACGGCCACCAGGAGGCATGACCATGACCAGCACCATTGAAAGGGCCGGAAAGACTCCGGGCGGGTTGAGCCGCAAGGGATTGAAGTCGGGCTCGGTCGGCCTGCTGGGCGCCGTCGTGATCGGTGTTTCCTGCATTGCCCCGGCCTACACGCTGACCGGCGCCCTCGGCCCCACCATTGCCGAAGTGGGCGTGCATCTGCCGGCGATCTTCCTGGTGGGCTTCATCCCGATGCTCCTGGTTGCCCTGGGCTACCGGGAACTGAACAACGCCATGCCGGACTCCGGCACGTCGTTCACCTGGGCCACCCGCGCCTTCGGCCCGTGGGTGGGCTGGATGGGCGGCTGGGGGCTGATCGCCGCCACGGTGATCGTGCTGTCCAACCTGGCGGCGGTGGCGGTGGACTTCTTCTACCTGATGCTCGCCCAGGTCACCGGCAATGAGGCGCTCGCCGACCTGACCAACAACCTCCCGCTAAACATCGCCACCACCTGGGTATTCATCGGACTGGCCTGCTGGATCTCGTACCGGGGCATGGAGACCACCAAAACCTTCCAGTACGTGTTGGTGGCGTTCCAAGTGGTGGTGCTGATCTGGTTCGCGGTAGCCGCCTTCGGCCACGTGGCCGGCGGCACCGCGTTCAACGCGCTGGAAATCTCGGCCGACTGGTTCAATCCGTTCGGCGTGGAGTCCTTCTCTGCCTTCGCTGCCGGCATTTCGCTGTCCATCTTCATCTTCTGGGGCTGGGACGTCACGCTGACCATGAATGAGGAGACCAAGAATCCGGAGAAGACTCCGGGCAGGGCCGCAACGGCCACCATCCTGGTCATCGTCGTCATCTACATGACCGTGGCACTGGCCGTGCTGGCCTACGCGGGCGTGGGCACCGAGGGGCTCGGAGCCGGCAATCCGGAGAACCAGGAAAGCATCTTCGCCGCGCTGGCCGGACCGATCATGGGGCCGTTCGCCATCTTGATGTCGCTGGCCGTGCTGAGCAGCTCGGCGGCCTCGCTCCAGTCCACGTTCGTCTCCCCGGCCCGGACCATGCTGGCCATGGGACACTACAAGGCGCTGCCGGCCGGCTACGGGAAGATCAGCCCGCGCTTCAAGTCGCCCAGCTACGCGACTGTTGCCGCGGCGATTGCCGCCGGCGGGTTCTACACGGTGACGCGGGTGCTGTCCGAGAACGCGCTCTGGGACACGATCACCGCGCTGGGCATGATGATCTGCTTCTACTACGGGGTCACCGCGCTGGCCTGCGTCTGGTACTTCCGGGCCGAGGCATTCACCTCGCTGCGGAACCTTGGGCTGAAGTTCGCCGCTCCGCTGCTGGGCGGAATCATCCTGCTGGTGATGTTCGTGCAGACGGCCGTCGACTCGCTGGATCCTGACTACGGTTCCGGCTCCTCCATCGGCGGAGTGGGTCTGGTGTTTGTGCTCGGCTGCGGGGTGATCCTGCTCGGGGCAGTGCTGATGGTGCTGATGTACCGGCGCAACCCGGAGTTCTTCCGCGGCGCCACACTGCGCAGGGGCGTGGCAGCCGACGACCTGGCGGACCGCTACTGACGCTAAGAACGTCCACCACTGACGCTAGGACGCTGACGCACGGACGCTGACGCACGGCCAGCACGACGGCGGTGCGCACCCCGGTGGGGTGAGGCACCGCCGTCGTGCTGTCGCCTGAGGGGACATCCGTAGCCGCCACAAGCCTTCATGGCTACAGTGGCAGCAAGGCTGAAGGAAGGTGCCATGATCACTGCGGACGAATTCACGCCGGACTACGTGGCCGATCTTGCGTCCCAGAACGGGATGACGATCCAGCCGAAATCCGTGCGGTTCAATGAAGCCGGGCTGGATTACCTGGTGGCCTTCGCCACGGCCAAGGACGGCAAGAAGTGGGTGCTGCGGATCCCGCGGCGGAAGGACGTGTCGGCGAAGATCTCGGATGAAGCCAAGATCCTGGACCTGGTGAAGAACAAGATCTCCGCCGCGGTGCCCGACTGGCGGATCCGGAACCGCTCGCTGATTGCCTATCCCGAACTGCCGGGCGAGCTGGGCCTGACGGTAGAAGACGGCGAACCGGTCTGGCATTTCGACCGCGAGTCGCCGGCGTACTGTGCCTCGTTGGGGCGCCTGATCGCGCAGCTGCAGCGGATCAGCGCGGCGGACGCACAGGCCAAGGGCGTCCCGGTGCTGACGCCGGCCGAAGTGCGCGACGAATGGCGCACCAACGTGGCCACGGTCAGCGCCGAGTTCCGGATTGCCGACGAACTGATGGAGCGCTGGACGGCATGGATCGGCGACGACAGTTACTGGCCCGACTTCACGGCGTTTGCGCACGGAGAGCTCTACCCCGCCCACTTGCTGCTGGACGAGGAGTATGAAATCCGGTCAGTGCTGGATTGGACGACGGCGAGGGTGGGCGATCCGGCAGCTGATTTCAGCCTCCACCACATGATGTCCACGGCCGAGGCCTTCGACTTGACGGTCCGGGCTTTTCGGGACGCGGGCGGACGCGTGCCGCCCCGGCTCGGAGAACACTGCGCGGAACTGGTGGCCGCCGGCCCCGTGGTCTACGCCATGTACGCCCTGCAAACGGGACACCCCGATCACCAGGGCACGGCTGCCGCTCTGCTGGATCCCTCCGGCGCCTGAGCTGGCGGGCCGCCAGCCTGGCCCGTGGTCCGGGCAGTTGGCGTGTCCGGGCAAGAAAATGACCGGCGCCCGTTCGCTGGCGCCGGTCATTGGTCTAGGGGGTGTTACTTCTTGCGGCCCTTGCCCTTGGCGAGGGGATTGGCCTTGGTGAGCGGCCGCGCGGGAGCAGTCTGGACGCTGGCTTCCGGTGCGGATGCCTCGGCCAGGAGCGGTTCCTGCACGATCGCCGTGCTGGCCGCGACGTCCGATTTCGCAACGGCAGGGACAACGGACTCAGCCAGCGGAGCCGGTGCGGTGAGCACCGAAGCCGGCCGCGCGCTGTCGTCGTCCGATGCCGCTTCCAGCTGGAGCCGGGCCGGAGCTGCCGGCAACGCCGCAAAAATGTGGTCGGCTCCCGCCGCAGGGGCAGCGGGGCCCCCGGCGGCAGCGAACGGCACGGCGTGGGAAGGAACGGGGCCGATGTCGTCGGAATGCTCGAACAGGGCACCGGTGAACCGGTCCGCGTAGCCCAGCCGCTTGGCAATCAGCCAGAGGGAAGCGCCGACAATGACCATGGTGGCGACCACGGCGATGCCGGTGCCGTAGATCCGCAGCAGCGCATTGACCGGGGAGAGTGCGTGGACCGGTGTGGTGTCCAGCAGCCAGACAATGGACCAGAACACCGCGGTGCCGGCCAGGGTCAGCAACGGAAACAGCAGGCCAGCGGTACGGACTTTCAAGACCAGCAGCTGCCGGATGGCGGACAGCCGGGTAGAAAGTGTGAGCAGATCGTGTTTGCCACCTTGCTCAAGAGCCTTTGATGACATCGCCGGTCGTGTTCCTTTCCGAGTCGGTTCGTGGGGAGGGTTCACCGCGCAGGAGCTGCTCGGCAAAACGGGTAAAGAGTAGGGCAAAAGCCTCGCGGTCGTCGTCGGTCCAATCCGCCAGGATTTCATCGACAACGGCGGCCCCGGCCTTGCCAATGTTCCGGTGCATCCGCCGGCCGGCCGTGGAGGCGGTCAGCAGGGTGGCCCGGCCGTCGTCCGGATCCGCCTGTTTGTCCACCAGGCCTTTGTCCTCCAGACGGCGGACCTGCGGCGTCACGGTGGACTTGTCCACCCCCTGCTGCGTGGCCAGCTCCGAAACACGCACCGGACCCTTGTCGTCGATGTACTCCAGCAAGGCGACGTCGGTAGGTGTCAGGCCGGCTTCGCGCGGATCGAACAGCTGTTTCCGGGTGTCGGCATGGGAGGCCCAGCGCACCACCTGAGCCACGGCGTCACGGATCATGACACCCGGATCGGGCTGTTTGCGGGGGGTGGGAGGCATGTCTCAATCATAGTCCTTTCCGTTTGGTTGTGCCAATCAAACCAACTCGCTACTTTGAAGTGGGTTTCAGAGGCTGTTTTTCGGCATTTTCCGGTGGTTATTTGTGATCTGGATCATGGCTGCGGGTCCTCGCCAGAGGTCCGACGACGGGTGGCGGGCCGGGGTGTCTGACGAAGGGTTTGGACACCGCCCACCAGCCGGTTTCGCAAAGCCACAACAGCAGTGAGCCGGCGGCGGCTGCGGCGAGTACGGGGGAGAACAGGGCGAAGGCCGGAACCATCACAACAAGCACGGGCCAGTCCCGGGCCCAGGCCAGGCACAGCAGGCCGGTCAGCAGCACGGCAGCGGTGATCGGCAGCGGTCCGACACCCGCTGCGGCGAGCCAGATGGCGGCTATCAACGCGAGCGCCCCCACCCCGACGGACGCTGCAAGCAGCAGTCCGCGCACCCTGGAATGCTCAAGGTAGGCCTGGATCGATATGCCGGCCCACATCAGCCGGGCGCGCAACGCTGCGACTCCGGTATCCAGCAGCGCGCGGCGAAACTCTTCGTCATAGACTCGGCGCAGCCGCAGCGCTTCCCCGGCCGGCAGTGTTGAGCACTCGGCCATCCGCTGGTCATGCAGCAGGGCCGGGGCCGTTTGCCGCCCGTAGCTGGCGATGAGCCCCCACATCCAGGTGGGCACCGAAGCCAAGTCCGTGGAGTTGTTGATGAGTCCGGCGGACAGATCGTGTGCGTTGATCCTGATGATGGCGGAAGCTTCCTCCGCCCGGTAGTAAATCGGTTGGGTTAGCTGGAAGCATCTCTTGGTGCGCTGAACCAGATGGATGGCCGTCAGGGGTTCGGTGGCGGCGGCGTCCTGGTAAAACGGCATGCGGCCAGTGTGACATCCGGGGCAGACGTTGCCTATGGGCAACGTGGGGTAACGCCGCGCCACAAGCCGCAATGGCTGAGTCCGGTGCTGGCGGCCAGGCCTTCCCGCACGGTAGCGTCCGAAGCATGACCGTGACAGTTGTGGCAGGAAACCCCAAACCCGGCTCCCGGACGCTGGCCGCCGCTGAACAGTTGGCCGAACAGATCACCGGCGCGCGAGCGGACCACGCGGTGGATGTGGTGACCTTGGGCCCCGGCCTGCTGGGATGGGGCGACGAGGGCGTGGCCGCTGCCGTCAAGACGGTGCAAGGCAGCGAACTGATCATCGTGGCCTCGCCCACCTTCAAGGCCACCTATTCCGGCGTGCTGAAACTGTTCCTCGACCAGTTCGCCACCGGCGACGGGCTCGCCGGGGTGGTGGCGGTGCCGCTGATGCTCGGCGCCGGACCGGCCCACGCGCTGGCACCGGAGTTGCTGCTGAAACCGGTGCTGGTGGAACTGGGCGCCACGGTCCCGGTCCAGGGCCTGTACTTGAACCAGGAGACCTGGCAGGACCCGGAAAGCAGCGCGGCCTGGCTGGAGAAATGGCGGCTGGTCATCCAGTCGCTGCTCTGATTCCCGGTCCGGCCCCGGCGGTTACCTTCGCGGCGAGGGCATGGCAGACTCGTGGCATGAGTCCTGTGAGCCGCAAGCGGAAGCCGAAAAAGCCAAAGAACCGGCAGCCCGGCTCGGGCAGCCAGTCCGGGCCGGAGAGCGACCCGCTGCTGGAGCTGTACGTGGAGCTGGAACGCCCGTTTGCCGACACCCTGGCGACGGCCAGCCCGATTGAAGCCCACTCGTTGGGCGGCTACCTGCTGGATCTGTGGGACACCCAGGACGACGCCGGCCGGCAGCGCCGCAACGAGTTGTTCTATGCCTGGCTGGACCTGGCCGAGGACCGTAATGGTCCCGGCGCGGTGCCGATGCTGCGCGCGTTGGCGTTCCTGATCGACCGCCCGGAGATGCGCCGCGATGCCGAAACGCTGGCGGACCGGCTGGTGGCGGACGGCTTTACCGAGCCGGAGTGGGCCAAGCACCCGGTGACGGTCACGGCCCTGCACCGCTATGCGGACGCTTACGGCGACGAAGCCAACATGCTCTTCGAGTTCACTGCCGGCAACGAAAAAGTCGGCCTGCTGGCGCTGCTGGACGGCAACATTTTCGGCGGGACGGTGATGGAAACCGGGCTGGTGGAGGACCCGGCGGCGGCGCTCAGGGACCTGAACGAAGACGCCCAGGAAGAAGGGCTGGTGCTGGACGCCGACGCGGACCTGACCGGCACCGCGCTGGACGCGTGGGAAGGGCTGGATGCCTCGCTGGATCTGCCCGAGCACATGGTGGACGAAGACTTCGGCGCCCGCCGCTGGGTGGCCCAGGCCTGGCTGCGCACCATCATCGAGCTGGCGGACGAGACGGAGGAGGAGAGCGAAGACTGGCTCTCCGACGAGGACTACGCAGAGCTCGACGACGCCGAAGCCGGGGCCGCACCCGGTACAAGGCCGCAACACGAAGACACCGAAGCGGCGGCCGGCAGCCTGGACGGGGAAATCGAGGCGCTCCGGCAGGAACAAATCGACGAAATGGCCGCCCGCTATGTACGGGAGACCGGACGCGGATCAGCCTCGGAACTCGGCATGGTGAAACAGATCTTGGGCTACAGCTGGGATTACGACGGCGGACGGCTCACCCGGGTGAGTCCAGTCAAGTTGGATTTGATCAGCGAGACGTTGCTGGCGGAAGGCGGCTTGGAACCGGTGGACCCGGCCGAACTCACCGCGTTCCTGCACCGCTGGGTGGACTGGTGCGCACCGCGCGAAGAACTGTCCGAGCACGCCGTGGCGGCGCTGCACCAGCGTTTGAACGGCGAGTAGCCGGCCGCGGCCTCCCCGGGAACGGCACGACCCGCCGTCGTCAGGGGCAGGCGGCGGCCAACTGGTCCGGATCTGCGCGGTAGCCGAGCACCACGTCCGGGTCCAGTTCCACGGTTTCACCGTTGAGGATGTAGTCCCGGGGCGTTCCATGCAGCACATTCAAGGTGAGCCGCAGGATCGTCCCGTGCGCCACCGCGATGATGTTTTGCTCCGGGTAGGTGCGCAGCACTGCTTGCAGCCCGGCAATACCGCGGTCCGCCACGTCCGCCTCCGGTTCGGCCTGATTCATCAGCTCGTCGATGCGCGGCCGGTCCATGCCGCGCAGGATGGTGCCTTCGATGCCGCGGTAATCGCGCTCTAGGAGCTCGGGGACCGTTTCCGCCAGCTCCAGGCCCAGCTCGCTACCGATGATCTGCGCGGTTTCCACGGCGCGTCCCAAAGGCGAGGACACCAAAACGTCCCAGCGGCCCGCGGACAGCGAGGTGCCGGCGTCGAGCGCCTGCTGCCTGCCCAAGCTGTTGAGCGGCACATCAGTGTGACCCTGCAGCCGCCCGGCCGCGTTCCAATCGGTTTGTCCATGGCGTACCAGTGCCAGCACCCTGCCCCCTTTGTCCGGTGGACGGGACGGCCCGCGGAGACGGACGATCCCGCCTACCACCATAGCCCGACGGCGGTTGGGGGCTGCAGTGAACTTTGGGTAAACGGTTCATTAGAAGGCCCTCATGCGGCTGTCATGTTCGTTTCATCGCGGCTGTGTTGACTCAGTCTTGACACACCCCGACCGAAGGAGCAGACCATGACCATCGCGCATTTCTCCGAGACTGCAGTCGACCTCACCGGACCCGAAACGTGCGGAATAGCGGTCCCTGTGGCCGCAGGAACGGCTGTGGCGGGCTTGACGGCGACAGTTCCGGTCGATCCGGAGCGGTTGCGGCGGGCCAAAAAGGCCTACACCACCAGGTTCCTGGCCGAGCGGCTCTGCGTGGACGCCACCGGCTATGAACTGGTCAGCGCTGTTCCGGCCGCGGGCGATGTGGTGCTGGCCAAAGTGCTGGAAATCGGCAGGCACACCAGGCTGGAGAGCCCGGTCTCCCGGCGGCAGGCGCTCTTCGTTGGCGATGAGATCCTGGTGGCCTTCGGCAACCGCTACGCCCCGGACCAGTTCCTGGCGGAGGTGCCGGCCGACCTGTCCGAGTGCTCCCTGGTGGCCGGCGGAGGTCTGGCGGCCAAGGTGCTGGAACAGCATGCGGACATCGACATGGCCACCCGGATCCAGCCGGTTGGCCTGCTGTCCCGCGGCGGAGAGGTGGTCAATTTGGCGGACCTCGCACCGCACGCGGTCAGCCACAGCACGGAACTGCCGGGTCGGCCCCCGGTGATCGCGGTGCTGGGCACCTCGATGAATTCCGGCAAGTCCACCACGCTCGGCTGCCTGGTCAAGGGCCTGACCGCGGCCGGACTGA
>NZ_JBLKRT010000035.1:0-38314 GCF_047607445.1 Arthrobacter sulfonylureivorans
CCATGACCCAGCCCTCGCCCGGAGTGTTCAACGTGACCACCCCGGCCGGACGGACCTACACCGACCGGCCTGGCGAAGACAACGACCCGCCCGGCCAACCCGCCTACCCGCCCGCCGTCGCCGCCGCGCTCCCGAAAAACCACAGGCAACGCATCGAACCGCTGGTCGTTCAGCCCTCGACGGGATCCGGGCCAGCAGGCAGCTCCAACGACGACGGTCGGCTGCCGCCCTGGCACCCGGCCCACAAGAAGCAGGCAGCAGACCACCGGAACGAACCACCGGCAACCGATCGGCCGCACGACGGGCCGTCACCGAACCAACAGCACGACCCGCCACCCTTCTAAAGTCTTTTCGAGGTGGCGGCGGAGGAACCGCCTGGACGCCTCAGGTTTCCACCACTGCAAATCAGATAGCTTCTTCGGTAGTTAGGAGCCGGGGCATCAGGCCTTATTCGCGCAGGATCACGTCTGAGGCTTCGGTGGAACGGTCTGTGACGGTGGTCGGTGATTCCAGGTGCACAGCTCCGGAGGGCAGGATGCCTGCGCCGCCGTAGCGTTCCATGACTTTCAACTGCGCCACCACATCCTCGCCCGCGTGACCGGGCGGCAGTTCCCGCCAGAACTCGAAGCCGCCGCAGTCCAGCAAGGCATCCCGTCGGTACAGCACGCAGCCGCCGGCCCACGCGATCTTGTACAGCCGCCAGCCGCCGTCGGCAATCTCCAGCTCAGCGGCGATGTGGGTCAGGTTGGCCGCGTTGTGCAGCTGCCAGCGGGCGAACCGTTCGTCGGAACGCCGGATCCGCTCCGGGACCACTGGACCGTCCCACAGTTCGAAAGGCTCCTGCTCCCCTGGGCGCACATCGTCCAGGAAAGACATGCCTTGCACAGCCGCGCCTATAAACCCACAATCCTCCTGCCGGATGGCCGCAGTCATTCGGGCCAGCATGCCCGGTTCCAACCACACGTCGTTGTCCAGGAACAGCACCAATTCGGCGGTGGCTAGACCGAGCAAGAAGTCGCGCTGCTCGGCGAGGCCGCGGCGGGGCAGGTGCCGTTCCAGCCGGACCGGCCGCCCTTGGGCCTGTAGCACCCTGGCCATCGCTGCGACTGCAGGATGCTCCCACGCAGGTGCTCCGTCGGACTGATCGCTGATCACCACGGAGAACGGTGGGCCGTCCTGGGCCGCCAAGCCGGAGAGCGTTACCGCCAATTCCGCTTCGCGGCCGTAACTGGGAATCAGCACATCCAGCTCAGGCCCCGGCACCGCTGGCGGCACAGCCCAACTGCCCGCACTCCTGCGACTCATGCCGGATCGGCCCCCGCCGCCTGGGACGAACCTGTTCCAGCAGGGGGCAGCGAGCCCGACTCCGCGGACGGCTCCGAGGGGAACCCCGCGGACGTCATCGAGTCCGACCCAGCCAGAGGCGCCGAGCCCGACCCAGCCGGCGCCACCGAGTCTGGTCCAGTCTGCTGCCCCGAGCCCGACCCAGCCAAAGGCGCCGAGCTAGGCCCCGCAGAGGGCGCTGAGCCTGACTCCGGAGAAGGCGCTGAGCCACGGATGCGGCGGACCACGGCCGTGGTGGAATGGTCGGCGACATAATCCAAGATGCAGACCTCGCCGCCGCAGGCCTCCACCACCGCCGTCTCCTCAAGCATCTCCGGCGAATAGTCCCCACCCTTGGCATAGATGTCCGGCCGGATCGCCTCGATCAGCGGGATGGGCGTGTCCGTGTCGAAGACGGTCACGTAGTCTACGCAGCTCAGCGCGGCGATGATGCCGGCCCGGTCCGCGGCGGCGTTGATCGGGCGGTCTGGTCCCTTCAGGCGCCGTGCGGACGCGTCGCTGTTTAGCGCCACCACCAGCACATCGCCCAGCTGCTTGGCCTGGGTCAGGTAGCGGGTATGTCCGCGGTGTAGCACGTCGAAACAACCGTTCGTCAGCACAATCCGCCGGCCCGACGCCCGCTCCGCAGCTACAGCCTGTCCAAGTTCTTGCGCATCCAGGGCCGCATCGGAGAAGGTTCCCAGGTGCGCGGCCAGGTCAGAGGTACTGCAGACCGAGGTGCCGCGCCGGTGCACCACCACGTCGGCCGCGGCCTGGGCCAGATCCAGACTGGTGGTCAACGGCAGGCCGACGGCCCGCGCCAAGGTCAGGCAGGCCACGTACGTATCGCCCGCCCCCGATGCCTGCTTCTCGGTGACCGGGCTTGCCCACGTGCGGTGGGTTCCGCCGTCGTGCATCAACAGGACTGAGCCGTCCTTGTCCAGCGTGACGACGGCGGCGCCCGCCCCGGTTGCCTCGAGCAGCTGAGTTGCGTGAGTGGCCACTGCGGCAGCGCGGTCCGTGTCCGGATCCAGCACCACGCCCAGGAGGCCGCCGGCTTCTGCGGCGTTTGGGGTGACGAGGTCCGGGGCGATTCCCGACCACAGCCGGGGATCGTGGGCATCGACCACCAGCAGCCGCCCGCCGCGGTGCCGGGCCAGCACATCGCGCACCGGGTCGCCCAACCCGCCGGTGCCGTAGTCGCAGACCACGACTGCGTCGCTGCCGGCCAAGGCCGCGGGGACTGCCGCAGCCAGTTGTTCTTGGGCCGCTTCGGGCACCCGGTCCATCGTCTCGTCCAGGCGCAGCATGATCTGGTCGCCGCCGATGATGCGGTACTTGGTGGTGGTCAGGACGTCTTCGTGTTCCACCAGCCCCGAAGTGTCCACCCCCGCTTCCTGCAGCAGCGAGCGCAGCCGCCGTCCGGCGTCGTCGGCTCCTACCAAGCCGACCATCCGCACCCGCGCGCCGAGTGCAGCCAGGTTCATGGCCGTGTTGGCGGCGCCGCCCGGGGCATACTCCCGTTTGCTCATGTCCACCACCGGTGCAGGTGCCTCCCGGCAGAACCGTTCAATCCGTCCGCTGAACCAGCCGTCCAGCATAACGTCGCCCACCACGGTGACGTGCGGGGCGGCCTGGGCCAGCCGGGCCGGCAGCCAGCCGGCGAGCCCGGAAACGTCCGACAGCGGGGTGCTCATGGGCGGGGTGCTCATGGCCGGGCTCCACCGGGCAGGCCCATGTGCACCACTTTGACCGTGCTGAATTCGTCCAGCAGTTCAGGCCCGTAGCCAAAGCCGTCGCCGCTGGCCCTGCGGGGCTGGGCGGAACCGCCGGGCGCGCCGCCGAAGACTGCGTTGACCTTGACGGTTCCCACCTGGAGCACCGCCGCGGCACGGTGGGCATGCTCCATGTCCGCCGTCAGGACAGTGGCGGCCAAGCCGTATCGGCCCGCCGCCGCCAGTTTTAGCCCGTCGTCGAAGCTGTCCACCACTTGGACCGGGGCCACCGGACCGAAGGTCTCCTCCTGCATCACGGCCATGTGGTCGGCGCAGTCCAGCAGGACGGTCGCCGGATAGTGAGCGCCGGGGCCTTCGGGCACAGCACCGCCTTCCGCGGCAACCGCACCGAGCGAGAGCGCCTCGGCGACGTGCGCGTGCACGCTGTCCCTCAGCCTGCGGTCCACCAGCGGGGCCAGGCCTCCTGAGTTGCGCTTGCGGGCCTCGGCAGCGAGCGCTTCGCAGAAGGGTTCGGCAATGGCCCGGTGCACGTAGATGCGTTCCACCGAGGTGCAAATCTGCCCGCTGTTGGCGAACGCCCCGATGGCCGCCTGCTCGGCCGCCCACACCGGGTCGACGCCGTCGTCCACGATCAGCGGATCATTGCCGCCGTTCTCGCGGATCACATGGGCCCCGGTGAGAGCCGCGGCCCGGGCAATCCTGGCGCCGGTGAGGCTGGAGCCCACGTGCGCGATGACGTCCACGTCCGGATTGCTGGCAAGCGCGGCGCCCACGGCCGGGCCGCCGGTCAAGGTGGTCATGACGTGCGCCGGCAGCACGCCGGCGAAAATCCGGCCCAACAGGGCGCCCAGGTGCGGGCAGCGTTCGCTGGGTTTGTGCAGTACGGTGTTGCCGGCGGCCAGCGCGGCGCCCAGCAGCCCCGCGGCCACCGCCACCGGATCGTTCCAAGGGGTGAGCACCGCCGCCACGCCGCGAGGTTCATTGACCGCGTAGTCAACGTTCAACTGGCCGCCGCGCAGGCTTCGGCCGCGGTGCACCGGACCCAGCTGCGCGTACTGGCGCAGCGTTCCGGCCCCGGCCATGACGCCCTCCAAGGCTTCCTGCTCGGGCCTGCCGGTTTCGCGCGCGTTCAACTCGGCGAGCTCACCGGCGTGCTCCTGCAGAGCTGCGGCGACGGCTTCCAGCAGTTCCCCGCGAGCAGCAGCGTCGGTCCCGGCCCAGCCGGGTTGGGCCGCCTTGGCGGAAGCAACGGCGTCGCGCACATCGTCCGTGGTCGCTTCCTCGAGCGCTCCCACCAGGCTGCCGTCCCTGGGGTCGTAAACCTCCATCGAGGCCATGTCCCGGGCAGTGTCCGACTCGGTGGTCATATCGCTCCTCCCGTCCAAGGCGGGGCCAAGGCCCGCCCGCTGGTCGTTGGTGTAGGTCCACATTCACGCCTTACCGGCGCGCCCTCCGCCGCGGTCGGGTTCGCCTCCGTCGGACCCGCCGCCGATGGCAGCGCATGCCGCATCGCGTGGTACTGGTTTCCTACCCCTCGCCCGGCGCTTTCAGACAGTCCCCACCGGAGTCGGATTTCGCCGGCGCGACCTTGGTTTCGTGGGCGCCAGCAGCCGGCTTTCTTCCCGGCGCGCGGCTTGGTTTTCGTTCCGGCGCTGGGCTTAGTTTCCCTCCCGGCGGCCTTGGTTTCCTGCCAGGAACGGCCGGGGATTTCTTTGCGGCCGGGCCCTGCTGGATTCCGGGCCGTCCCGGGTTTCCTTCGAGACACAGCAGGGCATCGACAGGGGCCCGGCAGCACCTTCACGAGGGCTGCGGGCTCTGGCCAGCAGCCCTGATGCGTTTTAGGGTGAAGTTCACGAGGGGCTCCCGCGAGGGCGGGATGTATTGGGGCTGTGGCACGCAGGATGCTCCGGGACTGCTGCAGAAATGAAATCCCCCGCAGCCGGACTACACCGACGGCCGCGGGCTGGGACCCAGGAGGTGGAAATGACCGAGTCCCCCACGGGAGGCGCCGCTTTCGGCGACCAGAGGTTGAGTACCGAAGTCAGGCACGGACTTGGAGTCGGACCGGTGCTGCAGCCCTTCGACGACGTACGGAACATTGCGGTTCTCCGCGGCGGGGGCCTGGGCGATGTGCTGTTTTCGGTTCCCGCGCTGGAATCGCTGGCTGCCGCCTACCCGGAGGCGACCCTGACCCTGTTGGGAACCGAGGCCCACGCGGCCTTGTTCCGCGGCAGGTCCGGACCGGTGCACCGGGTGGAGCCGTTGCCGTTCGCGGAGGGTGTGCGGCCGGGACCGGAGGACCCGCAGTTGGTGGCGGAGTTCCAGCAGCGGATGCGCGGCGAGCAGTTCGACCTGGCGGTGCAGTTGCACGGCGGCGGAAGGTTTTCCAATCCGTTCCTGCTGGAACTGGGCGCACGCCACACGGTGGGTACCCGGACCGAAGACGCGGCGCCGCTGGAGCGGTCCATCCCCTACCTCTACTATCAACACGAGGTATTGCGTGCGCTGGAGGTGGTGGGCCTGGCCGGCGCCGCCCCGGCCGCGCTCCAGCCGGAGCTGAAACCGCTGGCCGACGAAGAATCGTTGTTGGCCGGGCTGCTCGACGACGGCCGGCCCTCGCTGGTGACCATTCACCCAGGTGCCACTGACCAGCGGCGGCGATGGCCGGCGTCGCACTTTGGCCGGGTGGCGGCGTGGGCGGCCGACGATGGATGCCAGGTCCTGGTGGTGGGCGATGAGTCCGACGCCGCGCTGGCGGACGAAGTGGCGGAACTGGGCCGCGAGAGAGCGGGATCCGGCAGCGGCGGCAGCATCAGTTCGGTGGCCGGCCAACTGGGGCTGGATGAACTGTCCGCAGTGCTGCGGGCCAGCGATGTGATGCTGGGCAACGACAGCGGGCCGCGGCATCTGGCCCAGGCCGTCGGCACCCCGACGGTGGGCATCTACTGGGTGGGAAACATGATCATGGCCGGGGCGCTGGGCCGGACCCTGCACCGGGTCCACATGTCCTGGATGACACATTGTCCGGTCTGCGGGGCCGACCTGACCCAGGTGGGCTGGACGGCCCCGCGCTGCCCGCATGAATTTTCCTTGACGGCGGAGATCCGCGCAGAGGATGTCTACGCGGATCTCCGCCTGCTTAGGGCCACGAGTCTTCTTCTTCGTGGCAAATGACCATCTCGCGCACTTCGCAGCCCTTGGGCTGTGAGAGCGCAAAGATGATGGCATCCGCCACGCGTTCCGGGTCGTTGAGCCTGGAATCGTCCTGCGGCTTGTACTGCTCGGTGCGGTCGTCGAAGAACCTGGTCTTCATGCCGGCCGGAATCATGGTGGTGACGCCGATCTGCCCGCGGGTCTCCGCCGCCAGCGCGCGGCTGAAACCGACCACGCCGAACTTGGAGGCGCAGTAGGCGGTGGCGTCGGAGACGGCCTTGATCCCCAGCGACGAGGCCACCGTAATGACCCTGCCGTGCGAGGACATCAGATGCGGCAGGGCCGCCCGCACCACCGAGACCGTGCCCATCAGGTTGACGCCAATGACCTTCTCCCATTCCTCTGCGGGGACGTCCTCCAGCCGGCCGCAGCGGTCAATGCCCGCTGCCGTCACCACGGCGTCCAGCCCGCCGAGCATGTCCGCGGCCTGCTGCACGGCGGCTTCGACGGCGGCGCGGTCGGCGACGTCGACCTCCACGCTCTTGGCCTGGCTTACCCGGCTCACATCGCGGTCCAGCACCAGCGGGGTGCCGCCGGCGGCCAGGACCGCGTCCACGACGGCGGCTCCCAGCCCGGATCCTCCGCCGGTGATCAGGACCCGGCCGGGGTTGGTTGCTGCAATGCTCATGTTTTCCTCCTCAGAGTTCAGGGATGAGGGTTCTCACCAGGGTTATTGCGTGGAGAGAAGACGGGATCCCGGGGGCCCATGGTTCTTCTCGTCTCTCCACTGGTTGAGGGTCCGATGCGTCAGCCGACCTTCGCCAGCGCGGCGGCCAAGCCGGTGGTGGAACGGGCCGGGTAGTAGGGCACGGTGATGGTCTGCCCGCCCCAGGACTGGAGCAGCCGGGCTTCGGGCAGCTGGTCGGCGGTGTAGTCGCCGCCCTTGACCCAGATGTCCGGCCGCAACCGTTCCAGCGCCGATTCGGGCGTGGCTTCATCAAAAACCAGCACGGCATCCACGCATTCCAGGGCCAGCAGCAGCTCGGCGCGGTCCTGCTGGTTCATGATCGGGCGTTCCTCGCCTTTCAGGCGGCGGACCGAATCGTCGGAATTGAGGCAGACAACCAGGCAGTCGCCCAGCTTCCGTGCGGCGGCCAACGTCCTCGCGTGGCCTGCGTGCAGCAGGTCGAAGCAGCCTCCGGTGGCCACCACAGTGCCGCCGGCTTCGCGGACCTGCGCGGCAACCCGCATGGCGTCCACTTCCGGCCCGCGCAATGGGACCGGATCCCTGTCCTGCCGCAACGACGCCACGCCCCCGGACGCCAGGAAGGCCGCCGCCTGCCTGACGGCTTCCTCCACCGAGGTGTTCAGCGGCTGGCCGGAGGCCAAGGCTGTTGCCAGCGAAGCGGCGAACCGGTCGCCGGCCCCGCAGGTGTCGGCCGCGTTCGTCGCGGGCGCTGGGATGGCCTGCGGCAGTTCCCCGTCCTGCTGGATCATCGCCCCCTCCTCACCCAGCGTGACGACGACGGCGCTGCTGTTCCAGCGTGAGCGCAGTTCTGCGGCGGCGAGCGCTGCTGCACCGGTGCCGCCCTTTTCCAGCCCGGCCATCCGCAGAGCCTCCGGCAGGTTCGGCGTCGCGGCAGCCACGCCCTCGACCGGATCCGGGCCGGCGGGGTGCGGATCCCAGACCACCGGGATCCGGTGCACCAGCGGCGCCAGCGCATCGCGCAGCGCGGGTGCTGCGGCCAGTCCGCGGCCGTAGTCCGCCACGATGATGGCGTCGGCCGTCCCGAGCGCCTCCAGCATGTCCGGTGTCGGGACCGGCAACGGGGCGGGGGCGCAGCCTTCGTCCACCCGGACTACCGACTGGCCGCCGGCGCGGATGCGGGTCTTCACCGGCGTTGGCGCTCCGGACGGTCCGGCCACCACGGGGATGCCGTCCAAGGCATCGTGCAGCCGCCAGGAGGCCTCGTCGTCGGATAATGCCGTGACCAGGAGGACGTCCCGGCCGTCACGGACCAGCATCCGGGCCACCAGCCCCGCTCCCCCGGCGCGGTAGGTCGTTTCGGCGGCATCCACCACCGGCACCGGCCCGTCCGGGCTCAACCTGGTGGCTGCCCCTTCCACATCGGCGTCGAGCAGGACGTCGCCTACCACCACAATCCTCATGATCCTGCCGCCCCGCCCTGCGGCCCGTGCTGCGCTCCGGCGCCGTTCCCGTGCCGGGCCACTTCGGCGTCGAACGCCCGGCACAGGGCGTGCAGTGCCATCAGGTGGCCTTCCTGCACATTGGCCGGCTGCGCGTCCACGGCCACATAGTCGTCGCAGAGCCTGGTCAGCGGATTCGGCGCACTGCCGGTCAGCGCCCAGCTGGTGACGCCAATGCCGCGGGCTGCCTCGGCGGCACGCAGCAGGTTCTCACTCTTGCCACTGGTGGTCAGCAGGAGCAGCACATCGCCGGCCCGCCCGTGGCCCAGCACCTGCCGAGCAAAGAGATGGTCGTAGCCGTAGTCGTTGGAAATCGCCGTGACCGCGGACGTGTCCGCATGCAGTGAGATGGCGGAGAAGGCCTGGCGTTCGCCGTCGAAACGGCCCACCAGTTCCGCGGTCAGGTGCTGTGCTTCCGCAGCGGAGCCGCCGTTGCCGGCCGCCAGCAGGCGCCCGCCGGCCAGCAGCCGCCGGGCCAACTCACTCCCCCAGCCGGCCAGTTGGGCCGCTTGGGCACGCAGCGACTCCACCGCGGGCTCGACGGCGCCCAGATGTGCCAGCACTGCGTCCACCGCTTCGTTTCCGGCCTGCCGCTCGGGGGCCGCTGGCACCGGGACGAGTGCCGGGCCGGGCGGCCGGAGATAGGCTGCGGTTCGGGCCGAAGCGATCGGCGCGGCAGAGGTCAGCGCACCGGTGCCGACGGTTGTTGGGCTGGCGCCCGTGACTGCGCGTTTCACAGTGCCTCTCCTTCCAGTTGCCGGGTCCCGGCGGTGACTGCGCTGGACGCGTGGCTGACCGCCAGGTGATAGGCCTTTTCGGTGTCCGCCGCCACCCGGTCCCAGGTGTAGCGGGTGCGCACACGTTGTTGCCCCGCTTTGCCAAGCTCCCGGCGCAGCTGCGGATTGGCCAGTAGTTCGGCCACGGCGTCGGCCACCGCCTGCGGATCGCGCGGCGGCACGTGCAGGCCGGTCTTCCGGTCCACGACGGTGTCGATCAGGCCACCGACCGAGGCCGCGACCACCGGGACACCGCAGGCCATCGCTTCCAGCGGGACAATCCCGAACGGTTCGTACCACGGCGCGCAGATGACCACGTCGGCGCTGCGCAGCACCGGCGGGATTTCCGCCTGGGACAGCTGGCCGCGCAGCACCAGTTGGTCTTCGACGCCGAGGGCGCGGGCCAAGTCGCGCAGCCGCTGCGCCTCCGGGTCGGCCGCCAGCCCGGCGGCCCCGGCAGACCCACCCACTACCAGCAGCTCGACGTCATCCAGGCCCTGGTCCTTGAGCAGCCGCAGGGCGCGTACGGCCAGATCGATGCCCTTGCGCGGAACCAGCCTGCCCAGGGTGACAATCCGGTGCGTCCGGCCGCGCGGTTCGGCCTCGCCGTCGGCGCTGAAAAGCCCCAAGTCCACACCGCAGGGCGCGATGGACACATTGCCGCGCGGGATGCCCATGGCCGCCAGCTCGAACACCTCGTCCGAGCAGGTGGCGATGATCCGGTCCACCTCGCGGCCGACGGATGGTTCCAGCCAGGCCCGCTGTGCCGGGCTGGTGTCCTGGGCGCCCTGGTGCCGCCGCTTCACGGTGCCCAGCGCGTGGAAGGTCTGCAGTACCGGCACCGGGCATGCGCCCGGGCGGCGGGCGGCGTCCAGCGCAGCGACGCCGGACATCCAGAAATGCGCGTGCACCACGTCTGGTGGGTTCTCCGCCCAGTCAGCGCTGATGCCGTCGGCCAGCTGGCCCATGAACGGCAGCAACTCGTCCTTCGGGACCGGTTCCGGCGGGCCGGCGTCGATGTGGACCACTTCCACCCCGGGCCTCATGGCGACGCGGGCCGGCAGCAGCGGGTCATCGCGGCGGGTGTAGACGCTCACGGTGTGGCCGCGCCGGGCCAACGCAGCGGAAAGGGCGGCCACGTGCACGTTCTGGCCGCCGGCGTCCACCCCGCCCAGCGCGGCCAGCGGGCTGGCATGTTCGGAAACCATCGATATCCTCACGGCTCTCTCCTTTCATTGGCGGCCACGGCCCGTCCGGTGCGTGTTGTGGTCTCGGCCAGCAGGCTGTCCCAGTTGTCCAGGAAGGCCTGCAGCCCGTAGTTCTGCAGGGCGGCCTCGCGCGCGACGGCGCCGCGTGCCGCTGCCTCGTCCGGATCCGTGAGCAGCCGAGCCGCTTCGCGGCGCAGCTGGTCCACGTCCGTGGAGATGGCACCGGCCTCCGGTGGAACCGCCCGGGCGGCCTCGGTGCTGGCCAGCGCCACCACCGGCATGCCCAGATGCATGGCTTCCAAGAGCGCCAGGCCCAGCGAAGTCCAGCGCAGCGGGTGCAGATAGAGCCGGCAGCGGGCCAGCTCGGCGTGCAGCAGGTGGCTGGGCAAATCACCGCGGACGCGCAACTGGTCGGGACCCAGGCCGGTGGCTGCGGCCAGCTGGTCGGTTCCCATGCCGAACACTTCCAGTGGACCGGTTTGCGCAAAGGCCGGCAGCAGGTCCGTCCCAGTGACGCGCCAGCGGCGTACTGGTTCGTTGACCACCACGCCCTGCCGTTCCAGTTCCCCGGTGTAGAGCTTTCCAGGGTCCACGATGCCGTGCTCGATCACGGTGGTCCGTGCCGTTCCGCAGTCCCAGAACAACTCATTGAAGTGGGTGACATGCACCACCGTCATGTCCTGCTGGTCGGCCAGCGGATGCAGCGAGTTGGGCACATCGCCCTTGGGCGTGTTGTGCTCCAAAAACACCGCGGGAATGTCCCGTCCCGGCCGGCGGCCCAGCAGCCGCTCACATTCGGCAATCTCCTCCGGCCGCTGCAGCACCACCACATCGGGTTCTTCGTCGCGCAGCCGGGCCGGCTCCACGTCCCGCACTGACGGCGGCCAGTCGCGGCCGGCACGGCCTAAACCCCACGGGCCACCCTCGGCCGTGGCGGGGAGCAGGTACTCGTGGCGGCCCCGGACAAAAGCGTCGGTCCAGCCACCGTGGACATGCCAGAGCAAAATCTTCATGCGTTCCTCATCTTTCTCCGGGCGGACAGGTACGTCACGCCGCGGGTCAGCCGCTGGACAGCCTCCAGCACTTCTTCGGGAGTCACATTGGACAGGCAGGGGTGCCCGGGGACGGGGCAGGTGCGGGCCCGGCTGAGCCGGCACGGGGCATGCTGGTCGCCGAGCAGCTCCACCGGCACCTTGTAGGGCGCCCAGCGGATCGCCGGTACCACCGGCGCAAACAGGGACACCACCGGAGTGCCCACGGCGGCGGCCAGGTGCGCAGGTCCGGTGTTTCCTGTGACGACGGCGGAGGCTCCGGCGAGCACCCCGGCCAGGCTCCGCAGGTCTGTCTGCCCGCCCAGGTCCAGCGCTCCGGGGACGGCCACGGTGGCGGTCAGTTCCTGTTCCTGCGGCCCGCCGGTGACCACCACCCGGTATCCGGCGCCGATCAGCAGTTCGACGGCAGCGGTGTGGTGCAGCGGCGGCCAGGCCCTTGCCGGGACTGCAGCGCCTGGATGAACCGCGATATAGGGCTCGTCTCCGGTCAGGGAGGAGGTATCCGGAATGTCGCGGACCTGCAGCCGGCCGTCGTCGCCGGCGGGCAGCCGGTAGCCTGCGGCCGCGGCAATCTCCAGCGCCCGCTCGGCCTCCGGCTGGTCCTCCGGAAAGTCTTCGCCCGGGCGGAGCCGCTGGTCCAGCAGCGAACCGGCGTAGTCCACGGAGGCCCCGGTGATCTGTCCGACGCCGGCCAGCCGCAGCAGCAGCGCCAGCGGCAAGGGGGACTGGTGGAAGGAGGTCAGGATGATGGCCTCGGAGATGCGGGTTTTGCGTACCCACTCAGCCAGCGCTGCAACGTGCTGCTGGGTTGCCGGCGGTGCAGGGTCCACGATCCACGGGCTGGCCCAGCTGAAAACCTCGGCCACGCCGGGCAGCAACTCCGCGGCAGCTTTGCCCTGTGGGCCGCACAGCATCATGACGTCGTTGGGACCACGCCCTTGGCCGGCCGCCACCGCACGCACCGCAGGCCCCGCCAGCAGCACGTCTCCGGCGCTGTCCAGCCGCGCCACCAGCACGCGGCTCACGGGCGGCCTTCCAGCAGCAGCGAGATGGCTTCGGCCAGGTTCTCTGCCACCAGGTCGGCGGCCTCGACTTCTTCGCGCCGCGTGACCGGTGTCGGCACCAGCACTCCCGTCGCGCCGGCGGCAGTGGCAGCGTCGATGTCGGCCCCGATGTCCCCGATGTAGGCCACCTCGGACGGGTCCAGTCCCAGCCGGCGGCAGGCCGCCAGGATCATCCCCGGCTCCGGTTTCCGGCAGCGGCAGCCGTCGTCGGGATGGTGGGGGCAGATCTCCCAGACGTCGAAGGGGCCCAGCAACTCTTCGATCCGGGCGTTGACTGCGTCGACCTGTTCCCGGTTCAACAGTCCGCGTCCGATGCCGGATTGGTTGGTCAGCACACCGCAGGAGAGCCCGGCAGCCCGGACCGACTCGACCGCCGCACGGGCCCCGGACACCGGCCGGACCTGGGCCGGATCCGGGTTGTACGGCACGTCCGTGACCAGCGTGCCGTCCCGGTCGAACAGGATGGCCCGCGGCGGGGAGACTGCGGTTGCGCTCATACCAGCACTGTTCCCAGCAAAGCCGCGACCTAAACACTTCGGCTGCCCCCTGTTTTGGCATCCGCCCGTCGGGCGGCTGCAGCACCGGGCACGGGAAGCGGATGCTGCACGCATCTGGCAGGATGGGCCACAGCTAGCGCGGAAGGAGGGGCCTAGTGTCCGAACCTCAAGAACTGGAACGGGACGGGCGGCCGGAGCTGCTGGTGCTCCGGGCGCTGAAGCTGGGCGATCTGCTGGTTGCGGTTCCTGCGCTGCGGGCGCTGCGGGCGGCATACCCGGACCACCGGATCCTCTACGCCGCCCAGGCGTGGCTGCGGCCCATCCTCGAACTCACCGGGTCCGTCGACGACCTGCTGCCCACGCACGGGCTGGATGTTCCACTGGCGCTGCCGCCAGGCCGGGTGGAGATCGCGGTAAACCTGCACGGCAACGGCCCGGAGAGCCGCGGCAGGCTGGAAGCGCTGATGCCCCGAATCCGGATCGGACACCGTGCCCCGGGCTGGAACGGTCCTGTGTGGCCGGAAGACGTGCATGAACGCGAGCGCTGGGCCCGCCTGCTGCAGTGGCACGGGATTGACGCCGATCCGCTGGACTACCGGCTCAACACGCCGGGGGTACCCAGCCCCTGCCCGGGAGCGGCGGTACTTCACGTAGGCGCCGCGTACGGCAGCCGGCTCTGGCCGACCGACCGGTTCGCCACCGTGGCCCGCGAACTCGCATCCCGAGGGCACCGGATCCTGTTCACCGGCAGCACTGCGGAACGGCCGCGGGCGCAGGACGTTGCCGAGCTGGCCGGATTGGGGCCGGAGTCCGTCGTCGCCGGCACCTTGTCGCTGGCGGAATTCGCTGCCGCGGTCGCCGAGGCCGCCGTCGTCATTTCCGCCGATACCGGTGCGGCCCATCTGGCCTCCGCCTACGCCAGGCCGTCAGTGGTCATCTTCGGTCCTGCGCCGGTCAGCGTGTGGGGGCCGCCGCCCGGACCGCACACCGTCCTGACCGACGAAAACCTGCGGCTCGGCGAAACGTTCTCTGCCGACCCCGACCCGGCGCTGCTGGCCATCAGCGCCGACGACGTCCTGGCGGCGGTGGCGGAACTTCCGGTGGCTACGCCGTCCGCATCGGCTGCCGGACCGGCGTCGGCTGCTCCCCCAGCACGCGGCGCTGAAGCTTAACCAGGATCCGGGCCAGCGTTCGGGACACTTGCATCTGCGTCATGCCGATGCGTTCGCCGATCCGGCGCTGCGATTCTTCCTGGAAGTAGCGGTAAAAGAGCAGTTGCCGTTCCCGCGGTTCGAGCTCACGGATGGCGCCCCGCAGCATCAGCAGTTCTTCGGTCCGTTCGGTGCCGCCGTCCGTCGTTGCCAGCGACTCGGCCAAGCGTTGCCCTTCGGGGGTTCCGTCCAACGATTCCGGCCGCAGGCTGCCGTGGCAATTCAGCGCCTCGGCCACGGCTTCCGGGCTTTCCGCGAGCGCGTCGGCCAATTCCTGCAAACGCGGCTCCCGGCCCAGCCGCTGCGCCAGTTCCGGCGTCATCTTGATGGCCGCCGTCCGCAAGTCCTGAAGATGGCGCGGCGGCCGGACCATCCACGAACTGTCCCGCAGATACCGCTTCAATTCTCCGTGCACGGTGGGAACAGCGTAGGCGGCAAAGCCGGCGCCATGGTCCGGATCAAAACCACGAACGGCCTTGAGCAGTCCCAGCCGGGCGACTTGCACCAGGTCGTCGACCTCCCGCCCCGGGCCCGAATAGTTGCGGGCAATAGCTTCCGCGATGCCCAGATGCCCTAGAACCAGTTCCTCTTCCAGAGCCGCCCGCAAAGACCCCTTGGCGCGCCTCGCTCTGCGGAATAAAACCTGCAAATCAGCCTCGTCGAAATGCATCGTCAGACCACTCTCACTCGGGGAAGTGCGGGATCAGAACCGCTTCTCCCCAAGAAAACATAAGCATGCTGATTGTGCAACAGGTTGGAGTGGGAAAAATGCTCAAAAGCCTTTTCTTCTCCGCGGAGAAGAAGGTATAAGCAGCAGAAGCAGTCCGGCAACGCGCCCGGTTCTCAGCGTTGGATGGACCCAGGCTCCCCGCGGTTGTCTGCCCAGCGTTGCTCCCGGCGCGACGCTGGCACCGGGGCCGGGCCGGGCTGTTTCAGGAGTTGCTCCCGGCGCGACGCTGGCGCCGGGGCCGGGCCGGGCTGTTTGAGGACCAGTTCAGGACCGGAGGGCTTAACGGCTAAGACCGCTTCAGGACGCCATGCCCAAGACTGTTTCAGGACCAGGGAGTGTCGGGCCGTTCCTGCATGACGCCGTCGACCACCAGGTCCACGCGCTCGTTGAAGAAGCAGAATAGGTCACGGATCTTGGGGTTTTCCGGGATCGGATCCGGGTAACTCCACAGCACATCGCGGATCACGTTCTCGCCCAGCCGAATGGACCAGTACCGGGCCATGCCCTTGTAGGGGCAGCTGGTAACGGTGTCGCTGGCTTCCAGCAGGTCGGTCCGTACGTCTGCGGCCGGCAGGTAGTAGCGGACCGGCAGGTGGGTTTCGAAGAGCAGCAGCGGGCGGATGCTGTCGGCCACCTTCTGGCCCTCAAGGTAGATCTGGACGCGGCGGGAACTGCGCAGCGTATCCACCCGCTTGTAGGGATCGCGGGCATGCACCAGCGCCCGTTCGTCTTCTTCGTACCATTCCAGTTGCCGCCAGGAGAACGTCACGTGTCCGGCCAATTCGGCCAACGCGCCGGTGGGGTTGGGGTGCCCATGCGCCGGCTTCCGCCCGCTTGCTGCCCAGGGTCACGTCCCAGACCTGCTGACCGGCGGATCCGGCGTGCGGATTGGCGAGCGCACCCGGGGTCACGTCCTCCCGCGGCAGGTAGTACGTGGGCAGTCCGCCCGGCCCATAGCTGACCAGCAGCTTGGCCCGGGTGCTGTCCGCCACCAGGCTTCCACCCAGCCGGACCCGGATCCGGCGCGCGGTGGGCTCCGCAAAGGGTCTCTCGAATTCCATGGGCCACACGCTACTCTTCTCCGGTCCTGCCGGGCAGAGTGCCAGAATGGGAATGCACCCCAGTGATCAGGAGGCTTGAGTGAGCACCGACGAACGTCGCGCCAACATCTACATCGACAAGCAGACCCCGGCGGCGTACCGCGCCCTCAACGGTCTGGCGCTCAAGGTCGGCGAGGCTGCGGACGCCGCGGGCCTGGACCGGAAGCTGGTGGAGTTGCTCAACCTGCGCATCTCGCAGATCAACGGATGCGCCTACTGCCTGAACATGCATACCCGGCTTGCGCTGGGCGAAGGCGAAACTGCGCAGCGGCTGTCTGTGCTTCCGTCCTGGCGGGACACCGAAGTCTTCACGGACAAGGAGCGCGCGGCGCTGGCCTTGGCCGAGGCGCTGACCGAGCTCCCGGCCCACCACAGCCAGGAGCGGGAGTATGCGGCCGCCCGCGAGCAGCTCACCGACGAGGAGTTCTCCGCGGTCAGTTGGATCACGCTCACGATGAACGCCTTCAATCGGGTCTCCATCGTCAGCAAGCACCGCGTCCGCCCCAACAAATAAGGCACGACGGCGGGGACGCACCCATCGGGCGCGCCGCACCCCGCCGTGGTGGCAGCGTACGACGGCGGGGCGCACCTATCGCGGCGCCGCACCCCGCCGTCGTCGCACCGAGTTCCGCCTACCAGGCGGCTCGCCAGTACTGCTCCGCGCGCGGGTTCCCGTCGCGGGCCACTCCCAGAGCCTTCGCCGCGTTCGCCGGCCAGTGCGCGTCCTTCAGCGCGGCGCGGCCAACGCTCACGCCGTCGGCCTGCCCGGTGACCACCACATGTTCCGCCTGCGCAGGGTCCGTCAGCAGCCCGACGGCGGTGACGAACGAATCCGTGCCCTCCAGCGCCTCGCGCACGGCGGCAGCGAGCGGCACCTGGAAACCCGGGCCGGAGGGTCCGTGGTAGGCCCCGATGCCGGCGCTGGAGAGATCGAACGCGGTGACCCCGAGCTCCCGCGCCTCGCCAACAAAGCGGACGGTGTCGGCCAACCGCCAGCCGCCCTCGACCCAGTCGTCTCCGGAGAGGCGGATCGCCAGCGGCTTATGGTCCGGCCAGACGGCCCGGACCGCCGCGATGACCTCGCGCGCGTACCGGGTGCGGTTTTCGTAGCTGCCCCCGTAGGCGTCTTCACGGTGGTTGGTCAGCGGGGAGAGGAACTGGTGGATGAGGTAGCCGTGGGCGGCGTGGATCTGTACAACATCAAACCCGGCCTCGTCCGCTCGGCGGGCAGCGTCCGCCCAGGTTTGGACGGATGCCTGGATCTCAGGGATGTCCATGGCATGGGGCTGCTCCAAGCCGAAGATGTCGGTTGTTGAGGGGGCCACTGTCTCCCAGCCGCCGTCGGCCTCCGGGATGGAGCCCTGGGGCTGCTCGGGCAACCACGGGTAGGTAGAGGCTTTGGCGCCGGCGTGGGCCAGCTGGATGCCGATCGCTGCCCCCTGCTTGTGGGCGAAATCCACCACGGGCTTCCACGCGTCGCGCTGCGCGTCGTTCCACAGGCCGGCATCTCGGTCGGAGATCCGGCCTTCAGGGACCACTGCGGTTGCCTCGGCGATCACGAGT
This sequence comes from Arthrobacter sulfonylureivorans, assembly GCF_047607445.1. Taxonomy (GTDB): domain Bacteria; phylum Actinomycetota; class Actinomycetes; order Actinomycetales; family Micrococcaceae; genus Crystallibacter; species Crystallibacter sulfonylureivorans_A. Next base: position 17,622 of record NZ_JBLKRT010000035.1, read on the forward strand.
CCGAAGCCGCCGGCGGCCCGGGCTCCGAGATGCACCAGGTGCCAGTCGTTGGGCACCCCGTCGCGTGCGCTCACCGAGTACTGGCACATCGGTGCCAGCACTGTGCGGTTGCGCAACTGCAAACCGGTGCCGTCGGGGGTGGTCAGGGTCGCGGGTTCAAAGAGCTTACTCACGAGAAGCCCCAACCGCGCCTCCCCAACTGCTATTCCCGGCGGGGTTCCGCCCTCGCGGCCCTGAGCCCAGGCGCCAGGTCTCAGGCCCCAGGCTCCAGGTCCCGGCTGGCCCGGTCGGCGTGGCAGCCGGGACTTTAGCCTTGTCCGTCAGGCCTTTTCCGGAACCTGCGCGAGGGCATCGATCTCCACCAGGACGCCGGGCCGGGCAGAGCCCACCTGCAGCACGGTGATCGCCGTCGGAACCTGCCCCCACACCTCGGCGGCCGCGGCGTACCCTTCGTTCGCGTCCTGTCCGGCGGCCAGGTAGATATTCAGCTTGGCCACATCCTGCTGGGTTGCACCGGCCTCCTTGAGGACGGCCAGCACGTTGCGCATTGCCTGTCTGGTCTGGCCGGCGAGGTCATCGCTGACCATGTCGCCGTCGGCATTGATGCCGTTCTGGCCGCCGACCACCAGCAGCCGTCCGGGTCCGTCCACGAGCACGCCCTGGGAAAAGGCCGGACTGCGGAACATGCCTTCGGGGTTGATGTGCTTCAGGCTCATGGCGTTCCTCCGTAGCTGCTCCGCGTTGAGGTTCATACGCTAGGCCGTTACCGTCTTGGGCACCAGACCTGTCGGCCTCGGACCATCCGCGCAGCAGGGTTGTATACCCAGTACGGGAATGGGCCGCATGAACGCCGGCTTTGCAGAACGGCGACAGCACCAACGCCGGCCGTGGTGAACACCACATGAACGGCCTATGCCGGATGTGAAAACATGGGGCATGCGTCCGATGCAGCACTCCAGCAAACTCCAGAACGTCCGTTACGAGCTCCGCGGCCCGATTTTGCACGCGGCCAAGAAGATGGAGGCCGAGGGCCACCGCATCCTGCGGATGAACCTCGGGGACCCGGCGCCGTTCGGACTGGAAGCGCCGGAATCCATTGTGGTGGACATGATCCACCACTTGCGCGGAGCCCAGGGCTACAGCGATTCCAAGGGCATCTTTTCCGCCCGCACGGCGATCTCGCAGTATTACCAGACCAAGGGCCTGATGCAGATCGGCGTGGAGGACATCTTCATTGGCAACGGCGTCTCCGAGCTGATCTCCATGACGCTGCAGGCGTTTTTGGAAAACGGCGACGAAGTGCTGATTCCCGCGCCCGACTACCCGCTGTGGACCGCATCCGTGACCCTCTCCGGCGGCAAGGCCGTCCACTACCTGTGCAACGAAGACAACCACTGGTGGCCGGACATGGCGGACGTCGAGGCGAAAATCACCGGCCGGACCCGGGCCATTGTGCTGATCAACCCCAACAATCCCACCGGTGCCGTCTACCCCCGGCACGTGCTGGAACAGTTCGCGGCATTGGCACGCAAGCACGATCTGGTGCTGTTCTCGGACGAAATCTACGAAAAGATCACCTACGAGGACGCCGTCCACATTCATACCGCGTCCGTAGCCCCGGACCTGCCGGTGCTCACTTTCAGCGGGTTGTCCAAGGCTTACCGGATGCCCGGCTACCGGGCGGGCTGGGTGGCCATCAGCGGCCCCCGCGCCGAGACCGCCGCGTATCGGGAATCGCTCGAGCTGCTGGCCTCGCTGCGGCTGTGCTCGAACGTGCCGGCCCAGCACGCGATCCAGACCTCGCTGGGCGGGTACCAGTCGATTGGCGACCTGGTGAAGCCCGGCGGACGGCTGCGTGAGCAGCGCGATCTGGCCTGCCGGCTGCTCAACCAGATTCCGGGTGTCAGCTGCGTCCCGGCCGCCGGGGCCATGTACCTGTTCCCCAAGCTTGATCCCGCTGTCTACCCCTTCGAAGACGACGAAAAGTTCGTGCTGGATCTGCTTGAGGAACAAAAGATTCTGGTCTCGCACGGCAGTGCCTTCCACTGGCCCAGCCCGGACCACTTCCGCTTCGTGATCTTGCCTTCGGTGGAGGACATCGAAGAAGCGGTGCGACGGATTTCCTCCTTCCTGGCCATCTACCGGAAGAAGACGGCCGCCGCCGCTGCTGCCACCGCTGGGTGATCGCGCTGGTCAATCCCGCCGTCCGTACCTCAGCGTCCCGGTTCCAAGGGAATGCCCTGCTAGGCTGCTGACGTTCCGGCTGCCTTGGTAGGCGGCCTCGGCGCTGACAACGGGGGACCATGCGGATCCAGCTTTCGGCCGCTTGCGTGGTGATGGGCGGGCTGCTGCTCGCCGGATGTTCGGGGCCCGGGGCATCCGACGCACGCGCCGCACCTGTTGGAACGGAGAGTACGACGGCGGAGCCGACCGCCGGCAACGGATTGTCCGGTTCTGCGGGTGGCGCTGCCCCGGTCACCGCCAACTTCGCCACTCCCCTGCCATCCGGTTCCGCCGTTGAGCCGGAAGTGGCCCTCAGCAAAGAGGACGCCGAGGCTAACACCGCTTACATTGACAGCTTCCTGGCCGAGCAGTGGCAGGCCGGGACCAAGCCATCGCCTTTGAGCGCTGCGCTGCCCGGCGATTGCGTGTTCTTCGACTGGGAGTATTCCTCCGGCCCCACGCAGGCTGCCCTCTTCCCCGTGCCCTGCACTGAGACACACGAAGGCGAGGTCTTCGGCGTCGTCACCCATGCGGACCAGCCCTATCCGAGCGGGCGCGCGCTGGGCGATGAGGCCATTCGCTGGTGTGCAGAATTTCTTGAACAGCACCTCGAAAAATTGGCCCCCGGCCATAGCTTCCGGCCATTCTCTCCGACGGAAGCTGACTGGAAAGCCGGCGAACGCAACTCAGTGTGTTTGTACAGCCCGCCCGGGCTCCTGTCGGAGCGCAGCCACTTCACGAATTAACGCCCCGGCCACAGCACGGCGTGCGGTGTTAATTCGTCGTGAACAGCGGGCGGGTCCTCTTGTGGTCGTCAGCGTCCGCCTGCAGTGTGGAGAAGTGGCGCAACGGCCGATGACCCGATTTGAGGAGTAAAAACATGCCTGACAACCCGCTCGAAAACTGGGACTTGGTGCCCGGCACCATGGTGGAAGTCCACAAGGACGGAATCATGCTGCGCACCGGGCGGATTGATGCGGTGACGCTCGATGCGGACATCGTCTGGCTTGCCAACAACGGCTCGCACCCGCGCAGTCTGTTTGAGAAGTCCGAGGGGTACCAGCTCTGCTTGCTGAAGGACAGGAACTGACCGCGTTCGGAGGCTTTCCCCTATCCCCACATCCAAGCCGGCGCTAGCGTGTCCGACATGGACATGAAACTTGAACTCGTAGCCGTTCCGGTCACCGACGTAGACCGTGCGAAGAAGTTCTATGTGGAACAGGTGGGCTTCAACGCGGACCACGACTACCAGGTGAATCCAGAGCTGCGGTTCGTGCAGCTCACCCCGCCCGGTTCGGCCTGCTCCATTGTCATCGGCGACGGCATCACCCAGATGGCACCTGGCTCGCAGCAGGGCCTGCAAATGGTGGTTTCCGACGCCGAGGCAGCCCGGCAGGAACTCATCGGACGCGGCGTCGAAGCCAGCGACGTAGACCAGCAGCCCTGGGGACACTTCGTGTACTTCAGCGACCCGGACGGCAACACGTGGTCGCTGCAGCAACTGCCGCCCCGGGACGCTTCCTGACCTCAGCCACACAGCTGCCTGGTCTGCGCTTCCGAAGCGCAGCCCATCTTGGCCCGCGGCCTTAAAGGGCCTGAACAACGTTTGCGGAACCAAACTTTTTTCGTCGCATCGGAATAATCCCTCCCGGATTCCCGTTCGATTCAATGAAACTGCGAATGGACTACCGAGGGATCAGCATGTTTGAAGCAGGAGATCAGCGGAGAAGCTCTTTCCCGCGCCCTGCCGCCTTGCTCCCCCTCCCCCATTGTTAGCGCCCTGTCTGCAGCCGGCATCGACCGGCGTTTTCGCCTAACCAGCAGTCCCAGAACGTTGCCGCGGCAGGCCGGCCTTACCCACGGCCCGGCCTGCTTCGACAACCCTTTTTCCGCCCGCTACACAGGAGGTCATATATGACGCTATCCACCACAGGTCAGTCCCCACTGGTCAATTCCACCCCCACCCGGATCCGCAACCTCGGGCATCTGCGCCGCGGCGATTCCGTCGAGGCCCGCATGGACAACGACGTCCAGTACCGGGGCCGCGTCGACCGCACTGCGCCGGGTGTCGGCCTCGTTTGGATCCGCGACGACGCTGACGGTTCACGCCGCGCGATCAGCACCCAGGATTGCACGGTCTGGCGTTTGCCTGACCAACGCGCGTAAACAGCAGCGCCACCACCCACAGGCGGACGACGCCGGCACCAGACGTGCCGGTTCGTCCGCTACTGCGTTAAGGCGCCGGTTCTGCCTGACCCGGACCTTGTCCCTCGGTCCGGCGCAGAGTTGAATGGAGCCACGCCGGACGTGAAACGGGAAGTCCGGCCGCCTGAATCGGAGGGCACCATGGCCGTCTCGTTCAACCACACCATTGTTTATGCCGCGGACAAGAAGGCGTCGGCTGAATTCTTTGCGGAGATCTTTGGACTTGGTCCGCCGCAGCCGATGTTCGGGCACTTTATGACGATCACACTGGAGGGCGGTGTGGCGCTGGACTACGCCGACGCCAACGGAAGCGTCCAGCCCCAGCACTATGCCTTTCTGGTCGGCGAAGACGACTTCGACGGCATCTTCGAACGCATCCAGGCGGCAGGGATCGACTACTGGGCCGACCCAGCCAGAAACCGTCCCGGGACCATCAACCACAACGACGGCGGCCGCGGTGTCTACTTCACTGACCCGGACGGCCATTTCCTGGAGGCGATCACCCGCCCCTACGGTTCCGGAACCGGCTGAGGCGAGCGGCTCCGGGACCGCCTGGGACGAGCACCCGCCGTCGTACGCTGGAGGCACAGCCGCCAGGAGGGATACATGGACGAACAGCACGGGAGCAGCCGCAATGTCCGCGTCAGCGCGACCGTGAGCGGCCGGGTGCAGGGCGTGGGCTTCCGCTATTGGACCCGCGACCAGGCCGAGCGGTTGGGGCTGGTCGGATCTGCCGTCAACCACCCCGATGGAACAGTCGGCGTAGTGGCCGAGGGCCCGCGGGACGCAGTGGAGGAACTGGTGGCGGCACTTAAATCTGGTGCCGCGCCGGGCCGGGTCAGGGACGTCGAAACAACGTACGACGCCGCGACGGGCCGGCTCAACGGCTTCGATGTGGGCTGAGGCTTCGGTCCCTTGGATACCATCGGGTCATGACTAACCCAGTAGCCGCCGTCCGGACCGCCCTGCTGGAACGCGGTGTTGCGGACACCGTCATGGTGTTCGACGACGAGGTTCCCACCGCCGTGGATGCGGCCCGGGTGCTGGACTGCGATGTTGCCGCCATCGCCAACAGCCTGGTGTTTGATTCCGGCGGCAGCCCGCTGCTGATCCTATCCAGCGGTGCAGCGCGGGTGGACACGAAACTGCTGGCGTCCGCACTGGGACTGGCGCGCATCCGGCGGGCGGACCCGGACTTTGTCCTGACGCATACCGGTCAGGCCATCGGCGGTGTGGCGCCCGTGGGACACCCCGAGCCGATCCGTACGGTGCTGGATCGTTCCCTGGCCGACCATCCCGTGCTCTGGGCCGGCGCCGGTGATCATCGTGCGATGTTCTCGATCGGCTTCGAGGACCTGCGCCGGATCACCTCGGCCGAGGTGATGGACGTCAGGGCAGGCGGACCGGGGCTTCCAGACTGACGAGGCTTCCGGGACGAGGGCGGCTTCCGGGAAGCACCCTCCCGGCAGGCAGCATAGTGTGACGATTAAACCGCCAGCCCCGCGGTGTGTTCACGCGGGGCTGGCTCTTGGGGGATCGCCGGCCCGGTCAAAATTGGGGGGTCCGTAAACCGGCTAACGCTGACAGTATGCCACCGGTCGCGGGCTAATTACAGGATTGTGATTTATGTTACGTCGGCGCGTAACAGTCGGATTCCCCATGGGGTGGCCCACGGACGGGTCACCGAAAGATCAAGGAAACACCGTCCGGAACGGCGCGACGTAACGGTTTCACCATCATCGCGGAACCGCCCGGTCCGGCGGTGGAAAACGCTCCTATCCTGAGTGCATCTGCCACGCGATGAAAGGCGGTGCGCCATGAGGAAGCTTCCCACATGGCTGTCCGTGATCCTGCTGGTCCTCGGCCTGGGACTGGTGGCTCCGGGCCCCGCGTCCGCCGCCTCCTATTGCGGGATTTCCTGGGGATCGACGGCCAAATCCGCACCCGGGAACACCACCGCCCCGATCACCAATGTCCGCACCGGTCGCCACACTTGCTACGACCGCATGGTCGTTACCCTCCGCGGTGACGTCGCCGGCTACTCGGTGCGTTACGGAACGGTGCGCGCGCAGGGTTCCGGCCGCGTGATTCCGCTGCGCGGCGGCGCCGACCTGGCGGTGGTCATCAAGGCACCGGCCTACAATTCCAGCGGCCGCGCCACCTACCGTCCCGCCCACCCGAAGGAACTGGCCAACGTCCATGGCTACACCACCTTCCGCCAGCTCGCCTGGGGCGGAAGTTTCGAGGGCTACACCACCATCGGCCTGGGCGTGCGCGCCCGACTGCCGTTCAGGGTCTTCACCCTCGACGGTCCGGGCAAGACGTCCCGGCTGGTGGTTGACGTGGCCCACCGCTGGTAGGCGGAACGGCACGTCGCAGGCGGCCGGGCTTAGCCGGCAGCCGCTTCCAGGAAGGCCTCGGCCAGCGGGCCGGCCGTCTCGGCGCCGAGCTTGCCGTCCTCGACGAACACCGCAATGGCCAGGTCTCCGTGGCCAGCGATCACCCAGGAGTGTGTCTGCGGCGGGTTTTCGGAGCCGTATTCGGCGGTTCCGGTCTTGCCGATCGCGGGCTTGCCGGGCAGGTCGGCCAGATTGGTCAAGTAGCCGTCCACCACGGCCGACCGCATCATGGTGCGCAGCTGTTCGGCTTCCTTTTCGGTCAGCTTCGGCACATCGGGGAGCTCAGCTTTGGGATCGTGTCCGTCCACCAACGTGGGCACCACGGATCCGCCTTTCACCACGGCGGCCATCAGGGTGGCGAGCGACAGCGGCGACGTTTGTACGCGGGACTGGCCGATCATCGAGGCGGCGTGGGCGGTGCCCTCGGAGTCTTCGCGCGGCACCGTGCCCAGAAAGGCCTCAATGCCGGGGTTGGCCGTCATGCCGACGCCCAAGGCGCCGGCGGCATCCGCGAGCTGGTCCTGCGAAAGTTTCTGGTGTTCAGAGATGAACGCGGTGTTGCAGGAGTGGGCGATGGCCTCGGTCAAGGTGATCTCGCCGGTGAAGGCCGCCGGGTAGCTGTCCGCGTTCTCGAAGGTGCGGCCGTCCACCACCAGTTCCGGATCGCAGGTGACGGCGGAATCCGGCGTCATCCCGTTGCGCAGCAGGCCCAAGGCCGTGGCGATCTTGAAGGTGGAACCGGGTGCGTACTGGCCCAGGAACGCAGTGTTGTAGCCTTCGCTGTCCGGCCCGTTGGCAGCCGCCAGGACGGCGCCCGTCGAGGGCCGCAGCGCAACGATCGAGCTCGGCGACTTGGTGTCGGCCAGGATGTCTTCGGCGGCGGACTGCAAGTCCGGCACCAGCGTGGTTTTCAGGTCCTTGCCGTCGGCCGCGTCCTGGTGGAACAGCTGGCGGGTGGGCGCTTCGGCGCCTTCTTCGGCCGGCTCCGAGGCGGCGGAGACCGTGACTCCCGGGGTACCGGAGAGCTCCTTGTTGAAGGCCGACTGCAGGCCGGAAGCGCCGACCGTCTCGCCCGCCACCACCTTGCCCTCGGACTTCTCGATGTCCTCCGCCGTGGCTTCCCGGACGGAACCCAGCACCGGGCCGGCGAAGGTGCGGCTGGGCGCCAGCGGGATCTCGTCGTCCACGGCCAGGAAACCGTCGATGTCCTCCAGCTTGCCCTGGTCCAGCTTCTTGAAGGCACCCTCGCGAAGAGTGATCGCGTCGACGAAGGCCTCCGGCCCGTAGGCGGCAACCTTCTTCGCATAGTCCGCGGCGTCGACGTCGACCAACGCTGCCAGCTCCCGGGCCGAGTCCTCGGCGGCTGCTTCGTCCAGCCCGCTCTTGTCGATCCCGACAATCTTGACCGGGCGGTTCTTGACGATCGCTTCGCCGTCTGCGTCGAGGATCTGGCCGCGCTGCGGCTCGGCCGTGGCCAGCACCAGCCGTTCGCCCTCGGCCAGCGAGGGTTCAACGACCTGCGGCGTCCACCGCACCTGCCAACGGTCATCCGCATAGTGCAGGTCCGCGGTGGTGGTGTAGCTCCAGCTCTGCTCCGAGTCCGGCACCTGCCAGTCATAGGAAAGGGTGGCCCGGAACAGGTTGGACTCAACCTCCTCCACATCTGTCACGGTGACGTCGGGCTGCCAAGGGTCCATCTCTTTGGTCAGCGCGGCGAACTGCTCCTGCACCTGGGCGCCGGTGGCATCGGCGAAGGCCACCGTGGAGACGTCGTTGGCGGCAAGTCCTTTGGCCAGGGCCTGGGCTGTTGGGTCCGGCGATTCCCGCTCCGGAGCGCAAGCAGCCACCGCCACGGTCAGCAGCAGGGCCATGATGAGTGCAAGTGCGCGCCGAAGCATTCTTCTCCTGGATCCGAGAGTGTCCTGTTCGAACTTATAAGCGCCCCGGGGCGATGTCGAGCCGGGCGGCTGTTGGCGAATGCTGCTTGAATGGGTTTCGTCGGGTTGCAAAGGCCACGGCGCCGGCCGGACAGGACCCAGGTAAGGACATCATGACCGAATTCGCTCCCTCAGCCTCCCGCCGTGCAGCGGTGGTCTGGAACCCTTCGAAGAAGTTCAGCTTTGATTTGGTGTCGCTGGTCGAGGATGCCTGCGCCGAAAACGGTTGGCAGCCGCCGCTCTGGATGGAGACCACGCTGGAGGACCCGGGTGCGGGCCAGACGCAGCAGGCACTGGATGCGGGCGTCGATCTTGTCATCGCGGCCGGCGGTGACGGCACAGTGCGCCGCGTGGCCGGGCGGCTGGCCGACACGGACATGCCGCTGGGGGTGATCCCGCTGGGGACCGGCAACCTGCTGGCGCGCAACCTCGACCTGCCGGTGGACGACCCGGAGACCGCGGTACGCATCGCATTGACCGGCCGCGACCGGAACATCGACGCCGTGCGTGCCGTCGTGGACGGCTCAGGCGACGGCGCGGTGTTCCTGGTCATGGCCGGGCTCGGCTTCGACGCGGCGGTCATTGGCGGCACGGACGACGGGCTCAAGGACCGCATCGGCTGGCTCGCCTACGTGGAGGCCGGGCTGCGCAACCTTCCGGGCAAGCCGGTCCGCGCCACGCTGTCCATTGACGGCGGCAAACCCGTCGCCCTGCGGATGCGCAGCGTGATGGGCGGCAATTGCGGCAAGATCCAGGGCGGATTCGAGATGTTCCCGGGTGCCCAGATCGATGACGGGCTGCTGGACATCATGACCATTTCCCCGCGTGGCCGGCTGGGCTGGCTTGGCGTGCTGGCCGGGCTGGCCAAGCGCGGCCGGAGCGTTGACCCGTCGGTGGACTACTACCAGGGCAAGGAAGTGGAGATCACCGCCGCCCGGCCGCAGGAGATGCAGCTGGACGGTGACCATATCGGCTTGGGTTCCCGGCTCTCGATGCGGGTTGACCCGGGCGCGCTGTTGGTCCGGGTGGCCGCGGACTGACCGACGGACGACGGCGGCGTGAGCCGCGGTGGCTGAGCACGGCAGGGTGCGCCGGCGGCCAGAGGCGCGGCAGCGTGCCGCTGCTCACAGTACCGACACAGTTCGGAACATATCTTGAGGTGGCGGTTGTTGTACGTGCTAGCGTTCAGCATCCTCCGGCCACCCCACCGGCAGGTTCATACTCCTAGATCACAAGGAACCCCCATCATGATTCGTCGTCGTTTGTCAGTGCTCGGTGCCGCCGCAGCTGCCGCCTTGGTGCTGGCCGGCTGCAGCACCTCCACGCCGTCGGAGTCGCAGCCGTCGAGCTCGGCAGCCGCCAGCACCCTGCAGGAAATCCAGGACGCTGGCGTGATCACGGTGGGCACCGAGGGCACCTACCGCCCGTTCAGCTTCCACGAAGACGGCGGCGGAAAGCTGACCGGTTACGACGTCGAGATCGTCACCGCCGTGGCCGAAAAGCTGGGCGTGGACGTGAAGTTCGAGGAAACCCAGTGGGACGCCATCTTCGCCGGGTTGGACGCGGGCCGGTTTGACGTGATCGCCAACCAGGTCTCGATCAACGAACAGCGCCAGGCCAAGTACGACTTCTCCGAGCCCTACACGGTGAGCACCGGCGTCGTCGTCGTGAAGAGCGACAACAACGACATTTCGTCGGTGGCAGACCTGGAGGGCAAGACCAGCGCCCAGTCGCTGACCAGCAACTGGTACAAGATCGCCGAGCAGGCCGGCGCCAAGGTCCAGTCGGTCGAAGGCTGGGCCCAGGCAGTGTCGCTGCTGGAGCAGGGCCGCGTGGACGCCACCATCAATGACGAGCTCACCTACCTGGATTACCAGGCCAGCCATGACAACAAGGACATCAAGGTGGCCGCGAAGACCGACGAGGAGTCGCAAAGCGCCTTCACCTTCCAGAAGGGCAGCGATGACCTGGTGAAGGCCTTCGACACGGCGCTGGACGAGCTGCGTGCTGACGGCACGCTGGCCAAAATCTCCGAGAAGTACTTCGGCACCGACGTCAGCCAGTAGGCGGCAGGACGCGAGACGCTAACGTAGCCATATGGACATCGATTGGGAACTGCTGGCCAGTTCGCTCTGGCCTATTGTCCAGGGCGGACTGACCGGCACCATCCCACTGTCGCTGGCCAGTTTCGCCATTGGCCTGGTCCTGGCGCTCCTCCTCGCATTGATGCGGGTGAGCGGCAACCGGCTCTTGGCCGGCATCGCCCGGGCCTACATCTCGGTCATCCGCGGCACCCCGCTGCTGGTGCAGCTGTTCGTCATCTTCTACGGCCTGCCGTCGATCGGCATCGTGCTCGACCCCTGGCCCAGCGCAATCATCGCCTTCTCCATGAACGTGGGCGGCTATGCGGCTGAAATCATCCGTGCTGCGGTCCTGTCCGTCCCCAAGGGACAGTGGGAGGCGGGCCACACCATCGGCATGTCCGGCACCACCACCATGCGCCGAATCATCCTGCCGCAGGCCGCACGGGTGTCGGTGCCGCCGCTGTCCAACACCTTCATCTCATTGGTCAAGGACACGTCCCTCGCCTCGCTGATCCTGGTCACCGAAGCGTTCCGGGTGGCTCAGGAAATCGCCGCCTTCAGCCAGGAATTCCTGCTGCTTTACATGGAGGCCGCGGCCGTCTACTGGGTGTTCTGCCTGGTCCTGTCCGCCGGGCAGACCCGACTGGAAAAGAGGCTGGACCGCTATGTCGCCCACTGACGATCTCTCCGTCCCACGGCCCGGTGCCGAGACTGCGCCGGTGCTGTCAGTTGACGGGCTGCGCAAGTCTTTCGGCAGCAACCAGGTGCTTAAGTCCATCGACCTGTCGGTGCAGACCGGAGGTGTGTTGGCGCTGATCGGGCCCTCGGGCTCTGGCAAGACCACCGTGCTCCGCTGCCTCAATGGGCTGGAAATTCCCGACGGCGGGCGGGTCGCCTTTGCGGGCGGTCCCGCCGTGGACTTCGGCTCGCCGGTGAACCGGAAGCAGATTTCCGCGCTGCGGGACCGCAGCGCCATGGTGTTCCAGCACTACAACCTGTTTCCGCACATGACCGTGCTGCAGAACATCATCGAGGGCCCGGTCCAGGTGCAGAAGCGGCCCCGGGCCGAGGCCGTTCGTGAGGCGATGTCCCTCTTGGACCGGGTGGGGCTTGCCGGGAAAGAAGACCAGTACCCGCACCAACTTTCCGGCGGGCAGCAGCAGCGGGTCGGCATCGTCCGGGCACTGGCGCTGAAACCGTCGCTGCTGCTCTTCGACGAGCCGACCTCGGCGCTGGACCCGGAACTGGTGGGCGACGTGCTGCACGTGATCAAGGAACTGGCCGATGAAGGCTGGACCATGGCACTGGTGACCCACGAGTTGGCATTCGCCCGGGAAGTGGCCAGCGAGGTGGTGTTTATGGACGGCGGCCTGGTGGTGGAGCGCGGCCACCCGGACCAGGTGCTGCGCGATCCACAGGAAGAGCGCACCCGGCAGTTCGTCCACCGGCTGCTCAACCCCTTCTAGGCCCCGGGCCGTTCTAGGCCCCGGGCCGCACGCACTGTCCCCGAGTCCGCGCCGGCTGGTGGCGGTAGCTCATGCTTTGCGCTACCGGCTCCCCCACCCTTCCCGTCGGCCCGCTGCGCGTATCTTTGACCACATTTCCCGGCCGATAATTCCGCGTATTTCCGCGCCAACGCGGCGAAAGTGCGGGAGAAGTTGCGCGCCACGCCCCTTGAAAATTCATCTGATGTCCATTGGAATGGCACAATGTAATCTTCCATGCACCGTTCCGCATGGGGCACCACGTTCCGGCCGGAAGCTACCAACCGCGCTTTCTCCTCTGCGGCAGCATCCGGTCACGAAAGGCAGAACCATGGCCACGACTTTGGCTACCAAGTCTTTGACGGCACAAACGGCCTCCGAGGCCCACGACCTCCTCAACGCTGCGGTGGAAGAACTGCAGAAAATCGCCGCCATCGACGCTGATTGCGGCATCCTGGTAACCCGCACCGGCCCCGGGCAGTTCACCGTGGAGCTGAGCGACGATGTGCCCTACGGCATCACCCAGGAATCACACCTCAGCTAAAACCTTTCGGCACGCCAAGCCCAGAAGCACTGCCGGCAGAGCCCTGCGGTCCAACTAGCCTCGCAGCCGCCGGACCAGCAGCAGCGCGGCGGCGGCCAGCAGGAATGAACTGCCGAACGCCAGCCCGAACGCCCAGAGCGCGGCAACCGGCAGCAGCAGTGCGAAAGCGACGCTTCCCAGCGCCAACCAAAGGGACTCCATCACCGCGTCGTTGATCTGCATGGCGGAGCTGTTCGCTCCTTCTTCACCATCGCGGGAGCAGTCCAGCATCAGCACCGACAGCGTGGAGAATGCCATGCCAATCCCGAGTCCCGCGACGGACCAACCGGCAACGACGATGCCAACCCAAGTGCCCGCGTCGATACTGAACACGGACAGCCCGACACCGACCGTCAGCATCGCCGTGCCGAGTGAGCAATAGTCCGGCCTGGACGGGGCTGAAACCGCGCTGCTGCACCAAGGCCAGCGGCAGGTAAACCTCCGCGCCCAAGAATGCCGCGGCAATCAAACCGCGGAGCGATATGACGGCAGGAAGGCCGCGACGCAGCGTCCAGGTGCCAGGCGGCAGCAGCCGGGGCGCTGCAACGAGTACTGCGACCATGGACACCACGAACAGCAGTACCCACCACGCCGTATCGCGCTGCCCCGCATAGCCCACCCCGAGAATCCCGGCGGCGACGACAGCCGCCCAGGCCGCACGGGCGCCGTCGTTCTTCACAGCCCCGGTGCCCGAGGTACGGCGCAGAGCGGGTCTCAAAGCCAGGTAGGCGGCCACGGCCAAGGCAGGCGCCGTTCCGAAAACCCAGCGCCAGCCCAGCAGATCGTTCAGCGCAGCGGCCACCGCAGGGCCGACCAGAGCTGGCAGCACCCAGCCGCTGGTCAGCACGGTGAACACCCGGGCACGCATCGCTTCTGGGTAGGCCTTGGCGATCAGCACGTACATGCCGACGCCAGCCAGGCCCGAGCCTAAGCCCTGGACGCCGCGACCCAGCAGGAACACCGCCATGGTGGGCGCGAGTGCGGCCGCGGCCAGCCCCAGCGAGAACAGGCCTACGCCCAGGCGCAGCGCCGGTGCCGGGCCGCGGATGTCGGTCCAGTTACCGGCCAGCGCGATGCCCACCACGGAGACGGCAATCGGAGCGGAAAAAGCAATGGCGTAGGCCGCCAGTCCGTGGAGCTCCCGGCCGACCACAGGCATCACCGTGGCCACCGCCAGGGATTCGAAGGCGAACAGGAAGGCCAGCGCAAACAGGCCAGCCGTGGTGGCGCGGTAGGAGCGGGACAGCAGCGGCGCCGGCGCCAATACCGCGCTCACGCGTGGGTCCCGTCCGCAACCAAGACCACCTTGCCGAAGCTTTCCCGCGCCTGCAGGGCACGGTGTGCCTCAGCCGCCCGCGAGAGCGGGAAGCGTGTGTCCGTCAGTGGGATCCGCGTGCCGTCCGCCGCGCGTTCCAGCGCTTCCGCCTCCAATGAACGCAGCCCGCCGGCACGCGCGGTGAGCGCCGGCCCCAGGACCGTCACCGCCGTCTTGCCCTCGTGCCGGTAAGTGTTCTCCTCACCCGACGACCAGCCGAACACCAACTGGGTCCCGCCATCGGCCAACAGTTCGAAGGCGAGCCGTCCCACGTCCCCACCCACGCCGTCATACACCACGGTGGGGCGGCCGAGTTTCCGCAACTGCTGCTGCCAGCCCCGGACACGGTAATCAATAACGACGCCGGCGCCCGCCTTCAGCGCATGGGCCGCCTTCGCCGGCCCGCCGGCAAGTCCAATCACGGTGGCGCCCGCGTTCCGCGCCGCCTGAACCAACAGGATGCCCAGTCCGCCGGCGGCCGACGGAATCAGCACGGTGTCCTCGGCGCCAAGCGCGAGCTGGTCGAGAATGCCGGTGGCGGTCCGGCCGGTACCGATCGCAGCGACCGCGGCGTCAAAGCCGAGGCCAGCATTCAGCTCGTGCAAGGAATCCACTGCTGCCAGCGCCTGCTCAGCGTAGCCGCCGCTGGCCATGCCCAAATGCACGACCACCCGCTTGCCAAGCCACTGTGCGTCCACCCCTGGCCCCAGCCGGTCAACCACTCCGGCCACTTCGCGCCCAGGAACCATCGGCAGCTTCGGCCGGGGCATCGTACCGAAGCTGGTGCCATTGCGGATGCTGGTGTCGAGCAAGTGCACACCGCTGGCGCCAACCGCGATGCGAACCTGCCCGGCCTGGGGAGCAAGATCCGGAAGCTCCTCATAGAGCAAAACGTCGGGGCCGCCGAATTCGCGCTGGACTATTGCGTGCATAGTTTCTCCTTGGGTCTGTTGCCTGCAACTACGGGACTCCCCCAGTCGACAACCTCAACTAGGCTTCAGGTCAAGAGGAAGGAGGGCGACCTTGACCATGCCCGCGGCCAATGTGAAGGAACTGACCCCCGGCGAGCTGTCCAAGCGCAGCGGGGCCGCCATTTCAGCACTGCATTTTTATGAACGGGCAGGGCTGATCAGCAGCCGTCGCACTTCCGGAAACCAGCGGCGTTATCCACGGCATATGTTGCGCCGAGTCGCGTTCATCCGGGTTTCGCAGCAGGTGGGCATCCCGCTGCGCGAGATCAAGGCAGCACTGGACTCGCTCCCTCGGGACAGTGCGCCCACTAAGGCCAACTGGGCAAAGCTGTCTGCGGGATGGCGGGATCATCTGGACGCGCGGATCGATGAAATGCAGCGCTTGCGCGACGATCTCACCGGCTGCATTGGCTGCGGCTGCCTCTCCCTGCGGTCCTGCACGCTCTACAATCCAGCCGACAGGCTGGGTCAAAGCGGCCCGGGAGCGCGCCGGCTGTTGCCGGAGGATCCGCCGGCAGGCCCTGCGGACAGCTCCGGGGCCAACGCGGTGGTTGCCTCAGGGAGCCGGACCTAGCGCCGCCCCGACCGCTTGGCCGCAATAGCCATGCCGGCCAACACGCCGGCGGCAACCAGCAGCAGCACGGACACCACGATCAGTGCAGGCATCACGTCCAGCCCCATGATGGACGGCATCACCGTCAGGCTGACGGCGAAAAGGGTGACGACGGCAGCGGCCAGCCACAGGGCGACGGCACGGGGGTTGGGTCCTTCCACGTTCTCCACTGTATCGGCGGATCGTCCGGCTTTGTGACGCCGAAGGTGTCCCGCCGAATGAAGCGCTGTGCCGTCCGGGTGGGATAATTTCGCCCATGGCTCCAGCAATCGCGTACCAAGGTGAACCCGGCTCCAACTCGCATATGGCGTGCCTTGAGGTCCGGCCCGGGTGGGACGCGGTGCCGTGCGCCAGCTTTGAAGACGCCTTCGCCGCCGTCACCAGCGGCGAGACCGAGCTGGCCATGATCCCGATTGACAACTCGATCGCCGGCCGGGTGGCGGATATCCATGCCCTGCTGCCCAAGACCACGCTGCAAATCGTGGAGGAATTCTTCCTGCCCATCCGCTTCAGCCTGCTGGGCATCCCGGGTGCCACGGTGGAACAGGCCCGTGAAGTGCACAGCCATATCCATGCCCTGGGCCAGTGCCGCAAGCTGATTCGCCGCTTGGGACTGACTCCGGTCATCGCTGGCGATACTGCCGGCTCGGCCCGCGAGGTGGCCGAATGGAACGACCCGACCAAGGTCTCGCTCGCGCCGCCGATGGCTGCGGAACTGTACGGCCTGCAAGTCTTCGCCGAAAAAGTGGAAGACGATCCGACGAACACCACCCGGTTCGTAGTCCTGGCCGACAGCCGGCCCGTCCCCAGCCGCGAAGAACTGCCCGGTCCCGCCGTGACCAGCTTTGTCTTCCGGGTGCGGAACGTTCCCTCGGCGCTGTACAAGGCCCTGGGCGGCTTCGCGACCAACGGCATCAACATGACCCGGCTGGAGAGCTACATGGTGGGCGGCGAATTCGCGGCCACCATGTTCATGGTGGACGTCGAGGGCCATCCGGAGGACCAGTCCATGGTCCATGCCTTTGAAGAACTGGAATTCTTCACCACCGAAATCCGGATACTCGGCGTCTACCCGGCCCACCCGTTCCGGCTGCACCGCGGCGCGGAACAGCCCGCCGGCGCCTAAGGGAAGCGCCTGCCGAGCGGCACGCAGAGCGCCTCCCAGGGTTCTTAACGAACTGTTACCCGTGTTTGACCGGGGCCACGTCCGGCTCTTACCTTGGAAATGAATCACGAGCGCCAACTTCTCAGCCCTGGCTGGTTGGCCGGCAACCCTCTACCGTAGCGGGGTGCTCCAGGTGATGATTCGGCCCGCCGGGTTTGTCGGCAGGCAAGTACGCGTATCCTCCGGCAGCAGCGGATGCGCCCTAGCTTCAAGGATGGCCATGTCCCTGCACAACGACTTGACCCCGAACACACTGCGCTCCGCCTTCGGTCGTTTCCCTTCCGGAATCGCCGCCCTCTGCGCCGTCATCGACGGCAAACCCCAGGGCATCGTCGCCTCCTCCTTCACCGTGGGCGTTTCGCTGGAGCCGCCGCTGGTGATGTTCGCCGTCCAGAACACCTCCCGGACCTGGCCGGTGGTCCGCCAGGCCGGGCGCATCGGCGTTTCGGTGCTGGGCACGGAGCACGACGGCGTCTGCCGCCAGATTGCTTCCAAGGACGGCGACCGCTTCGCCGGGCTGAGCCTGCACCGCACCGACCAGGACGCGCTCTTCCTCAATGACGCGGCGCTGTGGCTGGATTGCTCCGTGCACCAGGAGTTCCCGGCCGGGGACCACCACGTGGTGCTGTTGGAGGTACACGGACTGACCACGCACGACAGCGCACACGAACCGCTGGTCTTCCACGACTCCGCCTTCCGCCGGCTGGAGCAGCCCGCCTTCGTCTAGGGCAGCTGGCGTTGAGGGCAGCGGTCTAGGGCAGCTGGCGGCCGCGGTTGAGGGCCGCTGTCTAGGGCAGCGGGCGGCCGCGGGCCGCTACCCACAGCTCGTACCATTCCTGCCGGGTCATCGCCGCGCCGATCTCCTCGGCCTGGGCGCAGGCTTTGATGCGGTCCGGATTGCTGGTCCCGACAACCGGCCGGATGGTGGCCGGATGACGCAGCAGCCAGCCCAGCACCACGGCTTCCTGGGTGCAGCCCTTGTCCCGGGCCAGCTCGGTGACCAGCGCCGCCGCCGCCGCATCCGGGTCGGTTGCTGCCGCTCCTTCGCCGGGGGCTTCCTGCCTGTGGCCGCCGACGGCCTGTTCCACCGGCCGGCCGCTGTAACGTCCCCGGGCCA
Source organism: Arthrobacter sulfonylureivorans (assembly GCF_047607445.1). Lineage (GTDB taxonomy): Bacteria > Actinomycetota > Actinomycetes > Actinomycetales > Micrococcaceae > Crystallibacter > Crystallibacter sulfonylureivorans_A. The sequence continues at coordinate 35,718 of NZ_JBLKRT010000035.1, forward strand.
GCGAACCCCAGGCCTGCAGCTCAACCCGGTGGGCCGCGCAATACTCCAGGGTGCCGTGCGGAAAGCTGACCGCAGAGCCTTCCGGATGATTAACCAGCACGCCTGATTCAAGCCAGTCCCGCCGGTACAGGCTCATTTCCAACTGGTTCGCTGCGAGCGGTTCATCCAGCGCCGCCTGAAGCCACCGCATCTGCTCGCCGGACATGTTCGAGACGCCCAGCCGGCGGACCTTCCCGGCCAGCCGGAGGCGGCTGAAGGCCTCGGCAATCTCTTCAGCCGGGGCCAGCGGGTCCGGCCGGTGGATCAGCAGCGTGTCCACGTAATCGGTGTGCAGGCGGCGCAGGCTTTCCTCGGTGCTGCCCACAATGGCCTCGCGCGATGAATCGTAGTGGCCGGCCAGCCCTGGAACCGGCAGCCGGATGCCGCATTTGGTTTGCAGGTGGATGCTCTCGCGAAGTTCCGGGCGGTCGGCCAACACCCGGCCGAACGCCGCCTCCGCCTTGCCGTGGGCGTAGATGTCGGCGTGGTCAAAAACCCTGATGCCGATGTCCAGCGCCGCGTCCACGGCCGTGTGCGCCGCAGCGACATCGGCGGCTTCCAGCGGGCCGCTCCCCCAGCCACCACCCAACCCCATGCAGCCGAAAATCAGGCGAGATCCGGCGTCGTCCATTGGCGTGTCCCTTCGCTGGGCAGGCTTCCAGCGTACGGCAACACTGCGCCGAAACCGGGGGTTGTGTCGCTCCGCGGACGGCAGTACGGTAACAGTCGCGGGGCGGATAGCGTCCCCAGGCAACCACCATCAGGCCGCCTGCGCCACCCGCACCGCCAGGAATTTACACCATGGCAGTTCCTCCCAGTCCAGACCGGGGTCCAGACCAGCCCTCCGGTCCTTCGGCAGCACCGGTTTCCGCACCCACGGACCGGGATCATATCCGGGACGGCACGCCGCAGCCGCGGGTCACGGTGGTGTTCCTGGGGCTGATGCTCGCCGTGCTGCTCGCCGCGCTGGACCAGACGATTGTTTCGACGGCGCTGCCCACGATCGTCGGGGACCTGAACGGGCTGGAGCACATTTCGTGGGTAATCACCGCCTACATCCTGGCCGCCACCATCGGGCTGCCGATCTATGGCAAGCTCGGCGACCTCTTCGGGCGCAAGAGCATCTTCATCTTCGCGATCGCAGTGTTCCTGGGCGGCTCCATGCTCTCCGGCATGGCCCAGAGCATGCCGCAGCTGATTGCTTTCCGCGCCATCCAGGGGGTTGGCGGCGGCGGGTTGATGATCGGCGCGCAGGCGATCATCGGTGACCTCGTATCGCCGCGGGAACGCGGCAAGTACATGGGCCTGATCGGGGCCGCTTTCGGTCTCGCCTCGGTCAGCGGACCGCTGCTGGGCGGATTCATCACCGACCACTGGAACTGGCGCTGGGTCTTCTACATCAACCTGCCGCTCGGAGCGGCGGCGCTGGCAGTCATCACCACCACGCTGCACCTGCACAAACCGGGCGGGCCGCGGCCCAAGCTGGACTACCTGGGCACCTTCCTGCTGGCCGTCGCCAGCGCGGCTGTCATCCTGTTCACCAGCTGGGGCGGGACCACCTACGCCTGGGACAGTCCGGTGATCATCGGGCTCGGCGCGGTCACCGTGGTCGCGTCGGTGTTGTTCGTGCTGGCCGAGCGCCGGGCCGTGGAGCCGGTACTGCCGCTGCGGCTGTTCCGTGACCGGGACTTCACGCTGCCCACCTTGATGGGCGTGTGCGTGGGCATCGCGATGTTCTCGGCGATCGCCTATCTGCCCACGTTCCTGCAGATGGTCAACGGTGCCAGCGCCACCGAGTCGGGCCTGATGATGATTCCGATGACGGTGGGCATGGTGGGAGCCACCACCGCCACCGGGCAGCTGGTGACCCGCACCGGCCGCTACAAGATCTTCCCGATCCTCGGCACCGCGCTGATCGCGGCGGGGCTGGTCATGCTCTCGCAGATTTCGGACACCACGCCGTACGCGTTCACCGCCGCCGGCATGCTGGTGCTTGGACTGGGTCTGGGCTCCATCATGCAGAACCTGGTGCTGATCGTGCAGAACAGCGTCCGGCGCCGGGACCTGGGCACGGCTACCTCGGCCACCAACTACTTCCGCCAGATCGGTGCCACTTTCGGCATTTCACTCTTCGGGGCCATTTTCATCAGCCGGCTGACCGAGCAATTTTCGGCAGCGCCGCCCGGAATGGTGACGGCGCTTGGCTCAGGCGGCGGCCAAAGCTTCAGTTCGCTTGGTCCCGCGGTGCTCGCGTCGCTGCCAGCCCCGGCCCAGGAGTTCATCGCGCATGCCTTCGCCCAGGCGCTGCCGCCGATCTATCTGTACGCGGTGCCCATCGTGCTTGCCGCCCTGGTCCTTGCCTGCTTCGTCAAGGAGATCCCGCTCTCCGAGGAAGTGGGCGCACCCGGCCGCGGGGACTAGGCGTAGCGTGCCCGAACAGGCAGGCGCGGGCCGGAGCAGGCCGCCCGCAGGCCGGAGCAGGCCGGCCGCAGGCCGGAGCAGGCTGGCGCTGCCGGCGGGCCGGCGCTGCCGGCGGGATGCTCGTCCGGCGGCTTGCT
>NZ_JBLKRT010000036.1:0-35333 GCF_047607445.1 Arthrobacter sulfonylureivorans
GGCAGCGGCTGAGAGTTCCAGCAGCCAGCTGGTTTCGTCCGCTTCGATCCGCAGGGAGTCGGCCAGCCGACGGACTTCGCGGATGCCTACGCCACCGGCACGCAGGGTGGCAACCGGGCCGCGGCGGACCTGGTCCAACAGCTCGGCCACCAGCCGCAGCGTCTCGGCCACTGCAGAGAAAGCTGCATTGTCGCGCAGGGAATCCCGGATCTGCCGGGCAGTTGCCGCGGGCGGCATGGTGTGCCACGGGTCGGCCAGCGCGCCGCCGCGCACCGCCAGTCCGGCCGGGCAGGGAAGTTCCACATGCGTCGCGTCGATGGGCACCAGCAGCCCGTGCGCGGCCAGCCAATCGATGGGTGATGTGGCGTCGCGGGGACCGGTGCCCGCCAATGGGTGCGGCAGCGCGCCGAGCGGGGAACGGCGGAACTTTCCGAGCAGCTCGGCGGTGTGCTCCGGTGCCTGCGTCATCAGCGCCGGCCAGGTCCGCGGGTCGGACAGCCAGCGGTCGAGTTCGGCGGCCGCGCGGGCCGCGGGAGTGGCCACCGGCGTGGCGCGTTCGGTGGCCGCACGGGCCGCGGGAGAGGCCGCCAGAGTCGCGCGCTCGGCCGAGTCTGGCTCGGAGAGGTCGATAGTAAGGTCGTAACCGGCCTCGTGCAGCAGCCGCGCCGTGCGCACCAGGTGGTCCGCTGCCACCGGACTGGCCGCTGCCAAGGCGGCGTAGCTGCGGCCCAGGCCTGCCGGATACGGTCCGAGGGCTTCCGCCAGGCTGGCCACCGGAAGGTAGGCCGGGCGCAGCGGGAGGTCTCCGCCGTCGTTAGCGGGAAGAGCACCGCTGTCGGAAGAGCGCGGTGCCACGCGCAACAGCAAGGCAAGATTCTGCAGCCGGGCCAGACATGCGTCCAGGTCCAGTTGCCCGGCTGTGCCCGGCTGCGGCACCAGCAGGGGCTGCAGGGAACGGGCGTCGGCGGAGCGACCGGCATCCACATCAGTGCTGAGCACAACAGCTTCAAGCACCTCCAGCTCGGGGCGGGAGAGGTTTTCTAACACCCGCTGGAGGCTGATCCGCGTGCAGGCCCGGGCCGCCAGGGCGGAAAAGTCCGGCACCGGCGGCAGACAGAGGTCCGGCCGGGCAGCGAACAGTTGGCGCAGCTCGGCGTCGCTGCGGGCGGCCAACTGGCCGGCCAAGGCGCGGATGGAGGACACCGGATTAACGTTACCCCGCACTACTGCGGCCGACGCCGCCCGGCAAGCCCGCCGTCACCGCCCTCGTGGTGCCGCTAGCTGCTGCGGCGGCGCCGGATGCTGCCGGCCATCAGCAGCACCATCAGCACGAAGGCGATCGGGAAGCAGAACCAGGCTAGCCCCATGAAACCCGTCCACACCGGAGTTCCGGCCATGGCACCCGCCAGAATTACGCCCAAGCTGCCCAGCCCTGCCAGCAGTACTGCGATCGCTGCGAAAACCAGCACACGGTGCAGCGCACCCGACTCGGCGGGGCGCGGCGCATTCTGGGCAGGAACGGTTTCGGGCATGGCTCCAGATTAACTCCCCGCCGTACCTCGGCCCAATCCCGCCATCATGCCGGGAGCGGAAACGGCCGCGTCTCGGCCTCCGCTGTCTGTGGAACAAGCTAATCTAGAGACAGACTTTCCCCGCCGCGCCGCGGCCGCGCCTGCGGCCGGTGTACTGCCGGCGGGACACATGGTAAGAACGCAGCAGCGGGCGGTACCGCCGCAACATTAAGCAGAACGAGGTAAGCAAAGTGCCCATCGGCAAAGTCAAGTGGTTCGACACGGAAAAAGGCTTCGGGTTCCTGGCCAGCGAAGACGGCCAGGAAGTGTTCCTGCACGCATCTGCGCTGCCGGCCGGCGTCAAGGACGTGAAGGCCGGCACCCGGATGGAGTACGGCATTGCTGACGGCCGCCGCGGCCCATCCGCACTGTCTGCCCGCATCCTCGACGCCGCCCCCTCGGTGGTGCGCGCAACACGCAAGCCGGCCGAGGACATGGCCGTCATCACCGAAGACTTGATCAAGCTGCTGGACGGCATCTCCAACGGGCTGCGCAAGGGCCGCTATCCGGAACGCTCGCACGCGTCCAAGGTGGCAGCGGTACTCCGCCGCGTGGCCGACGACCTGGACGCGTAAGCGGACTTGATGACCGAAAACCTGACCGGCTCCAGCGCTGAACCAGCGCCCGTGGAGCAGCCCGACGCCGGCGGGACCACGACGGAGGCCGCGCCGCCCCGACGTCGTCCTGCGCGTCGCACCCCCAAACTGGACCTTGTCCTGGCCGCGGCGGTGGACCGTGCTCGAGAGGGTGTGCTGGACATCGCCCCATCCGAACAAATCGGTGCACATGTCGGCAGCGTTGCCGACGGCGACCGACTGGTCACCCACCGGTTCGAAGCGAAGCTGGCCGGCTACGCGGGCTGGCAGTGGTACGCCACCCTGGCCCGGGTGCCGCGCGGCAAGGACGCCACGGTCTGCGAAGTGGGCCTGCTGCCATCCGAGAAATCGCTGCTGGCTCCGGAGTGGGTGCCGTGGGCCGACCGGGTGCGGCCTGAGGAAGTGGCGGCCGCGGCCGAAGCCGAGGCGGCTGCGGCAGCCGAAGCACAGGACGACGCCGAGTCGGCGCCGGTAGCGGACACGGCGGAGGAAGTCCCCGAATCCGCGGGCCAGGTCGACGCAGCGAACGAGGAAACCTCTGCCACCGCGGGCGAGGATGCAGCGGTGGCAGAAGCGCCTGCCGCGGCAGGCGAGGACGAGGCAGCAGCAACCGATACGACCGAGGATTTCACCGAAGCCACGTCCTGACGTGGCCGATGGACGAGGCAGGTTTCGCAGCCGGAAGGGGCGGTAAAGCATGTTTCGTTCCTTGCGGCTGTTCAATTACCGGATCTGGTTCATCGGGGCGCTGATCTCCAACATCGGCACCTGGATGCAGCGGACGGCCCAGGACTGGTTGGTGTACGACATCCTCACCGAGCAGGACGCCGCCGCCATGGGCATTGTGATGGCGCTGCAGATGGGGCCACAGTTGCTGATGGCCCCGTGGGCAGGGCTGGTCGCCGACCGGTTCGACCGGCAAAAGCTGCTGATGGCCACGCAGATTTCAATGGCGGTGCTGGGCCTTGCCCTGGGCCTGATGGTGATCGCCGATGTTGCGCAACTGTGGCACGTGTACGCCTTCGCGCTGGCGCTGGGCATGGTGACGGCGGTGGACGCCCCGGCGCGGCAGACTTTCGTCTCCGACCTGGTCCGCGACGACTACCTGCCCAACGCGGTGGCGCTGAACAGCACCTCGTTCAATCTGGCCAGGATGATCGGTCCGGCGATTGCCGGTGTGCTGACCGTAGCCGTCGGACCGGGCCCGGTGTTCCTGATCAACGCCGCCACCTTCGCGGCAATGATCGCGGCGTTGCTGGCCATCCGCAGGCAGGAACTCCATCCGCGGCAGAAGGTTGCCAAAGGCCGCGGCCAAATCCGCGAGGGCTTCCGATACGTGAAGGACCGGCCGGACCTGGTGGTGGTGATGACCGCCATCTTCATCATTGGAACCTTCGGCCTGAACTTCTCCGTGTTCGTGGCGTCCATGGCGCGGACCGAATTCGGCGGCCATGCCGGTGACTTCGGCGTGCTCTCCTCGGTGATGGCAGCCGGCTCGGTTACCGGATCGCTGCTCAGTGCGCGCCGGGAGCGGCCGCGGCTGCGCTACATCTTCGGCGCCTCGGTGGCTTTCGGCGTTGCCTGCACGGCGGCGGGCCTGGCCCCGTCGGTCTGCCTCTTCGGACTGGCCCTGGTGCCGGTGGGGGCAGCGGCCATTACCATCATGACCAGCGCCAATGCGTATGTGCAGACCACCACCGACCCGATGATGCGCGGACGCGTGATGTCCTTGTACATGGCCATCCTGATGGGCGGAACTCCGCTCGGTGCACCCTTGGTCGGCTTGGTGTCCAACAGTTTCGGCCCGCGCTGGGGGCTGGGAGTGGCAGCGCTGTCCGGTGTGGCCGCCGCCGCCGTCGGAATTTTGTGGGCCTGGCGCGCACACCACATGCGGCTGCGCTTCGACCGTTCGGCCCCGCGGAAGCTGAGCATCACCTACGGCGTGCCGGACCGGCCGGCCTAGCGCCGCGGCGATCCGCACCGAACGGTCCGGACCAGCCGCGCCAAAACGGTTCGGACCAAACAATAAGGTCCGGCTCCCCGCGATCGGGAAGCCGGACCCCATCAAGGCACGGTGCGGCGGTTAGCCCTGCAGGCGGTCCACCACGTAGTCGATGCAGGAGAGCAGGGCGCTGACGTCGTCCGGTTCGACGGCGACGAAGGTGGCGATGCGCAACTGGTTGCGGCCGAGCTTGCGGTACGGCTCCACGTCCACCACGCCGTTGGCGCGCAGCACCTTGGCCACGGCCGCGGCGTCAACCGATTCGTCGAAGTCGACGGTTGCGATGACGTTCGAGCGGTGCTCCGGTTTGACGACATACGGCGTCGCGACCGCGGAGGCCTCAGCCCACTGGTACACGCGGCCGGCCGAGTCGGCGGTGCGGCCGGAGGCGAAGTCCAGCCCGCCGTTGCCGTTCAGCCATTCGATCTGCGCATTGAGCGTGACCAGGGTGGCCAGCGCGGGCGTGTTGTAGGTCTGGTTCTTCAGCGAATTATCGATCGCGGTTTCCAGGTTGAGGAAGTCCGGAATCCACCGGTCGGTGGCGCCGATCCGGGCCGCCCGTTCCAGCGCGGCGGGGGAGAAGACGCCAAGCCAGAGTCCGCCGTCGGACGCGAAATTCTTCTGCGGCGCGAAGTAGTAGACGTCGCTCTGGGTGACGTCGACCGCCAGACCGCCCGCGGCCGATGTTGCGTCGATGAGAACCAGGGCGCCGTCGTCGGCCCCATCCACACGCTGCACCGGAGCGGCGACGCCGGTGGACGTTTCATTCTGCGCCCAGGCGTACACGTCCACGCCGGTCTCGGCCCGCGGCTCCGGCCGGGAACCGGGCTCAGCGGTGATGATGCTGGATTCGGCCAGGAACGGTGCCTTGTTGGTGGCGGAGGCGAACTTGGAGCTGAACTCGCCGAAGGACAGGTGCTGGGCCTTCTGTTCAACCAGTCCGAACGAGGCGACGTCCCAGAATGCCGTCGAGCCGCCGACGCCGAGGATGATCTCGTAGCCCGCGGGCGCCTTGAAGAACTCCTGGAGTCCCTCGCGGACGCTGCCCACCAGATTCTTGACCGGAGCCTGGCGGTGCGACGTTCCCAGCAGGTTGCGGCCCGCGGCGACCAGCGCGTCGACCTGTTCCGGACGGACCTTGGACGGACCGGCGCCAAAACGCCCGTCCTTCGGGAGCAGGTCGGCGGGAATGCTGATGGACTGGGTATCGCTCATGAATACCTTTCCTGGCGTGATGGCAGTGATCTTGATGGCAGTTCACCGTTGAACGCCCGTCTCATTCTGCCCCAACGGCGGCGGGCGCCGTTAGTCGGAACCGGCAATGTTGCGCGGCGCCCCGGCGCGGCTACCAGCGGCAAGACTGCCGGTCGTGTAGGGAAAACAGGCTACGCTGGAGAGGGGCCCCACCCTCATGCCTGCTGCTGGAGCAGCCTTTTTCACCGCGCGCCGAGGAGCAAGAACCAATTGACTGATCTCATCGACACCACCGAGATGTACCTGCGCACCATCCTCGAACTCGAAGAAGAGAACATCGTCGCGCTGCGCGCCCGGATTGCCGAGCGGCTGCGCCATTCCGGCCCCACGGTCTCCCAGACGATCGGCCGGATGGAGCGGGACGGACTGGTGGTGGTCACCGGTGACAGGCACTTGGAACTGACCGAACTGGGCCGGCGGAGGGCAACCGAGGTCATGCGCAAGCACCGGCTGGCCGAGCGGTTGCTCTCCGACGTCATTGGCTTGGACTGGGCCTACGTCCACGACGAGGCCTGCCGCTGGGAACACGTGATGAGCGAACGGGTGGAGCAGCGTCTTTACGAACTGCTGGGCAAACCGACCGTTTCCCCGTACGGCAACCCAATCCCCGGGCTGGAGGCGCTCGGCGGGCAGCCCGCCGAAGAGTCCGCCCTAGGCCTGCTCAACCTGGCCCAGGCGATGGGCACGTATACGCCTGATAAGCAGGTCAGCATCATCCGGTTGGCAGAGCCGATCCAGGTGGAGCCGGAACTGTTGACCCAGTTGGAAGAGGGCGGCCTGAAGCCCGGGGCAACACTGCAACTGGCCACTGCAGGCGAATACATCTCGGTGCGCGTGCCGGGCATCGAAGGCGCCCTGGAATTGCCGCCGGAAGTCGCCGCCCACATCTTTGTGTCGATGGAATGAAACGTTGCGCCGCGGAATCTCGCGGCTTGGATAACGGATTTATTACTTCCGCGTATCTTTCCGTATAGTTGTGCCGGGCACCGAGATATCGGTCCCGCACCCTCCGCAAGCCGAACCCTGTCGGCGGGGGAGTGGATCCGTGAGACAGGGGCGGAGGACCCACCAAGCGGCAGTTTTTGTTGGCTGCCTTGGGGTGAAGCCGCAGCGGGCAAAGCCTCGGTGAATCGTTCCACTGGGCTCTGTGCGCTGCGGCCGAGTTTTCTCTTGACTCGAATCCGACAGCTAACTTCGCAGGCGCTTTGGGAGAGGTATATAGATTTTGGCAGGACACAAAGCCTCGGGTCGGCGCCGTTCAACCGCCCCGGTCGAATACACACGCCCGCGCGCTGCGACAGCCGGCCGGCGACGTGCCCAGCCGGCACCGTCTCCAGTAGCAGCGGCCGCCCGCGACGTCGGCCATAAGACCGCGATTCTCGCGGCCGCCTCCGGCATGGTGCTAACCGTGATGCTTCCGACGACGGCCGGCGCCACCGCCGACGGCCCGCGGGAAGCAGTAGCAGCCAGCAGCATCTCCGCGGCCACCGAAGCGCGCCTGACGTTTGAACGCGCGGGCCTGACCAGCAAGTTCGACCCGGACACCAAGCTGAAGCAGGTCATGGTCGCCTCCGGCGGAAAGACCAAGGCGATCGGCAGCGAGGGAACGCTCTCGCAGCCGATGGACGAGCTGATCAAGACCTCGCCGTTCGGCTACCGGGTCAGCCCCATCACCGGATACGCCGGTGAACTGCACACCGGCCAGGACTACGGAGCCCCTTGCGGCACGCCCGTGGCAGCAGCGGCAGGCGGCACCGTCGTCGAGGCCGGCTTCCAGGTTGGCGGCGGCGGCAACCGGATTGTGGTGGACCACGGCAACGGCCTGGAGACCACCTACAACCACCTGAGCACTATCGATACGACGGTCGGCGCCACCGTGGCCCGGGGCGAAGTGCTGGGCGAAAGCGGCACCACCGGAGCGTCAACCGGCTGCCATTTGCACTTCGAAGTCATGGTCAACGGCAAGCTGGTGGACCCCACCGGCTGGCTCTGACTGACACGCCGTAACCGGAATGTGACTCAGACTCCAAACTGTTATAAGGTTTCACCTGTGCCTGGCAATTATTGCCAGGCACCTTCGGGCGGAATGCCGAACTCTGCCGTCGCCCGAAGTTCGTTCGCACCGAATCGCATGGCAGAGGCGGGGGAACCACTTCCCGGACGTTTCAGGACGTCCTTGGGGTAAAGCCGATCAGGCCCGGGCCACCAGCTCGGAAGCCGGCCGGCCGGATGACTCCCATCCGAACCCGACAGCTCACCTCGCAGGCATTTGGGAGAGGTACAACCGTGTCCAAGAGCATTACTGCGGGCCGCCACCGTGCGACCCCTGTCCGCACCAGCCCGCTTGAGACGATTTCCAAGGCTGTTTCCGCAAACGCCGGAACTGTTGGACGCCAAGGTGCCGTTATCGCCGCCGCTACCGGCCTGGTTCTGACCGGTGCCATTCCGGCGCAGGCCGTCAGTGCCGAACGCAGTGTCGACGCACCGGCCCGCGTGCAGGTGGAAGCCGTGCAGGCTTCGGCAGCCGTGAAACTGACCTTTGAGCGGGCCGGAATCACTTCCACTCCGGCACCGGAGACCGTGGTCCAGGCCGTATCGAACGAGATCAACCCGACGACCGGCGACGACGCCGCATCGGACCAGGGCAAGTCGGCCAAGAAGGGCGGCGAAGCTGCCGCCAGCGGTGCAGCCGGCGCCATTGTGGCTGCCGCCTACGCCCAGATCGGCGTGGGACAGGACTGCACCGCGCTGGTCGAGAACGCGCTGCGCGCGGCGGGCTACTCCGTCGGCGACCTTGCCCCGGCACAGTTCTTCGCTTACGGCACGCAGGTTTCCACGCCGCAGCCGGGCGACATCATCTACTACGCCAACGGCGGCGCCGGTGTGGCCCACGTGGCCATCTACGTGGGCAACGGCCAGGCCGTCCACGGCGGCTGGGCCGGCTACAGCACCGTCCTGGGCAGCGCTTACATCGGCTCCGGTCCGGTGTTCATCCGTCCGGCGGGCTAAGGGTTCCGACGCCTTCCCTGCGCTTCGTATCGCGGCGCGCCTTCCGGGGCGCGCCGTCGGTCATTAAGGCCACAGAGCATCACGGTGAAACCCGGCGTGCTGTCACGTTTCGGTGCGCGCGGGACACCCTCCGTAACCTAAAGATCACCGTTCCGTGATCAGAACGTGACAATAGGCGCCGGATCGTATACGCTGTTTCTCGTGCCAGCTGCCAGACGGCTGGTGCCTCCGGGTGGATTGCCGAGCTCTGCCACCGTCCGGAGTTCGTTCGCAAAAGACTTCGCGGGCAGAGGCGGGGGAACCAAATTCGGGTTCCGTACAGGAACCCTTGGGGTTAAGTCGTTACAGCTCTCAGGCTCTGCCGGGGAGAAGTGCGGCCGGGTGCACTCCCATCCGAATCCGACAGCTCACCTCGCAGGCATTGGGAGAGGCCTTTAACGTGTTCAATAACACCGCTACGGGGCGCCACCGCGCCGTTTCCGTCCGCACTAACCCGCTGGAGACGATTTCCAAAGCCGTCTCATCCAATGCCGGATCCATGGGTCGTTCTGCAGCCGTCATTGCTGCCGCCTCCGGATTGGCCCTGACCGCCGGACTGCCCGCACAGTCGGCCACCATCGAACGCACCGCATCCACCGTGTCTGTCCCCAGCCGCGTGCAGGTGGACACGGTCCAGGCGTCGAGCGCCGTCGAACTGACCTTCTCGCGACCCGACATCAAGTCGACTCCGGCCCCTGAGCCCGAGCCCGTGGTCGAAACCGTGGCCCAGGAAGTGGCTCCGGTCGTTGAAGAAGCCGCCGAGGCAGCACAGGACACCGTCCAGAAGGTCGCCCCGGCAGCCGCAGCCAAGCCCGCAGCGGCCCCGGCGAAGACCACTGCCTCCGCCAGCGGCGTGGCCTCCACCCTGGTCTCCTCCGCCTACGGGCAGATCGGCATTTCGCAGGACTGCACCGCCATGGTGGAGAAGGCCCTGCGCGCCGCCGGCAAGTCGGTGGGCGACCTCGCCCCGGCACAGTTCCTCAGCTACGGCACCCAGGTGTCCACCCCGCAGCCGGGCGACCTGCTGTACTACTCCGACGGCGGCGCCGGCGTTGCGCACATCGCCATCTACGTGGGCAACGGCCAGGCCATCCACGGCGGCTGGACCGGCTACACCACCGCACTGGCCAGTGCCGATGTCGGATCCGGCTACATAGCCATCCGCGTCAACTAGGCTTCAGCCTTCCCGGTCTACTAGACCGTCCGCCGGCCCCGGTACACGCCCCGCGTGCACCGGGGCCGGCGGCGTTATGGCCGAACGGCAATAGCGCCCGCCAGATCCGCTGGCCGGCCGGCGAACAGCCGGTGAACATCGTGCTGCGCAGGCCAAAACCGCCCAGCAGCAGCGAAAAAAGTTAGCGCAGAACGTATCTGCCGTCATACTCTTTGACTGTTAGTGCAGAAAATCCAGTCCCTGACCGGAAGCGAAGCGCCGGTCGGGGTGGCCACACCTAGAGGAATGTGCATGCGCACACTCGTTCTGAATGCTGGATACGAACCCCTGGCGGTCGTCACCTTCCGCCGGGCGCTGCTGCTTGTGCTCACCGGGAAGGCCAGCGTGATCGCCGAGGACGGCGATCCCGTCGTCGGGCCGAACGACATCCTGGGCCGGCCCTCGGTGATCCTGCTCAACCGGTACATTAAGATTCCCTACAATCAGGACACCGCCGTAACCCGCCGCGGCGTGCTGCGCCGCGACAACCACCTGTGCGCATATTGCGGCAAGACGGCTACGACGGTGGACCATGTTAGGCCGCGCTCGCGCGGAGGCGAAGACAGTTGGGAGAATCTGGTGGCCTGCTGCCTGCGCTGCAACAATGCCAAGGGCGACCGCACCCTGGCGCACATGGGTTGGAGCCTGCGGTTCACGCCCCGTCCGCCCAGCGGTGCGCGCTGGCGCATCCGCGACCTGGACCGGCCGGCACCCGCCTGGAGCCAGTTCCTCGACACACATACCGCCGCGTGACTGCTGCTGATTTCGACGCCGTCGTGCTGGCCGGCGGCCGCTCCTCGCGGTTGGGTGGAAGCCCCAAGGCCCTGCTGCAACTCAAAGGGGCCACACTGTTGCGCCACACGCTGGAGGCCGTCCGCGGCGCCCGGCGGATCGCCGTCGTCGGTCCGGATGACCTGGTGGAGGAAATGGACGCCTTCCGCCGGTCGGTGGCACCCGGACCGCCCCGGCTCCTGCTGACCCGGGAGGACCCGCCGTTCTCCGGTCCGGCAGCGGGCATCGCGGCCGGGATGAACGCGCTGGCTGCCGATGACGACGGCGGAGCGCCGGACCCCGCGCCGCTCACCTTGCTCTTTGCCTGCGATATGCCGCTGCTCGCCGGACTGCCGGAATTGTTGCTGGAGGGTGCCGCCCGTGCGCCGGAGGCGCAGCTCTGGATCCCGGTCGACGCCGACGGAAGGCGGCAGCAGTTGGCGTGCTGTGCGGGCCGCGCGGCCTTGGCTGCGGCGGTGCAACAGTCCGGGGGAGCAGCCGGATTGGCCGGCCAACCGGTCCGGAAGCTGCTCGCCGGGCTGTCGACGGTCGAGCTCCGGTTGGAGCGGGCCGGGAGCCACACCTCGGACGTGGACACCTGGCAGGATGCGGGCCGCTTTGGCATTGCCCGGCCCGCGCCGTAGCCTGAAACAAACGTTGTACTAGCCCGCGCTCGGGCGGATCGGAGGCCATTGTGTCCGGAGCGGCCGAACAGCTCTCCCCGTTTGTCAGCGAACTGCTCCAGGCGCTGGAGATCGAGGACGTGCCGGTGGACATCGACGCCGTGCTGGGGCTGGCCGGAGTGGCCGCCCACAGCGTGGTCCGTCCCGCGGCACCGCTGACCACGTTCGTGGTGGGCTACGCCGCCGGCTACGCGGCCGCCACCGGCCAGGCGACGCCGGAAGTGGCCATCCGCGCAGCCTCCCGGGTAGCCGACGAAGTTGCGCGCCGCCACGGCGCTGTGCAGGAGTGAGCGGCTCCGGCCTCCGCTGGGAAGACGCCCGGGCCACCGCCTTCGCCGCGGGCCAAGCGGCTGCGCTCCGGCCGGCCGCCGACGTTGAGCTCGCAGCCTGCGCTGGCCGAACCCTGGCCGCCGACCTGCCCGCGCTGCTGCCGGTTCCGCACTATGCCTCCTCCGCGATGGACGGCTGGGCCATTGCCGGCACCGGACCGTGGCAGCTGGTTCCGGCCGGCAGCCCGCTGCAACCCGGGCAGGCCGCCCCGGTGGTCACCGGCGGCCTGATCCCTGACGGCACCGACAGCGTGCTGCGCAGCGAATGCGGAACCGCGGGACCCCAGCGGCTGGACCTGTGTCCGGGAACGGCAGAGCGGGAAATCGCCGCCGGACGCCACATCCGCCCGGCCGGCGAAGAGACCGCCGCCGGTGCCGTCGTGGTGGCCGCCGGCACGGTGCTGACCCCCGCGCATCTGGCCGTCGCCGCGGTCTGCGGCCACGACGCGCTTCCGGTGGCCACGGTGCCGCGGGTGGCGTTGCTGCTCACCGGGGACGAAGTCGTCACCTCCGGGATCCCCGCGCCGGGCCGGGTCCGCGATACGTTCGGGCCCACCTTGCCGGCCATCATCGGCCGGTTCGGAGGCCAGGTCGACGGCAGCCGGCGACTGCCCGACGACTTCGATGCCACCGCGGAGGCCATCGCCGGCTGTGGCGGCGACCTGGTCATCACCACCGGCGGGACCGGCACCTCTGCCGCTGACCATCTGCGCCGGGTGCTGGATGCTGCCGGTGCAACGATCCTGGTCCCTTCCATCCGGATGCGCCCGGGACACCCGGCGCTGCTGGCCAGGCTGTCCGACGGGCGCCCGCTGGTCGGCCTGCCCGGGAACCCGCTGGCGGCCATGATGGCGCTGCTGACCCTGGCCGACCCGCTGCTGGCGGGCATGACGGGCCGCCGGCTGGCGGCGCTGCGGACCGTGCGCGCCGGAACTGCCCTGCCGCCGCTGCATAACCAGGACCGGTTGGTGCCCTACGGAACGGCTCCCGACGGCGGCGCCGTTCCCGCGGACCACATCGGCTCGGCCATGATGCGCGGACTGGCCGCTGCCGACGGCGTGATGGTGGTTCCGGCCGCCGGCGCCGACCCCGGCCAGCAGTTGCCGGCCCTTGACCTGCCCTGGTGATCCGGTGTGGCCTGCAGCCTTGGAGTGCACGGTCCGCCCCTTGGCTGTCCATCCCGAGTCCGTCCCGGGCGAACCGGGTCTAGTCCGGCGCCGATCCCGGCCCGCAGTTGCCGGTCCTTGACCTGCCCAGATGATCCGCTGCCGGTCATCGATTCCGGGGCCTCCCGTCTCCGGGCGGCCCCGGCGCGTGCGTGGACTACGCTTGTAACCGGCAGTAGAGGAGAAGTGCATGGGCCGCTTGACGCAGCGCCGGAAGGTGCTCAAACTCAGTCTGGATGCGCCGCCGCGCCGCCGCGAGGACGTGCTGGCGGTGGAAGAGCCGCTGGAGATCCGGCTGGCCGGGCGAGCGTTCTCCATCACCATGCGCACGCCGGGCGACGACTTCGACCTGGTCGCCGGCTTTCTGGTCTCCGAGGGCATCATCTGGTCGCCCGACCAACTGCTCTCCATGCGCTTCTGCGCTGGCGAGGACGAGGACGGCCGGCAGACCTTCAACGTGGTGGAGGCCCAGCTGGCGCCCGGCGTGGCGCTGCCGGATCCGCGGCTGGACCGGCAAGTGGTCACCAGCAGCGCGTGCGGCATCTGCGGCACCGCATCGATTGACGCGGTGACCAAGCGCTCCCGCTTCGGGCTGCCTGATCACGACGGCGGCGCAGCCCAGGGCGCGGGCGTCACCGACGGCGCCGGCGAAGTGGCGTTGGACCTGCTACTGCAGTTGCCGGACCGGCTGCGCGAGCAGCAGCAGGTGTTCGAACGCACCGGCGGCGTCCACGCGGCCGGACTGTTCAGCTTCGAAGGCGAATTGCTCTGCCTGCGCGAAGACGTGGGGCGCCACAACGCGGTGGACAAGGTGGTGGGCTGGGCCCTGCGCGAGGGGCGGCTGCCGTTGCGGGAGACGGTGCTGCAGGTCTCCGGGAGGGCCTCCTTCGAGCTCGTCCAGAAGGCCTATCTGGCGGGAATCCCCGCCCTGTCGGCTGTCAGCGCGCCGTCCTCGCTCGCCGTCGAACTGGCGGAGAAAGTTGGACTGACGCTGGCCGGTTTCAGCCGCGGCCGCAGCATCAACGTGTACGCCCACCCCGCACGGATTGGCACCGCCGTCGGCCATTTGGTGTGAGACCGGCGGCGGCTGTCGAGGATTCGCCGTGAGCCGGGATACATTAGGGGCATGACTCGCCCGGCACCTGTGAATGACATTGACGAAAGCACCCTGAAGGTCAAGGAACCGAAGAAGGCTGCCGCCGGTATTCCGGCAGTTAAGATTGCGCTGGAGCGCGGCATCGAACAGGCCGGCGTCGCGCGCACGGCCCGTTCGCTGCTGCGGATCAACCAGCGCGGCGGCTTCGATTGCCCGGGCTGTGCCTGGCCGGAATCCATCACCGGACCGCGCAAACCGGCCGAGTTCTGCGAAAACGGTGCCAAGGCTGTGGCCGAGGAAAACACCAAGCGCACCGTGACGCCGGAGTTCTGGGCGCGGCATTCCATTGCAGAGCTGGCCACCAAAACCGAGTACTGGCTGGGCCAGCAGGGCCGGATCACCGAGCCGGTAATCATCCGCGAGGGTGAGACGCACTATTCGCCGATCTCCTGGTCGGACGCGTTCAACCTGATCGGGGAGCGGTTCCGTGCCACCACACCGGACCGTTGCGTCTTCTACACCTCGGGCCGCACCGCGAACGAAACCGCGTTCATGTACCAACTGTTCGCACGCTCGCTGGGCACCAACAACCTGCCGGACTGCTCCAACATGTGCCACGAATCCTCCGGCAGTGCGCTGAACCCCACCATCGGCATCGGCAAGGGCACCGTGTCGCTGGAGGACATCCACCACTCAGAACTGATCTTCGTGGTGGGCCAGAACCCGGGTACGAACCATCCGCGCATGCTCTCCGCGCTGAAGGAATGCAAGGACAACGGCGGTACCATTGTGGCCGTCAATCCGCTGCCGGAAACCGGCCTGATGGCGTTCAAGGATCCGCAGTCGGTGGACGGACTGGTTCGCGGCGGCACCAAGCTCGCCGACGAGTTCCTGCAGATCAAGGTGGGCGGGGACCTGGCCCTGTTCCAGGCCCTGGGACACCTGCTGCTGGAAGAGGAAGACCGTGCTCCCGGCACCGTGGTGGACAAGGAATTCATCGAGGCGAACACCGACGGGTTCGAGGACTACGTCGCCGCCCGCCGCCACATTGACTGGATCGAGACCGAGAAGGCCACCGGCCTTTCCCGGCTGGACATCGCGAAGGTGGCCGGACTGCTGGCCAAGTCCAAGGCCACCATCATCTGCTGGGCGCTGGGCCTGACCCAGCAACCGCACTCGGTGGACACCCTGCGCGAAATCGTGAACCTGCTGCTGCTGCAGGGCAACTTCGGCAAACCCGGCGCCGGTGCCTGCCCGGTCCGCGGCCACTCCAACGTGCAGGGCGACCGCACCATGGGCATCTGGGAAAAGCCCAAGGAATGGCTGCTGGCCGCACTGGACAAGGAATTCGGCATCACGTCGCCGCGCGAGCACGGCGTGGATTCCACCGAGGCGATCGACGCCTTCGCGGAGGGCAAAGTCGACGTCTTCGTGTCGATGGGCGGCAACTTCGCCTTGGCGAACTCGGAGACCGAGGCGCTGGAGGCCGGGATGCAGAAGGCCGGGCTGACCGTGCATGTATCCACCAAGCCCAACCGGTCCCACGTGGTGCACGGCAAGACCTCGCTGATCCTGCCCACGCTGGGCCGCACGGACCGGGACGACAAACACCCCAACGGCGCGCAGTTCCTCTCCGTGGAAGACTCCATGTCCGTCATCCGCTCCACTCAGGGCCGGCTGGAACCGGTCAGCGAGCACCTGCTGGCCGAGCCGGTCATCATTGCCCGGATGGCCCAGGCCACCTTCGGCGACGACCATCCGGTGAACTGGCGGGCCATGGCCGAGGACTACGACGTGGTCCGCGACCACATCTCCCGCGTGCTGCCCGGCTTCGAGGACTTCAACACTCGGATCCGGAACAAGAGCGGCTTCGTGCTGCCGAACCCGCCGCGCGATACCCGGTCGTTCGCCACGGACATCGGCAAGGGCCGGTTTACGGTCAGCCCGCTGGAGTACCTGGAGGCGCCCGAGGGCCATCTGATCCTGCAGACCCTGCGCAGCCACGACCAGTACAACACCACGTTCTACGGGCTGGACGACCGCTACCGGGGCATCTCCAATGGCCGCCGGGTGGTCCTGGTAAATCCGGACGATTTGGCTGAACTGGGTTTCGCCGACCGCGACTTGGTGGATGTGATCAGCACGTTCAAGGGGACCGAGCGCCGCGCGGATGAGTTCCGACTGGTGGCCTACCCGACGGCGCGGGGCTGTGCAGCCGCCTACTTCCCGGAAGCCAACGCGTTGGTCCACCGGGATCTGGTGGCCCGCGAGTCGAACACCCCCGGCTTCAAGGCGATGACGGTGCGCTTTATCCCGCACGAGGAGAAGCAGCTCAGCTGACCTGCCGGCATGGCCGGTGAGTGGTTCCGCCGTGGTGGCGTGGCCGGTGAGTGGTTCCGTCGCTGGTGGCCATGTAGATGGGAACGCTGAGGCTGCCTGGGGGGTCAGCAACGGTATGTCCAGATCAGGGGTTGGCGTCCAACTCCCCGGATGCTGCCCCTGATCTCACGACGAGGTCACCCTTTGGCGTCCAGATCACCGGTTATAGCAGGTGATCTGGACGCCAAACCCTGAACTCGAGCAAGGCGGGACGCGGGGGCGGGTTCCAGGACCCGGACGGGCAGCGGGCGTCCGGCAGCGAGGACTACAGACAGAGGCCGCCGGCGTCCGGCAGCTAGGACTACACAGGCCGCGGGCGTCCGGAACCGGAACAGCCCCCGGCCCAACCCCAGTACCAGGACAGATTCTGGCCGCGGCGCCACCCGCGGGAACAGTACGGGGCTCCGGAAGGTTCTAGGGTTGCAGTAGGACCATCAGCCCTAAGGAGCCATCATGTCCATGGAAGGTGCAGCCTGGAGTTCGCTCTACCGGCTTTCGCATTCGAAGGACCAGAAATCGTTCTCCCGCGAAACCGTTCGCCGCACCTTTGCGTTTGCCGCGCCGTACAAGGCCAAGATCACCATCTTCGTGCTGCTCTCCGTGGTGACCGCCGCGCTGGCCGTTGCCACTCCGGTCCTTGCCGGCCGGGTTGTGGACGCGATCGTCGCCAAGTCCGACGTCGAACTGGTGGTCTGGCTGGCCGTGGTGATCGCACTGGTGGCCATCGCCGACGCCGGCCTCAGCATGGTGACCAGGTGGATCTCCTCCGGCCTGGGTGAGGACATCATCCTGGATCTGCGCACCGCGGTGTTTGACCATGTGCAGAAGATGCCGATCGCCTTCTTCATGCGGACCCGCACCGGCGCGCTGGTCAGCCGGTTGAACAACGATGTGATCGGTGCCCAGCGGGCCTTTGCCGGCACGCTTTCAGGAGTGGTCAGCAACGTGGTGGCGCTGATCCTGACACTGATCGTCATGCTGAACACGTCGTGGCAGGTCACACTGCTGGCCGTACTGATGCTGCCAGTATTCCTGCTGCCTGCCCGCCGGATGGGCAGCCGCCTGGCGGACCTCCGGCGCGAGACCGCCAATCACAATTCCGCCATGAGCACGCAGATGACCGAACGGTTCTCCGCGCCCGGGGCCACGCTGGTCAAACTCTTCGGCCGCCCCGCCGACGAATCCCGGGAGTTCAAGGTGCGGGCACAGCGCGTGCGCGACATCGGCATCAAGACGGCGGTGATGCAGTGGGTGTTCGTCACCGCGCTGACCCTGGTGTCGGCACTGGCGTTGGCCCTGGTCTACGGGCTGGGCGGTTTCTACGCAATCATCGGCCAGCTGGATCCGGGCGATGTGGTGACGCTGGCGCTGCTGCTCACCCGCCTGTACGCGCCGCTGACCGCTCTGGCGAACGCCCGGGTGGAGATTTCCAGCGCGTTGGTCAGCTTTGAGCGGGTCTTCGAAGTCCTGGACCTGAAGCCCCTGATCACTGAGAAGGACGACGCCGGCACCGTCCCGCCGGGTCCTGTCTCCGTCGAGTTTAAGGACGTACGGTTCGCCTACCCGTCGGCCGACAAGGTGTCGCTGGCCTCGTTGGAAGAGGTCGCAACGCTAGACGCCCGCGGCGGCGAGGAAGTGCTGCATGGCATCAGCTTCCGGGTGGAACCCGGCCAAACGTTGGCTCTGGTGGGTTCCTCGGGCGCCGGAAAGTCGACCATGGCCCAGCTCCTGGCCCGGCTGTACGACGTGGACTCGGGTGCCATTGAGCTCTCGGGAACCGATGTCCGGGACCTGAGCTTCGAGGCCCTGCGCGGAACGATCGGGATGGTGACCCAGGACGGGCACCTGTTCCACGAGACCATCCGCTCCAACCTGCTGTTGGCCCGGCCGGAAGCCAGCGACGCCGAGATCTGGGATGTGCTGCGCCGCGCCCGGCTGGAAGGACTGATCCAGTCGCTGCCGGACGGCTTGGACACCATGGTGGGGGAGCGCGGCTATCGACTCTCCGGCGGTGAGCGCCAGCGGATGACCATTGCACGGTTGCTGCTGGGACATCCCCGCGTGGTCATCCTGGATGAGGCAACGGCAGCGCTGGACTCGACCAACGAAGCCGCGGTGCAGGCGGCGCTCACCGAGGCACTCGAGGGGCGCACCGCCGTCGTTATCGCCCACCGGCTCTCCACCGTGCGCTCCGCAGACCGCATTCTGGTGGTGGAGGGCGGGAACATCGTGGAGCAAGGCACGCACGCCCAACTGCTGGCGCTGGAAGGACGCTACGCTGAGCTCTATCGGACTCAGTTCCTCAGCGACGCCGCGGTGGCCAGCTGACCCAAGTGGACTGAAGCGGTCCGCGCCGGCACAACCGGCCGCTCCGCGAAACCCGGTCGTGCCGCGTAACCCGCAGGGCCGCCAAAAAATACACCGCGAAACCCGGTCGTGCCGCGTAACCCGCAGGGCCCGCCAAAAAGCCCACGGCAATACCCGTAGCGCCGGCACAACCGGCAGCGCCGACAGGCCCGCGGAGCCTACCGCGCCGCCGAACTGGAGCGCCGGAAAGCCTTTCGTGGCAGGCGTGTGCTCCGGCCGGTCAATGACTAAAGTTGCTGTGGGGTCCCCAGCGACAGATGAGCAGAAAGCGGTGCTATGCAGCGAGGAACCAACCTGGGCCGCTTGGGCGGCTACAACCAGGCTGTGATCCTGGATGCCATCCGTCGCGCCCATGAGGGTATCGCCCGGGTGGAGTTGGTAGAGCGCACCGGACTGTCGCCGCAAACGATCTCCAACGTAGTGCGCCGGCTAGTGGACGAAGGCCTGGTGCGGGAAGACCGCAAGACGGTCAGCGGTCCAGGCAAACCGCGCACCGTGCTGCAGTTGGAAGTGTCCAGTCGGTTGGCCATCGGCATTCACCTTGACCCGGTGGTCATGACCTTGGTCATGCTCAATCTCGACGGCGAGGTGGTGGCCCGTGCCCGGCACGACAATCCCCGCGCCGGCCAGCCAGATGGCATGACGGCGGCGATGGCCGCCGCGGTCGAAGAGTTGATCGCAGCCTCGGGCATCGAGCGCCAGCGGATCCTCGGTATCGGGCTGGCTGCGCCGGGGCCGATCGATGCGGCGGAGGGCACGGTGGTGGACCCGCCGATGATGCGCGAGTGGACCTCTGTTCCGCTGCGCGAGCCGCTCAGCCGGCTGACGGGGCTGCCGGTGCTGATGGACAAGGACACGACGGCAGCGGCGGTAGCGGAGCTGTGGGCCAGCGGGCGGCAGGAACCCGAGAACTTCGTCTTCGTGTATCTGGGCACCGGCTTGGGGGCCGGAGTGGTGCTGGATGGCGTGGTGCTGCGCGGTGCTTCCAGTAACATCGGGGAGATCGGCCATTTCCCGGTGGACGCGGAAGTGCCGCAGTGTGATTGCGGGAAACGCAACTGCGTGGGCATGGCGCTGAACTTCGGCACCTTATTCCAGCAGGCTGTGGAATCCGGTGTGTTTCCGCCCGACGCCGAACTGGGGGACCGGCACCAGGCCACCGAAAGAATCATCACGCTGTGTCGGATGGCCGTCGAAGGAGATTCAGCCGCCGCCGCCATCATTAACCGCGCTGCCCGATTGGTGGGCGGCACCGTGGCACAGCTGGTGAATGTCCTGGACGTAGACCGGGTGATCTTCGGCGGACCGTTGTGGATCGGGCTGGAGAACCTGGTGCTGCCAACGCTGCGCGAGGAGATCAACAGCCGCTTCGTCTCCCGGGCTATCCACGGAGTCGAGGTGGACTCCTCGTCGCTGGGATTCGAAGTGGGCGCCATCGGCGGCGCCTGCCTTGTCCTGGACGATGCGTTGTCGCCGAAGGCCAGCGGACTACTGCTGGGCAGCTGATTCGCAGGGCACTACCACGCTCCGCTGTCCTGACTGTATTTTTCGTCATATTCCTTGACTTTGGGTCCTGCCATGCCGTTCAGGTTGCTTTATTAAATCCAATCGATTTAGATATGTAGTGACGGCAGTGCCTGGAGTATTCACACTCTGGGATATGAACGGTCCCGGAGCGGCTTAGGTGCTTCAGGGGAACGGCGCGGCCGTCAGCCAATAGGTGGCAGGAAGATGCCGCCGGCTCCGGCGAACGGGAAGATTCGGAACCGGCGGTCCCTAGCTGACAGGGGACTCCTGCCCACTTCGGTGGAAATGCACTACAGCAGGCCACCGTCTGTGCATCCGTGGGGGGTTGCACAGGCGGGGGCCTGTTGCCGTTTGATCACTCGGGGCTGGCCGTCATGCCCACGCAGTACGCATCGGGGCGAGGTGGCAGATGCGTGCGGCAGGGCCGTTCGGCAGGAGGCGGGCCCGCACCGCCGACTCAGTAAAGCGGCGAATATATTCAGTGCCCCCGGGCAGATTCGAACTGCCGACACCCGCTTTAGGAGAGCGGTGCTCTATCCCCTGAGCTACGGGGGCAACGCCAAAAGCTTAGCTTAATTGCCGTGCCGTGCCGGGCTGCCGGTCGGGCGGCGCCGGAAGGTGGCTCGCGCGTCATCCGAGCCTGTCACGCTCCGCCCGGTCTGGAACCGCTTCGTGCGGGGCCGGCGTGCTCACCCTTCGCGAGTGCCAATCCCGCTGACGTACCATCCGGGCAGGCCGGCCGGGCCCACTCAGCCTCCGGCCGGAACGGAACCTTCGGCTGGCTTGGGCTTGCGGGTGAAGACGGCGACTGCAGCCACCACCAGGCTCAGCCCGAAGAGGATTGACTTGGCAACCGTGAGGAAACTCGCCAGCGAGGCGTCGCCCACCGGGTCCGTGGCCAGCATGGCATCGACCGCCAGGTTTTCGCCCAAGTCGGCGACCACATAAAGTACGACGACGGCCCAAGCCAGCCAGCGCCAGAGTCCCCGGCGGATTTGCTGGCCCAGCAGGATCAGCCAGGTAAAGCCGAAGAGCAGCGGGAAGATGGTGTCCGCGGTCTTGTGCCAGTAGTTGTACTGCCCGGCACCGTCTTCGCCGAACGCCGTCCGGAGTTGTTGCGCGTACTCGGTGGAATACCCGCCGATCAGCGTGTCCGGCATACCCAGTCCGCCGGTCAGCTGGGTGAACTGCGGCATCACCAGCAGGAAGGAATAGCCAAACAAGAACGCCGAGGCCACTGCTCCGGCAATGACGATCAGGTTCGCGTTGCCAGCCGCGCGCTGAGGAGACCGGGTGCTGCCGGGAATGGCAGGTTTTGCTGCGCCGCCCTTGGCTGGGGCTGCCGCGGCACCGTGTTTTTTCGCGCGCTGTGCTGGGGTTTTGGACATGCCTCCATTATGCCGGTGGAGCCATCCGCCGTGTGCTGGCGCAGGTTTTGGCGGCCGTCCCCGACTGTCGGTGCCGGCTAATAGACTTAAGGGACCATGGATTTCCTCACCGACCCGGCGTTTGACCCGCATGTTGCCTCTCCGCCCGCCCCGCACCTGCCCGGGGCGGAAGAGCTGCTCTCCGGGCTGAACCCGCAGCAGGAGGAGGCGGTCAAGCATGCCGGTTCCCCGTTGTTGATTGTCGCCGGTGCCGGATCGGGCAAGACCCGGGTGCTCAGCCACCGCATCGCCTACCTGCTGGCCACCCGGCGTGCACGCCCGGGGGAGATTTTGGCCATCACCTTCACGAACAAGGCCGCCGCGGAGATGCGGGAACGGATCGAGTCGCTGGTGGGGGATCCGGCCAAACGGATGTGGATTTCCACCTTCCACTCCTCGTGCGTCAAGATCCTGCGCCGCGAAGCCAAGCACGTCGGGCTGAATTCGAATTTCTCCATCTACGATTCGGCCGACACCCTGCGGATGGTCAGCCAAGTGGCCAAGGGGCTGGACCTGGACCCGAAGCGGTTCCCGCCCAAATCCATCCAGCACAAGATTTCGGCGCTCAAGAATGAACTGATCGACGACGAGTCCTTCGCCTCCAGCGCCAATTACTCGGATCCGTTCGAGCAGGCGGTTGCGTCCGTCTACACCGGGTACACACAGCGGATGCGCCAGGCCAACGCCATGGACTTCGACGACCTGATTGCCCAGGTGGTCTTCATTTTCCAGGCCTTCCCGGCGATTGCCGACTCGTACCGCCGCCGCTTCCGCCACGTGCTGGTGGACGAATACCAAGACACCAACCATGCCCAGTACCGGTTGGTCCGTGAGCTGACCCGTGAATCCGAGGACGGCGCGCTGCCGGCCGGCGAGCTGACCGTCGTTGGTGACTCGGACCAGTCGATTTACGCCTTCCGCGGGGCCGACGTGCGCAACATCGTCGACTTCGAAAAGGACTACGCCAACGCGCGCACCATTCTGCTGGAGCAGAACTACCGCTCCACGCAGACCATCCTCAGTGCCGCCAACTCGGTGATTTCACGGAACCCGAACCGCCCGGCCAAACGGCTGTGGACGGCCGAGGGCGACGGCGAAAAGATCATTGGCTACGTCGGCGAGAACGAGCATGACGAGGCCCGGTTTATTACCGATGAGATCGATCGGTTGCAGGATTCTGAAGGCGTGCGGCCCGGGGACATTGCCGTGTTCTACCGGACCAATGCCCAGTCCCGCTCGATCGAGGACCTGCTGGTCCGGGTGGGTCTGCCGTACAAGGTAGTGGGCGGCACCCGCTTTTATGAGCGCAAGGAAATCAAGGACGCGCTGGCGTACCTGCGGGTCCTGGTGAACCCGGACGACGTCGTCAACTTGCGTCGGATTCTCAACGAACCCAAGCGCGGGATCGGCGACCGGGCCGAGTACGCGGTGGCCGCATTGGCGGAACGGGACCGGATCTCGTTCATGGCGGCACTGCGCCGTGCCGAGGACGCGCCCGGCATGGCCACCCGGTCGGTGAACGCGGTGGCCGGCTTCGTGAAGCTCATTGACGATCTGGCCGAGGTAGCCGCCGGTCCCGGTGCTGCCGCAGCGCTGGAGGCGGTGCTGGAACAGACCGGCTATCTGGCCATGCTGCGCCAAAGCTCGGACCCGCAGGACGAGTCCCGCGTGGAGAACCTCGCGGAACTGGTGGCAGTGGTGCGGGAATACGAACGCGACAACCCCGAGGGGTCGCTGTCCGAGTTCCTGGAGCAAGTGGCCCTGGTGGCCGATGCCGACCAGATCCCGGACGCCCCGGACGCCGAGGCCGCCCAGCTGGCCCAGGACCAGGGCGTGGTCACGCTGATGACCCTGCACACCGCCAAGGGGCTGGAATTCCCGGTGGTTTTCCTCACCGGCATGGAACACGGAGTCTTCCCGCACCAGCGCTCGATGTCCGACCCGAAGGAATTGGCCGAAGAGCGCCGGCTGGCCTACGTCGGCCTGACCCGGGCCCGGAAGCGGCTGTATCTGACCCGGTCGGAGTCCCGCAGCATGTGGGGCCAGAGCCAGTTCAATCCGGCCAGCCAGTTCATCGAAGAGGTGCCGGCCGAGCTCATTGATTGGAAGCGGGAAGGAACAGTTCGTCCCAAGCTCGGCTCCACCGGCAGCCTGGGTTCCAACCGCTACGGCGGCTCCTACTGGGGCGCCGGCACGGCCAGCAACCAGGACATCAACATGCTGCGCGGGTCGGCGCCGTCGATCACCAGCGCCAAAACCCAGGCAGGCCGGGTGCAGCCGCAAAAGGAAGTCATCGCGCTGGCCATCGGGGACAAGGTCAACCACACCAGCTTTGGCAACGGAACGGTGCTGGGGCTTGAAGGAGCCGGCGACAAGACGGTAGCCAAGGTGAAGTTCGACGCCGGAGAGAAGCGGCTGCTGCTGCGGTACGCGCCGCTGACCAAGATCGCCTAACCGAGCCAGCAGTTCCGCTGGGAGATTCGCCACGTTCGCGTGGCTGCGTTTGGCAGAGCCCTGACCCGGCGTTTAACGTTCTTATCCATGGATGGCGTGGACATTAATACCCTGGAACGGTTGGCGACCCCCGCTTTTTGGCTCGATACCCCGCTGCGGGTGTCGCTGATCCTGTTGTTCGGTTTCCTGGCGAACATGATCGTGCGGACCGTGATCAAGCGGGTCACCACCAAGATTGCCGACGGCGAGACCGCCAAGCTGGACAAATTTGATCCGGCCGCGCGCAAAAACGCCAAGGATCCGCGCTACTGGCTGATGCAAGATTCGCCCATCGCCGCGGTACGGCGCGCCCAGCGCTCCAAGACCATCGGCTCGGTGCTGCGGTCGATCGCCACCGTGGTGCTGGCCACGCTCACCATCCTGATGGTGCTCACCGAACTGAACTTTAACCTCGGCCCGCTGTTGGCCAGTGCCGGTATCGCCGGCGTCGCCATCGGTTTCGGCGCCCAGACCCTGGTCAAGGACTACCTGTCCGGCCTGTTTATGGTGGCCGAAGACCAATACGGCATCGGCGACGTGGTGGACCTGGGCGAGGCCTCCGGCACGGTGGAGTCAGTCGGCCTGCGCGTGACCCAGGTGCGCGCCGTGGACGGCACGCTGTGGCACGTGCGCAATGGGGAAATCCTGCGGGTGGGCAACTCCTCGCAGGGCTGGGCCCGGGCGGTATTGGACATCCCGGTACCCTACGACTCCGATGTGGAGAAGGTGTCCGAGTTGATCCTCAAGACCGCCATGGAACTGCGCGAGGACAAGGACTACCGCAGGCTGATCCTGGACGACCCGGAGGTCTGGGGGGTGGAGGCGCTGACCGGCGAGTCCGTAGTGATCCGGCTGGCCATCCGCACCAAACCGTTGGAGCAGTGGGGCGTGGCACGCGAGATGCGGGCCCGGCTGAAAGGCGCGCTTGCCCGGGAGGGGCTGCGGATCCCGCTGCTGAACCAGACCGTGATCAAGGGCAGCGCCCCGTCCGCCGCGGCCGCGCAGGGTGGCGCCGCCGCACAAGGCGAGGACGCCGCCCAAGGCGGGGACACCGCCGTCGTCGATCCCGCCGAAGCGGGCAGCAAGCACTAGCCGCGCGGTGCTGTTACCTCAACCCGTGACCGTTCTACAAGTTGTAGAAGTGTGCCCTTGGCCACTAAAGCGGTACTCTGGGACCGGCCCCCGATGCCAAAGGGACTAGAGTTCCCCATGGAGCATTGCAGGCATCCGTCCACCGTCCGTGGCTACCGTCACGACAATCGTGGATGCCGCTCCGAGTCAGAAACGACTTCGACGTAGAAGGACACAACCCGTGGACCTGTTTGAATACCAGGCGCGCGATCTCTTCGAGGCACACGGAGTACCCGTGCTGGCTGGAATCGTTGCGTACACCCCAGAAGAAGCCAAGGCAGCTGCTGAGAAAATTGGCGGCGTAGTTGTCGTCAAGGCTCAGGTGAAGGTCGGAGGCCGCGGTAAGGCCGGCGGCGTCAAGGTCGCCAAGACCCCGGACGAGGCATTCGAACACGCCTCGAACATCCTCGGTATGGACATCAAGGGCCACACCGTCAACAAGGTCATGATCGCCCAGGGCGCCGACATCGCCGAGGAGTTCTACTTCTCCGTGCTGCTGGACCGCGCCAACCGCAACTACCTGGCCATGTGCTCGGTGGAGGGCGGCATGGAGATCGAGCAGCTGGCCGTCGAGCGGCCGGATGCCCTGGCCAAGGTGGCCGTTGACCCGGCCGTCGGCATCGACCAGGCCAAGGCCGACGAGATCGTCGCCCAGGCCGGCTTCGCCGAGGAACTGCGCTCGAAGGTCGCCGAGGTCATCATCAAGCTCTGGGACGTGTTCAAGAAGGAAGACACCACCCTGGTTGAGGTCAACCCGCTGGTCAAGACCGGCGCCGGTGACATCGTGGCCCTGGACGGCAAGGTCTCGCTGGACGAGAACGCCGCCTTCCGTCAGCCCGGCCACGAAGAGCTCGAGGACAAGGACGCAGCTGATCCGCTCGAGGCCAAGGCCAAGGAGCTGGATCTGAACTACGTCAAGCTCGACGGTCAGGTTGGCATCATCGGCAACGGCGCTGGCCTGGTCATGTCCACCCTGGACGTCGTCGCATACGCCGGCGAGAAGCACGGCAACGTCAAGCCCGCCAACTTCCTGGACATCGGTGGCGGCGCCTCTGCCGAGGTCATGGCCGCAGGCCTGGACGTCATCCTGAACGACAGCCAAGTTAAGAGCGTGTTCGTCAACGTCTTCGGCGGCATCACCGCGTGCGACGCCGTGGCAAACGGCATCGTGAAGGCCCTGGAAATCCTGGGCGAGAAGGCCACCAAGCCGCTGGTTGTCCGCCTGGACGGCAACAACGTCGACGAAGGCCGGCAGATCCTGCTCAACGCCAACCACCCGCTGGTCACCCTGGCCCTGACCATGGACCAGGGCGCCGACAAGGCCGCCGAACTGGCCAACGCCTAAGGACCGAGGAACTAAGAATATGTCTATCTTCATCAACAAGGACTCGAAGGTCATCGTCCAGGGCATCACCGGCGGCGAAGGCTCCAAGCACACCGCCCGCATGCTCCACGCCGGCACCAACATCGTGGGCGGCGTGAACGCCCGCAAGGCCGGCACCACCGTCACCCATGGTGAGAAGACCCTGCCGGTGTTCGGCACGGTCAAGGAAGCCATGGCCGAGACCGGCGCCGACGTCTCCATCGTCTTCGTGCCGCCGGCTTTCACCAAGGACGCCGTGGTCGAAGCCATCGAGGCCGAGATCGGCCTGGTCGTGGTGATCACCGAGGGTGTGCCGGTGCAGGATTCCGCAGAGTTCTGGGCGCTGGCACAGTCGAAGAAGGATGCCAACGGCAACCAGACCACCCGCATCATCGGCCCGAACTGCCCGGGCATCATCACTCCGGGTGAGTCCCTGGTGGGCATCACCCCGGCGAACATCACCGGCAAGGGCGGCGTGGGCCTGGTTTCCAAGTCCGGCACGCTGACCTACCAGATGATGTACGAACTGCGCGACCTCGGTTTCTCCACCGCCATCGGCATCGGCGGCGACCCGGTCATCGGCACCACCCACATCGACGCCCTGGCTGCGTTTGAGGCCGATCCGGAGACCAAGGCGATCGTGATGATCGGCGAAATCGGCGGCGACGCCGAAGAGCGTGCCGCCGAGTTCATCAAGAACAACGTCACCAAGCCCGTTGTGGGCTACGTGGCTGGATTCACCGCCCCGGAGGGCAAGACCATGGGCCACGCCGGCGCCATCGTCTCCGGCTCCAGCGGCACCGCGCAGGCCAAGAAGGAAGCACTCGAGGCCGCGGGCGTCAAGGTCGGCAAGACCCCGTCCGAGACCGCGCACCTGCTGCGCGAGGTGTACCCGGAGCACGAGGAAGCCTCGAACCTCTAGGCACACCACCACCAACTGATGAAGCCCGCCACCTGACTACGGTGGCGGGCTTCACTCTTAGCGTCGGACGTCAGCCGCGCAGCCGCTCCATGCCGGGGTCGACCAGCGGCTCGGCGGCGACGGTTGCCGGAACCCTGCGGCCGAAGTACTCGACCTGCACCGCGTCGCCGTCGGACGTCTCCGCCGGGAGCCAGGCATAGGCCACCGGCCGGCCCACCGTGTAGCCGTACGCGGCGCTGGTGACGTAGCCGGACGGGACATTGTCCACATACACCGGTTCCTTGCCCATCAGCACCGACCGGCCGTCGTCGATCGTCAGGCAGCGCAGCCGGCGGGTGGAAGCCCCGGCTGCCGCCAATGCGGCGGCCCCGACAAAATCGCCCTTGTCCGCCTTGACCGCAAATCCCACGCCGGCTTCCTCCGGTGTGTGTTCGGTGGTCATGTCGGTGCCCCAGAGCCGGTACCCCTTCTCCAACCGCAGGCTGTTGAACGCCGCCCGGCCGGCAGCGATGATGCCGTGCTGCCGTCCGGCCTCGAACAGGGCGTCCCACAGCTTCAAGCCCTGGTCCGAAGTGGTGTACAGCTCCCAGCCCAGTTCGCCCACGTAGGACAGCCGCATGGCGGTGACCGTCAAACCGGCGATACGCACCTGCGCCGTCCGGAAGTATTTCAGCGATGCGTTGCTGAAATCGTCGCTGCTGACCTTGCCGATGACGTCGCGTGCCAGCGGCCCCCACAGTCCAATGCAGCAGGTCCCCGGCGTGGTGTCCCTGACCAGCGCCCACTGTGCCGGATCGGCTGCCGATTGCGCGGACGCCTCGCCGCGCAGGTACTCGTAATCGGCGTTGTTGTTGATCCCGGCCTGGAACCGCTCCGGCGCCAGCCGAGCCACGGTGATGTCGCTCCGGACCCCGCCGGCGGCATCCAACAGCAAGCAGTACGTGACCGCACCCGGCCGCTTGTCCAGTTGCCCGGTGCTCAGCCGCTGCAGCAGCCGCAGGGCGCCCGGCCCGGAGACCTCAACCCGCTTGAGCGGAGTCATGTCATACATCGCGACGGCGGTGCGCGTCTTCCACGCTTCGGCGGCGGCGATGGGGGAGTGGTAGCGGGCGGTCCAAGCATCGCGTTCGGGTTCCCGCCATTCCTGCGGCAAGTCGGCCAGCAACGGGGCGTTCGCTTCGTACCACTGCGGGCGCTCCCAGCCGCCGGACTCCAGGAAGACCGCTCCGAGTTCTTGCTGCCGTCCGAAGAACGGGCTGGTGCGCAGCTTCCGCGGCGATTCCCGCGGCTGCAGCGGGTGCAGCACGTCGTAGATCTCCACGAAGTTCTGTTGCGATGTCTCGCTGATGTAGTCCGGGGCCAACTGGACGTCTTCGAACCGGCGCACGTCCCCCTCGTGCAGATCCGTCTGCGGCGTACCGTCCATCAACAGCTCAGCCACCGCCTTGGCCACGCCGGCGGAGTGGGTCACCCAGACGGCTTCCGCCAGATAGAACCCGGCGACGTCAGGCGACTCGCCGATCAGCGGACCGCCGTCAGGCGTGAAGGAGAAGATGCCGTTAAAGCCGTCGGCGATGCTGGCACCGTGGAGAGCGGGCAGCAGCCGCTGGCTTTCCCGCCAGGACGGGGCGAAGTCCTCCGGCGTGAAGTCCAGCCGCGACGGCATCCGATCCTCGGACATGTCGGCGGCGGGGACAGCCGGCAGCCCGTTCAGGTCCACCGGCATGGGGCGGTGAGCGTAGGAACCGATGCCCAGCCGGTCGCCGTGCTCGCGAAAGTACAGGTCCGCGTCCTGGTGCCGCAGGATGGGCATCCGGGCGCCATTGGGCAGTTCGTTCCGGCCCGCAAGCTCCGGCACGGCGGAAGTCTTGACGTATTGGTGCGCCAACGGGAGCAGCGGCACGGTCATCCCCGCCATCGCGCCGACCTTCGCCCCCCAGAATCCTGCGCAACAAACCACGACGTCGGCCGGCACCCTCCCGGTGTCGGTCGCCACCGCGGTGACCCGCCCGCCGTCGTGCTCGATGCCTGTCACAGTCGTAGAACCGCGGAACTCGATCTCGGCGGCGGAAGCGCGGGCAATCAGTAGCCGCACCGCCCGGGCCGCCAAGGCGAGGCCGTCGGAGGGGATGTGCAAGCCGCCGAGCACATTGCCGGCCGGCAGCAACGGATGGTGCTTCTCGCATTCATCCGGATCGATCAACCGGGCCTCCACGCCCCAGGATGCGGCGAACCCGGCCTTGCGCTTGAGGTCTTCAAACCGGGCGGGCGTCGTCGCCACCTCCAGTCCACCCACTTGGTTGAAGCAGGAGATG
The DNA here is from genome assembly GCF_047607445.1 of Arthrobacter sulfonylureivorans. Lineage (GTDB taxonomy): Bacteria > Actinomycetota > Actinomycetes > Actinomycetales > Micrococcaceae > Crystallibacter > Crystallibacter sulfonylureivorans_A. The sequence goes on from NZ_JBLKRT010000036.1 coordinate 29,654, forward strand.
CCGTCCGCCGTTAAGGACAGCATTTTCTTGACCGTGTAGCTGGCGAATTCTGTCATGGTCTTAGACGGATTCGTTTGGAACACCAGGCCCGGGGCGTGTGAGCTCGATCCGCCGGCCAGATGTAGCGGCCCCTGCTCCAGGACCGTGACGTTGGTCCAGCCGCGGGTGGCCAGTTCGTCCGCCAGGTTGGCGCCGACGATCCCGGCTCCAATAATGACGACGCGCGGGGTGGTGCTCATGCGGCAATGCTCCTTCAGATTGCTGGACGGGACAAGGGTCCTGGGTAGGACACTGTGCTGGCCGGGAACTGTGCTGGGCGGGACATGGCACCGGGTGGTGGAATGCCGCAGCGGCAGGAAGGTCCCTGATTGGTTGGGGGAGCCCCTGCTACGCGTACCCGTCGACCTTCAAACCGGGCGGAAGGTTCGGTTCCTCCGTTGATTCCCGGACCATGATGGTGCCGTCTTCGACGATGACTTCGTGGACCCGGACTGGCAGTTTTGCCGGCGGCGCGTCCACCCCGCCCGTGCGCAGATTGAACTTCGATGCGTGCAGCGGACATTCGACTTCGCAGCCCTCGACCCAGCCGTCGGCCAGCGAGGCGTCCTGGTGGGTGCAAGTGTCGTCGATGGCAAAGAGCTCGCCCTCTTCGGTGTGGAAGACGGCGATGGGAGGCGAGGTGTCCAGCCGGATGGCGTCGCCGGGAGCCAGTTGGCTCAAGGGGCAGGCTTCATGCATAAGGCGCCTTCTTTCTGGCGGCCGCGTACCGCGGGCAGTTCCGTGATGAACAACGTTGTCCACAATAGGCAACAGTGTGCCCCGCCATATACCGATGTCAAGGGGAAGGCGGTATTTTTCCCGGCACAAAAATAGGCCGTGAAGAATCTCTTGACAGCAAGGCGATCGATCTTCATTGTGTTTCACATAGCGCTTCATGTTGCGCAGAGCGCTTCTTGGAAGATCTACCCGCTGCTGCGAAAGGTATACCCAATGCAGACCGTCGTCGTCATCGGGGCATCCCTGTCCGGTCTCTCTGCTGCCCGCGCGGCTCGTGCGCAGGGATTTGCAGGTCGTCTGGTCATCGTGGGCGATGAACTTTATCCGCCCTACGACCGCCCGCCGCTGTCCAAGGACTTCCTGGCCGGTCGGATTTCTGAAGCGGAGCTGGCACTGGCGGAAGTCGACGACGATCTGGCGGCGGAGTGGCTTCTCGGCGTGAGGGCTGTGAGCCTCGACCTTGAGTCGATGACAGTGGCCCTCAGCGACGGACGAAGCCTCGCCGCGGACGGAATAGTCTTGGCTACCGGCGCCTCCGCCCGGGTATTGCCCGAGGTCGATGGCTGCAGCAACGTGTTCACCCTGCGTACGCTGGACGACGCCCGGGCCCTGCGCGGGCAACTGCTGCCCGGCCGGAAGATGGTGGTGGTCGGCGCCGGGTTCATCGGCGCCGAAACTGCGTCGACGGCACGTGCCGCGGGCCTCGACGTTACGGTCATCGAGCGTTCCAATGCCCCGCTCTCCGGGGCATTGGGCGCCGAAATGGGTGCGGCCGTGGCCGGTCTGCACGCCGCCGGGGGAGTGGACATGCTGTGCGGTATCTCCATCAAGTCATTCCGGATACAGGGCGGCAGCGTCAGCCACATAGTGCTCGACGACGGCCGGGAACTTCCCGCGGACATCGTGCTGGTAGGCGTCGGCGGGCAGCCGAACACCGACTGGCTGATCGGTTCCGGGGTCCAGTTGGGCAACGGGGTGCTCTGCGATGCAACCGGCCGCACCAACATCCCGTCGATAGTTGCCGTTGGCGACTGTGCGGCCTGGTGGAACCCTCGGCTGCAGGCCCATCACCGGGTTGAGCATTGGACCGGCGCACTGGAGCGGCCGGCCTTGGCCGTTGCCGCCCTGTTGCAGGGCGGAACAGGGCCGCGGGCAGTCCATCCGCCGTATTTCTGGTCCGACCAGTACGGTTCGCGCATCCAGTTCGCCGGCCTGGTGCATGGGCACGACCGTATCCAGATCGAGTATGGGTGCATCGAAGACCACAGCTTCCTGGCCGTCTACTACGCGGGGGACGAACCCGTCGCCGTGCTGGGGATCAACCAGGTCCGCCAGTTCACCAAATGGCGCAAGTTCCTGAACCGCGCAGCTGAACGGTACGCGGACGCTGCGGCGGGCGCGCTGGCTGCAGCCTCTTGACCAGCACCGCCGTCCCGCCTGCCGTCTGACAGTTCTGTTTAAAGGAGTACCCCATGACCGCTGAGATCGTCTCGGAGAGCCTGATCGCGACCTTGCCCGGCCACACCTACGTCGACGACGCCGTCTTCCGGGCGGAGCAGGAGCGCATCTTCGAACAGATGTGGTTCTGTGCGGTCAGGTCTGCGGACCTGGACAAAGCAGGGGCTTACCGGACCGTTCAGGTTGGCCGCGAATCCGTCATCGTGACCCGCAACCGTAAAGGCACGGTCCGGGCGTACTACAACATCTGCCGGCACCGGGGGGTCAAGCTCTGCATGGAAGAGAGCGGGCAGGCAGGACGTTCGTTTCAATGCCCGTACCACGCCTGGACCTACGACTTCGACGGCAAGCTCATCGCGGCACCGAACCTGACCAAGATGCCGGACATCGACCGGCAGAAGTATGGGCTGGTGGATGTTCCGGTGCGCGAGTACATGGGCTACGTGTGGCTGTGCTTGGCGGATGAACCGCCGTCCTTCGACGACGATGTGGTCGGAGCGATCGAGGAACGTCTCGGCGATGCCGGGGCGATCGCCGGCTACGACATCGCGAACCTGAGCCTGGGCCGGCGGATCAGCTACGACGTGAAGGCCAACTGGAAGCTCATCATCGAGAACTTCATGGAGTGCTACCACTGCGCCACGATCCATCCGGAGTTGACGGAAGTCCTGCCCGAATTCGCCGACGGGCTGGCGGCGCAATACTTCGTGGGGCACGGCGCGGAATTCGGTGCGGACGTCCAGGGTTTCACCGTGGACGGCTCTGAAGGGTTGGAACGCATTCCGGGCATCAGCGAGGACCAAGATCGGCGCTATTACGCCATCACTATCAAACCAACGGTCTTCGTCAACCTGGTGCCTGACCACGTGATCATCCACAGGATGTTTCCGCTGGCCGCCGACCGGACCGTGGTGGAATGCGATTGGCTGTACATGCCCAGCGTGGTGGAAGAAGGCAGGGACCTCACGGCCTCAGTGGAATTGTTCCACCGGGTCAACCAGCAGGACTTCGACGCCTGCGAACGCTGCCAGCCGGCGATGAGTTCCAAGATCTACGCCAAGGGCGGCGTGCTGGTCCCCAGCGAGCACCACATCAGCGCGTTCCACGAATGGGTCACTGGCCGCTTGGCGGAGACAGCCTCCGTCATCAACTGACGGCCGCCGTCGTCGTCAAGAAGGACGGCAGCACTCCGGCACGGGTCAACTCTCCCGGGAGTAGCCCATCCGGGCGCTGATATCCTGCCCTGCCTGCTTGATGTCCTCGATCAGGCCGGGCATGTCCTGGGGCTTGAACCGGAATGCGGGCCCGGAAATGCTGACGGAACCGATGACGGATCCCAAATGGTCCCAGACCGGGACGGCGATGGAGTTGAGGCCGATCTCGAATTCTTCGTCGACAACGGCGTAGCCGTTGGCGGAGACCAGCAGCAGTTCTTTTTCCAGCTTCTGCCGGGAAGTGATCGTTTTGGCGGTCAGCGCCGGCAACCGGCTCTGTTTGACGATCTTCAGCCGGTCTTCCGAGCTGAGCCCGGCCAGCAGCACCTTGCCGCTGGAGGTTGCATGCAGGGGCGTGAGGCTGCCGATCCAGTCGTACGTCGCCAAGGTGGACGTGCCGCGGGCCTGGTCCACATTCACGGCAAAGTTGGAACGCAGCACCGCCAGGTTCACGGTTTCTTTGTACTGTTCAGCCAGGTGCTCCAGAACCGGCCGGGCCTCGCGCACCAAGCTCAGATTGCCGGGGATCGAATTGGCCAGCCGCAGAATGCCGAACCCAAGCTGGTACTTTCCGCGCTCGGTGTTCTGCTGGACCATGCCCCGGTGGTCCAGCGACGCCAGCAGGCGTGAGGCGGTGGATTTGTGCACGCCCATTTCCTCGGCGATGTCACTCACGCCGGATTCCCCGCGGCGGGCCAGGATTTCCAGCACGGTGATGGCGCGGTCCACGGACTGCACGCCCCGGTTCAGGTTGTCCGGTGATGCCTCGTCGTCGAGCTCTTCAGGTTCAGCCATGGCACCATGGTCTCAAATTCCGTCCGGATCGACGCTGTCGGCGCACGGCAAGGACTCGGCTTAGGCGTCCGCGGCGCCGCCGGCACGGGCCGCCTTCGCTGCCCGGTGTGAACCGAATGCCGTGTAGTCGGCCGTGCCGGGCTCACCCCAGATAACCAGCAGGCGCAGCGGGCCGGAGCCGGTATTGGCCACATCATGCTCCGACCCCACCGGCGCGAGCACCGCATCGCCGGCGGCCAGCTGATTGACCTGGCCGTCCACCGTCATCCGCGCCGTTCCCTCCATCACCACGTAGAGTTCCTCGAGCGGGCGGTTGCTCTCGGTATGGGAGTGCATGCCTTCGGTCCCGCCCGGCGGTAGCTCCCAGGTCTGCACGGCAACCGGCAGGCGGGACTGTTCCTGGAACAGCCACTGCATCTTTACCGGAGCCGTGCCGCCGTGGAGGTTGTAGTCAAAGGCGAAATCGCCGCGTTGTTCCAGCATGTTTAGTGGGCGCCGACGGACTCAGGATCACTCTGGCGGGTCGGCTGCGGCGCCGCGACCGGAAACTCGTGGGCCAAGGCGGCTGCCATACCGGCGGCGGCACGCTCCAGCAGGATGATGCCCTTGGCCTGCGTTGCTTCGGCGGCAGAGGAGAGGCAGCCGGACGCCGGCGTCAGTTCGGGCCGGACCGGCAGGACGTCATAGTTGGGCAACACGGCTGGCGGGGCATCGACCACCTTGTCCATTCGGACCTGCTGCGGGTGTAGGTGCAGCATCAGGGATGTCTCCAGGACGCCGCCGTGTTCCAGATCCCAGCCGGTGAAGCCGTTCGGGTACAACTCGGCGATGGTCGCGTCGTCAACAAAGTCCCAGTAGGAGAGCAGGACCACTTTGGCGTCGTCGATCCCGCTTTGGTGCAGCTCGCGCAGTGCCAGATCGACGCCTTCATACAAGAACTGGTAATTCTCGAAATGGCCGTTGATGAAGGCAATGTTCCGCGCGCCGTGCCGGGCGAATTCGAGCGTCAGGGTCTTGGCAATGGCGATCACGGTTGAGGCGTCCAAGCTGGTGGTGCCGGGGAGGTGGTTGCCGCCTCCGGAACGCTGCTGGGATTTGTATCCGTAGACCACCGGCGCGGCGACCAGTGCATCGATGGCCTCAGCGGTGGCTCCGGCAAGCGCCTTGGAGAGGAGTACATCGGTATTCAGCGGCATGTGCGGGCCGTGCTGCTCGATGGAGCCGACAGGTATCAGCACCACGGCGTTGTCCTGGCTGATGCGTTCGCGATAGGTAAAGGCGTCGAGTTCTTCCATGTACACGCTGGTCCGCATGCTGTCTCCAAGATTGTAGTGCTGGTCCGGCCCGCGAGGGCGGCGGGCTGTTCATGCTGTGGATATGGTGCTGCTGGGACGGGACCGAGCGGTCCCGCCCCAGCAGCGTGTTGGTCAGGCCTG
>NZ_JBLKRT010000037.1:0-30937 GCF_047607445.1 Arthrobacter sulfonylureivorans
GCTGGCGCTGCAGACCGCGCCGCTGATCGAAGGCGAGGAGCTGCGCAGCCCGGTGGACGTCCCCAACCAGTTCGCAACCGTCCGCACCAACCCGCTCACCAAGGAACTCGACGTCCTCGGGGTCGTGGGCACCAAGTACCACCCGATCCAGAACGAGGACCACGCGGAGCTGCTGAACACGCTGGTGGACGAATCCGGCGCCCACTTTGAAACCGCGGGCAGCATGAAGGGCGGCGCAGAGGTGTTCATCACGATGAAGCTGCCCGAGACAATGAACATCGGCGGCATGGACCCCGTGGACACCTACATCGCGGCGATCAACTCGCACGATGGGCGCTCCTCGTTCCGCTTCGTGGTTACGCCGATCCGCGTCGTCTGCGCCAACACGGCAGCGGCCGCAATCAAGGGCGCCAAGGCGTCCTTCACCGTCCGCCACACGCGGGGCGGCACTGCAGCGCTGCAGCAGGCTAGGGAGGCGCTGGGGATCACGTTCAACTACTCCGCCGAGTTTGAGGCGGCAGCCGAGCGCATGATCCAGGAGACGCTGACTGAGGCGAAGTTCCGCGAGATTGTGGACACCATCTGGGTGCCGCAGGAGAAGGCGCCGAAGCAGGCGAAGCAGATGGCAGCAGACCGCGCCGACGAGCTGACCCGGCTGTTCCTGGAGTCGGACACCAACACCGAGATTCGGGGCACGCGCTGGGCCGGGTACAACGCCTTCACCGAGTACGTGGACCACTTCGTGCCCGTCCGCGGGCAGCACGGCGAGGCGGCGAAGGACGTCCGTGCGCTGCGCACCCTGACGAGCGCCACCGCAAAGGAGGTCAAGGAGGAAGCCTTCGAACTGCTGGCAGTGTAGCGGCGGGCAGGTTACCGGGCGGGGCTTGCCTCACGGCGGGCCCCGCCCTATATTTGTTGTAGTAGTTCAAACAAACTACGCAGGAGCAACACCCAACCGAAAGGCAGCACAATGGCTGACATCAAATTCCCCAACATCACGGTCCAGCTCACCGGCACGGACGGCAACGGGTTCTTCATCGTTGCGAAGGTGCGCAAGGCGCTGGAGCGGGCCGGAGAGCGCGAGGCAGCGCAGGAGTTCTTCGATGAGGCGCTGAGCGGGGACTACGACCACCTGCTGCAGACCTGCATGCGCTACGTAGACGTCCAGTAGCAGCCAGTCGGCGGGGGCTTGCCACGCGGCAGGCTCCCGCCCTAACCTAATGTTGTAGTAATTCAAACAAACCGACAGGAGCACGCAATGCACACGTTCACCACTCAACTCACACCCGCCGAGGCTGCAGGGGCCGACGAGCTGGCAGACAAGCTGGCCGACCTCATCTCCGGGCTGGTCGCCACGTCCGTCAAGGACCACAAGCTAACGCTGACGACGACGGAGGAGCTGACGAAGGAGCAGCGCGACAACGTGTTCCTCTGCCTCGTCTCGTTCAACTAACCCCAACCGCTGCGGGCTCCACACGGGGCCCGCAGCCCCAACCAAAGGAGCACCAATGACCATCCAATCCATCCAGTTAGCGTCCAGCGCGAACGGATCGCGCCCCTACCCGCACCGAGTGGACGACACTTCCGGCAAGGTCCTTGACCAAGACTTCTGGAAGGGCGAACCGGCGGCGCTGGTCGGCTTCCAGAACTCCGCCGACGTCCAGCACGTAGACCTGCACACCCGCGACTGGGCAGCGCAGCCCGAGAAGGCGGTGGGCATGTACCCGGTGTTTGTCACTGCCCGCGGGGGACTGTACTGCCTGACGCTGCCCGTCGCCTCCGTCACAGCGATCGCGTCCGCGGAGGACGGGCTGTGAAAGAGATAACCGAGGCGCAGATGCAGGCAAGCTTGGAGCAGCGCCAGCAGCAGGCCCAGGAGGTCGCGCATGGCACGGCGTAGGCGAGACGACGACCTGCCCTGCCCGCACGAGCACCACGAGCGGGCCGGGATCGTCACGAACCAGCCGGGCGGCTACGACCCGGGCCGCGCCCACGCTGCAGTCACCACCTGCGGGCGGCCGGAGTGCCGGGCAGCGTCCATGGCGTGGGTGCAGAAGGCCACTGGCGAACCAGCCACCTACATCAGCGATGCATCAAGGAAGGAAACGACAGCGTGAAAGACACGACTAGGGCGCTGATGGAGGCAGCGCAGGAGCTGCCGATGGCGTGGCTGGCCGGGCTGCGCGGCACGGACAGGAAGGTCGTGGTGGAGGCGTTCAAGGACGCCCTCGCCAAGCTCCCCGCAGACCTCACGCCGGAGGCAGTCACCACCTACCACAGTGTTCGCTTGGACGTGGAGCGGATCATCGCCGGGACCGACCCGCGGGGCGGGCGCTTCATCGACCAAGCGCGTCTGGTCGCTGGCAGGGTCCACGACGCTGCAGTCCGCGCCTCATTGTTCGCGGACCCGCCGCTGCTGGAGTACGCGATCCGCCGGAAGGACACGGGCAGCATCTTCAACGAGTGGACTGGTGCCACTCAGGAAGTCATCGAGTACGAAATCGCGCACTCGTCGGACCCGGCCCTTTACGAGCCGGTGCAGCGGACGAAGGCGGGCGACTGGTTGAGTTTGCCCGATCACTAGACACTGAGAAAGGAGAACCATGAGTACCAACGAAACTTTGGAGGGTGCGAACTACGAATCCAACGGCTATGATGTTGCAATGCCTAAGACAGATATTCTCGGATTCCAGGAACTGGCCGACCTGCTGGGCATTGGCCTGACGTCGGCCCGCACCTACCACTCCCGCGCATCGTTCCACCGGCGCCAGGCAGCACTCACCGGGGACCGCTCCATCGTGCGGCCCGGCGACCTGCCCAAGCCAGATGGCAAGTTCGGGAACAGCCCCTACTGGGAGCGCCGCACCATTGAGAAGTGGCTGCGCCGCCGCCCGGGACGCGGGGGACGCCCGGCAACCAACAGCCACACCGCTCGCAAGACCGCGTAGGTCCTGCACAATCACAAAAAGACCCCCGCGGCCGTAACTGCCGCGGGGGTCCTTTTGCGTGCCTGCTACCCGGCGTTGCGGGCGTGCTCCGCCAGAACAGCCTGCAGGTCCGGGTGGCCCGGGTCAATCCAGTCACCGGCAGTCGCCACAGTCAGCGTGGTTGCGGACGGCTCCGCCACCCCGCGCAGGCTCATGCAACCGTGCGCAGCAGTGATGACGCAGGCGGCGCCCAACGGCTTCAGCACGCTGTCGAGCGCGTCCACCACCTGCGAGCCGATCCGCTCCTGCACCTGCAGCCGCCGCGCGTAGCCATCCAGCACGCGGGCCAGCTTGGACAGGCCCACCACGTTCGCGCCGCGCTGCGGCCGGTAGGCCACCGTCGCCGTCCCGGTGATCGGGAGCAGGTGATGGGCGCAGGTGGACGCCAGCCGGATGCCGGACACGACGACCAGCCCGGGGTTCTCCGGCGCGGAAAACTGCTTCTGGAGGTGCACGGAGGGGTCCTCCGCGTACCCGGCCAGCAGGTGCCGCCACGCCTTCGCCACGCGCTGCGGAGTGTCCGCGGTGTGGTCGCCCTCATCCACGCCCAGCGCGTCGAGGAACATGCCCACGGAGAACGCCACCGGGTCAGCCTCGTGGGCTGTCAGCGTGTTGTCCAGCAGCCCCAGCACCGTCTCCACCGGCAGCACGATGGGCTGCGGCGCCTGCGGCGGCTCCTCGGACTGCTGCTCGGCGTCCATCACGGCGTCCGGCAGGTACTCGTCGGCGCGGGCCTCCGCAATCTCGCGTTCAAAGGCGTCCAGCCCGTCGAACTCGTCCTCTGCCTCGGGGGCAGTGTCAATCAGTGTTTCGCTCATGGTTAGTGTCCCCTCGCGTCGGTCCACGCCAGCACATGCAGGCGGTGGGATGCATTGATTCCTTGTTCGGTTGCGGCCGTCGCAATCTCCGGCCAGCGGGCATTCAGCACCTCGGACGTGGTGCCCTCCGGCATCACCCACACCCGGTCCAGCGGCCACCCGTGTTTCTCGGCCATTTCGCGTGTCTCGCGGACGTCGGCCGCCGTCTCGCACACCACCTTCAGGTGCGCGGGAGTCTGGTCGTGCACGCGCAGCCAGCCCGGCGCCAGCGCCCGGTTTTGCGTCCGCTTGTGCTCGCCTGCGTGGGCCAGCTTCGGGCTCACAGAGAACTGGTCGATCAGCCGCACCATGTCCCGGTTCGGGACCAGCGTGCCGTTCGTCTCCATGTGCAGCTCCACGCCCGCGTCCTTGTAGTGCTGCAGCAGCTCCACGAACGCCGGTTTCTTCTGGTTCAGCAGTGGCTCGCCGCCGGTGATGATCAGGAGGGGAGCGGCAGGGACTCGTGCCACGATTTCTTGCACCGTGAGCAGTGAAATCTCACGGCGAAGATCGAACCGATCAGCGTCCCAGGTATACGGGGAATCGCACCACGAGCAAGACAGGTTACAACCCCCAAAGCGGAGGAATGAGGACAGGCGGCCTGCAGCCGCGCCCTCGCCTTGGAGCGTCGGGCCAAACGTTTCCACGAACGGGAGAACATCACTCACTTCGCTCCCTCCGCTTCGCGGCTCTCACGGCCCCAGCGGTAGCGCTGGTTCCAGTACAGGCCATCAATGTCCACGCTGGACTCGGCCCACGTCTTGGGCGTCTCAGAGACGCCGATCGCCACCCGGAACACCGTGCGCGGAATCTCCAGGCAGCGCACTGCCACCTTGCACAGGTGGGCGCTCATCCGCTCCGCGGTCGGGTTGCCCTCCAGAATGTCGTTCAGGTGCCGGTGGTCGAGCACGTTGTCAAGGTATTCCTTGAACGGGGCCAGCGCCCGGTAGTCGTGCACGAACCCGATATCGTCCAGATCGCCGGTAAGGGTGAGCTTGATGGTGTAGTTGTGGCCGTGCAGCCGCGAGCACGGGTGGTCCGCGGGCAGCCCGTCCAGCTGGTGGGAGGCGCTGAAGGCGAACTCTTTACTGATGGTGAACAAGGGGGGGTGCTCCTTACTGCTGGTAGGGGATCGTGTCGGTGAGGCCGTTCATGGTGAAGGCCGTGCGGCGCATGAAACAGGGCCCGCAGTCCCCGCAGTGGATTTCGCCGCCGTTGTAGCAGGACCACGCCAGCTCCAACGGGGCCCCCACCTGCATGCCCAGCGCCACAATTTCGTGCTTCATCAGGTTGCCGACAGGCTGAGTGAAGCGGACCTTGCGGTTCACGTTCACCGCGTTCGGCATCACCACGTTCAGCGCCCGAATGAACTCCTGCTCGTTGTCCGGGTAGGCCCCGGACTCCTCCAGGTTGTTGCCCAACGCGATCCACCCGATGCCGCGAGCCTCAGCGATGCCAACGGCGATGGATGCGAGGATCAGGTTGCGGGCGGGCACCCACTCGTGGGCCAGTTCTGCACCGGCCACCCCGTCCGCGATTTCGACGTCCTCGCGTGTCTCGGTGAGCCGGGAGGCCTTGATGGTGTTCTTGAACAGGTCGGTCTGCACCACGATCAGCTCCGCGCCCATGCGCTCGGCAATGGCGTCAATAGCCTCCCGCTCCCGCTGCTGCGCCCGAGCCTGGTACTCAACATGCAGGAGCGTGACTTCGCGCCCGAGAGCCGCCTGCTGGGCCGCTACCACCGTGGAATCCATGCCGCCGGACGCGACCACCAGCACCTTGTTCTGGTCCGCCGGGTCGCCCACCGGCAGGTCCAGCGAGTAGCTGACGCCTTCGGGCTCGAGAACCGTCACCGTGTAGGGCTCCAGCTTGTGGACCGTGGAGTGCAGCTCCCCGTCCCCGGGCAAATGGTGGGGCAGCGAGGCGAAGTAGAGCACGCCGTCGTAGACCGCCGTGTGGAGCGGTTTGTAGTTGGCGGCCAGATAGGTGATGCCGGTGGACTCGTCATGCACCACGAGGGCGTAGGAGCCCACGAGGCGCCCCAGCCGCTCCACAACGTTCGCCGGAGAGAGCGGGCCCCCGTCCGCGAGGACCGGGCCGATGATCTGCGAGTCAATCACCGGCGCGGGCAGGCCCAGCTCCGCGGCCAGCTCCTTGTCGTTGGCGATGGTGCCGTTATGCACGACGACGAGGCGGCCGCCGGAGTGGCGAGTCAGGTAGGGCTGCACCTGCTCCTTGTCCTTCTCTCGCTGCCACTCGGTTGTCGGCTCGGCCCGGTTGTTCACCAGCACCACGTTGGCGCCGCTGATCCAGTTGTGCAGGGGCCCCGTCACGGAGCGCATCACCGCCCCGTCGATGTACTGGCCCACGCTGTCACGGCCGCGCTCCAGCGCCGCCTCCAGCACCTTCGCCAGACGGCGGGCGCTGATGGGGGCGTGGGTGCGCGGGCGCAGGTTTACTGCGCCACTGATGGAACACATGGAGTTACCTTCCGTTCAAAGGGGTTGCCAAGCGCATGCGCCCGGATGGCGGCATGCATTGTCACTGAGGTGGCCAGCGCCAAGTAGACGCGGGCCTCGGTCTTGTTCCGCTTCCGCATGTGGCCCTCCAGCATGGTGAAGCCCCGCGCCGCGGACTGGTACAGCCACTCGTATTCGGCCTTGTGGTCGCCGGTGCCCCCGGACGCCATCGCGAAGCCCTTCTTGCGGACCTTTGCCGGGTCGCCCCCGTAGGCGCGGATCACGCGGGCCATGCTCGCGTCCATCGGGTCGCCAATGCGGTAGCGGACGCGGCTGAAATCCTCGTCGTGGAGGACCATGCGCCCGTAACGCGCCCCAGCCAGCCACGAGGAGGAGTCCACCGTGTGCCACGGCAGGCGCAGCATCGCGTCGTGGCCGGTGACGCCCAGACCGTGCAGCTTGGTGCCGTAGTCGCGGGCGATCTTGTGCGCCTTCACCATGTGCCGCATGAACATATTGACCTTGGAGGCCATGGAGGTGACGCCGCCGATACCGATGTAGTCGTGTTCCCGGCAGAGGCGGCGCAGCTCGGACTCCGGCGACGTCGAGTGCCACACCGGCATTAGCGGGAAGCCCTCGGGCAGCCGCTTCAGCATCTTCTCGGTGTTGCGGGCGCTGCCCTTCCAGTCTCCGATGACGTCGAGCGAGATCGCGGTGGTGATCTTCGACTGGTTCTCGATCAGCCAGTCACAGTAAGCCTCCATGCTGATCTTCTCGCCCAGCGTGAAGGCGGTGAACGCGCCGGAGTCCACGAGGAGGTCAACGCCCGAAGTGTTCTTCACCGCGTAGTCCAGCGCCTCCTTGTAGGCGTAGGAAATCAGCATCCGCGGCCGGTCGGGCCAGTACAGGCTCACACGCCCGCCTTGTTGAGAAGCTGCTCCAGACGGGCAGGATCGGTGTCGCCTTGCATCGCGTCCAGCGCGTCACGCAGGCGCCGGTTCAGGTCCTCGGGGAGTTTGATGGAGAAAGTGGGCCACAGGTCCTCCTCCTCCGGCTCTCCGTATTCGTCCTCCAGGTCGTCCAGGTCGTCGCCCTCCATGTGGGCGAGCAGGTCGTCCAGGTCGTCCTGCGTGTAACCGGTGCCCTCCAGTTCCGGGAGGGACTGCAGCAGCTCGGCCAGCGCGTCGTTGTCGTACTTGCCAAGGTCGTTGGCGCGGTTGTCGATCAGCACGATGCGGGCAGCCTCGTCGTCGTCCACGTCCACGAACGTCACCGCCACGGACGTCCAGCCCAGCTCTCGGGCAGCCATGACGGTGTGGTTTCCGGCAAGGATTTCGTTCGTCCCCGTGCGCACCACCACCGGCCGGTACTGGCCGTGGACCTCCAGCGACTCCATGATGACGCTGAGGTCGCCCTTGCGGGCGTTCTTCGCGTAGTGCTGCAGCCCGTCGATCGGCACTGCCAGCTTGCGAAGGGTGGACGGGATGTTGGTGGGGTCGATGGTTTCCGTGGTCACGGTTGCGGCTCCATAGGTCAGGGGGTGAGTGCTTGTGAGGGCACTACATCACCGCTGAATCCGGCCGGGTGGGACGCGGCACGTTTGAGTGCAACCTCCACCAGCGCGTCCCGCTTCTGCCCCAGCAGCTCCTTCGCGTCCCGCAACCGCTGCTCGGCCACCTCCACCACGTACTCGGCCTGCTGCACCTCGTCGCGGGCCTTCACGAAGGCGTGCTCGCTCACGGCTGCTCGATCCGGGCGGCACGCACCTTCTTGCCCAGCGCTGCCAGCTTCCGGTGGGCAGCACGGCGCTGGCGCAGCGCCCGGATCGCGTTGGCGTACTCCGCCACGATCACAGCCCCGAGAGCGACGATGAACAGGACGTCGGCCCAGAGGGCGCCGGTGACGACGCGGAGCGCGATGGTGAAGATGAAAACGGTCCAGAAGGTGATGCTGAGCCACGCGGCGGCACCCTTCCGCGCCAGCCCGCCGTAGGTGAGGTCCGCGAGCCCTTCGATGCACTCGGTTTGGAGCGCGATCACCCGGTTCTGCTCCTCCGCCTCCTTGTTCATCAGGCCCAGCGCCTCGTCCAGCTTGCTCACGGTGCGGTTGTGCTGCAGCCCGGGCCCCGGGTACTTGGCAGCGTTCGGGGGGAACACGATGCCGCTCAGGGTGGCGCGGGAGGGGTAGTCGTCGCGGACGTCAGGCTGTTCGCTCATGGGGGCTCCTTGGTTTCAGAGGGTGGAAGGAAAGTGGTTCCCCCGCCCGCCCCGGGGAATCGGCGGGACGGGCGGGGGGTTTCGTGGCGGCTCCGCTGTATCGGCGTCAATGACCCACTGCACACTGCGGTTTGTTCGGAGCTCTGACCTGCGCGACGGCCACGAAAGGATCTAGGTGCGCGGGGGCCAGCTCCAGTGCTGGGGCAGGGGCTCCGGCGAGTAGGGGAAGCGGTGCGGCCACGGCAGCTCGGCAAGGCCGGAGGGCATGAACAACGCCACCTCCACCAGCGTGTCGTCGTCCGGGCTGACAGCAGTGATCACCGCGGCGATGGGGGCGCCGTAATGGGCGACGTGGACGTGGACGATGCGGCCCACACTTGGACGCTGGTTCACGCTGCCATCAGCTCCGTCTGCTCGTGTGCCTTGGAACGTTTCACAGCGGCAGCCTCCGGCGCGGAGTGCGCGAGTGCTGCAGCCCGCAGCAGGGTGGCGCGGCGGTGCCGGAAGCCAGCCCTTGTGTCGTGGCCGGGCTCCATCGGGTCCGCAACGCGGGCGAGGTGCGAGGGGTGCCCGTTGGCGGACAGCAGCGGCAGGCCCCGGGCGTTCGGCCGGTCGGCCTCCCGGTACTGGTAGCAGCCAGCCGAGGAGAGGACGTCATCGAGCGGCAACGGCATCTGGCCGGTGGCCTCGGCTGCCAGTTCCTCGGGGGAGCGTTCGATCGCGTACTGGCCCAACTGGTTGCGTTTCCGCGGCAGCCGTGTAACCGGGCGCGGGGCCGGGGTTTGCGGGCGGTTGGGCTTGGCGACGATCCCGGCGTCCAGCAGGTCCGCCATGGTGGCGCGGATTGTGCCCGTCCGGTCGTCAGAGAGGGAGAGAGTCTTGTCGGAGCCGCGGGCCGCCATTTCCAGGGCAAGGCGGGCTGCAGCAGCCACCACTTCCGGGTCGTAGAGGGAGAGCGCAGCGGCGCCCAGCGTCAGATACCCGGCGCCGGAGCAAACCGGGCAGGTGTCGGAAACCAGGTGCTCAGAACGGGTGGTGCATGCCGGGCAGAGTCGGCGCATGTGGTGTGACCTCGGGGGGAGAGGGCGGCGAGTAACGAGAACGATTCTAGTGCCACATTAAGTCAGCATTGCAACACAATGGGCGGCCGGGCGTGTCGCAGTGCACTCCCAGCCGCCCATCGGACGAGATACCCCGTCAGGTGCCCCGTCAGGTCTTGGGGGGCTTCAGCTCCAGCTCAGACAGCCTGCCGGACCAGCGCGTGAGTCCGTGGACCTCCCAATCACCGGGCACGTTGGCAGCCCGAGCCGCCCATATCAGCCCCTCCAGCTGCTCCAGCGTGATTGGATTTCTGCCTTGCGGCGCTATCTTGAACATCTTGTTGCTGGGGGCAATCGGGCTCGGGCCCCGGGCCGGGGTCAGCACCCAGCGGTTCCCGTTTCGCCGCTCGTACTGGACCTGCGTTCGCGGGTCCATGAACACGTTGAGCCCGGCCAGCTCGGCGGCGTTCCATTCCTGCCCGTCCAGCGGGCCACCCACAAACCGATCAGTCGCCATTGTTGCTCCTCGCCAGCTCCACCTGCACCGCTGTCGGCGTGCGCCCGATCCGGCGCGCCGCCTCTCCCACGTCCACACCCAGCGACAGGAGCCACTGCAGGTCAGTAGGCCGCTCCTCGCCCTCGTGCCCGGTGTAGCACGCCTTCGCTGCCTCAGCGCTCCCACAGGCCGCGTTGCAGGCCGGGCAGAGGAACACTCCGCCGCTCATGCTGGCACCCCCGAAGGTATGTCCAGCCCGGCGCGGCGCAACTGCGCCCTGACGTTCTTCCACGCCCGAGCGTCGGACGGAGTGCCCGACGTGTAGATGACCTGCCCCTCCGGCGGGCAGAACACCAGATGCCCGCGGCGAGTCCGCTTCACCCGCCAGTCCTGCTCCACCGCGCAGCGCACGAGGGGCCGGATTTCTCGGGGCACCGTGCGCAGCAGCGCAGCCCTCACCGCTCCCCGCCGTCACCGTTCAGCACGCCGCGCTTCGCCCGGGACGCCAGCTTGGCGAGGTTCGCGTCAGCCGCCTCCGCGAAGTCCACGCCCAGCAGCCACAGCAGCCCGGCCAGCTCGTGAATGCTCCGGTCCACCAGCTCCTTCGCCTTCTCCGTCCGGCTCACAGCCCACACCGTCTTGTCGTCGCGCATGGACTTCTTCACCAGCCCCAGCGCCTCGGACGTGGTGGCGCAGAGGTGCAGCGCCGCCTGCTCCGGCGTCCAGAAGGATGCGCAGTCCTCGCCCATCGTCGTGTCGAACACCGGGGGCAGCCACAGCTCCAGATCGCGCGCTGCAGCAGCCGCGTACCAGAGCACGTCCCCGGCCTCGCCCTTGATGAGCTGCCGGTGCTTATCCACGGTCACTGCCTTGGCGTACTCCCGGCCCTCGTCGCCGCCGTGCAGGAACGCGACGCCCTCCATGCGGGCAAACGAATGGCAGGCGGAGGAGAACTTGGCGACCTCCTTCGCCAGCTCGCCCGCCTCGTTGGCGAGCCCGATCAGCGGGTACGCGGACGTCCACTCGTCGTCGTAGATGGCGGTGGTGACCGCGCGTGCCTGATACTCGGCCAGGTTGTAAGTGCTCATGCTGCCAGCTCCAATGCTTTCTGCTTCCTCGCGGCCCGCCGTTCGCGGACCATCTTGTTGGTGTGTTCCTTCGCCGCGATGCAATCGGCGCATGCCCCCTCGGGGCGCTCCCGGCAAGCCTGCCAGCCCCGCTGCGAGCCATGCGTGGCGCCGTTGGGCAGCCGCTCCTTCTCCGGCTTCACCGGCAGTAGCCCGGCCTCCCGTTTGGCCTCCTGCCTGCGGTGGTAGCGCTCCTTCTGCGCTGCAGCGGACGCTGCACGGCACTTCGGGCACGTCTCCCCGAGATACCGTTTCTCCCAGTGGTAGGCGCGTTCGGTCCCGCACTCCGGTCGTCCCTCGATGCGTGGGCGTCCCCTCTTGCGCGGGGGCTTCACCGCCTTCAGCTTCGGCCCGATGAACGGCTTGGGGCCGGGTTTGCCGGGGGCGGGGACGTAGGCGAACCACGGCGGCCGCCACTGCGGCTGCTGCGCCTTCTCGTGGGCTATTAGGCACCACTTGCACGGGGGCTCGTTGCGGTCCTTGTGCGCCTTGTAGCCCCGCCTGGTGCCACACTGCTGCCAGCTCATTTCTTCGGGGCCTCCTGCAGCACGACGGCGGGCAGCCAGTCCTCGGACGGCAGATCGCCTATTTCGTGGCCGAACAGCAGCCACTCCGAGTAGCCGTTGTACGGCTTCATGGACTCCATGATGGTGCCGTGAGCGTTGCGGATCACCATGCCCTCGGGCACTGCCCGCAGCTCCTCGATGGTGTGGACCGTGCGGTGGCGCTCCCAGCCCAGCCCGGCCAGCGCCTTGAAGCCGTGGACCACGTAGGGCATCGCCGTCTCGCGCACCTCGTGCTGCAGCGCCGGGTTCACGTCCGCCCACTCGGGCCCGCCGATCGAGGTGTAGGTGGACGTCCACTCGCCCGCAGCTGCCGCCTCCACCAGTGTTGTCAGCTCATGCTCCGTCAGCTCAGCGCTCACGCCTTGTTCCTCGCTTTCTCGTCGTAAATCATGGTCATCACGAACGCGCTCCTGCGGCGTGCCGTTTGGAAGACCAGCATGTTGTGGAGCCGAGCCAGCCAGAGGAACGGGAAGTACCTCGTGCGCTCCTTGCTGTCCACTCGGACACGAACAGCCCATCGCCTCATGGCTGCTCCTCCTTGGCCGCGTAGTAGCGCTGGATGCCCCACAGGATCGCGTGGAGGTTCCAGAGGTAGGTGTAATCCGGCTTCGTGAAGTCGTGCTCCCACGGCTCCGAGTAGGTCCAGCCGCCGCAATCGAATTGGTCCAGCTTCTCAATCGCTTCGCGCTGATCATCGGGCAGTACGTAGACGCCGATCAGTTCGTCCTTGATGGCCCGCCAGACCGCGGCGGCGAACACCGGGGACTCGTCCACTCGGCGCTCCCAGAAGTCCTCGATCACGAACCGGCGGAACGTGTCGTCATCAAACTCTCGGATCGAGTGGTTGGGCCGGTGGTCGGACGCCCGGAGCTTCTGGGACCAGTACCCCTCGTTGACGTACCCGCTGTTGAACCACGGGAACATATCGTGCTCCCGAGAGAAGGTGTAGGTGCCCATATCGCCGTTGATGGTGAGGAGCCCGGGGGTGGTGATCAGGTCGAACCAGTACATGCTGGACCCTGACTCCTTCTGGAACCGGACGTGCCGGTAGACGCCCTGATCGAGCAGGATGTTCATGCCGTGTTGGTCGGTGTCGCCAGTGAAGCTCTCCAGCACCTTCGGATGGTAGTTCACCCGGGGCGCCTTGATGGCGAGCGGGGGCAGGGGTCTGGTCATTGGTCGATTGCTTTCCTTGCCTTGTCGTTCTCGGTGATTTCGTGCAGCAGTGCACTCACGCGCCAGTCGTCTAGCACGTCCGGGGCCTCTCGCTTCAGTACGGCGCGGTATTCGTCCGTCATGCCGTACTTGCCGCAGATGCACCCGGTCAGCATGCGTGCATTGTCGTGCACGATGAGGTGGGCCGGGGCGTCCTCCGGCACCGGCCACACCTCACCCTCGCCCGGTATTGCGCTCACGAGCCTCCTTGGCCTTGTCGTAGCAGTCCTGGTCTTGGCAGTAAGGGGCGCGGGGCTTGAACCGGCTCTTGCCCCACCACATCGCCTGCGCAGAGGCAGCCATCCCGCTCTGGATATAGGGCTCGGGGTCGTGCAGCTCTCCGCAGGGGCCAGTGAGTGCGCGGGCGCTCGGAGCGGTCACTGCTCGCCCATTTCAAGGTCGAACTCGGGCAGCAGGTTCTCGGGCTTGATGACGATGCGGGTGTGGTAGACACTCACGTCGATCCCGGCCTCCTGCGTGGACGCCCACGCAACGTCGTTGGCCTTGCCCAGATAGTGCTTGCGGTAGTCGTTGGCGGCGTGCTTGCAGGTCACCACGATGCGGCCGCCCTCGTCGGAGAGGGAGCAGCGGCCTTCCACATAAAACAGGTAGTTCTCGGTGCGCGTGTTCACGCCCACGATCTTCCGCTGGACCTCAAACTGGTCCGCGGCGGTGCTGATGTTCTGGCTGGCCTTCTCCGCGTCGGATGCGCAGCCGGTGAGCAGCAGTGCAGCAGCCAGTCCAGCAGCGGCGAGGGGGGTTTTCTTCATGGTTCTCCTTGGTCGGTTTCTACAGGCGGTTGAGTTGGCGGACGCGGGCGGCGTGCTGGCCCTTCTGAACGTTGGTCCAGCCCGTCCCGGGGAAGTATTTGGAGAGGGTCTGCCAGCCCATCCCGAGGGTCTGCAGCACCTCCTTATGCGATGCGCCGTCCTCGATCAGTGCGCGGGCCCTCGCCAGCTTCTCTGCCGGGACGGGGCCGCGTGCCTGGTTGGGGCCGGGCTGTGCGAGCCCCAGTTCGGCGCGTGCGCGGTTTACGGTGCGCACCGCGCAGCCCAGCCGCTCAGCGATTTGCGGGGCAGTGTAGCCGTCCTCAGCCAGCTCGGCTATGGCGTCCCGATCCACGCGCCTCACGGCTCCACCCCGATCAGCGCTGCCTCCTCGGCCGTCAGGGGCTCGTAGCCGGGCGCGGGGACCTTCGTGACGCCGGTGAGGAAGTCAAGGATCGTGGCGGCGTTGCGGGCCCGGCGGGCGTGGACTGCGGCGCGGGCGTGCATCCCGGCAGCCTCGCATGCCTTCTGGCGCAGCTCGGACTCGGCTATGTCGTCGCGGAGCTTCTGCAGCGTCTCGCGGAGCCCTTCGGCCGTCTCCTCTAAGTGGAACTCGCAGACGTCCTCCCCGGGTAAGGAGTCGTTGTCGCAGAACTCGGGGGGCTCCGGCGGGTTGTGCCGTGCTGGGGCGGTCATTCGGGTGCAGTGGGCCATTAGTGCTCCTTGGTCGGTTGTGACGGCTGTAGGGGCGGACCCGCGGGCCCGCCCCGTCCGGGGGTTTAGGCAAACTGGATGATCGTGCGGACCATCATGTTCAGCGCCTCCAGCGACTCGTTCGCCAGATCGTCCTCGTGCAAGCGGTGGGTCTTGTTGAAGATCGCTTCGCCGTGCTCCGGCTCGTACTTGGTGATGTTCACGAGGACAACGCCCTTGATCATCCCGGGGATGAACTCAAACTCGGTGGTGTGGCCGCCGTTGGACTCGATCTCGCGGAAGAACGTAACCACGTTCGGCTGGACGCGGGGAGCAAAGTCGTTGGAAGTAAGGGCGTCCTGCAGCTGGAGGGAGAGCGTGTTCATTGTGTTTGCCTTTCGGTTTGTTTGAACTGTTGTAACTACTATAGGCAGAAAAAATAGCCCCGGGCAACAAGCCACGCTAAACAGAACCAAAGCGCTGCAATATTACCCGAGGCTACCTCCCCCGGACCACTCAGGAGCGGTAAATCTTCTCCGGGCTGCTGCCGTCATCCCACGGCTTCAGCGTGTAGACCTCGCCCTCGGGAATGATCGCGGCTATTTCGTCCGCACTGCGCAGCTCCCTCACTTCGCTGCCTCCAGCGCCGCCACAGCCCGCCGGTACAGGCGCCGGTTCCAGAACGGGTGGAGAGTGCGCCACCACCACGTCCCGGGCCCCTGCCACTTGGCTCCGGGCGGCGGCTCGGTGAGGACTTGGACCTTGCCGTGCTCGCACCGGCGGATCGACCCGAGCGGGGTGAATACCCGCGGGAAGTTCTGCTGCCAGCAGTCCTTATGGGTCCGCGGCATCCGGGCGCTCACTCGGCACCCCGGGAGAACACGTAGGCGGGCAGCCACTCCACGAGCGGCTGGTACATGGTCAGGGAGCCCGGGGTTGCCCAGAAGGTTCCAAGTGTCACGTCACCCTGATGCTCCATGACGTGGCCGTGTGCGGTCCAAATGACGGCGCCGGTGGCCAGCCCTGACAGTTCCCCGATGGAGGTGACCTGCTCCGGCGCCGGGGGCGTGCCCTCCAGCGCGTCTGCTGCTGCCCGCAGCTTGGCAGCCCACGCTCGCGACTCGGCAGCGTCCGCTGGCAGCCCCACCCGCTCACCGTTCTCGGCGTAGCCCTCCTCGATCTGCGCCTTCCAGCGCAGGTGATCGACCACTCTGGCGTGCTTGCTCATGCGTTCACCTTCTGTCGTTGTGCCAGCGGGTTGCCTCCGGCGGCGATGATTGCGGCCCGGCGCTCTCGTGCAGCTCGGGCGGCGCGTGCGGCCATGAACGAGTCCAGCCCGCGCTTGGTGTGCTCCAGACTGTGGCGGACGCTGCCCAGCGTCTCGGACTGCGGGATCAGCGGCTTGGACGCCTCGCGCCGCTTCGCCTTCCGGTTCTCCTCGTACTCCTTGCTCTTGTTCGGCCGGGTGGCGAGGTAGTCCGGGCGGCAGAGCCCGTGGGCCCCGTAGCGGACGACGCCCTCCGGGAGCACGCCGCCGGGCAGCTTCCTGCTGATGTGGCTGGAGACGTAATCGACGCCGCACTCGGTGCACTGGCCGCTGATGTACGGCTCCACTTCCTCCCGGGTCAGCAGCCGCTTCCCGCGCTTCTGCTCGCGCGCCGCCTCAGCCATTGCGGGCCTCGATCGTGAACGGGATGGTCCGGTCATCCTTGTGGAACGCGATGCGGCCGGAGCGCTCATCGGACGCCATTTCCACGTACCAGCTCCCGCGCTTCAGCCGCTTGGCGTGCTTCAGCACATGCCCGGCGATGGCGACCGCGGGGGAGCCGTTGGGGCTGACGAACAGCACGGGCAGGTGGGCCAGCATGTTGTTCTGGTCAAACCGGACCAGATCGTGGAACTGCTGCTTGGTCTTGGTATTCACTTCTTGGTCCTCTCGGAATCTTGCTTGGCTGCCCCCAGTGCATCCTTGGCGCCTTGGACGGTGGGGCACGGGGCGCTCATGTTGCAGTGGGTGCAGTAGACGTCAAGGTGGTCTGCGCGGGGAAAGCCCGTCCATCGGCGGCCGACGTTGTTGTGCAGCTCCAGCACGGACTGCACTGCCGCGGCCAGCGCCTCGATATCGCCGCGCTCCACAGCCGCCTTCAGCCTCCGCTTACTCACGACTGCACCTCCTGCCATGCCTCGGTGTAGAAGCGGCGGCTCACGAGCCGGTACTGCCGGTCGGGGTGGCTGGCCTGCAGCTTCTTCAGTGCTTCCTCCGCGTGCCGCCGGGACACATAGATGCCCGTTTCACTGCCCACGGTCACTGCGTACTCCAGCGGCGCCAGCACGTACCCGGCAGCGATTAGCGTGGACGCGATCTTGAAGGCGTACTCCCGATGCCGGGCGGGGGCGAACTCCCACTCGGCAGCCGGGTCCGGGGCGTTGGAGTTGTCGGCCATGAAGATGGCGCGGGCCAGCTCATCGCGGGCGCTCACTTGGCTGCCTCCTTGCGGTACATGCTGCCCTTGGGTCGGTAGGTGATCCGCCATTCTCGCACCAGCAGGCTGACGATGACCGTGCCGCCGTCCTTGCGCGTCCACGTCCCGGCTTGGATGCCCAGCTTCCACTGCCAGCCGCCACCAAAGCGGCCCATGGACTCGTGGGGGCTGCGCTTGCGGCTCGGGTGCAGCGTTACCGGGCCCAGTGCGAGTGTCTTGGTGCTCATGCCAGCTCCCACTCGGAGAGGAATTTGCGCTGAGCTTCGACCGGGTTGCCGGTGGCGTCGGCGCGGTTCTTCGCGTCCCGGTGGACGCGGGTGTAGTAGTACCCGCCATCCTCGGAATCGTCCTTGACGCGGAAGGAGCGGCGCACTTCCTTCATGCGCTCCGGCGGCGTGGACACTGCCACCTCAGTAACGGCGAAATATCCGGCGTTAGGCTCGATAACCCGCGCCGGGATGCCGTGCTGCAGGTGCCACACCAAACGCTCCAGCATTGCGGCCTGCACGGTCGGGGACGGGTCGCCCTTGTGCGCCGGGCTGGTGGAAATGATGACCTGGAATGTGCCGGTGATCTGCGGTGCCGCCTCGGGCTGCTCCACGGGGTCGTCCGCGCCGAACATGGCCAGCGCTGCCACGCCGCGGTCACGCTCGGCAATGACCAGCGAGGACACGTCGCCCATATCGTCGGTGAACTGCAGCTCGACGTCCTGCGTGCCGTCCTCGACCTCGCGGATTTCGATCTGCCAGCCCGGGTCGCGGCCGTCTTGGATGATCGTGCCATCCTCGTCCGCGTAGGGCAGGGGTGGGGTGTAGCTCATGGTGTTTCCTATCGGTTGTGGTTGTGGTCTAGGTGAAGAAAATCAGGGTGGTGATCAGGGCGTCCAAACCCTCATCGTTCAGCGGTTCCACTGTCGTGTCCCAGTAGTTGAGCTGCTGGGTGCGGCCTTCCTTGGGAACGACCGTTACTGCGGTGCCCCACGAGCCAGCGGAGAGCACCTTCAGCGTCGAGCCGTTGCGGGTCCGCTTGGTGTACTCGGTGCCTTGCGGTGTGGGAGTTTCGGTGAACTCGTGGCGCTTCAGTGCGGCAGCGAAGTTGGCGGGAATCTGCTTCATGGTGTGTCCTTTCGGTTTGTTTGACTTGCTGTAACAACTATAGGGCGAAAACGGGGCGCCGCCAAACGCTCGGCGCCCCTCCTCCCCCGAGGTTCGCTACGGGCGACTCTTGCTCCGGCGGCGCAGCAGCGCAGCCACCGCAATCAGCGCCAGCGCGAGGCCGACACCCGCCAACACCAGCGAGCCCGTCGAAAGGCCAGTTGCTGCGATCCCAGCCGCCCCAGCGGCCGACGTTCCTTCTGCTCCGTACACGGGTCAAACTCCTTCTGCTTGATACTGCGCTTCCCAGCGGTCGCGGGAGCGTTTGGTGATTTTCGAGGCCAGGACGTCCACCCAGGAGCGGGTGAACCATCCGGCTCGCATCCACATGAACAGCTCGTTCGGGAAGAACGAGGCTGCTATGAGGAAGTCTTTGGCGTCCACATGCGGAATCCGGGTGGCCCGCTTCACGTCCAACGCGATGAACAGGACGGGGAGCAGGAACCAGAACCAGATCAGCTGCAGGGAGCCCATCAGCGCGTAGCCTACGATCACCGCCACCCACAGGGCCTTCAGCCCGGCGTTGAGCAGGCCCATAAGCTGCTGCCCCCAGTCGCGGATCGTGAGGCGGTTGACGCCAATGTGCAGCAGGTCCTCCACGGTCCCCACCTGCCATTTCATGCGCTGGTTCCACAGGCTCCGCAGATCCTTCATGGAGTCGGTGTAGGCCCGCACGGTGGGGCTCACTTGGCAGTAGAAGCCCAGCTCCCTGATCCGGTAGGTGAGTTCAAAGTCCTCGGTGGCGGAGGTGTAGCACCACGGCCCCTCACGGTCGTCCCGGGCTGCCACCCTGCGCAGCGCCTCGCCGCTGATCGCGCACCCGGTCCCGGCGAGGACGCTGGTGCGGCCCCGCTGCAGCGCGGTGTCGGTCCACGTCGCAAACTCGGCCTTCTGCAACCGGCTGAGGAAGTCGGGGGCCTGCATGGTGAACTTGCTGCTGGAGCCGCCCAGCAGGCAGTCCAGCCACAGCTCCTCCTCCCAGTCCGCGAAGGCGTTGGGCGGCAGCACGGTGTCGGCGTCCAAGCACACCACCACGTCCGAGTCTCGGCCGTATGCGTGCCACGCCCGGTTGAGCGCTTCGCTCTTGCGGTGGGCCAGCTTCGGCAGCTCCATGACGGTGACGGGGTAGGCGCGGGCGATGGCTGCTGTTTCATCCGTGCAGCCGTTGGGTACGACCACTATGCGGTCGGCGGGGCGCGTTTGGTTCAGGGCCGCGGCAATGGTGGCGGCAATGCTGGACGCCTCGTTGTAGGCCGGGATGAGGACCGTTAGGGTCCAGTTTTCGGGCGCGCGGCGGCGCCCCGGGACGGGGTTCATGGTCGGTTGGTGTCCTTGGTCGGTTGGTTAGGGGCGCTGCTGCGCTACTCGGCGGAGGCCCGGCAGGCTTGGGACGCCTCGCCCACCTTCGGGGTCAGCTTCTCCAGATCGGAGGAGAACGTGGTCAGCCGGTTGTTGATGTCCTCAATGGCGGGCACGTCCTGCTCCAGCCCGGCCATACCGGACTCGTAGATCATTTCGGGCAGCGGTTGCATCAGCCCGATGGCCTCGATTGCGTAGTCGAGCGCGTCGATGCAGGCGTCCGGGGTGACTTCCTTGGTGACGGTTTTGGTGACGGGCTCGGCCTCGACGGTGACGGTGGGCCCGGGGACTTTCACCTCCACCTGCTCCGGGGGGCCGCCGGCGGTTGCGGAGCCGAGGATGATGCCGAACAGGCCAGCGCCTACGGGCAGCACCCACGCCTTCTTGTACCAAGGCTTCTTGGGGGGGCTGCTGCGGGCCGTAGCCGTGGGCTTCTGCTGCGGGGACGGGCGGGTGGTAGCTCTGGCTGGTGGGGTAATCGGTGGGGTTGTTCATGGTGTGCTCCTTCAGTTGGTTGATGGTTGGTTGATGGGCGCCCAGCCGTGGGGTCTGTGCGGCCAGGCGCCCGGTCTGTGGGGTCAGATGTGGCAGTCCACGAGGGTAATGGTCTGGTTGGGGTCTGCAGCCTCGGCGTCCTTGATCATCTGCAGCGCCTTAGCGTCCCATTCCTCCTCGCTCATGGCGTCGGAGACGGTAGCGAACCAGCCCATGCGGCCCCGCTCGTACCACTCCCCGTCCTTGACGAGGGCGTGGGTGGCGCCGTGGACGAACGACATATCGACGTCCAGCTCGTACAGCTTGCAGGAGTTGACCTTCTCGCCGTTCTTGGTGACCAGCACGGCCTTGTCCCAGCGCCCGCCGACCTCGTACCAGTCCCACTTGGAGTCCGGGTTGTAGGTGGTCCAGCAGTGGTAGCCGGGCTCGTCGTTGGGGCGGGGGCGCCAGTCCTCCTCGGTGTACGCCTTCAGCAGCTCCAAGTGGCTCCAGCTCTCAGCGGCCAGCTTCTCCATCGTGCTGCCCCGCTCGGCGTAATACTCCTTGGCCCGCTGCACAATGTCGGCCCACTCGTCGGAGCGCTTGCGGCTGATGTACTCGGGCACGGAGCGCTCCTCCCAGTAGCGGTCCAGCTGCTCCTCGATGTTGTCCCCGAGGACGAGGACGGTGAAGTGCGACACGGTGTTGCCTTTCGGTTGGTGGTTGCTTGCGAGTGGGGCCGCCGGGATTCGAACCCGGTCCAGTGCAGGGGGCTTCCGGGGGATTGGATTTGTCTGCGGCTGGTTGCCTATCGGCCCCTTGGCCTAGCGGGTGGCCCTGGCGGGGTTCCAGAACCAGTCCACGCGGCAGGAAACCTGCTCGTGGCGGCTGTCGTTAGGCGTCACTGGCAGCACGCTGACCCAGTAGTACGTCCTGCCGTCGTCTGAGCGGTGACTGAACCGGTACTTCATACCTGCCACTTCCCATGCTCGCCTGCGTGAGCGTGCGGGTGGCCGCAATATGCGTAGGCCGGGTCATCTTCGTTGCCGTCGAACAGTTCGAAATTGCACTGCGCCATCGTCTTGCCTCTCGGTTCGTTGCTTGCGGTGAGTGGGGGTTTGGTTGGGGTGCGCCGCCCCTCCCCCCAGAGGTCTAGCCTTGGCGGCGCACGCCCGGTCTTTGGGTTACAGCACGGACCAGTTGGACCGGTCCAGCAGGCCGAGGCCCTTGGCGTAGACGCCCTCGGACTTCGCCCAGTTGATCAGCTCGCCCATCAGCTTGTTCATCGGCGTCATGTTGCGGACATTCACGTCGTCCACGTTCACGATCTGCCCGTTCGGCAGCGTGGCATGCACGTAGCTGATATCGCAGAACGTCCCCGCCATCGGGATGCGCTCGGTGAGGACGCGGACGCGGCTGATCTTGCCGCCCGCCTCTGCCACCTGCTTCAGCCCCATCCAACCGTTCGCCCGCGAGTAGTCAACTGCCTCGTGATAGGCGGCGCCGTCCACCAGCCCGTTGGACTCAAAAGCCCCGCCGGTGAGGTTGCGGTCGATCGTTGCGGTTGCGTTCTGCATGGGAGTGCCTTTCGGTTGGTTGCTGTATGTGTTTGTGTTACTAAAACAAACTTAGGGCTGGTTTGGAGCTATGGCAACGGCGGAGCGCAGGTTACCCAACATTGCCGCGCTGCTCGATCGTGAACGCGCACTGGTTGAGGATCGCGGTGGCCATCGTGTGGGCGGGCATGCTCTCGGGGTAGGCCATGGACGTGAGCGCCCAGCCGTCGCCCTTGCCCAGCTGCGGCTCGTAGAGGTCGAAGAACAGCTCGGTGTCGCTGGCCATCAGCCGGTGGCGGACGGTGTAGCCCAGCGGCAGCTCCGCGAGGACGAGGCTGAGCACTGCAGCGCCCGCTGCCGTCTGCCGAACCCGGCGAACGTCCTCGCTGCGGAGGAGCTGCTGGCGCTTGGTGTTGAGCTTGGTGGCGTTCATGGGGACTGCCTTTCGGTTGTTGTTTGAATTACTACAACTAACTTAGGGTGAGTTTGGCGCTATGGCAACGGTTACCCAACATTGCCAGCAGCCACATACACGCGCACGATCACCTGCTGCGGCCCGTTCACAGGCTCCCGGCGGTTATCTGGCCCCATGACGTGCTTGTCGTTGTCATCCGGGAACACGCCCGCGTCCACCAGCCCATCCAGAATCGCCTTCGACGTGGGCTGCAGGTTCGACACCTCGCGCCGGTGATTGGTCGGGAAGCGGTAGTAGACGACGACGCGCCCCCGCTCCACTCCCGGCACATTCATTGCCGCGGCATGCGCCCGGGCACGCCAGAACTTGATCCGCTTCACCAGCTCCGGCTGCACCTGCCCGCCCCGCTTGGTCCGCACCGTCGGGTAGCGGTCGTTGGACGAGATGCGGAACTGCTGCCACAGCAGCGGCTCCACGTTGATGCGGATCGTCCGGTGCAACACCACCAGCTCCGCCTCCCCGGCCAGAAACGGGTCCACAGGGCCCTCGTGCGCCCCGATCCAGCTCCCAGTGCCCTCCAACGCTCTCTGGGCCGCGAGAGCGGCGATTGCGGGCTCCTCCGGGGCTGCTGCGCTCCGAGCAGTCGTTGCGCGTGCCTTGGGTTGTGCTGCGGGGTTGCGGTTTGGGGTGTTTGTTGCGGGTGGGGTCCAGCGGACTCCGAGTGCTCGGCTTTTGGCGGGTAGGCGGGCGGGGGTCATGCGACGAGTCCTAGTGGTTTGAGGGCGCGGAGTGCTAGTCGGTTGGCGTGGCCGGGGTGTTGTTTGCTGTGGCGGGGGTTGAGTTCGCGGGTTGCGGCTTCCAGTCGTTTGGCTCCGAGTTCGTTGGGTTCGGGCCAGCGGCGTAGCGCCCATTGGCGGACGGTTTCGGCGTCGTTGTGGGTTTGGAGGTCGCGTTCTGCTGCTGCGGCGCGTGCGCGGGCGAGTTTGGTGTCGGCTTTGGTGGCTTTGATGCGTTCGCGGACGTTGACGGCGGCCTGGTGCTGGTCCACGAGGAGCAGGATCGCGTATTCCTGTTCGGTGGGGACGTAGGACTGGCGGTAGAGCTTGTGGAGCAGTGATGGCGGGTAGTCGCGGTTCGGGTTGCGGGGGATGGGTGTGAGGCCGGGTTTCTTGGGGGTGGTCATGCTGCTGGCTCCGGGGTGAGTCCGCTGGTGTCCATGCACTGCAGTTCGGGGTTCGGGGTGTTGCGTGCTGCAGCGGTTGCGGCCTTGATCATGTCCCTAAAGTTGGCGGGGGGCGGGGTGGGGCGGTTGCAGGTCTTGCACTCCCACTCGTGCAGCTGGGGGTGGCGTTCGCACATGGGGCTGGTGTCCGATCCCAGCGTGGAGGACGGGGTGGGTGGTGCTGGCTGGTGAGTGCCTCGCGCCTTGTGCCAGTGGGGGCCTTGGTGGGAGAGGATGCCCGGGGTTTTGATGGCCGGGTCTGCCGCGGCGTGCAGGAGTGCGAGGGCGACGGTGGCGGTGTCGGCTTGGTGCACTACGCGGCCGAGCGCTGACACGATGCCAGAGACGTGCCAGTCGGGGCGGATGGAGTGGATGAACGTGGCGATCTGCTCGGCTTGTTCTTCGGTCATGGTGGGGGCTGGTGGGAGCTGCACGGCTGGTCCTTCCTCGCCCGCGTTACTTACTGAACGTTGATTGATTTCTTTCTCCATCAACATGAAGAACGGGACGGGCGCGTGTTGATTGTTGTCTGTTGTTTGTTGTCTGTTGTTAGTTGTTCGGAAGCTGCTTCGGATGACCCTTCCGATGCCTCATCAGATGCCCCTTACGATGGGCCATGCGTATGCCTCATCGGATGACTCTTCGGATGCCTCATGCGATGCCCTATCGGATGCCCTATCCGATGCCCTATCGGATGACCCTTCCGATGCCCCTTCCGATGGGGCTTCCCCCGTTTCGATCAGCCGCTCGGCTGCAGCGTGGAACAGATCGGGCACCTGCTCCTCCAGCACGGTCCAGCCTGGGAGCTCTGGACGGGTGGCCATGATGCGTGCCAGCTCCTCAGCCAAAACCCGCGCCAGCACTGGGGAACAGACAGTTTTGAGTGCCTTGGCGACGGCGACGGTGAGCTTGGAGTTGCGCAGCGTTTCGTCGTGCTTGATGAACGTGCGGATCAGGATTTCGAGGCTCTTGCGGTCCACCACAATGAACCGTTTGCGCTCCAATTCCTTCACCGCGGAGTTGAATTTCTTCTCCGTCAGGTTCGATGCGAGGTCCAGAAAGCGGCCCGGAACGAACGGAAGCACGCCCGCAAAGTTGGTCTGCTCGGACGAAACGAACATCCAATAGATGGACTGCGCTTCCAAAGTCAGTGCCCGAAACTCGGGGTCCGACCACACTGCCTTGTAGATTTTGCCGAATGACCCCGCCACTATTTGCTCCCCATGTAGTGATTGGTTTTCCCAATCGCGCATCGTACTGACCAGTAACCTGCACTCCGGCGCCCGCTATTCGTCATAAAGCACCACTCCAGCAACGGCTCCGGGCTCGCTCTGATCGGCCCAGACAGGCACTCGCTCCAGCCCGTAGACGTCGGCTGCGGGGCTGCCGGGCAGCACGTCCTCCCACACGAACCAACCGGTCAGCGCGTTGTCCTCCAGCCGGGCAAGGAAGCGTGCCGTCTCTGCCACGTTCTCCGCCTGCTCCTCCGGCGACAGCCGATCGGGGTTGCTGCGCTCGATGCCCGCCAGCATCTGGTCCCACATCAGGTCGTCGCCAGCGCACCGCAGCAGCTCTTGCACCGCCTCGCTGGCGTCCAAGGTGCCTTCAACGAAATAGCACTCGCCAAGGAATGCTGGGCGCAGCCGGGGGGAGGCATGCTGTACGGTCATCGGTCTTTCTCTCTTGCTTGATGGGTCAGGTTGGCCCGCCCCGAGACGTGCTCGGGACGGGCCGGTGGATGGTGGCCGGAGGCCTAGTCGCTGCACCCTGCACACTCGCCGGTGTCAGCAAGGATCAGCGCGTCACAGGACGGGCAATGGTCATCGCTCTTGGGCTTGACCGGCGGCAACGGCCGCGGGGGCTTCAACGCCGTCATCGAGAACGGCTTGGCAGCCACTACGCGACCGCCTGCAGCTTGCTGCGGTTGTACTTGGCCACCGCGTCGTCAATCTTGTCCGGGTCCAGGCCGGTCCAGTCGGTGCCGTCCGAGAGCAGCACGTAGGGCGCCTGCATGTGGCCCAGCGAGCGGATCGCCTCACGGGTCTGCTCGTTCTCGTCCAGTGAGAGGTCGATGAACTCGTAGGGCACGCCAGCGCGGTCCAGCCGCAGCTTGGTGAACTTGCATCCCTTGCACTGCGCATCCGGCAGGCCGTGAATGACAATCTTGAACTCGGTGGTCATTTCGGGGGTCTCCATGGGTCTAAAGCTTCTTCTCTGCCTCGCGGTCGATGGCCTGCTGCGCAGTCCGGGCGATGTGCGCGCGGTCGGCCTTCCGGGCGCGGGCCTTGGCCTTGTGCTTGGGCCAGCTGGCTGCCTCGCGGGTCATTGCCGTGGTGTTCGTGGTGGAACTCATTGGGGTGCCTCTCTCGGGGTGGGCGGGATTCGTTGCGTGTCGAATCGTCGCCCACCCCGGGGAGGCGTGGGCGGACGCCGGGCTTAGAAAGGCGGCTCGTTGCTGTCGGAGCCATTGCCCCAGCCGCCGGAGTTGCCGCCTGCAGGCGCTCCCCACGGGTCGGAGCCAGCATTGCCGCCCGCAGCGTTCCCGCCGCCCCAGCCGCCGCCCTGCCCGCCGGAGACCCCGTTGGTGTAGCTGCTGCCAGCGTTGCCGCCGCCCCAGCCACCGCCAGCAGACTGCCCGCCGCTGCCGTTGCGCCGGTCCACCTTCGTCACCTTCGCGGTGGCGTAGCGCAGCGTCGGGCCGATCTCATCGACCTCCAGCTCCATCACAGTGCGCTTCTCGCCCTCCTTGGTTTCGTAGGAGCGCGACTTCAGGCGTCCCTGCACCAGCACGTTCATGCCCTTGGTCAGCGTCTCGGCCACGTTCTCCGCGTACTCCCGCCACACTTGGCAGCGGAGGAACAGCGTCTCGCCGTCCTTCCACTCGTTGCTCTGCCGGTCGAAGGTGCGCGGGGTGGACGCCACCGTGAAGTTGGCGACCGCGGACCCGGACGGAGTGAACCGCAGCTCCGGGTCGTTCGTCAGGTTGCCAACGAGAGTGATGATTGTTTCGCCTGCCACTTACTGCTCCTTGTTTGGTTCGACGGGCTGCCCGCCAAGGTGAATCTCTACGTTGCGGCCGCCCAGCATTTCGACCATCCGGCCGAGCATGGACTGCACCCGCCACAGCTCCTGCGCTGCCACCATTTGGGCGCAGACCTGAGCCCGAGCGACGAAGTACATGGCCTGCTCCGGCGTGTCGGCCTGCTCGGCCTGCCGCATCAGCGCCTCGACCTGGTGGCTGTAGGGCGGGGCCTTCTGCTCGCTCACTGCCCGGCCCGTTCTTGCGCCATGATGCGCTCCATTTCTTCCGGCGTCGGCCCGCCGTCCTGCGGGGGCAGTTCGCCGGTGCCCTGATCGGCGTTCTCGAGAACCTCGCCGGGGAACTGGGTGGGCAGCTCGGTGTGCTGCTCCTGCCGGGTCACCTGCGACAGATCGGCGGTCGGCGTGAGGTCGATTCGCAGCGACTCATCCGCGATCAGCGCGTTCTGGATGGTGGTGGACTTGGGCATGTACTTGAAGTTCAGCCGGAGGACTGTTTTGAGCGCCATGGCGTCGAAGTGGTCCACCCACGGCCCGAAAATCTCGCCCGACTTCTTCTTGGCGGTGGCGAACTGGTCGCGGTGGGCTTCGACGTCCTCGCGGCTCATGTAGAGCAGCTTTCCGCGCTCGGAGCCCTTGCGGTAGAAGATCGAGTAGTAGCCGATCACGTCGCCGCGGGCCCCGCGGGTCGGGTACTCGTGCTTGTGGAAGCCGCGCATCGGGTCCGGGATGAAGGTGTCGTTGGCGCACACCATTTCCGCGGTCAGGTAGTCCAGTTCGTTGGAGCGGTTGCCCAGTTCCAGCATGCCCTGATAGCCGATGATGAACTGCGCCTCAAACCGGCGGTTCTTGCCCGACCAGAAGGGCAGGATGTGGGCCTCGCCCAGCGCCCCGATGCCCGGCCGCAGACCGAGCTGGGCGCAGGTCATCAGCGACCCCATCACCGACTCTTGGGAGCATTCCAGCAGCTTCGGGGTCTGCCGGATCACGTTGATGGCGTCCCGCACCAGCTGCGCTGCCTCGCCGCCGCGGGGCATGGCCAGCGCGAACTCGTTTTCCATGCGCATGATGGACGCCTCGGGGCCGTCCGGGGCTACCTGCGCCTGGACCTCCTGCTTCGCTTGCAGGCGTGTGGCCAAATCTCGTGCCATTACTTGCTACCTTCCTTCGGGGTTTGAATCTTCTTGAACCGGAGCACGCGGGCCCGGTACTTGGCGTAGGTTTCCGGGTGGTCCTCAGCAAGTGCCTTGGTGTCCAGCGCCGGGGTCGGCTTCGTGTACTGCTCGGCCAGCTCGGGGTTCTCCTCCTTGAAGCGCTTGGCGGCAAAGGTGCCGTTCTGCTTCAGGTTGGCCAGCTCGGTTTCGCCGTCGTCCTCGTTGATCATCAGCTCGTGGTTGCCGAACAGCAGCCGCACCTCAGCCTCAGCCGTGTCCTTGGCTTCCTCCCAGTGCTTGATCTTGGCTTTGGCGTCCTCGATGCGGTCCCGCAGCTTCAGCACCAGCTCCAACGGCTGGTGGGTTTTGGAGGTCGCCACCACGTCGTTGAACTGGGTTTTGAGCGCCCCGAGCGCGTTCGCGGTCAGCGCGGGCTCGATACGCCGCAGCACGTTCACGGTCCAGAACTCGCGCTCGATTTCGATGAGCTGGTCAATGACCTTCTGGTCGCGCTCCACGCGCCGGATGATCCAGTCCCGGCCGTCCAGCAACCCGACAACGTGGCCGTGGCTGCGGCCGGTTACACCCAGTCCGTGCAATACCTGCAGCTCGGCGTGGTCGGGCACCTGCCCGTCCTCCCAGTCCTCCGACAGCCAGCCGGTGGAGGTCTTGGACTCAAAGATGCCGCCGTCCTCAACCAGCCCGTCCACGGACACCTGCATGAAGGGGTGCTCCTTGGAGCGCATCAGCCCGGCGGAGCGCACCTTCAGCCCCGTGTCCTCCATGAACGCCTGCCGCAGTGCGGGCTCCAGCAGCTTGCCCCAGCGCATCGCGTTGTTGACGCGAATGTCGGGGCGCTCACCGATCTTGTCCAGCCACGTCTCGTAGGCGCTCCCCCACGGGTTCAGGCCCACGATGCTGGAGACGTCAGAGCCGCCGATGCCCTCGCGGCGCATCTGCAGCCAGTCCTCATGCGGAGCGTCAGCCCGGAGGACCAGCGTGGCGTCCGGGCAGGCATAGTTGGCCTTGTAGACGACGGCCGCAGCCGCCTCCTCCGGGGCCTCCGGCAGCGCGGCGGTAGCCAGCGCTCCAGTGGCTTCTAGTTGCTGTTCGGTCATCGGGCCAGTTCTCCTAGTGCTGCAGTGGCGAGGATCATTACGTAGACGAACGCGGCGCCGCCGAGCGCGTAGAGGCCGGTGACAACGTTCTCGCCGCGCTTGGTGAGCTGCAGGCCTTCCAGTTGGCGCCTCATGCCGCTGCCGCCTCTCGGCGTCCGTGCTTCGGGAAGGGCAGGACGATTGCTGCCACCTCGCGGACCTTCGACGCCGCAGTGGGCTTGGCTGCCCGGCGGCCGGTGATTGGTGTGCTCATGGTCGGTTGGTTCCTTTCACGCGCCCCGGGGCACTGCGCCCCGGGGAGATTGGTGGGGGTTAGTTGCTGAGGCCAGCGCGGCTGAGGATCAGCGCCTTCTCGGCGGACCATGCGGAGTCGGCGGCGTAGCGGTGGCGTTCTGGGCTGTAGGGCTGCAGCCAGTTCTGCGACTCAAAGGCATCGCAGTAGCTCTTGGCTTCGCGCAGCGTCTCGAAATTGTGGTGCTGCACCTGCTCGCCGGGAATGCGGACCGGCTGGGACTCGGGCAGCGTGCTGCCGTCTGCAAGGGTTTCTGCGGGCTGGTAGCCGCCGACCTCCACGATCTTGTTGACCGTGAGGGTGTAGAGGCCTGCGCCGCGCTTGAAGATCGTGTAGACCAGCTCCGCGCCGAATGCTTGGCGCTGGTTCAGGCCGTACTCCTTGTTGATGTCCTGGAAGTGGAGCGGAGCGGTTGTGGCGTTGGACATTGTGGGCCTCTCGGTAGGTTTGTTTGACTTGCTGCAACAAAGCTAGGGCACGTTCGTCAAGTAGGGCAAGCGGGGTATCAAGCCGCGCAATGGTTACCGCGCGCACGAAAACGGAGCGGGGGCCCGCGGGGAGGTAGGGTTGGAGGTCGCGGGTCGCGCTTTCCTTGGTCGGTTGGTCGCGGCCCGCTTTACTTGTGCCCGGCTTTTATTGCGTCACGCTGCCGGGCGTATTGCGGCGCCATGTTCGTCAGTGACGAAGATCACGCCCGCGGGGGCGCCCAGGGTTTTTTCGATCGCGGACGCCAGCTCGCTCGTGCAGCTCACCATCCGCCCATTGAGCAAATGGTCCACCGTACTGCGGCTCTTGCCGATCCTCCGCGCCAGCTCCGAACCAGTCATCACCCGGCCGGGGCCCCGTCCAACGTAAGAGCGCAGAGCTTCGGCATTTCGCAATACGGGCATGGTTTTGGGGGCCTTTCGAGAACTGCTGAACGGGGGAGGACTGCTGGTGAAAGGATACCCCGCCACTAGACGTTTTGAGAACAGCCGCGCAATCGTTTCACATTGCAATGCTGGACATTTTGGCCTTCTGTAACCGCGTTTGTACTAGCGCTTGACTAAATATTTGGCGAAAACACGCCGCACTACGACTAGACAATGAGGGGGCTGATGAATAAAGGTGGACTAGACAAGGGCATTGCGACACGATGTGCGATGCACTCACTTTGAACTAGGAGTCCTGACCTCATGCCCGCATCCATCGGCACGCTGATCACCAACCTCCGCGGGACTCGGACCTACGAACAACTAGCCCAGGACTGCGGGGGGCAGCCCACGGCCGGTCGCATCCAGCAGCTCGCGACCAAACCGCAGTCCACCTTCCCGAGCCCCGAATCCATCAAGGGGCTCTCCAAGGGACTGCGCTGCAGCACCACCGCCATCATCAACGCCTGCGCCCACAGCCTCGACCTCGTGGACAACACGGACGTCGCCCCGCTGGTGGCGCTGCTGCCGCCGGGCGCCCAGAATCTCACGCAGGCGCAGGTCAACACCGTGCTCACCGTGATCAGCCAGTTCGTGCACGACAACGAGGTTGAAGCCTCCGCCGTCACGTCCGCGCTGGCGATCATCAAGAAGGAGGAGGCAAATCATGCCTGAGGCGGAGGACGTTGATGAGCTAATCGCAATCATCAACATGGAGGAGTGCTACCGGCGCCGCACCGTCAGGGGCCGTGACCTCAACGACTGGCACCTGCAGCTTGAAGCGTGGCGCCGGATCGGAAACTTTGAGGCCATGCTGCAGCTCCTCGGGGAGATCATCGTCGCCACCGAGCAGCTGGAGCAGTACGACGACCGCGAGCCGCAGCCCTACTGGCACGAGCAGAAGGCGAAGCTGCACCGCAAGCGGCACGAGTACCAGGAGGAGGCCGCAGTCCTCGCCCTGTGGCTCGCGCACTGGCCGCTGGAGCGCGACCGGTTCGATCAGGCCCGCGAGCGGATCGTGGCGCGGCTGGCCGAGCTGCACCGGGAGGCACTGGTCTAACACAAGGTTCCGGCGGCGGGAGGCATGGGGGCCACTTGGCAGTCGGGGGGAGAGGGCTTGAACGGGGCCCTTGAACAGAGAACCCCGTCCGACGATTTCTGGGGGTTGGAATCGACGGACGGGGTTTTCCACAGTAGCTGGTTATGGGAAGTGCCCCCAACACCTTGAAAGGAGCACGGGTGAAGGCGCAGCGGCCTCTTGACAGGCTGGTGGGGTACGTGCGAGTGAGCACGAACACGCAGGAGATTGGGCCGGAGGTGCAGGAGGCGGCGCTGAA